>NZ_JBIATP010000001.1:167433-687074 GCF_042891915.1 Streptomyces sp. NPDC001848 | reverse complement strand
AGCGTGAGGGAAACGCCCGGTTACATTCCGAACCCGGAAGCTAAGCCTTACAGCGCCGATGGTACTGCAGGGGGGACCCTGTGGGAGAGTAGGACACCGCCGAACAATTCTTCAGAGCGGGTCCCCGAACTTCGGTTCAGGGACCCGCTCTTTTGCGTTGTCCGTCACTTCGCGTTCACGTTGCCGGACCAGCATCCCAGCCATGAGTACTGCTGGAATGCTCACGGCCGCGGGTGTCGGCCGCGGTGACGAGGTCATCGTGCCGGCGTTCGGCAACATCGAGGTGGCCGAGGCCGTGACCTCTGCGGGTGCAACGCCGGTCTTCGCGGACATAGACCCGGCGACGTACTGTCTGGAGCCGGTGGCCGTGGAGGCCGTGGTGACCTCCCAGACCGTCGCGGTCGTCGTCGTGCACCGGTTCGGACGGCCGGCCGACGTCGCCGCGCTTCACGAGCTCGGGCAGCGGCACGGTCTACTGGTGCTGGAGCAGGGCGAGTCCGAGACGCCGTACGCCGAGGTGGCGCAGCGGCGGGAGCGGGCGGCGTACCTCGACAGGCGGCTGCGCGGCGTGCGTACGCCCGCGGACTGCGGCAGGCACACCTATCAGCAGTACGTCGTGCGGGTGCCGGGGAACGGGCGGCCAGACCGCGATGCCTTCGCACGAGCCCTGCGGGCCAGGGGAGTTGAGTGCCGAATTCCGGTGAAGACGCCCGTGCACCGTATGCCGGCGTTCCGGCGCGACCTGTGTCTGCCGGAGACCGAGCGGGCCGCCGACGAGACGCTGTCCCTTCCGGTGGACGCGTCCCTGACCAAGCGTGAGATGAACAGGATCGTCTCCGCGTGCAACGGCCTGGGTGGACTGCTGCAGCCCGCTTTCTGACCCGGTGCCCGGTGGTTGGGAGCACACGTCAGTTCGGGGTATGATCTATTCCGTTGCCGCGAGGGAAACCTCGGAAAAGGCGACAGGCCCCTATAGCTCAGTCGGCAGAGCGTCTCCATGGTAAGGAGAAGGTCAACGGTTCGATTCCGTTTGGGGGCTCCGATAAAAGGCCTCGCCCTGCAGGGCGAGGCCTTTTTCATGCCCGGACCATGGGGGACACGTACGCGCCGGACCATCAGTCCTTGGGAAGGTCCGGGACGCGCATCGCCAGAATCGCCATGTCGTCCGACGGGGCGTCGGAGGCGAAGCGTTCGACCGCGCGCATGATGCGGGCCGCCACCGCGCCCGCCGTAAGACCCGTGCAGGTCGTCAGCACGTCCGCGAGACCGTCGTCGCCCAGCATGCGCCGGCCCTCGCGGCGTTCCGTGACGCCGTCCGTGACGCACAGCAGGACGTCGCCCGGGTCGAGGGTCACCGTCTGCTCGTACAGCTCCAGGTCCTCCATGACACCGAGGAGCGGCTGCGGTTCGGCCGCCGGTTCCACCGTGCCGTCCTGGCGCAGCCGGAGCGGCAGCGGATGGCCGGCGCACACCACCTTCAGCACCGCGCTGCCGTCCTCCTGCGGCCACAACTCGCCGTAGAGCAGGGTCAGGAAGCGGCTGCGGGCGCCTTCGTCGAGGATCGCGGAGTTCAGGCGCTCGAGGACGGCAGGGCCGCCGAAGCCCTCGCGGGCCAGCAGGCGCAGGGCGTGGCGGGCCAGACCCGTCACCGCGGCCGCCTCCGGTCCCGTACCGCACACGTCGCCGATGGCGAAGCCGTAAGCGCCGTCGCGGATCGGGAACAGGTCGTAGAAGTCGCCGCCGACCTCGTTGCCCTCGCCGGCCGCGCGGTAGATGACCTCGACCTCGACCCCGTCGATCTGCGGCAGTCCCGGCGGGAGCAGGCTGCGCTGGAGGGACTGGCTGATGGCCGTGCGCTCCGAGTACAGCCGGGCGTTGTCCAGGGCCAGGGCCGCCCGGCGGCTCAGGTCCTCGGCCAGTTCCAGGATCTCCTGCCGGAAGTGTTCGTCCGTCGGCTTACCGAGGGTCAGCATGCCGATGACGCGGTTGCGGGCCACCAGCGGCAGTACGACCGTCTCGCCGCCCACCGCAGAGGCCGTCGCCAGTGTCGTACCGATGCCGGCGCTGACCGTGGCGGGCTCGCCGAGGCCGAGGCTCCGCATGGAGGTGCGCAGGGCCGCCTGATGGGCCGCCTCCGCGGGGGCCGTCCAGATGCGGGCGCCCGGTGTCGGGATGGGCTCCGGGGGCGGGATCTTGGACAGGAGGGCCTTGAGGCCGTCGATGCGGTCCTCGTCCTCGTGCAGGACGTAGGAGAGGTACGGCTCGGAGGCCTGGTCGGCGATCGTGTACACGGCGCACCAGGTGGCCAGGGTGGGGATCGTCATCTGGGCCATCAGCGCCAGCGTCTGGTCCCGGTCCAGGGTGCCCGCGAGGAGGTCGGAGGCTTCCACGAGGAAGCTCAGGGAGCCGCGGCGCAGGCGTTCCAGCTCGCCGAGGCGGGCCGATTCCACGGCGAGGGCGATGCGGTCGGCCGCGAACTGCAGGCGCAGGGCCTCCTCGTTGGAGTAGCGGGAGGGGGCCTCGGCCGCCACGCCGAGGGAGCCGGTGAGGCGGCCCTCGACCTTCAGCGGGACCGTCACCACCGAGCGCATGCCGGTGCCGTTCAGCAGCGGGACGGCGCCCGGCACGGCCGTCAGGTCGTCGTGCACGGCCGGCATGCGGGCCGAGCCGTAGCGGCCGGGGCCGGCCTCGACGGGGACGCGGGCGAAGCGCTGGCGGGCGGAGGGCAGGCCCGTGGAGGCCCGTACCTCCAGCTCCGTCTCGTCGTCGGTGGCCAGCAGCAGGAAGGCGGCGTCGCCGTCGAGCATGTCGCGGGCGCGTTCCACCGTGCGCTGCAGCAGGCCGTCGAGGTCGTCGGGTGCGGGGGAGCCGATGAAGACCTCGAAGGGGTCCGCTGCCTGCCCGTCGGCGGCCGTGGTCGTGTCGGGGGCCGGGCCGCGCAGCGGGGTCTGCAGGACGGCCCGCTCGTGGTCGCGCACCAGCAGGCAGACCGTGGACGGCTCGCCGGCCGTGTCGCGTACGCGCAGGTGGGAGGCGTAGACGGGGGTGACGCGGCCGTCGGCGCCGCGGATGCCGTAGCTGCCCTCCCAGCGGGAGAGCTGGAGGGCCTCGGCGACGCCCGTGCCGATGCCCGGGGTGTGCGGCCAGGCCGCGAGGTCGGTGAGCGGCTTGCCGGTGACCTGCTCCGCGGCGTATCCGAACAGTTCCTCCGCGTCCTCGTTCCAGGCGGTGATGCAGCCGGAGCGGTCGATCTGGACGACCGCGACGCGGACCCGGCCGTCGGCGAGCGGCAGGAGGTCGGCGGGGAGGGCGGGGCCCGCCGCGCGGGTGCCGACCGGGCGCTCGGGGAGGTCGAGCTGGAACCAGACCTGTTTGTGCGTGGGGGTGTACTCCACCCCCCAGCGGCCCGCCAGGGCGGCGCAGAGCTGCAGGCCGCGGCCGCCCTCCCGGTCGGGGCTGCCCATGTCGATCGCGGTCGACTGCAGCGGGATCTCACGCTCCGGATACCGGTCGGCGACCTCGATGCGCACGCCGTCGTCACTGCGCAGGCACAGGACGTCCGCGGCGGTGCCCGCGTGGACGACGGCGTTGGTGACGAGTTCGCTGGTGAGGACCACGGCGTCGTCGACGATGTCGGCGAAGCCCCAGCCCTGGAGGGTGTCGCGGACGAAGGACCGGGCGCTCGCCACCGATCGTCCGACGGGCTCGAAGCTGGCGGCCGCGCGCGCGGTGATCACAGAACTCCTCGTCCGGTTCTCGACGTGCAGGGCTCCCGGGCCGACCCCCTCCTGCCGAGGCAGTGGCTCGTCGTCCCTCTGCCGGGGATCCTGGGGTGGTCCCCCGGGATGCAGTCCGGTGGTCATGGTGCGGTGCCCCTCCGATGCCTGCCCGCTCATGGTCGTGCCACCGCCCAGGCCGGTCGACCGCTGCGGCTGGACAGCCGCATGCAAGGTTACTTACCTTCGCCGTCCATGCGGATGCCGGTCGCCGGTGTTTACGTCCGGAGGGTGTGCGGAGCGTGTGCGAAGCTGCCGAACTGTTATGGCCTGGTTCCGGCATGGTGAAACACTGGGCAAGCTTCTAGGAGAAGGTCCGGCAGGCCGAGTGTCTTCTGCCACGCCGGGCAGGAGCGCGCGTGTGCCTGGCTGGATCGGGCAGGACTACGCATCGGTAACCGGTACGTCGAGCAGTACCCCTGAGCACAGCAGTGATGGTCGACCCCTGCGGGAGGGACACAGTGGAGTCTGGCGCAGCGACGCGTGGCACGAAGACGCGCGCGAAAGGCGGACAGTCCCTGAGCAACCAGCGCGCGGGGCGCAATGGAACCACCACGGTGGACACGGCGGCCCTGAACCGGCTGCTGGCGGCCCTGGTGTCGATGAGGGACGGCAACTTCCGCAAGCGGCTGACCGTCTCCGGTGACGGGGTGATGTCCGAGATCGCCGCCGTCTTCAACGAGGTGGCCGACCGAAACCTGCATCTGACCGGTGAGCTGGCGCGGGTGCGGCGTGTGGTCGGCCGTGAGGGCAAGCTCACCGAGCGGCTGGAGACGGGGGCCTGCGAGGGCTCCTGGGCGTCGGCGATCGAGGCGTCCAACGCGCTCGTGGACGATCTCGTCCGGCCCGTCTCCGAGGTCAGCCGGGTGCTGTCCGCAGTGGCCGAGGGCGATCTGTCGCCGCGCATGGAGCTGCGGACGCCGGGTCCGGAGGGGACGGGGCATCCGCTGCGGGGCGAGTTCCTGAAAGTCGCCCGTACCGTCAACAATCTGGTCGACCAGCTGTCGACGTTCACCGACGAGGTCACGCGGGTCGCGATCGAGGTGGGCACCGAGGGCAAGCTGGGCGGACAGGCCCGGTTGCGCGGTATGTCCGGTTCGTGGAAGGACCTGACGGAGTCGGTCAACACGATGGCGTACCGGCTGACCGCGCAGGTGCGGGACATCGCGCTGGTGACGACGGCGGTCGCCAAGGGTGATCTGTCGCGCAAGGTCACGGTGCACGTCGCCGGCGAGATGCTGGAGCTGAAGAACACCGTCAACACGATGGTGGAGCAGCTGTCCGCGTTCTCGTCCGAGGTGACGCGGGTGGCCCGCGAGGTGGGCACCGAGGGCATCCTCGGCGGTCAGGCGCAGGTGCCGGGCGTCGCCGGGGTGTGGAAGGACCTCACCGACTCGGTGAACGTGATGGCCGGCAACCTGACGGCCCAGGTGCGCGGGATCGCGCAGGTCACCACGGCCGTCGCCAACGGTGACCTGTCGCAGAAGGTCACCGTGCCGGCGCGCGGCGAGGTCGCGCGCCTCGCCGAGACGATCAACCAGATGACCGAGACGCTGCGGATCTTCGCGGACGAGGTCACGCGCGTGGCCAATGAGGTGGGCGCCGAAGGCCAGCTCGGCGGGCAGGCGAACGTGCCGGGTGCGGCGGGAACGTGGAAGGACCTCACCGATTCGGTGAACACGGTCTTCCGGAATCTGACCACCCAGGTGCGGGACATCGCCGCGGTGACGACGGCGGTGGCCAACGGCGACATGTCGCAGAAGGTCACGGTCGACGTGGCCGGCGAGATGCTGGAGCTGAAGAACACCGTCAACGGCATGGTCGACCAGCTGTCGGCGTTCGGCGCCGAGGTCACGCGGGTGGCGCGGGAGATCGGCGTCGAGGGCGAGCTGGGCGGTCAGGCGCAGGTGCCGGGCGCGGCCGGTACGTGGAAGGACCTGACGGACTCCGTCAACACCGCTTTCCGCAACCTCACCGGTCAGGTGCGCAACATCGCGCAGGTGACGACGGCGGTGGCCAACGGTGATCTGTCGCAGAAGGTCACCGTGGACGTCTCCGGCGAGATGCTGCAGCTGAAGAACACCGTGAACACGATGGTGGACCAGCTGTCGAGCTTCGCCGACCAGGTGACCCGCATGGCCCGGGACGTGGGCACGGAGGGCCGCCTGGGCGGCCAGGCCCGCGTGGACGGTGTGTCGGGCACGTGGAAGGAGCTCACGGACTCCGTCAACTCGATGGCGTCCAACCTGACCGGTCAGGTGCGTAACATCGCGCAGGTGACGACGGCCGTGGCGCGCGGCGATCTGTCGCAGAAGATCGACGTCGACGCGCGCGGGGAGATCCTGGAGCTGAAGAACACCATCAACACGATGGTCGACCAGCTCTCCGCCTTCGCCGAGCAGGTGACGCGGGTCGCGCGCGAGGTGGGCACGGAGGGCCGGCTGGGCGGTCAGGCGCAGGTGCCCGGCGTGGCCGGCGTGTGGCGGGACCTGACGGACTCCGTGAACGGCATGGCGGGCAACCTCACCGCGCAGGTGCGCAACATCGCGCAGGTCGCCACCGCCGTGGCGCGCGGTGACCTGTCGCAGAAGATCACCGTGGACGCGCGCGGGGAGATCCTGGAGCTGAAGAACACGCTGAACACGATGGTGGACCAGCTGTCGTCGTTCGCCCAGGAGGTCACGCGCGTCGCCCGTGAGGTCGGTACCGAGGGCATCCTGGGCGGTCAGGCCGAGGTGCAGGGCGTCTCCGGTACCTGGAAGGACCTCACGCAGTCCGTGAACGGCATGGCGAACAACCTGACCATGCAGGTCCGCAACATCGCCGAGGTCACGACCGCGGTCGCCAAGGGCGACCTGTCCAAGAAGATCACTGTCGACGCCAAGGGCGAGATCCTCGAACTGGTCACCACCGTCAACACGATGGTCGACCAGCTGTCGTCGTTCGCCGAGCAGGTGACGCGGGTGGCCCGCGAGGTGGGCACCGAGGGCATCCTGGGCGGCCAGGCGCACGTCCCGGGCGTCACGGGCATCTGGAAGGACCTCAGCGACAACGTCAACCTCATGGCCAACAACCTGACCATGCAGGTGCGGAACATCTCCCAGGTCGCGGCGGCGGTCGCCAACGGTGACCTGACGCGGACGGTGACGATCGAGGCGCGCGGCGAGGTCGCGCAGCTCGCCGACACCTTCAACACGATGGTCAAGACGCTGAGTTCATTCGCCGACCAGGTCACCAAGGTGGCCCGCGAGGTGGGCACGGACGGCATCCTGGGCGGTCAGGCCTACGTGCCGGGCGTGGCCGGCACGTGGAAGGACCTCACCGAGTCCGTGAACCAGATGGCGTCGAACCTGACCGGCCAGGTGCGCAACATCGCCATGGTGACCACGGCCATCGCCAAGGGCGACCTGACCAAGAAGATCGACATCGACGCGCGCGGCGAGATCCTGGAGCTGAAGACGACCATCAACACGATGGTCGACCAGCTGTCGTCGTTCGCCGAGGAGGTCACGCGCGTGGCCCGCGAGGTGGGCACGGAGGGCCAGCTCGGCGGCCAGGCACGCGTGCGTGACGTCGACGGCACCTGGCGGGACCTCACGGAGTCCGTGAACGAGATGGCCGGGAACCTGACCCGGCAGGTGCGCGCCATCGCGCGCGTGGCGACCGCGGTGACGCGCGGCGACCTCAACCTGAAGATCGACGTGGACGCCTCCGGGGAGATCCAGGAGCTTCAGGACTACATCAACAAGATGATCGCCAACCTGCGCGACACCACGATCGCGAACAAGGAGCAGGACTGGCTCAAGGGCAACCTGGCCCGCATCTCCGCGCTGATGCAGGGCCGCCGCGACCTGGAGGACGTGGCCTCGCTGATCATGAGCGAGCTGACGCCGGTAGTGTCCGCGCAGCACGGCGCGTTCTTCGTCGCCATGCCGCTGGTCGACGGCCAGGACGTGAGCGCCGAGAACGAGGACCAGTACGAGCTGCGCATGCTGGGCTCGTACGGCTACTCGATGGGCTCCATGCCGACGTCGTTCCGGCCCGGTGAGGCGCTGATCGGGACGGCGGCCGAGGAGAAGCGCACCATCCTGGTGGAGAACGCGCCCAGCGGCTACCTGAAGATCTCCTCGGGGCTCGGGGAGGCTCCCCCCGCCCAGGTGATCGTCATCCCGGTGCTCTTCGAGGGGAAGGTGCTCGGCGTCATCGAGCTGGCGTCTTTCACTCCGTTCACGCAGATCCAGAAGGACTTCCTGAACCAGATCGCCGAGATGATCGCGACGAGCGTCAACACCATCTCCGTCAACACCAAGACGGAGGTGCTGCTGAAGCAGTCGCAGGAGCTGACCGAGCAACTGAGGCTGCGGTCGGAGGAGTTGGAGCAGCGGCAGAAGGCCCTCCAGGCGTCCAACGCCGAACTGGAGGAGAAGGCCGAGCTGCTGGCCCAGCAGAACCGCGACATCGAGGTCAAGAACACCGAGATCGAGGAGGCGCGGCAGGTCCTGGAGGAGCGCGCCGAGCAGCTCGCGGTGTCCATGCGCTACAAGAGCGAGTTCCTCGCCAACATGTCGCACGAGCTGCGGACGCCGCTGAACTCGCTGCTGATCCTGGCCAAGCTGCTCGCCGACAACGCCGAGGGCAACCTCTCGCCGAAGCAGGTGGAGTTCGCCGAGACCATCCACGGCGCAGGCTCGGATCTGCTGCAGCTCATCAACGACATCCTGGACCTGTCGAAGGTCGAGGCGGGCAAGATGGACGTCTCGCCGACGCGGATCGCGCTCGTCCAGCTCGTCGACTACGTGGAGGCCACCTTCCGGCCGCTGACCGCGGAGAAGGGCCTGGACTTCTCGGTGCGGGTGTCGCCGGAGCTGCCCGCCACGCTGCACACCGACGAGCAGCGGCTGCTGCAGGTGCTGCGCAACCTGCTGTCCAACGCGGTGAAGTTCACCGACACCGGGGCGGTGGAGCTGGTCATCCGGCCTGCGGGCGGCGACGTCCCGATGGCCATCCGGGAGCAGCTCCTGGAGGCCGGCTCGCTGCAGGACGCGGACGCGGAGATGATCGCGTTCTCCGTGGCCGACACCGGCATCGGCATCCCGGCCAGCAAGATGCGCGTGATCTTCGAGGCGTTCAAGCAGGCCGACGGCACCACCAGCCGCAAGTACGGCGGTACGGGCCTCGGACTGTCCATCTCGCGGGAGATCGCCCGGCTGCTCGGCGGTGAGATCCACGCGCAGAGCGAGCCCGGCCGCGGCTCGACGTTCACCCTGTACCTGCCGCTGCACCCGAGCGAACTGCCGCCGCACGGCTACTCGCAGCTCGCGCCCACCATGGAGGCCGGTGAGCTGCTGGCGTCCGAGGCCGAGCTGTCCGCGCCGGACATCGAGACCCCGGCCGAGGTGAAGTCGTACCAGGAGACCCAGAACGGGCCCGCGGCGCTCTTCCGGCGCCGCCGCAGGGCCGTGACCGCGGGCCGCGGCGGCGCGGGCCACGACCAGGCCGGCGGCGAGCCGCAGGAGGGCGCGCTGCCGCGGCAGGGAGTGCGGTTCGACGGCGAGAAGGTGCTGATCGTCGACGACGACATCCGTAACGTCTTCGCGCTGACCAGCGTCCTGGAGCAGCACGGTCTGTCGGTGCTGTACGCCGAGAACGGCCGTGAGGGCATCGAGGTCCTGGAGCAGCACGACGATGTCGCGGTCGTGCTGATGGACATCATGATGCCGGAGATGGACGGGTACGCCACGACCACCGCGATCCGGCGGATGCCGCAGTTCGCGGGGCTGCCGATCATCGCGCTGACGGCGAAGGCGATGAAGGGCGACCGGGAGAAGGCCATCGAGTCGGGCGCTTCCGACTATGTCACCAAGCCGGTCGATCCCGATCATCTTCTGTCGGTGATGGAACAGTGGATGCGCTCGGAGTGAAGGGTTGGCGGAGAACACCTGCCGTTCACGCGGAGTTGCCGCGTGAGGGCGGTGGGAGCCGTGTAGAAGTGCGGTGTGCGGGGAACCTTCTGTTCTCCTGCCGCGTTTCTGCTATGTGCACAGTGACATCGCGGTGACAGGGTGTGGCGACAGGCGGGGTGCGGCTACGATGACCGGCACAAGGACGGGCGGCGCAAGGGAGTCGTCCCCTGGGGCGGCGCCGGGCAGCGTCGTCCTGAGTCCTGTGGACCGGGGAGGCCCCAAGCCGGGGCGAGGAGGGCGGGCCATGGTGCAGAAGGCCAAGATCCTCCTGGTCGATGACCGGCCGGAGAATCTGCTGGCGCTGGAGGCCATCCTCTCTGCGCTCGATCAGACGCTGGTCAGGGCATCGTCCGGGGAGGAAGCGCTCAAGGCGCTGCTGACGGACGACTTCGCGGTGATCCTGCTGGACGTCCAGATGCCGGGCATGGACGGCTTCGAGACCGCCGCGCACATCAAGCGGCGCGAGCGGACCCGGGACATCCCGATCATCTTCCTGACCGCCATCAACCACGGACCGCACCACACCTTCCGGGGGTACGCGGCGGGTGCGGTGGACTACATCTCCAAGCCGTTCGACCCGTGGGTGCTGCGGGCGAAGGTCTCCGTTTTCGTCGAGCTGTACATGAAGAACTGCCAACTGCGGGAGCAGGCGGCCCTGCTGCGACTCCAGCTGGAGGGCGGGAAGCCCGGGGGCGGCGACAGCAAGGAGTCGGCGGGCATCCTCGCCGAGCTCTCGGCGCGGCTCGCGGCGGTGGAGGAGCAGGCGGAGGCGCTGTCCAAGCAATTGGACGACGAGTCGGCGGACGCGGCCGCGGTGGCGACGGCGGCCCATCTCGAACGCAAACTCACGGGCCTGCGCAGGGCGCTGGACGCATTGGAGCCGGGGACGGGCAGCGGGGCGCCGTCGCTGCCTTCGCAGAACTGACGCAGGGCCGGGTCCGGGGCGGTGCGATGAACGCCCGATTGAGCGGATGTCAACTTGGTGCGTCTCCTGAGGCGACACGAACGGGTGAAGCTGCAGGGGCGCGTGTTCCCTGCCCTTTCCCCCGGTAATCTCACACCCATGGCCCCACGTCCCGCAGCCAAGAAGTCGCCCGCGAAGAAGGCGGCCGCTCCGAGGAAGGCTCCGGCGAAGAAGGCCCCCGCCAAGAAAGCCGCCGCGAATAAGGCGCCCGCCAAGAAGGCAGCGGCGAAGAAGCCCGCCCCCGCGCCGGCGCCCAACCCGACCGCGGGCGTGTACAGACTCGTACGCGCCCTGTGGCTCGGCGCCGCGCACGCCGTCGGAGCCCTGTTCCGCGGCATAGGGCGGGGTGCGAAGGGGCTCGACCCGGCGCACCGCAAGGACGGTCTCGCGCTGCTGCTGCTCGCGCTGTCGCTGATCGTCGCCGCCGGCACCTGGGCCAATCTCCGCGGTCCCGTCGGCGCCCTCGTCAAGATGCTGGTGACCGGCGCCTTCGGCCGCCTCGACCTGCTGGTGCCGCTGCTGCTCGGCGCGATCGCCGTGCGCCTGATCCTTCACCCGGAGCGGCCGGAGGCCAACGGCCGCATCGTCATCGGCCTGTCCGCGCTCGTCATCGGCGTGCTCGGCCAGGTGCACATCGCCTGCGGCGCCCCCGCCCGCAGCGACGGCATGCAGGCCATAAGGGACGCCGGCGGGCTCATCGGCTGGGCCGCGGCCACCCCGCTGACGTACACCATGGGCGACGCCCTCGCCGTGGCGCTGCTCGTCCTGCTCACGTTCTTCGGCCTGCTCGTCGTCACCGCCACCCCCGTCACCGCCATCCCGCGGCGGCTGCGCCGGCTCGGCATCCGGCTGGGGCTCCTGCACGACCCGGCGGACGAGGTCCCGACCGAGGACGACGAACGCTACGACGAGCAGTGGCGCGAGGCGCTGCCCCGCACCCGGCGCCGCGGCCCCGCCCCCGACGTGTACGACCCGGAAGGAGCCGAGCAGGAGGCGCTCTCCCGGCGCCGCGGCCGTCCCCGGCGCCCCGCGGTGCAGCAGCCCGCCATGGGCAGGGAGATGGACGCCGTGGACGTCGCGGCGGCCGCCGCCGCGGCCCTGGACGGTGCCGTCCTGCACGGGATGCCGCCGTCCCCGGTCGTCGCCGACCTCACCCAGGGCGTGAGCGTCTCCGACCGGGAGCCGACCACGCCGACGCCCGTGCCGGCCGCGCGCCCCCAGCCGCAGGAGCGCCCCCAGCCGGAGGCGCCCGCGTCCCCGGCCGCGGTGCCCGACCTGACGAAAAGGGCCCCCGAGGAGCCCCGCGAGCTGCCGCCGCGCGCCGAGCAGCTGCAGTTGTCCGGCGACATCACCTACGCCCTGCCCTCCCTGGACCTGCTCCACCGGGGCGGCCCCGGCAAGGCGCGCAGCGCCGCCAACGACGCCGTCGTCGACGCGCTCACCAACGTCTTCACCGAGTTCAAGGTCGACGCCCGCGTCACCGGCTTCACCCGCGGCCCGACGGTCACCCGGTACGAGGTCGAGCTCGGCCCCGCCGTGAAGGTGGAGCGGATCACCGCGCTCACCAAGAACATCGCGTACGCCGTCGCCAGCCCCGATGTGCGGATCATCAGCCCGATCCCCGGCAAGTCCGCGGTCGGCATCGAGATCCCGAACACCGACCGGGAGATGGTCAACCTCGGTGACGTGCTCCGTCTCGCCGAGTCCGCCGAGGACGACGACCCGATGCTGGTCGCCTTCGGCAAGGACGTCGAGGGCGGCTACGTCATGCACAGCCTGGCCCGGATGCCGCACCTGCTGGTCGCCGGCGCCACCGGCTCCGGCAAGTCGTCGTGCATCAACTGCCTGATCACCTCGGTCATGATGCGCGCCACCCCGGAGGACGTGCGCATGGTCCTCGTCGACCCCAAGCGGGTCGAGCTGACCGCGTACGAGGGCATCCCGCACCTGATCACGCCCATCATCACCAACCCCAAGCGGGCCGCCGAGGCGCTCCAGTGGGTCGTCCGCGAGATGGACCTGCGCTACGACGACCTGGCGGCGTACGGCTTCCGGCACATCGACGACTTCAACGAGGCCGTCCGCAACGGCAAGGTGAAGCCACAGGAGGGCAGCGAGCGGGAGCTGCAGCCCTACCCGTACCTGCTGGTGATCGTCGACGAGCTGGCCGACCTGATGATGGTCGCGCCCCGGGACGTCGAGGACGCGATCGTGCGCATCACGCAGCTCGCGCGCGCCGCCGGCATCCACCTGGTGCTCGCCACCCAGCGGCCGTCCGTGGACGTCGTCACCGGCCTGATCAAGGCCAACGTGCCCTCCCGGCTCGCCTTCGCCACCTCCTCCCTGGCCGACTCGCGGGTCATCCTCGACCAGCCCGGCGCCGAGAAGCTGATCGGCAAGGGCGACGGGCTCTTCCTGCCGATGGGCGCGAACAAACCGGTGCGCATGCAGGGCGCGTTCGTGACCGAGGAGGAGGTCGCGGCGGTCGTCCGGCACTGCAAGGAGCAGATGACGCCCGTCTTCCGGGACGACGTCGTGGTCGGCGGCAAGCAGAAGAAGGAGATCGACGAGGACATCGGTGACGACCTGGATCTGCTGTGCCAGGCCGCCGAGCTGGTCGTCTCCACCCAGTTCGGATCCACCTCGATGCTCCAGCGCAAGCTGCGCGTCGGTTTCGCCAAGGCCGGACGTCTGATGGACCTCATGGAGTCGCGGAACATCGTCGGCCCCAGCGAGGGGTCCAAGGCACGTGACGTTCTTGTGAAACCCGACGAGTTGGACGGCGTGCTCGCCCTCATCCGTGGGGAGTCTCAACCGTAGGGATCCGGACGGTCCCGGGCCGCGCCGCGAGGGCCGGCCGAGCCGGTCCGAGTGCGCCCCCGGCGGGCCGCTCGGACGCTCGGTCGTGACCCACTCGTAAGTGTTCCGTGAGCAACCGTTTCCCGCCATCGGACGTCAAGTTGAGAGAGGACGGACGAGTCTCTCGGCATCAGGATGACCGGCCATTCTGATGGCGTACAAAGTCCTACCGCCCGGTTGCCCCACCCTTTCGTACCCCTCCTAGACTGAACTTCCAGCACAGGTGGCTACACGCTCGAAAGGCGCCCCCGTGTCCATCGGCAACTCCCCTGACGGCAACTCCCCTGAGGACGCGCGCCCGTTCGAAGACGGCCGTGACGACGCCTCCGCGTCGGACCGCCCCTCGATCGGCCGAGCCCTGCGACAGGCGCGGCTCGCGGCCGGGCTGACCGTCGACGACGTCAGCAACGCCACCCGGGTCCGTGTCGCCATCGTGCACGCGATCGAACAGGATGACTTCGCCCCCTGCGGCGGCGACGTCTACGCCCGCGGTCACATCCGTACGCTCGCGCGCGCGGTGCACCTCGACCCGGCCCCGCTGCTGGAGCAGTACGCCGCCGAGCACGGCGCACGGCCCGCCCCGACCCCGGCGGCCCCGCTGTTCGAGGCGGAGCGCATCCGGCCCGACCGGCGGGGGCCCAACTGGACCGCTGCCATGGTCGCCGCCATCGTCGTGGTGATCGGTTTCGTCGGGTTCACCCTGATCAAGGGGACCGGCAGCTCGGACACCGTCGACACGCCGGTCGCGAAGGGCCCCACGGCGAGTGCCGGGAAGTCCGCCTCGCCCACCCCGAAGAGCAGCAAGCCCGCCGACCAGAAGCCCGAGCCGTCCGAGAGCGCCATCGCGGCCGCGCCCCGGGACAAGGTGACGGTCCAGGTGAGCGCCGTCGACGGCCGCAGCTGGATCTCCGCCAAGGACCACAACGGCCGGAGCCTCTTCGACGGGCTGCTGAAGAAGGGGGACTCCCAGACCTTCCAGGACAAGCAGAGGATCGACCTCGTCCTCGGCGACGCGGGCGCCATCCAGCTCTACGTCAACGGCAAGAAGATCCAGGACGACTTCAAGCCCGGCCAGGTGGCGCGCCTGACCTACACCAAGGGCGACCCCGTCACCGGCTGACCGAGCGGCGCTCAGCAGTGATCAGGGGGACTCAACGGGCATGGACACACGGGGTTGGCCAAGATCGGCCAACCCCGTCGACGTGGGCTGTCAGCGGGACGAAGTAGTCTTGAGCCCATGCCTGAACGCCGTACCGTCGCACTCGTCACCCTTGGCTGCGCCCGTAACGAGGTGGACTCGGAGGAGCTCGCAGGCCGTTTGGAGGCGGACGGCTGGCAGCTCGTGGAGGACGCCGAGGACGCGGACGTCGCCGTGGTGAACACGTGCGGCTTCGTCGAGGCCGCCAAGAAGGACTCCGTGGACGCCCTCCTGGAGGCGAACGACCTCAAGGGACACGGCAGAACGCAGGCCGTGGTGGCGGTCGGCTGCATGGCCGAGCGGTACGGCAAGGAGCTCGCCGAGGCCCTTCCCGAGGCCGACGGCGTGCTCGGGTTCGACGACTACGAGCACATCTCCGACCGGCTCCGGACCATCCTGTCCGGCGGCATCCACGCCGCCCACACCCCGCGCGACCGGCGCAAGCTGCTGCCGATCAGCCCCGCGGAGCGGCAGTCGGCGGCCGACGTGGCCCTGCCCGGGCACGGCGCCCCGGCCGACCTCCCCGAGGGAATCGCCCCGGCCTCGGGCCCCCGGGCGCCCCTGCGCCGCCGTCTCGACGGCTCCCCGGTCGCCTCGGTGAAGCTCGCCTCCGGCTGTGACCGGCGCTGCTCCTTCTGCGCCATCCCGTCGTTCCGGGGCTCCTTCATCTCCCGCCGCCCGAGCGACGTGCTGAACGAGACCCGCTGGCTGGCCGAGCAGGGTGTGAAGGAGATCATGCTGGTCTCCGAGAACAACACCTCCTACGGCAAGGACCTGGGCGACATCCGCCTCCTGGAGTCCCTGCTGCCGGAGCTGGCCGAGGTGGACGGCATCGAGCGGGTCCGCGTCAGCTACCTCCAGCCGGCCGAGATGCGCCCGGGCCTGATCGACGTGCTGACCTCCACCCCGAAGGTCGCGCCCTACTTCGACCTGTCCTTCCAGCACTCCGCGCCAGGGGTGCTGCGCGCCATGCGGCGCTTCGGCGACACCGACCGCTTCCTGGAGCTGCTCGACACGATCCGCGGCAAGGCACCCGAGGCGGGCGTGCGCTCCAACTTCATCGTGGGCTTCCCCGGCGAGACCGAGGCCGACCTGGCCGAACTGGAGCGCTTCCTGAACGGCGCCCGGCTGGACGCGATCGGTGTCTTCGGCTACTCCGACGAGGAGGGCACGGAGGCCGCCACGTACGACAACAAGCTCGACGAGGACGTCGTCGCCGAGCGCCTGGCCCACATCTCCCGGCTCGCCGAGGAACTGGTGTCACAGCGCGCCGAGGAGCGCGTCGGTGAGACCCTCCACGTGCTCGTCGAATCGGTGGGCGAGGACGACGACGAGGTCGCCGCGTCCGGCAGGGCCGCGCACCAGGCGCCCGAGACGGACGGCCAGGTGCTGTTCACGAGGGGCGAGGGGCTGAGCGCGGGACGTATGGTCGAGGCGAAGGTGGTCGGTACGGAAGGTGTCGATCTGGTGGCCGAGCCCCTTGCGGGGGCGCTCGGGTGTCCTGAGGAGGCGGGCAGATGACCGGAATCCCAGCCTCCGCGGCGGGTGGCTCCTCCGGTGCGCGCGGAGCGGCGTCCACGCCGGGTGCCTCGGGTGCGACCGGCAGGTCCGGGGCCAAGCCGGCCAAAGGGCCCGGCGGTGCGTCGGTCGCCAAGTCGGACAGGCGTCCGGACGGCCCGGACGCACCCCGGGGCTCCGGCCCGGCACCCCGGGGCTCCGGCCCGGCCGACGGGCAGGAGGGCGTACGACCGGCGCGGGGCGGCAAGCTGACGGCCGCCGCGGTCAACCAGGCCAGCGTCTGGAACGTCGCCAACCTCCTGACGATGCTCCGCCTGCTCCTCGTGCCGGGCTTCGTCGCGCTGATGCTGGCCGGCGGCGGGTACGACCCGGCATGGCGCTCGCTCGCCTGGGCCGCCTTCGCCGTCGCCATGATCACCGACCTGTTCGACGGCCATCTGGCACGCACCTACAACCTGGTCACCGACTTCGGGAAGATCGCCGACCCCATTGCCGACAAGGCGATCATGGGTGCGGCCCTGATCTGTCTGTCCGGGCTCGGCGATCTGCCGTGGTGGGTGACGGCCGTCATACTCGGCCGGGAGCTGGGCATCACCCTGCTGCGCTTCGTCGTCATCCGCTACGGGGTGATCCCGGCCAGCCGGGGCGGCAAGCTGAAGACGCTGACGCAGGGCGTCGCCGTCGGCATGTATGTGCTGGCACTCACGGGGTGGCTGGCGACCCTGAGGTTCTGGGTGATGGCCGTGGCCGTCGTGCTGACCGTCGTCACCGGGCTCGACTACGTGAGACAGGCCATTGTGCTGCGCAGGCGCGGCATCGCCGAGCGCCGCACCGCGGCCGAGGAGGCGGAACGGTGAATTCCATGGCCGCCGAGCTGCTGCGACTACTCACGGTGAGAGGTGAGACCCTCGCCGTCGCCGAGTCGCTGACCGGTGGCCTGGTGGCCGCGGAGCTCACGGCTGTGCCCGGCGCCTCCACGGTCTTCCGCGGCTCCGTGACCGCGTACGCCACCGATCTCAAGCGGGACCTGCTCGGTGTGGACGGTACCCTGTTGGATACCCGTGGCGCGGTGGACCCGCAGGTCGCGGTTCAGATGGCGGTCGGCGTGCGCAAGGCGCTCGGCGCGGACTGGGGCCTCGCCACAACAGGAGTGGCCGGCCCCGACCCACAGGACGGACAGCCCGTCGGCACGGTCTTCGTGGCCGTCGCCGGGCCCTTCGAAGAGGTTTCCGACGAACTTGGTGGCGAGAAAGTGGCCTCCCTGCGGTTGAACGGCGACCGTGCGGAAATCCGTATGGAGAGTGTACGGAGCGTGCTCGCACTGCTCCTGGAGCAGCTTGCGGGCGAACAGACCGGGAACGAGCGGGCACAGGATACGGAACAGAACGGGGGGACTTGATGTTTGCAGCTTTCAGTGAACACAACAGCGCTCCCCGCACGGCCGCGGCGCAAGGCGGTACGGTGGGGCGAGAAGGATGCGGCTACGCGGTCCGAGGAGGGAGCCACCGATGATTCTGCTCCGTCGCCTGCTGGGTGACGTGCTGCGTCGGCAGCGCCAGCGCCAGGGCCGTACTCTGCGCGAAGTCTCCTCGACCGCCCGAGTCTCGCTCGGCTATCTCTCCGAGGTGGAGCGGGGGCAGAAGGAGGCGTCCTCCGAGCTGCTCTCCGCGATCTGCGACGCGCTGGACGTACGGATGTCCGAGCTCATGCGGGAAGTGAGCGACGAGCTCGCGCTCGCCGAGCTGGCACAGTCGGCGGCGGCCACCGATCCGGTGCCCGCACCGGTGCGTCGCCCGATGCTCAACTCCGTGTCCGTCACCGGTGTCCCGCCGGAACGGGTCACGATCAAGGCGCCCACCGAGGCAGTGGACGTGGTGGCCGCCTGATCCTCACGCGCGGGAGCGGGTGAGGCGGCAAGCTCTACGAGAGCCCCGGCCCGGGGCCTCTCCGGGGAAGACCTGGAGGGGCACGGCCGGGGCTCTCGTGCGCTCCCGGCGCCGGTGTGACTCCCGTTTGCCGGGTTCGGGTGGGGCCGTCATGGTGGAGGGGCGGGGGCTCGGGATCGTACGAACGCCTGCGGAGGATGCCGATGTACGTCGTGAAGAGCCCGCTGCCCGACTCGGACCTCAAGACCGTCTCCGAGGCGCTGCAAGGCGCCCTGGTCGACCTGCTCGACCTCTCCCTCGTCGCCAAGCAGATCCACTGGACCATCATCGGACCGCGCTTCCGCTCCATCCACCTCCAGCTCGACGAGGTCGTCGACACCGCGCGGCGGCACTCCGACACCGTCGCCGAACGGGCCTCCGCGCTCGGCGTCCCGCCGGACGGACGTGCCGCGACCGTCGCCCGCAGCAGCTGCATCGGCTCCGTGCCCCAGGGCTGGGTCAAGGACACGGACGCGGTGGGCACCCTCGTGTCCGCGCTCGGCGCGGTGGTCACACGGATGCGGGAGCGGGTGCAGTCGACCGCCGAGGCCGACCCGGTGAGCCAGGACATCTTCATCAACGTCACCGCGGACCTGGAGAAGCACCACTGGATGTTCCAGGCGGAGAACGCGTGAGCGCCGGTGTCTGTCCTTCCGGCCCGTGTCCGGGGCCGGCCCCGGCGGGATGTGCGCGGGATGCGCCGCGTGCGCCAGATGCCGGGGGCATGCGCTGGGTCCGGTGCGCCTGTGTGCCGCTGGTGCGCCCTCCCTGGCGGTGACGGCCCGGTCTAGGGTCTGGTTCCTCGGGTTGGAGGTGACGGCCATGGCGGGGCGCACGGCGCGCTGGGGGGTTGCGCTGGCGCTGGGTGCGCTGTGGTGGTGGGGGGTGCTCCGACTCGTGCTGGCACCCGACGCAGGGGTGCTGGAAGGTGCGGTCGCCACCGGGGGATGGGGGCTGAGTCTGCTGCCGGTGCACTGTGTGCCGAAGGCCCGGGCCGTGGGGGCGGCCGGGTCGGATCAGTGGGCTCGGACCTGGCGGCGGTGGCAGGCCGTGAGGGGGCGCGGGAGGGGCGCGCAACCGGGGTGAGGGGGTGGGTGCAGGGGGAGTGTGCGGGGCCGGGACCAGGGCGTCCGGGGGTGTTCAGGGGACCCCCGGGGGCCAGCCCGTGACCGGCCCGGCCGCGCCCGCCCCCGGGCCCTGTGGCTGTGGTCATCACCAGGGCATCGCCACGCCGCCGTTCGGGCGGAGGATCTGCCCCGTCACGAAGGACGAGGCGCCGCAGGCCAGGTACAGCACCGTGTGCGCGACGTCCTGTGGTTCGCCGACCCGGCCCAGCGGTGACAGCCGCGCCATGAACCCCTCCGTGCGCTCCTGCGACTGCCCGTGCCGGGCGGTCATCGGCGTACGGGTCCAGCCCGGCGCCACCGCGTTGACCCGTATGCCGTGCGGCCCGACCTCGGTCGCCAGCGTCTTCGTCAGCTGCACCACGGCCGCCTTCGCCGCGCCGTAGCAGAGCAGCCCCGGGCCGCCGGTGTCGACGGCGCTCGACGCCATGGTGACGATGCTGCCGCGGGTGCCGTCCCCGATCATCCGGAGCGCCGCCTCCTGGCAGGCGTACAGCACCCCCTTGAAGTTGACGGCCATGACCCGGTCCAGGTCCTCGTCGCGGGTCTGAAGGACCGGGCTGCTGTGCATGATCCCGGCGACGGCCGCCATGGCGTCGAGGCGCTCGCAGGAGGCGACCGCTTCCTTGAGCCGGGCCCGGTCCGTCACGTCGAGGTGGTGGGTGTGCGCCGTGCCACCCCGCTCCTCGATCATGGTCGCCGTCTCGCGCAGCCCTGGCGCGTCGCGGTCGGCGCAGTGCACGGTCGCGCCGGCCTCGGCGAGCAGCACGGCCGAGGCCCGGCCGATGCCGCTCGCGGCGCCGGTGACGAAGACGGTGCGTGCGCTGAGGTCGTACGCCGTGACGGGCATGACAGCGACGCTACGAGCCTTTCTGACGGTCCGTCAATCAGTTGGGTGGGGACGGAAGTGACGGTGGTCCGCGGCGCCCGTGGCCGGAGTCGGGCCCCACTGGCAGGCCGGGCACCAATAGGTGGGCCGCTCCCGGGAGCCGTCGCCCTGCTCCGCCACCTGAACCGGGGTGCCGCAGCGCAGGCAGGGGCGGGGCGCGCGGCCGTAGACGAAGAGGTTCTGCTCGCGCCGTCCGGTGGTGTTGCGGGCCGGGCGGTCGCGGTTCGCCTCCAGCAGCCTCTGGGCGAGGGTGGGCAGGTGGGCGGCGTGCCCGGCCGGGAGCTCGCCGACGGGCAGCCACGGGGTCACCCGGAGCAGGAAGCAGAGCTCGCTCTTGTAGACATTGCCGATGCCGGCGAGGTTGCGCTGGTCGAGCAGGGCCTCGCCGAGGGGGCGGGCGGGGTCGCGCAGCAGGTTCTCCAACGCTTTGCCGGGGTCCCAGTCGGGGCCGAGGAGGTCGGGACCGAGGTGCCCCACGGCACGGGGCTCGTCGCCGGTGCGGAGCAGTTCCAGGACGGGCAGGCGGTAGCCGACCGCCGTGCGGTCGCCGGTGCCGAGGATCGCCCGGATCTGGTGGGCGGGACCGCCGCTCCAGCGCTGCCCCGCCGCGAAGACCTTCCACGCACCGTCCATCATCAGGTGCGAGTGCAGCGTGAGCCCGCCCTCGATACGGGCCAGCAGGTGCTTGCCGCGCGCGGTGACGTCCAGGACCGTACGGCCGGTGAGATCGGCCGTCGCGTACCTGGGCACCCGGAGGTCGGAACGCGTCAGCACCTTCCCCGCGAGCGCGCCGTGCAGACGCTTCGCGGCCTGGTGGACGGTGTCACCTTCGGGCATGGGTCAAGGGTGGCACGGTCGGGCGGTGGCGGCTGAGGGCCTGGGCGGCATCGCTGCCGCCTTCGGCGCGGGTACGGTCGGCTCACGCACGGATCCGCAGTCCCCGCGGGGTCGCTATGAAGCCCGCTCCTTCCAGGAGGACGCCGAAGGGGGACGACAGTGCCGAGGCGCCGTTGACCCGTTCCACCGTCACGGTGCCCAGGGAACCCGCCCGGGCGGCCGCCCCCAGGGCCTCGGCGGCCATGCGCAGACGCTCGTCCTCGGTCGGCCCCGCCTGCGGGTCGGAGGGCCAGGCCAGCACGGTCTTGCCGCCCCGCTCGACGTAGAGCGTCAGCTCACCGTCGACCAGGACCACCAGCGAACCGGCCTTCCGCCCCGGCTTGTGCCCCGCACCCGTGGGCGGCTCGGGCCAGGGCAGTGCCGCGCCGTACGCGTTCGCGGGGTCGGCGGCGGCGAGGACCACGGCTCGGGCCGGCCCGGAGGTACGGGTGCGGTTCGGCGAAAGGCCCCCTCGTCCCTGCTGCCCGTAGGGGGAGCGGGAGGCGGGAGACCCTGGGGAGAAGCCGGGCCCCGAACGGGGGCCTCCGAAGCCCGGGGCGGACAGCGGGTCCGGAGCGGTGGGGCCCATGTCGAAGGCGTCGGCGAGGTCGGTGCCGAACGGGTCCTCGGGGCCGTCGCTGCCCGGGACCGTGTCGGAGGCGAACGGGTCTGTGTGAGCGCCGCCGAAACCGTTCCCGGGGCCGGGCGCCGCGCCCGGCAGGGGTTCACCCCTGTCGCGGGCGTTCGCCACCGCGCGCAACCGGTCCACCGCGCCGTCCATCGCGAACTGTGCCGCGCCCAGCCCCTCGACGACATAGCCGCGCCGGGCCTGACCGCTCTCCTCGAAGGCGGACAGCACCCGGTACACGGCCGAGAAGCCGCCCTCCACCCCCTCCGCGGCCACCGCGCCCCGGGTCACCACCCCGTGCCGGTCGAGCAGCGTCCGGGCCAGGGCGTGGGCGCGGACGGTGGGGTCGGCCTCGTGTGCGGGCAGCTGCGACCAGCGGCCCGCGACGGTCGGCGGACCCGTGCGGGACTGGGGTCGGGCGGCGGCCGTCAGTGAGCCGTAGCGCCCGCGCGGGACGGCGCGCTTGGCGCGGTGCGCCGTGGCTCCCGCGGTGCGGCCCGAGCCGAGCAGGGAGCGCATCGGCGCCAGCGTGTCGTTCGTCAGCCGCCCCGACCACGCCAGGTCCCAGATCGCGTCGGCCAGTTGGGGTTCGGTGACGTCCGGGTGGGTGGTGGCGCGGACCTGGTCGGCGATCTGCCGGAAGAACAGCCCGTAGCCGCCCGAGAGGGCGTCCAGCACCGACTGGTGGAGGGCGGTCAGCTCCAGGGGGTGCGGGGCGGACAGCAGCAGGGGGGCGGCGTCCGCGAGGTAGAGGGAGATCCAGCCGTCCTTGCCGGGCAGCGCGCCCGCGCCCGCCCACACCACCTCGCCGGCGGCCGTGAGTTCGTCCAGCATCGC
Organism: Streptomyces sp. NPDC001848; assembly: GCF_042891915.1. Taxonomy (NCBI): domain Bacteria; kingdom Bacillati; phylum Actinomycetota; class Actinomycetes; order Kitasatosporales; family Streptomycetaceae; genus Streptomyces; species Streptomyces sp. NPDC001848. The sequence continues at coordinate 664,517 of NZ_JBIATP010000001.1, read as the reverse complement.
GGGAGTGTAGTTCGCGACGCGGGACGGCAGGACGAGCTTCTCGAGCGCGGACGCGGGCACCGACGCCCCCTGCAACTGCTCGACGGCGCGCACCAGCCCGTCCACGCCCCGCAGCCCGTGCCCGCTGCCGACGTGCTGCCACTGCGGCAGGAACTGCGCCAGCGCCGGCGCCGGAACCGGCTCCAGCTCATGCCGCAGCGCCGCCAGCGAACGGCGCCGCAACCTGCGCAGCACCGCCGCGTCGCACCACTCCTGGCCGATGCCCGCCGGATGGAACTCGCCCTGGACGATCCGCCCGGACGCCGCCAGCCGTTGCAGCGCGCCCTCGGTGACGGCGACCCCGAGCCCGAACCGGGCGGCCGCCGTCGCCGACGTGAACGGCCCGTGAGTACGCGCGTACCGGGCCAGGAGGTCGCCGAGCGGGTCCTTGACCGGCTCGGTGAACGCCTCCGGGACGCCGACGGGCAGCGCCGTGCCCAGCGCGTCGCGGAGCCGGCCCGCGTCCTCGACCGTCGCCCAGTGGTCGGCGCCCGCGACCCGCACCTTGATCGCGCGGCGGGCGGCGGCCAGCTCGCGCGCCCACTGCGGGTCCGCCCCCCGCGCCACCAGGTCGGCGTCCGTGAGCGGCCCCAGCACCCGCAGCACGTCCGCGACCCCCTCGACGTCCTTGACGCGCCGGTCCTCGGTGAGCCACTGCAGCTCCCGCTCCAGCTCGGTCAGCACCTCCGCGTCGAGCAGTTCGCGCAGCTCCGCCTGGCCCAGCAGCTCCGCCAGCAGCCGGGAGTCCAGCGACAGCGCGGCGGCGCGCCGCTCGGCGAGCGGGGAGTCCCCCTCGTAGAGGAACTGCGCGACGTACCCGAACAGCAGCGAGCGGGCGAACGGAGACGGCTCCGGGGTGGTCACCTCGACGAGCCGCACCTTGCGGGACTCCAGATCGCCCATCAGCTCGACGAGCCCCGGGACGTCGAAGACGTCCTGCAGGCATTCACGCACCGCCTCCAGGACGATCGGGAACGAACCGAACTCGCTCGCCACCTGCAGCAGCTGGGCCGCGCGCTGGCGCTGCTGCCACAGCGGGGTGCGCCGGCCCGGGTTGCGGCGCGGCAGCAGCAGCGCGCGGGCCGCGCACTCGCGGAACCGGGACGCGAACAGCGCCGAGCCGCCGACCTGGTCGGTGACGATCTGGTCGACCTCGCCCTTGTCGAAGGCGACGTCCGCCGCACCGACGGGCGCCTGCTCGGCGTCGTACTCCAAGCCGACCCTCATCGGCTCCTGGTCCAGCAGGTCCAGGCCCATCAGGTCGGCGTCCGGCAGGCGCAGCACGATGCCGTCGTCGGCGTGCATGACCTGGGCGTCCATGCCGTACCGCGTGGACAGGCGGGCGCCCAGCGCCAGCGCCCACGGGGCGTGCACCTGGGCGCCGAAGGGGGAGTGCACCACGACCCGCCAGTCGCCCAGCTCGTCGCGGAAGCGCTCCACCACGATCGTGCGGTCGTCGGGCACGTGGCCGCAGGCCTCGCGCTGTTCCTCCAGGTACGACAGCACGTTGTCCGCGGCCCAGGCGTCCAGCCCAGCAGCCAGCAGCCTCAGGCGCGCGTCCTCCTTGGGCATCGAGCCCACCTCGCGCAGGAACGCGCCCACCGCGCGGCCCAGTTCCAACGGGCGACCCAGCTGGTCGCCCTTCCAGAACGGCAGCCGGCCGGGCACACCGGGCGCGGGGGAGACCAGGACGCGGTCGCGGGTGATGTCCTCGATGCGCCAGGAGCTGGTACCGAGGGTGAACACGTCCCCGACCCGGGACTCGTACACCATCTCCTCGTCCAGCTCGCCGACCCGGCCGCCGCCCTTCTTCGGGTCGGACCCGGCGAGGAACACCCCGAACAGCCCGCGGTCCGGGATCGTGCCCCCGGAGGTGACGGCGAGCCGCTGGGCGCCGGGGCGGCCGGTGATCGTGCCCGCGACCCGGTCCCACACCACGCGCGGCCGCAGCTCCGCGAAGGCGTCGGAGGGGTAGCGGCCCGCGAGCATGTCCAGGACCGCCGTGAACGCCGACTCCGGCAGCGAGGCGAACGGGGCCGCCCGGCGCACCACCGCGAGAAGGTCGTCGAACTGCCAGGTGTCGAGCGACGTCATCGCGACGAGCTGCTGCGCGAGCACGTCCAGGGGGTTCGCCGGTACCTTCAGTGACTCGATTGCGCCCGTGCGCATCCGCTCGGTGACCACGGCCGCCTGCACGAGGTCGCCGCGGTACTTGGGGAACACGATGCCCTTGGAGACCGCCCCGACCTGGTGGCCGGCGCGTCCCACGCGCTGCAGCCCGGACGCCACGGACGGCGGAGACTCGACCTGGACGACGAGGTCCACCGCGCCCATGTCGATGCCCAGTTCGAGGCTGGAGGTGGCGACCACCGCCGGCAGCCGGCCCGCCTTCAGGTCCTCCTCGACCAGGGCCCGCTGCTCCTTGGAGACCGAGCCGTGGTGGGCGCGCGCGAGCACCGGGGGCGCCCCTTGTGCGGCGCCGGAGCCGCCCATCAGCTGGGCGGGCGCATGGTGCTCCTGAAGCGTCTCGCCCGTCGCCCTCTCGTAGGCGATCTCGTTCAGCCGGTTGCACAGCCGCTCCGCGAGGCGGCGGGAGTTGGCGAACACGATCGTGGAGCGGTGCGCCTGGACCAGGTCGGCGATGCGTTCCTCGACATGCGGCCAGATGGACGGACGCTCAGCGCCCTCGGTGCCGTCGGAGACGGGGGAGCCGCCCAGCTCGCCGAGGTCCTCGACGGGCACGACGACCGAGAGGTCGAACTCCTTGCCCGACTCGGGCTGGACGATCTCCACCTTGCGGCGCGGGGAGAGGAAGCGGGCCACCTCGTCCACCGGGCGCACGGTGGCGGACAGGCCGATGCGGCGCGCGGGCTTCGGCAGCAGCTCGTCGAGCCGCTCCAGGGACAGCGCCAGGTGCGCGCCCCGCTTGGTGCCCGCAACCGCGTGCACCTCGTCCAGGATGACCGTCTCCACGCCCGTCAGCGCGTCGCGCGTGGACGACGTCAGCATCAGGAACAGTGACTCCGGAGTGGTGATCAGGATGTCCGGCGGGCGTGTGGCCAGGGCGCGGCGCTCGGCGGCCGGGGTGTCGCCGGAGCGGATGCCCACCTTCACCTCCGGCTCGGGCAGGCCGAGCCGGACCGACTCCTGGCGGATGCCGGTGAGCGGACTGCGCAGGTTCCGCTCCACGTCGACCGCGAGGGCCTTCAGCGGGGACACGTACAGCACCCGGCAGCGCTTCCTGGGGTCGGCGGGCGGCGGGGTGGACGCGAGCCGGTCCAGCGCGGCGAGGAAGGCGGCCAGCGTCTTGCCGGAGCCGGTCGGGGCCACGACGAGCACGTCCGAGCCCGCGGCGATGCCACCCCACGCCCCGGCCTGGGCCGCGGTGGGCGCGGAGAACGCCCCCGTGAACCAGGCGCGGGTCGCGGGTGAGAAGCCGTCCAGGGCTCGGTGTGCGGAGCTGACCATGCGTCCATCCTGCACCCGCTCACTGACAATGCCTCGTGACCTGCGGAAACATGCGGCGCCCTGGCACTGGCCCCGGACTCGGTCGGCCTCCCGACACCCCGCCTCACAGGCCGGACAGGCGGCGGCCTCGGCACGGAGCCGTCCACCCGTCATCGGTGCCGGTGGCCGAGCGTGCCGCCCGACCCACCGTCGCCATCACGCACCAGGGCCGCGCGTTGCGGCCGCTGCCTGTCAGCCGATGGCCCGCCCGTACGCCCTGAGAGTGAGCAGCGCGTCGATGGTCACCATCGGGCGGCCCTCCAGGGCCGCGCCCGGAGCCCACTGACGCCACCGGATGGGCCAGCCGCCGTCGTCCTGCTGCTCGGCGGCGAGGAAGTCCAGGGCGCGCTCCATCTCCTCGTCGGTGAACCACACGCGAGCGAGGGAGTCCGGGGTACGCGCGAAGTCGTACGGGAAGTGGTGCTCGCCCGGCGCGTACCCGGGGGCGACCGGACAGGCCTCCCGCCGATCCGGGTCCAGGACCGCGAGCCGCTGTTCGCGCACCAGGCGGCCCAAGCGGTCGGCGGCTGCCTCCGCGCGCGGGCGGTCGGGCGCCGAGTCCAGAAACGCAACGGCCGCCTCGACCTCGTAGGGATGCGACTTGTCCAGCGACTCGACCGCCTGCCAGCAGAAGTCGGTGGCCCGGAACATCCACGCGTGCCACACCTCGTTGCGGTGCAGCAGGCCCACCACCGGTCCCGTGGCGAGCAGATCACTCGGCGGGTTGTCGGTGATGGGCACGAACGGTGCGGCCGGATAGCCGCGCTGAACGGGATGAACCGCCGGAAGGGCGCCGTCCGGCGTCGACACGGCGGTCAGATAGCGGCACACGCGCTCCACCCGCTGCCCGCCGCAACGGCCGATCGAGTCCAGCACCCGCAGGGCGTGGGCCGTGTGCAGGGGCTGGCTGACCGGGCCGCGCAGATCCGGCTCCAGGGCGTGACCGTACCCCTCGTCCTCATTGCGGTAGGCGGCCAACGCCGTCTCCACGGGATCGGCCCCGCCGCCCAGGAAGTGGTACGCGAAACGCCGCTGCTCCAGCACGCGCGCGGTGAGCCACACGAAGTGCTCGGCGCGGGAGAGCGGGGAGCGCGCCGAGGGCGCGGGAAGGAGTGGGGATGCTCCGGTTTCGGCCATGGATCAGACCGTAGGACGGAAAGCGTTCTCGGCAAGCCGTCCCGGCCCGGGCCCACTCTCAGGGGCGGGATACTGGTGTCATGCGGTTGACGGTCTTCTGGCAGCGGATGGCGGATCACTTCGGTGAGGCCTACGCCGACACCTTCGCGCGCGACCACGTGATGTCGGAGCTCGGCGGGCGCACCGTGCACCAGGCGCTCCAGGCCGGCTGGGAGGCCAAGGACGTGTGGCGTGCCGTGTGCACGGCCATGGACGTGCCGCGGGAGAAGCGCTGACGGAGCGCGGAGATCCACAGGGGCCCCGGATGTCGCCGACGTGGGCGAGACTGGCTCCGTGGCCCCGACAGACGAGACCGCGCAGGTCCCCCACCAGGCACCACCGCTCGGCACGACACCGCCCCAACCGCCCCCGCCGGGCGGCGGCGCCGCGCCGGGCGCCCGTATGCCGCGCTGGCTGCCGCGCGCCATGGTGCTCGCCCTCGCGCTCATCGCCGTGTTCCAACTGGGCAGCTGGGCGTTCCACCAGCTCACCGGCCTGCTGATCAACATCCTGATCGCGTTCTTCCTGGCACTCGCCATCGAGCCCGCGGTCAGCTGGATGGCCGCCCAACGCATGCGCCGGGGACTGGCCACCTTCCTCGTCTTCCTCGGCCTGGCGATCGCCGTGGCCGGGTTCGTCACGCTGCTCGGCTCCATGCTCGCCGGCCAGATCATCAAGATGGTCGAGGGCTTCCCGGGCTACCTCGACTCGGTGATCAACTGGATCAACACCACGTTCCACACCCATCTCAGACGCGTGGACGTGCAGGACAGCCTGGTCCACTCCGACTGGCTCCAAAAGTACGTCCAGAACAGCGCCACCGGTGTCCTGGACGTCTCCGCCCAGGTACTGGGCGGTCTCTTCCAACTGCTGACGATCGCCCTGTTCTCGTTCTACTTCGCCGCCGACGGGCCCAGGCTGCGGCGCGCACTGTGCTCGGTGCTGCCGCCCGCCCGGCAGGCCGAGGTGCTGCGCGCCTGGGAGATCGCCGTCGACAAGACGGGCGGCTACCTCTACTCGCGCGGCCTGATGGCGCTGATCTCGGGCATCGCGCACTACGTCCTGCTGCAGGCGCTGAGCATCCCGTACGCACCCGTGCTCGCCGTCTGGGTCGGACTGGTCTCGCAGTTCATCCCCACCATCGGCACCTATCTCGCGGGCGCCCTGCCGATGCTGATCGCCTTCACCGTGGCCCCCTGGTACGCCCTGTGGGTGCTGATCTTCGTCGTGGTCTACCAGCAGTTCGAGAACTACATGCTGCAGCCCAAGCTGACCGCGCGGTCCGTGGACATCCACCCGGCCGTCGCCTTCGGGTCCGTCATAGCGGGCACCGCCCTCCTCGGCGCGGTCGGGGCGCTGATCGCCATCCCCGCGGTCGCCACGCTGCAGGCCTTCCTGGGGGCGTACGTGAAGCGGTACGACGTCACCGACGACCCCCGCGTCCACGGGCACCGCACACGCGGCTCGGGCAGTCTCACGGCGCGCGTGCGGCGGCTGTTCGCGCGCTAGGGGTGGCTGACGACGCACCCGCTCACCAGGTGAGAGCCGCCCAGAGCCCCGCGCCGAGCACCGTGGCCGCGTAGCCGCCGACCGCCGCGTACATGACCCGCCGCCTGGTGGCGTCGCGCCAGGACGTGCGGGACAGCAGCCAGGCCAGCGCGGGCAACACCAGCACGGCGTGCAGGCTGACCCCGTGCAGCGGCTTGAGCGGCGCCGTGGAGTGGTACGCCGCCTGTTGGTGCCCGGCCCGGGACAGCACGGTCCCGCGCGCGATCATCGCGGCACCCGAGAGCAGCCCCACGATCAGGATCGCGAACCCGGAGCGCAGCGCGAGTGCCATACCGAGGGGGCCGCCCGGCCGGCGCCGGAACGCCGTGGCGGCGAACGTCGAGAGCACGACGACGAGGACGACGCCGCCCAGCGCGAGCGTCATCGCCACCGCGGTGTCGAAGGGCGTCTCGGTGTTGAGGTGCGAGGGCACGCGCCGCCACGCCTGGAGGGTGATCCCGGCGACCTCCACGACGCAGTCGGCGGCGAACACGGCGAGCAGCACCGCACGGAGCCGCCACCCGATCCGCAGGTACGACGTCACCCAGGTGACCGCGATCAGCGTCAGCCCGAACGAGAGCCCGAAGGTGAAGGGCTTGCGCCAGGAGACGGGACCGTCCCAGGGACCGCCGTCGACGGCGAACACCACCAGATGCGCCAGACCGGCAAGGATCAGCAAGGCACCGGTCGCTTGGCACAGACGCTCCACCGGGCGCATGCCGGATCCCCGTTCCGGCAGGAGCGACGGCCACGCCCCTGCGACGGACCCCTCTGCCAGCCTCTCGTGTTCCATGGGCCAAGGCTCCCGGGAGCAGCCCCGGCCCGTCGTCCTCCAGCCGAAGACACCCGCCGTACCCCGCGGGGAGTAGCCGGGCCCCGGGCCGCTGTCGAAGCAGCCGGCACCGTGTCGCTGTCGGTGCGCGACCGTAAGCTCGGAGGCGTCGGCGGCGCGCTTGACACAAAAATCGAACATCCATTCTTATGGAGGCTCCGGCGAGCTCACGGTGGGCGTTTCGACACGGTTTTGACGGAGAAGTGCCCGAGTTATCCACAGCCGGACGAGCGTCGAGGCGCATTGTCAGTGGCAGGCGTTAGCGTCTTTGACGTGAAGCGATCGACTCAAGCAAACCGGGTGGAACCCATGGCAGGTACCGACCGCGAGAAGGCCCTCGACGCCGCCCTCGCACAGATTGAACGGCAATTCGGCAAGGGCGCGGTCATGCGCATGGGCGAGCGGTCAAAGGAGCCCATCGAGGTCATCCCGACCGGGTCGACCGCGCTCGACGTGGCCCTCGGCGTCGGCGGTCTGCCCCGCGGCCGCGTCGTGGAGATCTACGGACCGGAGTCCTCCGGCAAGACCACGCTGACCCTGCACGCGGTGGCGAACGCGCAGAAGGCCGGCGGCCAGGTCGCCTTCGTGGACGCGGAGCACGCCCTCGACCCCGAGTACGCGCGCAAGCTCGGCGTCGACATCGACAACCTGATCCTCTCCCAGCCCGACAACGGCGAGCAGGCCCTGGAAATCGTGGACATGCTGGTCCGCTCCGGCGCCCTCGACCTCATCGTCATCGACTCCGTCGCCGCGCTCGTCCCGCGCGCGGAGATCGAGGGCGAGATGGGCGACAGCCACGTCGGTCTGCAGGCCCGTCTGATGAGCCAGGCCCTGCGGAAGATCACCAGCGCGCTCAACCAGTCCAAGACCACCGCCATCTTCATCAACCAGCTCCGCGAGAAGATCGGCGTGATGTTCGGCTCACCGGAGACCACGACCGGTGGCCGGGCTCTGAAGTTCTACGCCTCGGTGCGCATCGACATCCGCCGTATCGAGACCCTGAAGGACGGCACGGAGGCGGTCGGCAACCGCACCCGCTGCAAGGTCGTCAAGAACAAGGTCGCCCCGCCGTTCAAGCAGGCCGAGTTCGACATCCTCTACGGCCAGGGCATCAGCCGCGAGGGCGGCCTGATCGACATGGGCGTGGAGCACGGCTTCGTCCGCAAGGCCGGCGCCTGGTACACGTACGAGGGTGACCAGCTCGGCCAGGGCAAGGAGAACGCACGCAACTTCCTCAAGGACAACCCCGACCTGGCCAACGAGATCGAGAAGAAGATCAAGGAAAAGCTGGGCGTCGGCGTCCGGTCGGAGGAATCCACCGCCGAGCCCGGCACGGATGCGGCGAGTGCCGCCGCCCCCGCGGCCGACGACACCGCCAAGACGGCGCCCGCACCGGCGGCCAAGGCGGCCAAGGCCAAGGCCCCGGCGGCCAAGAGCTAGCCCATGACACGACGGACCGACTGGGCCGAGTACGCCCACCCCATGGCCCCGCAGCGGCGGGGAAGCGGGCGCGACACGGGGTTCGTCGGGGGCGGTGACGAGGCGTACGACGACGTGCGCGGCGACGCGGACGCGCACGGCGAGGACGTTCCACGCGGCGAGGACCGTGTGCCCGGTGGACGGGGACGAAGGCGGCGGCGCGGTGGCGGGGAATTGGCCGACGCCCCACAGGACGGAGGCTCTTCCCTCTCGTCGAGGGCCGGGACGGGGGAGCACCCGGGGGACCCGGTTGAGCGGGCGCGGGCGATCTGCCTGCGCCTGCTCACCGGAACTCCACGCACGCGCAATCAGCTCGCGGACGCCCTGCGCAAGCGGGAGATCCCCGAAGACGTGACGGACGAGGTGCTGTCACGCTTCGAAGAGGTCGGCCTCATCGACGACAGTGCCTTCGCGGACGCCTGGGTGGAATCCCGGCACCACGGCCGGGGCCTGGCCCGCCGGGCGCTCGCCCAGGAGCTGCGGACCAAGGGCGTGGACTCCGCGCTGATCGACGCGGCGGTGGGACAGCTGGACGCCGAGCAGGAAGAGGCCACCGCGCGCGAGCTCGTCGCCCGCAAACTGCGCGCCACGCGGGGCCTCGACCGCGACAAGCGCCTGCGCCGTCTCGCGGGCATGCTCGCCCGCAAGGGCTACTCCGAGGGGATGGCCCTGCGCGTGGTCCGCCAGGCGCTGGCGGAGGAGGGGGAGGACACGGAGGGGCTGGGGGACGAGGGGGCCTGAAGGGGGGAGGGGAGGGAGGGTGGGGGGAGGGGCCCTCCCCCCGGAAGAACCTCACAGCCTCCAACAGGCAACCGCAGAAACCCCTACGACGCCACCGGCAGCCCCGCCGCCCGCCAAGCCTGGAAGCCGCCCACCAGGTCGGTGGCGCGGTGCAGGCCCAGTTGGCGCAGGGACGCGGCGGCCAGACTGGAGGCGTAGCCCTCGTTGCAGACGACCACGACGCGCAGGTCATGGCTGGTGGCCTCGGGGAGGCGGTGGCTGCCCTGCGGGTCCAGGCGCCACTCCAGTTCGTTGCGTTCGACGACCAGTGCGCCGGGGATGAGTCCGTCACGGTCCCGCAGGGCCGCGTAGCGGATGTCCACGAGCAGGGCCTCGCCGGCCCGTGCGGCCTCGTGGGCCTCAGCGGGCTCCACCCGGTCCAGGTCCTCGCGGACCCGCTCCAGCAACTCGTCGATGCCCACAGGGTGTTCGGGTGCGGAACTCACTGCCAGTCCTCCGGGCGTTCGACCTGCTCCAGGCGCAGCACCTGCCCCGTGCGACTGTAGCGGCGGATCTGCGGCAGCGGCGGGTGGTAGGCGTGCACCGATACTGCGTGTCGCTCGGTGGACTCGTTGAGCACCTCGTGCACATGGTGCCGGCCGAAGGAGCGGCCCTCACCGGCCGGCAGTCGTCGTTTCCGGTCGACTCCGTCGGTGAGTTCCAGGGTCTTCCAGCCGTCCGACGGCAGCCGGACCGCGAGGGAGTTCTCCTTGAGTTCGCCCGATGCGGTGACGAAGGCGCCGACCGAGTCGGCGTGGTCGTGCCAGCCGGTGCCCGTCCCGGGCGGCCAGCCGATCAGCCAGGCCTCGCTGCCGCCGGGACCCTCGAGCCGTACCCAGGTACGGCCCTCGGGATCCAGCGGGAGCGAGGCGATCAGTTCGGCGTCGGCGGCCGTACGGCGTGCGAAGTCGAGGAGTTGGGCCTGGGTGGGAGCCTGAGCCCGGGGCCGGGCGGAGTCGGCGGGCAGGGGCACGGAAGGGGAGTGAGACAAGGGGTACCGTCCTGAAGGGTTCGCGTGGGGCGCGCTGCGGCAGAGGCACTGCGCGCGGTGAAGGGAACGAGATCAACAGGACGGGCGACACACGCAGCCCGCATAGCGGACGAGGTCCATATGGACCCTCCGCCACAGGTGCGCATACGTGTCGGTCATGGTCCGGAGTACACCATGGCGGTGCCGACCGGTCAACTCACGGTCCCCATGTGGACCTCATGGTGACCGTGAGCGCGGGCAACGGAGTTCCCCTCCGCAGCGCCTAGCGTGCGCTCGCCGCCTGTGCCTTCGCCGGGCCGCCCAGTGCCGCCTCGGCCGCCGCGTAGAGGTCCGCGGGACGCACCCCCGCGAGTGCCGTCACCAGATGGCCGTCCGGCCGGATCAGCAGGACGGTGTGGGCGGCGGCGCCCGGGTAGCCCTCGGCGACCAGCAACTCCGCGGGGTGCGGCAGGGCCGTCACCGCCGCCGCCAGCCGGGGCATGATGCCGGCCGACACCCAGTGTTTGCGGTCCCATACGCCGGTGCCCGGCGCGACCAGCACCACCAGGAGCGATCCGCGGCCGAGCCGGTCCCGCAGCCGTACGAAGGACCCGTCCTCCGCCGTCACCCGTACGTCTGCGACCTGGGCCCCGGGTTCCGTGGCCACGAAGGCCGCCGACTCGCTGGGCGCGGCCGCCAGCGGTGAGGCGGCGTACGTCCCCGGCGTGCCCAGGGCGCCCCTGCCCAGGTGGCCGTCCGTGAGCAGTGCGTCATGGCCGCGGGCGGCCCCGGGCACGTAGGACCGCAGGCCCCCGCCGCCGCGCAGCAGCGGCACCGCCTGGTCGGCGGCGCGCAGCCGGGCCGCGGCCACGGTGCGGCGCTCGGCCTGGTAGCTGTCGAGCAGCGTCTCGCGCGGCCCGTGGTGCCAGGCCAGCGCCAGCTTCCAGGCGAGGTTGTCGACGTCCCGCAGGCTCTCGTCGAGGCCCTGCGTGCCGAGCGCGCCGAGCAGGTGCGCGGCGTCCCCGGCGAGGAAGACCCGGCCGGAGCGCCAGCGGCGGGCCAGCCGGTGGTGGACGGTGTGGACGCCGGTGTCCAGCAGGTCGTAGGCGGGGGTGGTGCCCCCGTTCCAGCCGGCGAGGGTCTCCCGGATGCGGGTCACCAGCAGTTCGGGCGTGACCAGGTCCTTGCCCGGCGGCAGCAGCCAGTCCAGCCGCCACACCCCGTCGGGCAGGGGCCGTGCCGTGATCTCGCCGCCCGAGGGGCCCGATGTCCGCCACGGCGGCATGCGGTGCAGCAGCGCCTCTCCGGGCCACGGCAGTTCGGCGCGCAGGGCGGCAACGGCGTGCCGCTCCACCGCCGTACGGCCGGGGAAGCGGATGTCGAGCAGCTTGCGCACCGTGGAGCGCGGCCCGTCGCAGCCGACCAGGTAGCTGCCGCGCCACCAGGTGCTGCGGGGGCCGCGTGTGTGCGCCGTGACGCCGGAGGGCTCTTGTTCGAGGGTGTCGAGGCGGCTCTCGACGGCGACCTTGACCAGGGGTTGTCCGGCGATCGCGGTGCGCAGGGCTCCGGTCAGCACATGCTGGGCGATGTGCAGCGGGGCCGGTCCTCCGGGTTCCTCGACCGTGCCTTTGCCGCCCTCGGCGGCCCGTTCGGCACCGGGCCCGTACCTGCCGCCCGGCTCGTCCTGCCGCGCGCCGTCCGTCTCGAAGGCGACCTTCCGGGTGACCTGCTTGCGCCGCATCGACCGCCAGCCGGTGAACCGCAGCCCGGCTCCGGTGAGCGGAACCCCGGCGAGTCGTTCCATCAGGGCGGCCGTGTCGTCGCGCAGCACGACGGTGCGCGCGGCCCGTGGTTCGTCCTTGCCCGGGCCTTCGTCGAGGACGACGGACGGCACCTCCTGCCGGGCCAGGGCCAGCGCGAGCGAGAGCCCGACGGGCCCCGCCCCCACGATGATCACCGGGTCCACGGTGTGGCGCCCCCCGCCCTGCGCGGTGTGTCGGGGAACGTTCGGGAACAGGCAGGTGGAGCCGCGTGCACGATCACACAACGTATGCAACCCATTGCCGGCCTCGCCCGTCAAGCGACGAGGGCAGTGGCGTGACGCCACTGCCCTGCCTGCTCAAAGGGACTGGTGGGGCGTCAGGCGGCCGCCCCCGTGGACTCGGCCGCTCCGACCGCCGCCGGAGGCAGGACCGCGCCGGTCGACTTCTTGCCCCGCCGCAGCCGCTTCTCGAGCCAACTCGCGAACGTCGTCAGCGAGAAGTTGATGGCGATGTAGATGACGGCGACGATCGTGAAGCTGGCGATGGTGTTGGCGCCGTAGTAGGAGCTCATCGGCGAGACCGAGGCCAGCAGTTCGGGGAAGGTGAGGACGGCGCCGCCCAGTGCCGTGTCCTTCACGATGACCACCAGCTGGCTGACGATCGCCGGCAGCATCGCGGTGACCGCCTGCGGCAGCAGGATGAACCGCATCACCTGGTTCTTGCGCAGGCCGATCGCCAGGGCGGCCTCGGACTGGCCCTTCGGCAGGGCCAGGATGCCCGCGCGGACGATTTCCGCGAGGACGGAGGCGTTGTAGAGGACGAGGCCGGTGATCACCGAGTACATCGGGCGATCGTCCGAACTGACGTTGGTGTACTGCGAGAAGAGGGCCTGGCCGAAGATCATCAGGACGAGGACCGGGATGGCCCGGAAGAACTCCACCACGATCGCGACCGGGATCCGTATCCAGGCGTGGTCCGAGAGCCGGGCGATGCCCAGGACCGCGCCCAGCGGCAGCGAGATCAGCATCGCCAGGGCGGCGGCCTTCAGTGTGTTCAGCACCCCTGGCCAGATGTACGTCGACCAGGCCTCCGTACCGCCGAAGAACGGCTTCCACTTCTCCCAGTCGAGCTGGCCCTTGTCGTCGAGACTGGTGAACACCCACCACCCGAGCGCGGCCAGGGCGAGCAGGAACACCACCGTGTAGACGACGTTGCGCCGTTTGGCCCTGGGGCCCTGGGCGTCGTAGAGGACGGACGTCATCGTTTCACCGCCACCTTCTTGCCCACCCAGCCGAGGATCAGGCCGGTCGGCAGCGTCAGACACACGAACCCGAAGGCGATCACGGCGGAGATCAGCAGGAGCTGGGCCTCGTTCTCGATCATCTGCTTCATCAGCAGGGCCGCCTCCGTCACGCCGATCGCGGCCGCCACCGTGGTGTTCTTCGTCAGCGCGATCAGGACGTTCGTCAGGGGGCCGATGACCGAGCGGAACGCCTGGGGCAGCACGACGAGCGTGAGCACCTGAGTGAAGTTCAGCCCGAGCGCACGGGCCGCCTCCGCCTGTCCGACCGGCACGGTGTTGATGCCGGACCGCAGCGCCTCGCACACGAACGCCGCCGTGTAGAGGATCAGACCCAGCACGGCGAGCCGGAAGTTGACGACCTTGAAGTCGGTCGCGCCGAGGCCGACGCGCAGGGTCTGGTTGAGACCGAGCGAGGTGAACAGGACGATCACGGTCAGCGGGATGTTCCGCACGATGTTCACGTAGGCGGCCCCGAAACCGCGCATCAGCGGCACCGGCCCGACCCGCATGGCGGCCAGTACGGTGCCCCAGATCAGGGAGCCGATCGCGGACAGGACGGCGAGCTGCACCGTCGTCCAGAACGCTCCCAGCACGTCGTAGTGATCAAGAAAGTCGAACATGAGGTCCCGCGCTTCCGCGTGTCGGACAGGCCCGGGTGCGCCGCTCCCCCGTGCGGCGCACCCGTGGGGCCCTGATTACTTGACGATGTTGCCGATCTTCGGCGCGGGCTCGTTCTTGTAGTTGGCGGGGCCGAAGTTCTTCTCCACGGCCTTCTCCCACGAACCGTCCGAGACCATCTTCTCCAGGGCGGCGTTGATCTTCGCCTTGAGGTCGCTGCCCTTCTTGACGCCGATGCCGTAGTTCTCGTTGGTCATCTTGAAGCCGCCGAGCTTGAACTTGCCCTTGAAGGCTGCCTGGGAGGCGTAGCCGGCGAGGATCGAGTCGTCGGTGGTCAGTGCGTCGACGGCACCGTTCTGCAGACCCGTCAGGCAGGCCGAGTACGTCGGGTACTGCAGCAGGTTGGCCTTCGGGGCGAGCCTGTCGTGGACGTTCTGCGCCGAGGTCGAGCCCGTCACCGAACACAGCTTCTTGGAGTTCAGGTCCGCGGGCGACTTGATGGAGTTGTCGTCGGCGCGGATCAGCACGTCCTGGTGGGCGAGCAGGTACGGGCCGGCGAAGTCGACCTTCTCCTGGCGCTTCGGCGTGATCGAGTACGTGGCGGCGATGAAGTCGACGTCACCGCGCTGCAGCATGGTCTCGCGGTCGGCGCTCTTCGACTCCTTCCACTCGATCTGGTCGGCGTTGTAGCCGAGCTGCTTGGCGACGTACGTGGCGACGTCCACGTCGAAGCCGGTGTAGCCCTGCGGCGTCTTCTGGCCGAGGCCCGGCTGGTCGAACTTGATACCGATCTTGATCGTCTTGCCGCCGCCGGAGGACGAGCCGCCGTCGCTCTTCTTGTCCGACCCGCAGGCGGTGGCGGCGGTGGCGAGGGCGAGGACGACGGCCGTGGCCGCGGTGACCTTGCGGAGCTTCATGGTGAACATCCTTTGCGTGGTGAAGAGGCGCGGACCGGGACCGGCGCCCGGGAGGCGGGCCGTCGGCGGCGGTGACGCGAGCCGTGCGGGGGGTCGGCGGCGGTGACGCGGCCGCGTGCGGGGTGTCGGCGGTGGGACGCTCGGGGTGAGCGGACGGAGGACGCGGACGGATGGCGCCGGCGCGGAGCCTCAGTGGTGCAGGATCTTCGACAGGAAGTCCTTCGCGCGGTCGCTGCGCGGCGCGCTGAAGAACTGCTCCGGAGTGGCCTCCTCCACGATGCGCCCATCGGCCATGAAGACCACCCGGTTGGCGGCCGACCGGGCGAAGCCCATCTCATGGGTGACCACCACCATGGTCATGCCGTCCCGGGCGAGCTGCTGCATGACCTCCAGGACCTCGTTGATCATCTCCGGGTCCAGGGCGGAGGTCGGCTCGTCGAAGAGGATGACCTTGGGGTCCATCGCGAGCGCGCGGGCGATCGCGACCCGCTGCTGCTGGCCGCCGGAGAGCTGCGCGGGGTACTTGTCCGCCTGGGTGCCGACGCCCACCCGGTCCAGCAGGGCGCGCGCGTTCTCCTCGGCCTTCCGCTTGTCGGTCCTGCGGACCTTGATCTGGCCCAGCATGACGTTCTCGAGCACCGTCTTGTGCGCGAAGAGGTTGAAGGACTGGAAGACCATGCCGACGTCGGCGCGCAGCCGGGCCAGCTCCTTGCCCTCCTGGGGCAGCGGCCTGCCGTCGATCAGGATCTCGCCCGAATCGATGGTCTCCAGGCGGTTGATGGTGCGGCACAGGGTGGACTTGCCGGACCCGGAGGGGCCGATGACCACGACGACTTCACCACGCGCGATGGTCAGGTCGATGTCCTGGAGCACGTGCAACGCGCCGAAGTGCTTGTTGACGCTCTTCAGGACGACCAGTTCGTCGGTCGCGGCCACCGAGTCCTTGGCCACCGATACTTCGGTCATGTGCTCACTGGCTCCGTCCTCGCTCGGTTTCGCAGGACAGTAGTGACCCGTACGACCAGCGTCATTACATCTGAGGGAGATCTGAGCATCACGATCCGGTAGCGGCCGGACACGACCCGTAGCGGACTCCGGCCGACCGCGTACCGGCTGGGTAACGGAAGCCGCCCGCAACCCGAAGCCTCTTGACGGCGTCCTCGTTCATCGGCGTGACTTCCTTGGTGCACGCGCGCGTGCCCACACGTTCGGGTGGGTGACGTCTTTCGGTTGCGGCGCGGGCGACGCCCTTGCGCACGCCGGGAACGCACAGAGACCGTGAGGCCGAACAGACCGTAGGACCGAGAAACCGGAGGGGGCCGGCATGAGACTGCTTCTCGTCGAGGACGACAACCACGTCGCGGCCGCCTTGTCCGCGGTTCTGGCCCGGCACGGCTTCGAGGTCACGCACGCCCGCAGCGGCGAGGAGGCGTTGCAGGCGCTGGTCCCCGAGGGCGCGGGCTTCGGTGTCGTCCTGCTCGACCTGGGGCTTCCCGACCAGGACGGCTACGAGGTCTGCGCCAAGATCCGCAAGCGCACCGGCACCCCGGTGATCATGGTCACCGCTCGTTCGGACGTGCGGTCCCGGATCCACGGCCTGAACCTCGGGGCCGACGACTACGTGGTCAAGCCGTACGACACCGGGGAGCTGCTCGCGCGCATCCACGCGGTCAGCCGGCGCACCCCGCACCTGGACGACACCGGCGCCACCGAGACCGCGCTGCGCCTCGGCCCCGTGCACATCGAGTTCCCCACCCGCCGCGTCAGCGTGGACGGCTCGGTCATCCAGCTGACCCGCAAGGAGTTCGACCTGCTGGCCCTGCTGGCCCAGCGCCCCGGTGTGGTGTTCCGCCGTGAGCAGATCATCAGCGAGGTGTGGCAGACGAGTTGGGAGGGGACCGGGCGCACCCTGGAGGTGCACGTCGCCTCCCTGCGCTCCAAGCTGCGCATGCCCGCGTTGATCGAGACCGTGCGCGGCGTCGGGTACCGGCTCGTCGCCCCGGCCGCGTAGCGGGCAAGGGTGCGCACACGTCTCCTTCCGCTGCTCATCGTCCTGATGGCGGCCGTGCTGCTCGCGCTCGGTGTGCCGCTCGCGGTGAGTCTCGCGGCCGCACAGCAGCAGCGGGTCGTCGTCGACCGCATCGACGACACGGCGCGCTTCGCCGCTCTCGCGCAGTTCGTCACGGACCGGCCGGGCGGCTCCCGGACCGAGGTCACGGACGAGCGCGGCGAGACGCTGGCCAAGGAACTCGGCACGTACTACGACGTGTACGGCATCCGGGCGGGTGTCTTCTACCGCGACGACACGCCGATGGCCAACGCGCCCGGGGACTGGTTCCTGCCGCAGAAGGGGGAGGGCCGCGACGCCTTCAACGAGGCCCTGCTCGGGCGGCGCAGCCACGATCCCGAGCAGGTCTGGCCCTGGCAGCGCAGCCGGCTCGTGGTCGCGTCACCGGTGATCCGCGACGGTGACGTCGTCGCGGTCGTGGTCACGGACTCGCCCACCGGGCAGATGCGGTCCAGGATCCTGCACGGCTGGCTGTTCATCGGCGCGGGGGAGGTCGCGGCGATGCTGCTCGCCGTCGGGGCGGCGCTGCGGCTGACCGGATGGGTGCTCAGGCCGGTACGGGTCCTGGACGCGACCACCCACGACATAGCGACCGGGCGCCTGAAGTCCCGGGTCGCGGTGGCGGGCGGACCGCCGGAACTGAGGCGCCTGGCCCGGTCGTTCAACGAGATGGCGGACAACGTCGAGCAGGTCCTCGAACAGCAGCGCGCGTTCGTCGCCGACGCCTCCCACCAGTTGCGCAACCCGCTGGCCGCGCTGCTGCTGCGCATCGAACTGCTCGCACTGGAACTGCCGGAGGACAACGAGGAGATCGCCTCGGTGCGCACCGAGGGCAAGCGCCTCGCGCAGGTCCTGGACGACCTGCTCGACCTGGCGCTCGCCGAGCACGCCGAGGCGGACCTCAGACTCACCGACATCGGCGCGCTCGCCGCGGAGCGGGTCGCGGCCTGGGGGCCCGCCGCCGAGGCCAAGGGCGTACGGCTGACCGGCACCTGCCCGGCCACCACGGCCTGGGCGGACCCCGTGACGCTGTCCAGCGCGCTGGACGCGGTCATCGACAACGCGGTGAAGTTCACGCCCGCGGGCAAGGGCGTGGAAGTGGAGGTCGCGGCCGCGGGTGACACCGCCACGGTGGTGGTCACCGACGGCGGCCCGGGCCTCAGCGACGACGAACTCTGCCGCGTCGGCGACCGCTTCTGGCGCAGCGCCGCCCACCAGAACATCAAGGGCTCGGGCCTCGGCCTGTCGATCACCCGTACGCTGCTGGCGGCGGGCGGGGGATCGATCTCGTACGCGCATCACGAGCCGCACGGCTTGAGGGTGACGGTGTCGCTCCCGCGGACAGGGGCGGGCGGCGCCGGCGGGTGACTCCGGGCGCCCGTAGCTGCGGACTCGGACGCCCGAAGCTACGGCTTCACCGACCGGTAGTACCGTCGCGCACCTTCGTGCAGTTCCAGCGGGTCCGTGTAGATGGCCGTGCGCAGATCCACCAGCTGTGCCGCGTGCACCTGGGCGCCGATCCGGTCCCGGCTGTCGATGACCACGCGGGTGAGTTTCTCGGTCAGGTCCGCGTTCATGTCCTGCCGCGTGACCAGGAGGTTGGCGACGGCGACGGTCTGCACGGAGACGCCCTGCTGCGCCTGCGGATAGGCGTCGGCGGGCATCACCGCGGCCCGGTACCAGCGTGACGCACCGCCCTGCGCGTGCAGCTTCGTCACCAGGTCGGAGCCGATCGGCACCAGGCGGACCGGGAGGTTCTTCGACAGCTGCGTGATCGCGCTGGTGGGCAGCCCGCCCGACCAGAAGAACGCGTCGATCCGGTGCTTCGTGAGCAGCCCGGGCATCGTCCCGATGCCGTCGGACAGGGGCGTGATGTCCTTCTCCGGGTCCAGCCCGGCCGCCTTCAGCACATGTTCCGCGATCAGCCGCACGCCCGAGCCGCCCGGCCCGACGGCGACCGTGCGGCCCTTCAGGTCCGCCACCGACTGCACGGCGGACGAACGCGGCACCACCAGGTGCACATAGTCGTCGTACAGCCGGGCGCAGCCGCGCAGCCGGTCGGCGCCGGGCCCGTTCCGAAGCCGGTAGGTCTCCACCGCGTCGGCCGCCGCGATGGTGAAGTCCACCTTCCCGGTGGCCACCCGGCGCACGTTCTCCTGCGATCCGTCGCTGTTCAGCAGCCGTACGTCCAGCCGCGGCATGTCCCGGGCGATCGTCTGCCGCAGCAGGGTGCCGTACTTCTCGTAGACGCCGCTCGGAGTGCCGGTGCTGAAGGTGACCGTGCCGCTCGGGGACTCCTCGCCGATCGGCAGCAGCCACCACAGCAGCAGCCCGAGGACCGCGCACGCGGCCACCGAGCCGAGCAGCGCGCGGCGTCTGCCGATACGGGGGAGTGCCTGGAACATGCGCGCGATCCTGCCAGGCCGTGCGCCCGTCTGGCCAGGCCGGGACGGAGAAGGGGAGGGCGCGGGACGGGGGCCGGCGCACGGGTAGGGTCGCACGCATGCGTCCTTCCCCCGCCGACCTCGTCCGTGAGTTCCACCTCGCCTTCGGTCTCGACGTGCGTTCCGTGCCGACGGAGGTCTCCCCGGAGCTGGCCGCGCACCGCGGTGAGCTGCTCGCCGAAGAGGCCGCGGAGGTCGCCGAGGTGTCCGTCACCGGGCCGCTCGACCGGCTGGCGCACGAGCTGGCCGACCTCGTGTACGTGGCGTACGGGACCGCCCTGGTGCACGGCATCGACCTCGACGCCGTCATCGCCGAGATCCACCGCGCCAACATGACGAAGATCGGCCCGGACGGCACGGTGTCCCGCCGGGCCGACGGCAAGGTCCTCAAGGGCGACCACTACCGCGCCCCCGACATCGCGGCGGTCCTGCGCGACCAGGGCTGGACGGCGACGAAGTCGTAGGGACCGCGCCCCCGGGCCGCCTAGACTGACCCCCCGTAAGGACGAGATGACCCAGGTGTGAACAGGAGGCCCACGGTGGCGGCAGTCGGCGGTGGTTTCGAGGATCCGCCCGCCGAGGTGCTGTCCCAGGCGGCCGCCGCGTTCGGGCTGCTCGCCTCGCCCGCGCGGCTGCACATCGTGTGGGCGCTCGCGCAGGGCGAGAGCGATGTCACCGGGCTGGCCGAGCGGGTCGGGGGCGCACTGCCCGCCGTGAGCCAGCACCTGACCAAGCTCAAGCTCGCCGGACTCGTCGGCTCCCGCCGTGAGGGCCGCCGCCAGGTGTACTTCGTCGACGACGCGGACGTCGTGACCGTGGTGCGGCTCCTGGTCGGCCGGCTGACCGACCGTGCCGCTCCGGCCGACGTCCCGGCGCCCAGGCTCCGTGGCCTCTGAGACCGCCGCGGCGCCGGCACCCGCGCCCGGTCCGGACCCCGGCGCTGGCGGCCCCACGTCTCTGCAGGAGCTGCGCCGCCTGGAGAGCAGTCTGCGCGGGCTCACCGAGGCGGAGGCGGAGGCCCGGCTCGCCGAGGCCGGGGAGAACGTGCTCCCGGAGGCCCGTACGACCTCCTGGGCGCGGCGCTTCGTGCGCGGACTGCGCGACCCGTTCACCAGTGTCCTGCTCTGCCTGGGCCTGGTCTCGGCGACCGTCACCGCCTGGGGCACCGCATGCGTGATCCTCTCCCTCGTCGTCGTCAGCTGCTGCCTGCGCGCCACCGGCGAGCACCGGGCCGACCGGTCCATGGCCGCGCTGCGCGACCTGGTCGCCACCACCGCGACCGTGGTGCGCCGACCGAAGACGGCAGGTCCGCCACGGGAGCGTGAGATACCGGCCGCCGAGCTGGTGCCGGGCGACGTGATCCGGCTCGCGCCCGGCGACCTCGTCCCCGCCGACGTACGGCTGCTGCGCGCAAGCGGCCTGACCGTGCACCAGGCGGCGCTCACCGGCGAGTCGGCGCCGGTCGCCAAGAGCGCGCCCGATGTCCCCGGCCCCGTCGGCGGCGGACCCTTCGCCCAGCCCCATCTCTGCTTCCAGGGCAGCAGCGTTGCCTCCGGCAGCGGCACCGCGCTGGTCCTGCACACCGGCGCCCGGACCCGGTTCGCGCGCTCCCACGGCGCGCCCGCCGCGCGCGGGGCGAGCGCCTTCGACCGGTCCGTGCACGGCATCTCCTGGGTGCTGATCCGGTTCATGCTGCTCACCCCGCCACTGGTGCTCATGGCGGGCGCCGCGCTGCGCGGCCGGGGCCTTCAGACGCTGCCGTTCGCCGTCGCGGTCGCCGTCGGCCTCACCCCCGAGATGCTGCCGGTCATCGTCACCACCTGCCTGGCCCGCGGCGCCTCCCTGCTCGCCCGCGGCCACGGCGTGATCGTCAAACGCCTGCCCGCGCTGCACGACCTCGGCGCCGTCGACGTGCTGTGCCTGGACAAGACCGGCACCCTCACCCAGGACCGGCCGGTGGTCGAACGCGCCCTGGACGGCGACGGCAAGGACGCGCCCGAGGTGCTGCGCTGGGCCGCCGTCAGTGCCTGGTGGACCCTCCAGCTCGCCGACCTGCCCGCCCCGGACGCCCTGGACGAGGCGATCCTGGACGCGGCCGACGGCGCCTGGGAGGACTGGGAGGGCGTGGCCGCCGTGCCGTTCGACCCGGTCCGCCGACGTGCCACCGCCGTGGTCCGCGGTGGCCTCGGCAGGCATGTCCTCGTCGTCAAGGGCGCCGCCGAGGACGTACTGGAGCGCTGCGCGCTGGAGCCCGCCGAGCGGGAACGGCTGCTCGCCCGGGCCGCGCGCGAGGCCGGCGACGGCCTCAGGCTGCTGGCGGTCGCCACCGCCGACCGCCCGGCCCGCACCCGCCCCTACACCCCCGCCGACGAACAGGACCTGACCTTCCGCGGCTTCGTCACCTTCCGGGACGCCCTCGCCCCGACCGCCGCCCGCGCCCTGAGGGACCTCGCCGCGCGCGGTGTCACCGTGCGGATCCTCACCGGCGACCACCCCGGCACCGCGGTCCGTGTCTGCCGTGACCTCGGCCTCGACCCGGGCCGGGTGCGGACCGCGGGCGCACCGGACGACGCGAGGGCGACCGTCGTCGCCCGTTGCACCCCCGAGGACAAGGCGCGGATCGTCGCCGACCTGCGCGCGGCCGGGCACACGGTCGGCTTCCTCGGCGACGGCGTCAACGACGTGCCCGCGCTGCACGCAGCCGACGTCGGTGTCGCCCCGCGCGACGCCGTCGACGTGGCCCGCGAGAGCGCGGACGTCGTCCTCGCCTACAAGGACCTCGGCGCGATCGACCACGCCGTCGCCGCCGGCCGGCACGCGAGCGGCAACATCGCCTCGTATCTGCGCATCACGCTCTCCTCGAACCTCGGCAACGTCGTCGCGATGCTCGCCGCCGGCGTCCTGCTGCCCTTCCTGCCGATGCTCCCGGCCCAGGTCCTCGCGCAGAACCTGTGCTTCGACGCGGCCCAGCTCGCCTTCGCCTACGACCGTCCCGCGGCCCGGACCCTCGCCCGGCCCACCGTGCTGCAGCCGCGCGACTTCCTGCGCTTCATCACCGGCTTCGGGCTGCTCAACGCGGTCGCCGACCTCGCCACCTTCGGCGTCCTGGCGATCGCGCTGTACGGGCCGGACGCGCTCGACGACGACGCGGTGTTCCACTCCGCGTGGTTCACGGAGAACCTGCTCACCCAGGCCCTGGTGATGCTGCTGCTGAGGTCCGGCCGGCGCGCTGCCGAGGGGCGCACGCCGGGCCCGCTCGGCCGGGCCGCGGCCGTTCTGGCGGCCGCGGGGCTGCTGCTGCCGATGTCCCCGCTCGGCGCCCTGCTCGGTCTGACCGTGCTGCCGGTGGCGTACTACCTGCTGCTCGCCGCCGTCCTCGCGCTGTACGCGCTCGCCCTCTGGGCGGTCAAAGCACGCTACGAACGACGGACCGGCGACCAGCGGTGACCGGTCGGCCGGGTCCTGTCGGTTTCCCGATGCTCTTCCGCCTGGTTCCGCCACCAACCACGGTGGAGCCGACGGCCGTCCACCTCGGGGAGGCGGCCACGCAGCGGCCGCCGGCCGACCCCGGCTGAGCCACGCGCGTCAGGGGCTGGCGCCGTCGTAGCCGTAGGTCAGCGGCTCGCTGCTCACGCCCAGCCGACGCCGGTAGACGTACAGCGCCTCCACCCGTACGCCGTCCGCCGGGGACTCGACCCGGCAGGGATAGGTCACCTGCAGTACCGAGGGCCGGCCCGCGACCTGCATGCGCAGGCCGTCGGCCGGCCCTCCGGCCAGCACCGCCGTCTCCCACTTCGTCGCGACATGAAGATCCATGTCTGAACTTTAGAGTTGCGCAATCGCTGAAGTGTTGTGAGGTGCGCCACTGGCCCGCGCCAGTTCGTTCCCGGGGTGTCAGCTGTTGGCGTTGAGGACGGGGTAGTAGCCGCTCGCGTGCCCGGTGGCGGTGGGGTGGTACGACTCCCAGCTCGGTGAGGCCACCAGGGAGTGCAGCCAGCCGTCGCCGGAGCAGAGCTCATGGCCGTTGAAGGTGGTGCGCACATCGCCGAAGACGAAGCCGTGGGCCGCGGCCCGGTCGGCGATGACGCCGTCGAGGACGTCCGCGGCCTCGTCGATCTTGCGGTGCTTGGTGTCGCTGAGGCCGACGCAGAAGACGTCGAGGGTGTACATGTGCGGGTAACCCAGCACGACCACCTTGGCGTTGGGCGCCTTGGCGCGGATCGCGTCGTAGGTGGCGTCCAGACGGGCGGGAAGCGTGTTCCGGGCGTAGCTCTCGGCCTGGTCGACCCGGTTGACGCAGTCGGAGTCCGAGCCGGTCACGCATGTGGTCATGACGTCCGAGAAGCCCGCGTCATTGCCGCCCACGGTGAGCGACACCAGCCCGGTGCCGGAGTTCAGCGGGCCGAGCTGACTGCTCGTCACATCCGTGGTGGCCGCGCCCGAGCATGAGGTGTCGGCGAACGCGGACGGCGCGTGCGCGTTCTTCCACAGGTAGGGATAGGCGCTGAAACTGCGGTGGCAGTCGGCGCTCGAACTGTCGTAGTTCCCCGCGCCGTTGCCCGCCGAGTACGAGTCCCCCAGCGCGACGTACGCGGGTCCGGCGGCGTGTGCCGGACCGGTGAGTACCAGGCTGAACATGATCGCCAGGCTCAGCGTGGCAAGGGCTGACAGCGACTTGATGCGTCTCACGAAACCTCCCAGAGCGGGAAAGCCGGCTCTGATGTGGTACAGCGGGCCATCACGCTTGGGAAGTGTTCATGTCAAGAATTTCCGGTATGGGTGTTGCCCGTCCCCGCCCCGTCCCTGGTCCGTGGTTCTTTCTGCGCCCCCGGGCAAACAGCGGTGCGCTGCGCGGCAACGGGTGGTGCGGCGTCCGCCCTAGCGTGACCACGTTCCCCGCCGTACAAGCCATCCGAAACGAGGAAGCAACGCATGCCGTACATCACCGTGGGCCAGGAGAACTCCACCCCCATCGACCTCTACTACGAGGACCACGGATCCGGACAGCCGATCGTTCTCATCCATGGATTCCCCCTCGACGGCCACTCCTGGGAACGGCAGAGTGCCGTGCTGCTCGACGCCGGCTACCGCGTGATCACCTACGACCGCCGTGGTTTCGGGCAGTCCGGCCAGCCGACGACCGGCTACGACTACGACACCTTCGCGGCCGATCTGAACACCGTGCTGGAGACCCTCGACGTGCGGGACGCCGTCCTCGTCGGGTTCTCGATGGGCACCGGAGAGGTCGCCCGGTACGTGTCCACCTACGGTTCCGCCCGGGTCGCCAAGGTGGCCTTCCTGGCCTCGCTGGAGCCCTGCCTGCTCAAGACCGACGACAACCCGGACGGGGTCGCCCCGAAGGAGTTCTTCGACGGCGTCGTCGCGGCCGTCAAGGCGGACCGTTACGCCTATTACACGGACTTCTACAAGGACTTCTACAACCTGGACGAGAACCTCGGCACCAGGATCAGCGAGGAGGCCGTCCGCAACAGCTGGAACGTCGCCGCGGGCGGTGGCTTCTTCGCCGCGGCCGCCGCGCCGTCGACCTGGTACACCGACTTCCGGGCCGACATCCCGGCCATCGACGTGCCCGCCCTGATCCTGCACGGCACGGGTGACCGCATCCTGCCCGTCGAGGGAACCGCGCGGCCGTTCCACAAGGCGCTCCCGTCCGCCGACTACGTCGAGATCGAGGGCGCCCCGCACGGCCTGCTGTGGACCCACGCCGAGGAGGTCAACGCGGCGCTCCTCGCCTTCCTGGCGAAGTGACCCGACCGGAGCCGGGCCGCCGTGCGAGGGCGGCCCGGCTCCCGCATGTCCCGGGCCGTTGCCCCCGCCGCCTGCACCCAGGGCCTGTCCTTCGATTCGCCCTGATCCGAAGGACAGGCTTCGGCTAGGCCACCGGCTCGGGACGGAGCGGCCGTTGCGCGTCCCGGCCCAGTCGGACGACCTCGGTCGGGGGCCGCTTGAGCATGCCGAGGTCCTGCTCCTGCAGGGCGATGACCAGTGCGGTCGCGGGCAGCGCCTCGGGCAGTGCGGCCAGGAGAGCCTCGGCGGTGGGGCGGTCCAGGCCGGCCACCGGCTCGTCGAGCAGCAGGACCGGTGGGCGCCTCAGTACGGCGCGTGCCGTGGCAAGGCGCCGTCGCTGCCCCTGGGACAGCAGACGTCCGCCGGGGCCCACCGGTGTGTCGAGCGGCAGGGCCGACAAGCCCACCACGTCCAGTGCGGTTCGTAGAACGGTGGAGTCCGCCGACGGCGCCGCCTGACGCAGATTGGCCGCGACCGTGTCGTCGGCCAGCCAGTCGTCGGCCTCGACCAGGGTGACCGTCTCGGCGACGGCCGAGGCCGGCAGCTCGTGCACGGGCGTACCGCCGAGGAGCACCGTGCCGGCGAGTGCGGGCACCCGCCCTGCCAGTTGCCCGAGCAGTGTCGACTTCCCGCTGCCGTTGGGGCCGGTGACCAGGACCAGCGCCGGACCTGACACGGTCGTCGTCAGCCCGGTGGGCGAACCGATGAGCGGGAGGCCGTGCGCCTCGACGGAGTGGACGGTCCCGCACCGTCGGCCCGCCGGGTGCGCATCGGCGGAGAGAACGGCCAGGCGCCCGGCCGCGTCCCTGGCCTGAGCCAGGCGCTGCATCAGCCGCGGGAGTCTCTCCAGGAGCTCCCACCCGGCGGCCACCAGCAGCACCTCGCCCACCGCGACGGCGACCGGCTGGGCCGGGGCGGCGCCAAGGGCGATGACCAGGACCACGGCTTGCCCCAGTGCGGCAAGAAGACGCAGCGCCAGCCGGCCGTACCGCTCGGCCCGGGCCGCCGCCCACTCGGCGGACTCGACCAAGGCCATCGCGCTCGCCGTCGTCCGCTGAGCCTGCGGCACGGCGTCCAGGCACCGGAGTTCGTTGAAGGCGGCCCGGCTGCCGAGCAGCGCGGCACCGAAGGCCGCCCTGGCCCCGGCGGCGTCGGCCAGCCGGGCACGCGCACGTCGGTGGGCGTACCGGGCGCAGGCCAGGCCGGCCGCCCAGACGACGAGTTCGGCCGCCCCCAGGACCGGCATGGCCCACAGCAGCAGGGCCTCGGCCAGACACGCGGTGGTGACGGCCGCCCCCAACGGTGCGACGACGTCCGCGGGCAGGCCCGCCACGGTCTCCACATCGGCCGTGAGCCGGCTGAGCAGCGTCCCGTCGCGTTGTCCGCGCAGCTCACGAGGGGTCAGACGGGCAGCGCCGCGGGCCAGCCGAGCCCGCAGGGCCACCTGGGCGGTCAGCAGGGTGCGGTGGTTGACCAGGCGTTCGAGATAGCGCAGACCGGTGCGGGCCAGCGCCAGTGCCCGTACGGCACCCGAGGGGTACATCCAGGACCAGGTGGTGTTGGCCTGGAGGGTGACCACGGCGCACGTCGTCAGGAACCAGCCGGAGACACCGAGCAGTGCGGCGCCGCTGAGTTCCGCCGCCACGGCGAACAGCACGCCGGCCGGCAGGGCGCGGCGCGGAGCCGCCGTACGCAGCAGCCGCCAGGCGCTGAGCCGGTTCATCGGGCTCTCCCGTGGTCCAGCGTGATGACGTGGTCCGCCAGCGGCAGCAGTGCGGGGCTGTGGGTGGCGAGCAGGACCGTACGGTCACGGGTCAGCGTGCGCAGCGCGGACAGGACGCGTTGTTCCGCTTCCGGGTCGAGGTGGGTGGTGGGTTCGTCCAGGCACAGCAGGGGGGCGTCCCGCAGCAACGCCCGGACGAGGGCGAGCTGTTGGGACTGGCCGGAGGACAGGCCGGTGCCGCGTTCGCCGAGCGGGGTGTCCAGTCCCCGCGGCAGTGCGGCGAGGAGGTCCTCGAAGCCGAGGGAGGCGACGGCGTCCAGCAGGTCGCGGTCGTCGGCCGTGGGCCGGGCCAGGAGGAGGTTCTCGCGCAGGGTGCCGGGCAGGAGGTGCGCGGGCTGGCCCACCCAGGCGACCCGGCCGGGGTCGGCGGGGACGGCTCGGCCGTTCAGCAGGTGGAGCGCGCGTCCGCCGTGCGGGGTGTGGAGCCCGGCCGCGACGGCGAGCAGCGTGGACTTGCCGGCCCCGCTGGCTCCGGTGACGGCGAGAGTCCGCCCCGGCGCGAGGTGCAGGCTGACACGGTCGAGCGTGGGTGTCTCCCGGCCTGTGTGCTGGACCGTGACGGCGTCCAGGCTCACCCCGGGTGATGTCGCGGCCCGTCGGCTCGGCCGGGCGGGCGGCGCCACGGTCTCGTGGTGCGCGTCCAGAACCGGGGCCAGCAGGCCGGCGGCCGCGGTCGCCCGGGCGCGGGCGTGGTAGCCGGCGGCCAGGTCCCGGGCCGGCGCGAAGTAGGCGGGCACCAGGACGAGGACGAACAGCGCGGCGGACAGGCTCATGTGGTCCGGTACGACGGGCAGGTCCAGGTAGTCGAGCAGGGCCAGTCCGCAGTAGGTCGCCACCACGGCGAGGGTGCCGGTGATGAGGAGTTCGACCCACGCGGTCGACAGGAAGGCGATCCGCAGCACCTTCTCGGTGCGGTCGGCGACCCCCCGGTCGTGCCGGGCCAGCGCATCGGCCGCCTGGTCGTGCGCCCCGAGCCCGACCAGGGTGGGCAGGCCGCGCAGATGGTCGAGGAGGCGGGCCTGATGGGTGCGGATCGCCGCCAGTTGGGCCCGTACGGCGGTCTGCGTGCCCAGGCCGATGACCTTCAGGTTGGCCGGCAGCAGGGGGGTGGCGGCCAGCACGAGCAGGGCGACGAACCAGCTGCGGGACGCGATCGCGGCCAGGGTGAGGCCGCTGCCGAGCAGCATGGTGGTCCGCGCGGGCAGGTAGTCGGTGAGCCAGTCGGTCAGCTGCTCCACCTCGCCGTCGACGGCCCGGACCAGCGCGGCGTCGTCCAGGTCGGTGCGGGCCGGGCCGCACGCGGGCAGCGCCGTCTCGACGAGCCGGCCGCGCAGGGTCTCGCGTACGGTGCGGGCGCCACGCGCTGCCGCCGCGTCGCCCGCGGCCAGCAGCACGGCGCGCAGGGCCACGCCGGTCGCGATCAGCAGGGCGGGCGGCAGTACGCCGGAAGCGGCGGCGCCGTGGAGAGCGGACAGGCCGCGCTGGGCGCCCCAGGACAGCCCGCCCGCCCAGAGGACCGTGCCCAGCTGGGCCGCGCCGCGCAGCAGGCCCGCGCGGCGCAGCTCTCGCCGGCCGACGGCCGCCCATTCCTTCAACCGGGCGGGCGCCGGGCTCTCGGCGCTGTCCGCGGCCAGTTCGTCCAGGAGCACGGCGGTGGTGCTCATGAGGTGGTCTCCGCCCGGATGCCGTCGATGCCGTCGACGCCCTTCAAGCCCGTGGCGTCCGCCTGGAAGTGGCCGGCGCGCCCGTCCCGGCGGTCGCCCACGACCCAGGCGGCTAGCGCCGTGCCGCCCAGGACGGTGACGCCGACCGGGCCGATCCAGTGGGACACACCGCCGAACACGTCCTGCGACAGTGCCGCCGCCAGGATGCCGGTCACCACGAGCAGGGTCCGCCGCACGACCGTCCGCGCGCGGCCGGACGGCGCGGGGAAGACCGCCAGGGGATGGGCCCGGGCAGGCAGCGGCGGGATCGGACGCTCCACCGGATCGGTGTACTTGCCGCGGAAGCTGCGCCAGGCGTAGATGTTGTACGCCAGTACGAACGGCATGCACAGCCCGACGCCCAGCACCAGGAAGAGCTGGGAGGAGTGCGGGCTCGCCGCCTGATGGACGGTCAGCGTGGGCGGTACGACGACCGGTACGGAGATCACCGCCAGGCCGAGCAGCCCACAGGCCGTCATCGTGGTCACGGCGGCGAACGGCCGCCAGTCGGGGCGGCGGCCGAAGCCGTACCAGGCGACCGCACCGGCCGCGACGGCGGCCACGACCGTGAGCCAGAACAGCACGGCCCGCAGGGGCTGGCCCAGCTGCGTCTGCTGCGGATCGGCACTGGGCAGCAGTAGGCCGAGTACGACCGCCATGACCGCGGTGACCGCCAGCAGCGACCGTCCGGTGCGGCGGACGGCCGACCGCGACCAGCCCCGGGTCTTGTCCTGCAACCAGGCGGCCCCGGCCAGCAGGTAGACGGCGACCAGGCCGAGCGCGCACAGCACGCTGTAGCCGTTGAGCCAGTCGAAGGCCCCGCCCCGGAAGGAGCCGCCCCGCTGGTGCGGGCCGGTGAGCACGCCGCCGAGGACGAGTCCCTGGCACACGGTCGCGGCGAGCGACGCCCCGCCGAACAGCAGCGCCCAGCCTCGCCGGTAGCCGCCGGCCGCGCTCTGCATCTCCAGGCCCAGCCCGCGCAGGATGATGGCCACCAGCATGCCGATCAGCGGTAGGTAGACACTGGGCAGCAGCACGGCGTCGGCGCCCGGCAGACCGGCCCACAGGACGACCCCGGCCAGCACGATCCAGCTCTCGTTGGCGTCCCAGGCGGTGGCGACGATCTCGCCGTACTCCCGCCGCCGCTCCGGCCCTGCCGCCAGGCTGAGCATGCCCACCCCCAGGTCGTAACCGTCGAGGACGACATACATCGCGAGTGAGAAGAGGACCAGGGCGTAACTGGCGTACTCAAGCAACGAGGGCCTCCGATACGTCGGGGGAGGCGGGCCCGGTGGGCAGTGCCTCGGGTCCCGCCTTGACCGTGCGGACGATGTAGCGGGCCCAGATGGCCAGCAGAGAGACGTAGAGCAGAACGAAAGCGGCCAGGCTCGCGGCGACTTCGAACGTGCTGAGGTGGGAGACCGCGTCGACGGTGCGCAGCTGCCCGTAGACGACCCAGGGCTGGCGGCCCGTCTCGGCGACGATCCATCCGCCGGTGATGGCGATGATCCCGGCCGGGGTCATCCACACCATCCACCGCAGGAAGCGCGGGGAGTCGAACAGGCGCCGTCGTACGCGCAGGACCACGCCCGCGAAGGCCGTGGCGAACATGAGCAGCGCGGTGAAGTACATCGCGCGGAAACCGTAGAAGGTGGTCCACATGTTGGGGCGCTCGTCGGGCGGGGTCCCCAGCAGGCCGGGCGTCGTCGTCCTGCCGCTGAGGTCCTGGGCGATGGCCGAGCCGAGATAGGGGATCTCCACGTGCAGCCGGTTCACGCCCTTGCCGGTGTCGGGGACGACGAGCAGGTTGTAGCCGTTGTTGTCGCTCTTCCAGTTGCCCTCGAACGCCTCCAGCTTGGGGAGCTGGTGCTGCCCCATGAAGCCCGCCGTGCCGTCTCCCACATACAGCTGCACCGGCATCAGCACGCCCAGCACGCCGAGTGCGATGGACAGGCAGCGGCGGGCCATGGGCTGGGCGTGGACCCGGTTCTGCACCAGGTACCAGGCGGAGATCCCGCCGACGAACCAGGCGGCGCTGATCAGCACGGCCAGCAGCATGTGCGGGAAGCGGTGGGCGAAGGCGGGGTTGAGAAGAATGCCGATCCAGTCCCTGGCGTGGAACTGGCCGTCGACCTTCTCGTAGCCGACCGGGTCCTGCATCCAGCTGTTGGCCGACAGGATCCAGGTGGTCGACAGCAGCGTTCCGAAGGCCACCATCCAGCAGGCCAGGGCCATGGTGCGCGGGCGGATCCGTCCGTCCCCGTAGAGCATCAGGCCGATGAACCCCGCCTCCAGGAAGAAGGCGGTGATCACTTCCATGCCGATGGTGACCCCGATGACCGGCCCGACCGCGTGGGCGTACGTGCCCCAGTTGAGGCCGAACTCGAACGTCATGACCGTGCCCGCGACGACGCCCAGGCCGAAGCCGACGGCGAAGATCTTCTTCCAGAAGCGGAAGATCTGCAGGTACAGGGGGTTCCCCGTGCGCACGTAGACCGTGTACGCGACGGCGAGGAGCACGGAGAGGCCGACCGTGAGCGCGGGGAAGGTCATATGGAAGACGGCGGTGATCGCGAACTGCCATCGGGACAGTTCGACGACGGCGGGCGAAGCCATGGGTACTCCCGGGGGAGGCGGCGGTTCTGGACGGGGCTCCGCGTGTTCCCGGCTCTGCGGCGCGGCGCCGTGTCCGGCACGGGCGGGTGGGTTGTCGCCGGAGCCGCTGTGGCGTCCCGGGTCCGTCGCGGCGGCCGTGCCGGCCGGGGGAGGGGACGCGGTCGTCGCCCTGTGACACCGACACGCTAGACGGCCGACCGGGTACGACGATGGTCCGCGAGTGCCGTGCCCTTGCCCGACGGCGCACACTCACGGCCGGGAGCGAGCGGCTCACCTCGCCGCACCGTGACAGGACGCTGAGGGGCAAGCCCCTCTGCACGCACAGGCACGACGGCCGCGCGACCGGTGCCTACATTTCCGGAACCCACACAGTTGCCGGAACGAAGAGGCCCCCATGCAGTTCGGAATTTTCTCGGTGGGGGACGTGACCCCCGATCCGACCACCGCTCGTACTCCGTCGGAACACGAGCGGATCAAGGCGATCGTCGCCATCGCGCTGAAGGCGGAGGAGGTGGGCCTCGACGTCTTCGCCACGGGTGAGCACCACAACCCGCCGTTCGTGCCGTCGTCCCCGACCACGATGCTCGGCTACATCGCCGCCCGTACCGAGAAGCTGATCCTGTCCACCGCCACGACGCTGATCACCACCAACGACCCGGTGAAGATCGCCGAGGACTACGCGATGCTTCAGCACCTGGCCGACGGCCGGGTGGATCTGATGATGGGGCGTGGCAACACCGGTCCGGTGTATCCGTGGTTCGGCCAGGACATCCGGGAGGGCATCAACCTCGCCAAGGAGAACTACGCGCTGCTGCGCCGGCTGTGGCGTGAGGACGTGGTGAACTGGGAGGGCAAGTTCCGCACACCGCTGCAGGGCTTCACCTCCACGCCCCGGCCGCTGGACGGCGTACCGCCGTTCGTCTGGCACGGCTCGATCCGCTCCCCGGAGATCGCCGATCAGGCGGCCTTCTACGGCGACGGCTTCTTCCACAACAACATCTTCTGGCCCGCCGAGCACACCAGGCGCATGGTCCAGCTCTACCGGCGGCGCTACGCCCACTACGGTCACGGCCGCCCCGAGGAGGCCATCGTCGGTCTCGGCGGACAGGTGTTCATGCGGAAGAACTCCCAGGACGCCGTGCGGGAGTTCCGCCCCTACTTCGACAACGCGCCGGTCTACGGGCACGGGCCGTCACTGGAGGACTTCACCGAGCAGACCCCGCTGACGGTGGGCTCTCCCCAGCAGGTGATCGAACGGACGCTGTCCTTCCGCGAGACGGTCGGCGACTACCAGCGGCAGCTGTTCCTGATGGACCACGCGGGACTGCCGCTGAAGACGGTCCTGGAGCAGCTCGACATCCTCGGTGAGGAAGTGGTGCCCGTGCTGCGGAAGGAGTTCGCGATCGGCCGCCCGGCCGACGTACCGGACGCTCCCACCCACGAGTCCCTGCGGGCCGTTCAGGAGGTCTCCGCCGCATGAAACTCGTAGCGGTCTCCGCGGGGCTGAGCACCCCCTCCTCCACACGCCTGCTCGCCGACCGTCTCGCCGAGTCGGCCCGCGGTGAACTCGCCGCCCAGAGCCACGACGTGGAAACGCAGGTCGTCGAGTTGCGGGAACTCGCCGTCGCCGTCGCCAACAACCTCGTCACCGGTTTCCCGTCGCCGCCGCTGGCCACCACGATCGACGCGGTGACGGGCGCCCACGGCCTGATCGTCGTGACCCCGGTGTTCACCGCTTCCTACAGCGGGCTGTTCAAGTCGTTCTTCGACCTGATCGACCCGGAGGCCCTCACCGGGAAGCCGGTCCTGATCGGTGCGACCGGAGGAACGGCCCGCCACTCCCTGGTCCTGGAGCACGCCCTGCGTCCGCTCTTCGCCTACCTGCGCGCGGCCGTCGTCCCCACCGCGGTCTACGCGGCCTCCGAGGACTGGGGATCCGGCGGTGACGAGTACACCGAGGGCCTGCCCGCGCGCATCCGGCGGGCGGGCGGCGAGCTGGCAGCCCTGATGGCCGCCCGTCCGGTCGAGGAGACACCCGAGGACGACATCACCGCGCTCGAACGGCAGCTCTCGGACCTGCGCTTCGACTGAGGCCGATCGGGTCGTGCCACCGGGCACGGAGGGACTCCACATCGACCTGGACCGCGTCGTGGCCGAACTCATGGCGGGAAGCGAGTGACAGGTCGGCTCGGAAGGCATGCCCTCCCTCGCCGGGCTCGTGCGCACAGCCCGGCTTTCCGGGCTGTGGGACCGGCCAGGATCAAGCGGCATCGCTGAGCAGAACGCTCCTTCGGCGCCGGGGAACCTGGGTCCTGGTGATCGGTGATTCCAGGATCGACCACGTGCATGCCTGCCATGCCCTGGGCGACATGCCGTAGGCGTCGCGGAACACGCGGCTGAAATGCGACGGGCTGGTGAAGCCCGACCGGCGCGCCACGGCCGCCACGGTCAGCCCGTGGTTCGGTGCCCGATTCAGCATCTGCCGGCTGACGACGAGCCTTCGCTGCCGTATCCACTGGCTCACCGACGTGTCCTCGTTCTGGAAGAGCTTGTGCAGGTAACGGACGGAAATATGGTGCGCCAGCGCTATGGAGGTGGGTGACAGATCGGGATCGCCCAGGTTTCCTTCGATGAATTCCTTGATTCGTGTCAGCAGCTCGTCGCCGGTGTTCGACGCGTCGGATGTCTCCGGCCGTCTCTGCGTCGCCAGGAGTTCCATGACGAGTGCGCCGACGAGGTCCAGGGCGCTGCGGACGAGCCGGTCGCCGATCCTCGAACTGCGGAACTCCCCTGCGGGGGCGAGTGCGGACAGGAGGACCGACGCCATCGAGCCCAGGCCCTCACCGCCGCGTACGGGCACACCCGCGATACGGCGCAGGTCCGGCTCCGCCACTCCCAGGTGGTGCCGGGAGATGCGGAAGACCATCATCTGGCAGTCGTCGTCGAGGTATACGGAACGAAGCAGATCCGGGTCGCAGAAGAGCAGGTCGCCAGGCTCCAGGAGAATCTCCGTCCCATGGTGGGAGACGGCAGTGGATTCGCGTAGCTGCAGGCCGAGGTGAACGAATTCCCCCTCTTCGGTCCCCGGCAACCGGGAGAGGGCGTGAATGTCTTCGGAATTGCCGACCGGGGCGAGGGTCAGTATGTGTTCCACTCCGGTCTGTGATGCGAGGGACATCGCCGACTCGGCCATGACAGCTCCAACCATGCCGTAGCTCGTTGCGTGAGGTGGATCGTTGCCGTTCGCCCGCGCCACCGGACGATCAGGCGCGCGGTGCGTCATACGTGCAGCGCGTCATAGAGGAATTCGCCGCCCTGCTGGGTCGCCGCCCTGGCGGCGCACGTGTCACGCAGCGCGTTGAGCATGACGAAGTCGTGGATGACGCCCTGGTAGAGCACAGCAGTGGTCGGCACACCGGCGGCGCGCAGTCTGGCCGCGTAGGCCTCGCCCTCATCGCGCAGGACGTCCGCCTCGGCGACGATGACCAACGCCTGCGGCAGCCCGGCCAGATCCTCCAGGCTCGCCCGCAGTGGCGAGGCGGTGATCTGCGCGCGCTCGGCCGGATCGGTCGTGTACTGGTCCCAGAACCACTTCATCCCCTCGCGGCTGAGGAAGTAGCCGCGCGCGAACCGCTGGTAGGAGCCGGTGTCGAAGTTCGCGTCGGTCACGGGGTAGAACAGCAACTGCGCGGCCAGCCTCGGACCCTTGCGATGCTTGGCCAGGAGTGTGATGGCGGCGGCCATGTTGCCGCCGACCGAGTCGCCGGCCACCGCGACGCG
The DNA here is from genome assembly GCF_042891915.1 of Streptomyces sp. NPDC001848. Lineage (NCBI taxonomy): Bacteria > Bacillati > Actinomycetota > Actinomycetes > Kitasatosporales > Streptomycetaceae > Streptomyces > Streptomyces sp. NPDC001848. Next base: position 629,383 of record NZ_JBIATP010000001.1, on the reverse strand, counting down.
GGCCGCGTCGAACCCGTGCGCGGCTCCCTGCTCGGAGATCCACAGCAGCGTGGCGTAGATCTCCTCGACCGCCGTCGGGTATTTCGCCTCGGGGGAGAGGCTGTAGTTGACGAAGACCGTCGCCGCCCGGGCCCGTACGGTGAGCTCCCGGACGAGCCGGTCATGGGTGTGGGCGTTGCCGAACACCCAGCCGGCGCCGTGGACGTACAGGACGACGGGCAGGGGCCCCTGGGCACCGGCCGGGCGGAAGACGCGCAGCGAGACCTGCCCCGAGGGGCCTACCGGGATGACCAGGTCCTCCACGTCGGCATCCGGCACCCGGACGTCGCCCGCCTGGACCCGGTCGACGGCCTTCCTCCCCTCGACCGGGCCCAGGTCGTGGAGGTACGGAGGGTTAGCCGTGGTCTCGGCGAAGGCCTGCGCGGCCATTTCCAGGACCGGCTCGACGGTGGACATGCTGCCTCTTCCATGTGCATGACGTGCCGCCCGGGCGGCCTCACGTCCTCACCCTGGCAAGCAGCATGCTCAGAGGCATCAGTATGTTGACGGTCCATTTCCGAGGGCAGCGCGAACAGACCGGTGGCCGGCGGTCGCAGCACCACGGCGGGTGAGCGTCAGCGCCGGTCGGCCAGGGAGTCCTTGAGGAAGTGGCCGCCCTGCCTGATCGCAGCCACCGTGGGCGGGCTCTCCCGCAAAGCATTCAGGGAGGCGAAGTCGTGCACCGTCCCCAGGTAGCGGGCGGCGATCACGGGCACACCCTGCTGCCGCAGCAGGCGGGCGTACTGCTCCCCCTCATCACGTACGACATCCGCCTCCGCCGTCACGACCAGGGCGGGAGGCAGTCCCGCGAGGTCCGCCGTGCCGGCCCGCAGCGGTGCGGCCGTGGGCTCGGCGAGTTCGCACTCGTCGTCGCTGTACTGCCGCCAGTACCACTCCAGAGCCGTGCCCGTCAGCAGGTAACCGGACTCGAACTGTTCCCGCGAGGGGGTGTCGCTGTGCGGCTCGGTCATTGGGTAGTAGAGCAACTGCGCGCGGATGCGGGGGCCGCCGCGCTGCTTGGCCATCATGGTGAGCGCCGTGGCCATGGTCGCGCCGGCGCAGTCGCCGGCCACCGCCAGCCTCCGCTCGTCCAGCTCCAGTTCGGCGGCCTGCTCGACCACCCAGGTCAGCACCGCGTACGACTCCTCCAGCGCGACCGGGTAGCGGGCCTCGGGAGTGCGGGTGTACTCGGGCACGATGAAGGCGGCGGAACTGGCGGCCGCCAGCTCGCTGATCATCCGCGCGTGCGTCCGGGCGTCACCCAGCATCCACCGGCCGCCGTGCAGGTAGACGACGACGGGAAGGGGACCGGTCGGCTCGGTCGGCCGGAACATCCAGAAGCCGACGAGACCGGAGGGGCCCACCGGCGCCACCCTGTACTCGGCGTCCACGCCGAAGTCGTCCGGCGCGTGGCCCTGGATCTCCAGCAGTGCCTGCCGTCCGTCGACCGGACCGAGCTGGTGCAGAAAGGGCGGTGCCGCGGAGGCGTCGACGAGCCGCTGGACGCGGGGATCGAGGACGACGGCGGGGCGGTCGGGTCCGCCGGGGCCCGTGCTGGGCTCGAAGCTCACACTGCTCACGTTCCTTCCAACGAAACGATCAGCCGTCCCCCCGAGTCCTCACCGGCGTCCACAGCATCCGTGATCGCCGCGCGGGAGCGCAAGCGCCCGTGCGGCACGTCCTGCCGTGGGGATCACAGGTCGTCGAAAAGATCACGGAGCTGGTTGCGGCTGCTGATACCCAGCTTCGGATACACGTTGTACAGGTGGGAGCTGACCGTGCGAGGGGACAGCTTCAGCTGCTCGGCGATCTCCCGGTTGCGCAGACCGCGTGCCGCCATCCGTACGATCTGACGCTGCTGCGCGGTCAACTCCGTCAGCGGATCGGCCTTGGCGGGTGAGGTGGCCACGCCGCTGGCCCGCAGCTCCACGCGTGCCTCCTCGGCCAGGCCCGACGCGCCGAGCCGGGTGAACGACTCCAGAGCCGTGGCCAGGAGAGGCCGGGCGTCCAGGGGGCGCCGCCTCCTGCGCAGCCACTGCGCGTAGTGGAGCCTCGCCTGGGCCCGGGCCGGCGGCCACTGGTCACCCGCCGGGTTCACCGTGGCGAGGCGGAAGTGGTGCTCGGCGTCCTTCGGATCGCCGGTCAGCGCGTCGGCGTGATGCAGCAGCAGGGTCATCCGGGTCGTCGGCTGCGGCCCGAGCGCGGCGCGGACCGACTCGACGACGACCGCCGCCTCCTTCTGCCGACCCGTGCGCTGGGCGGCCGCGGCGAGGTCGGCGACCGAACGGAGTGACAGGAAGTGGTGCAGAGGTGTGCCGTCCTCGGCGAACAACGAGCGGAAGTGCCGGAACGCGCCGTCGAAGTCGCCGGCTGCGGCGGCACCGGTGCCGGCGGCTCGCAACAGGCGCGCGTGGGTGGCGCGGTTCTCCTCCAGCCCGACCGCCGTCCAGGCCGGGTACGTCGGCATGCCGACGGGCTCCCCGCGAAGCGCGCGCAGGGTCACCCGGAGCGCCGCCACGTCGATCTGGAGGTGCCTCAGCTTCTGGACCGCCGCCAGCGTCGCGGACTCCTCCAGCAGCTCGTCGGCCTCCACCCACCGCCCGGTGTCGATCAGCGCGGAGCACATCGCCGCGAGCGTGGTCGCGGCAGGGCCCAGGGAGCCGTACGCCCTGAGCACGGCGTACGCCTGCCGGAAGGACTCCACGGCCAGGTCGGACTCGTCGGCGTACCAGGCGACCCCACCGAGCGCGAGCGCCCGGGTCATCTCCGCCACTCCCGTCCCCGGTTCCGTCGTGACCGGCCGTCGGCGCACCCGCCGCAACAACTCGGGGGCGCGGGCCGGGTCGGCCCCGGCCATGGTCACGGCCCACACCGTGTCGGAGGCCTCGTCCGTCGCCAGCTCGAAGTAGGGCGTGTCGCGGCTCCAGCCGTTCATCCCGTCGAGGAGGGGAATGATCGGGCGCCTGATCTCGGGCAGGCCCGACTGGAACGAGACCGCCTGGAGCACGGAGACCAGGGCCAGTACGGTCATCTTGTCCGCGGGTGGCTCGGGCTCCAGCCTGTCCATCAGCACCCGGAACGCCTGCTGCTGATGCCCCAGCATCGACAGGGACATGCCGGCGCCGCAGGCCGCCAGCAGCAGCACGTCCGGGTCCTGGGTCAGCGTGTTGACCTTGTCGTACAACTCGCGCACCCACGAAGGGTCGCCGACGTTGTTGGCAGCTCTCAGGGCCTTGGCGTACCGGCGCGCCCGGTCGGCGACGGTGGGGCTGCACTCCGCCGCCCGCTCCAGCGCCTGTGCCGCCGCGAAGAAACCACCGCGCTTCTCCGAGAGCTCGGCGGTCTCCTCCAGGGCCGCCGCCACGGACTCGTCCTGGCCGAGGCACGCTTCGGCCAGGTGCCAGGCCCGGCGGGCCGGATCGGCCGTGAGGACCGCCGCCAGGTCCCGGTGCGCCTGCTGCCGGAGGTGGGCCGGGGCTCCGTGATAGGACCCGGCGCGTGCCAGCGGATGCCGGAACACCACCCGCCCGTCCGCGACGGCCACGAGACCCGCCTCCTCGGCCGGGGCCCATGCCCCGAGATCCGCCCCCGCGCCGGCGGCGGCCATGATCGTGGCGAGGTCCTCGTACTCCGATGCCGCGGCGTACAGGATCAGCCGCTGGGTCGTTTCCGGGAGGCTGCGCAGGCGGGCCGCGTACAACTCCTGGATGCGCTCGGTCTGCGGCAGCCCACCGCCGGGCAGTGCTCCCCCGCCGGCCCTGCCGGCCGCGCGGCACAGTTCGATGATGGCGAGCGGATTTCCGTCGGCCTGCCGCAGCAGTTCGGCCCGGGTCCGGCCGGTGGGCGCGTGCGGCTGGGCGTCCACCAGTTCGGCCGCGGCCTGTTCGGCGAGCGGTCCCAGGACCAGAGTGCGTAGGTCCGCTGCGACACCGTCCGGGGGCGCCTGCCCGCGTGCCGCCAGCAGCACCGGTACGGCCTCGGCGGTGATGCGGCGCATGACGAAGCCCAGAACGTCGAGAGAGTCGCGATCGAAGTGCTGGACGTCATCGACCGCCAGCAGGACGCGCTGCCGACGGGAGACCTCGGTCAGCAGTGTCAGCACCGCCATGCGCAGCGGCATCGGGTCGGGCGGTCCCGCCGCGGGAGCGATGCCGAACGCGGTCTCCAGTGCCCCCCGCAGATGGTCCGGCAACGTGCCGAGGGCGGACAGGAGGGGCAGGAACAGCTGGTGCAAGGAGGCGAAGGACTGCCGCGCCTCCGCCTCGCTGCCCTGGGCCGCCAGCACGAGAGCCCCGTTGTCCCGCGCGTGGTCGACGGCGACCGCCAGCAGCCTCGACTTGCCCGTGCCTGCCTCTCCCAGCAGGAGCAGCATCCGTTCGCTGCGCCCCTCCTGGACAACGTCCAGGATCTCGGCGATCTCGGCTTGCCGTCCCATCAGCCGAGTGGCGGGCGGGGAGTGGCGGGCGGTGCTGCGACTAGCGGCCATGGCGGGCCTCGGCAATCACATACGTCGGGGCGAGCACCACTGAACTGTACGGGATCGAACACGCTGTCGGCTCGACGGCCGGAACCTCATATGCGGCACGACTCACCCCCCGATCTAGCGGGTTCACGCGATGTGCCGAACCACGCCCGTTGGCACGGTGTTCGCAGAACACAGAGGCCGAAGGGAGAGATCATGTCGTCGGATCCATCGACACCGGAACCCGCACGGCCGCTGTCCGCCACCGTCTACACCACGGACGCGGCGCCCGCCCACCAACGACTGGCGTACTGGCGTGCGGCCCTGTCCCGCACCTTCGCCCCGGTCGCCATCTCCGTCCCCGACGAGGTCTGCTCCGGAACCATCCGAACGTCCCGGCTGGGCCATCTGCGGGTCGCCACCGTGGAGGGCGACCCCCTGTGGGCGCGGCGGACTCCGCAGCTGATCGCCGGGGGCGACGGGGCGTATCTGGCCGTCAAGCTCCTGGCCAGGGGTGTCGCCGCATTCCGGCAGGACGCCCGTGAGGTCCAGCTGGGTCCCGGGGAGATCGTCTTCCTGGACATGGCGCGGCCGCTGCGGATGGAGTTCCCCCATCCCTTCCAGACGAAATCCCTTGTCGTGCCGCGGCGGTTGCTGGGCCTGGAAGAGTCCGACCTGCGACAGCTCACCGCGACAGCCATCCGCCCCGACACCGTGTCGGGCTCGCTGCTGGCACCCTTTCTGACCCAGCTCGTCGACAACGCGGACACGTATCCGTCGGCCACCGCCGAAGCGCTGGCCCGCCACGTGGTCGACCTTCTCACCGTCCTGGTCGAGGAGCGGCTTCACCAGGAGGGCCGTGACGCGCCGAGCCCAGCCCGGGTGATGCTGGCGCGTATCCAGCAGTTCATCGACCGGCACCTCGCCGACCCGGACCTGACGCCGGAAGCCATAGCCCGCGCCAACCGGATCTCCGTACGCTACCTGCACAAGCTCTTCCAGGCCGAGGACATCACGGTCAGCCGGTGGATCCAGCGCCGCAGACTGCAGGAGTGCCGGCGTGAGCTCGCCCGCCGGGAGGCGGCGGGCCGGACCATCGCCGCGGTGGCCCGCCGGTGGGGTTTCACCAGCCCCGCCCACTTCAGCCGGGTCTTCCGGAACGTCTACGGGATGTCCCCCGTCGAGTGGCGCGAGTCCGCAGCGCGAGCGCCTCGCGTGCCCGTGTTGCCGAGCGGTGTGTCAGCGGTGCCGGAGGTCGCGGCGTCTTATTAGTGGCCCGGACCTTCCGGCCTGTCGTGGGCCACAACGCCCGTTCCGGGTTCGGCCCGCGTGCCCGCTCCCTGAGAGCTCCGATCGGACTCCCGTTCTGTTCGGCGCTCGAGTCCGCCCTGCTTGCCCGCGCTTTCGCCGGTGGCGTGGCCGATCTCACTCGCCCTCTGTACCGGGTGCACTGAGCTGTCCTTTTTGCGATAGTGGACCCCGGCTCGTCGTCCATGCCTCCCGGGGCCGTCCGCACGGAACCGGCAGCCGACGCCGAAGGTGCGGAGGAACCGGTCGGCGTGGGATGCGGCCGGGGGCGGTGAACTGGAAGGGGCGTGCGTGGCGGGGTCAGGCGGATCGCTGTCCAGAAGCGGTCTGCGCGGCCGGGAGGCCGAGCTCGAAGAGCTGCGGACACTGATCGCCTCGGTGGCCCGCACCGGAAGCGGCGCGCTGATCCTCATCCGGGGAGAACCGGGCATCGGCAAGACCACGCTGCTCCTCGAGGCGGTGGCCACGGCCAGGACGGCCGGGTTCTCGACCGGCCTCGGCAAGGCCGACGAACTGCATCACATCGTGCCGCTCTCGTCGTTGGCGGCCTGCGTCCTGCACGGCGACGAGCCGCTGCTGTCCGGCGACACCTTCGCCGATCTCGCGCGCCATCACGACCGGCGGATCTGGCTGGTGGAGCGCCTGGCGGAGGCGATCGAAGCCAGAGCGGGCAGCGTGCCGGTGCTGATCGCCCTGGACGACGTGCAGTGGGCCGACCCGCTCAGCCTGTTCGCCCTGAAGCAGCTTCCGGCCCGGCTGCGGACTTCGCCGGTGCTGTGGATGCTGACCGGGCGGCAGGGCCCTGAAGGCCCGGCGGAGGAGATCGTCGCGGCCGCGCGGGACGAACTCCCCGCGGTGACCGTGCCGCTGGGCCCGCTGTCCGGCGCGGCCATCGGCCAACTGGCCGGCGACACCCTGGGGACAGCCGTCGACGAGCGGGTGCGCGAGCTGCTCGACGGAGCCGGCGGCAACCCGTTTCTCGCGGTCGAGATGCTCACCGGGCTGCGGACCGCCGACGCCTCCGGCGAGTCCGTGCCCCCAGCGCTCGTGGTGGGTGTGCGCGGCAGACTCAGGTCACTGCAGCCCGGCACACTGCGCTTCCTCCAGATGGGAGCGGTGCTGGGGCGCACGTTCGGCTTCGAGGACGCCGCCGCGCTCTACGGCCAACCGTCCGCCACGTTGATCGATGCGCTGGAGGAGGTGGTACGCGCCGGGCTCCTGGACGACGACGGCGACCATCTGGTCTTCCGGCACGACCTGCTGCGCCAGGCGGTCTACGTGGACATCCCTCCGTCGGCCCGGAAGGCCCTGCACCGGCAGGCCGCCCACCACCTCGTCGCCACGGGCCACCAGCCCATCGACGCGGTGTCGCACATCCTCAGGAGCGCACAGCCCGGAGACGAGGAAGCCGTGGCGCTGCTGCGGCGGGCCGCTGACGACGTCCTGCCCGTCACGCCGGGCCTCGCGGCCGACCTGATGACGCGCGCCCTGGAGTTGGTGCCGGCCACGCGGCCGTTGAGGTTTGAGGTGGGGGAGCAGGCGATCGTCAGTCTGACGCGGGCCGGCAGGAACCGCGAGGCACTGTCGACCGGTGACCGGCTGCTGGCCGGCCGGCCGCCCCTGGACGCGTTCGGTCGGCTGCAGGCCGCCCTCGGCGGCACGCTGTGGAACCTGGATCTCTCCGAGGAGTTGCGCCGCCGGGCCGAAACGGCCCTCGCCGTGGGGGGGGCCGCCCCCGAGGTCGAGGCCAGGCTGACCGCCCTGCGTGCGCTGGCCCTGTCCCGGAGCCATGACCTGAAGGCGGCGCGGGAGGCGGGCGAGAACGCCCTGCGTGCGGCCATCGCGATCGGTGACCGGGAGGCACACGTGCTGTCCCTGTTCGGGCTCGGCGAGATCGCGCTCAACGCGGGCGAGAACGCCGTCGCCGTGGAGCGCTTCACCGCGCTCAGCGCCGTGGACTCCGCTTTCCTTCCCGAAGAGATCGTGGCGTACCAGCACCTGGACGACTACGAGTCCGGCGAACGGCTGCTCCTGCGGGCGGCGGACGGTGCCGGGTCGTCCCGTGAGGCCATGCTGCTGTGGGCGCAGGCCCAGCAGCACCTGGGGCGGGGCAGGCTCGACGACGCCGAAGCCGACTTCGTGACCATGGAGCGTCTGGAGGACGACGTACAGGTCCCCGTCCAGCAGGTGAACGCCCGCGTGATCCGCTCCCGGCTCGCCCTGCTCCGCGGCGACCGGGAAGCGGCGCGCCAGCACCTGGCGGCAGCAAGGGAAAGACTGGCGGCCAAGCCGAACCCGGGCAACACGGCCGCGGTGCGTTTCCTGGAAGCGGTGGTCGCCGAGGACGACGGGGACATCGGGCTCGCCGTCGACAAGATCCGGCAGGTGCAGCAGGAAGCTCCCTTCATGCGCTGGCGGCTGCTGCGCACCTGGGTCGACTGCGCGATCCGCATGGCCCTGCGTGGCGCGGACCAGGGGCTCGCCGAGGACCTGGCCGCTCAGGCCGAAGCCCACGCCGAACGCAATCCGGACGTGTCCACCGCCACCGGCGTCGCGGCGCAGGCCCTCGGGCTCCTGAAGAACGATCTCGCCCTGCTGGAACGTTCCGTCGAGCTGCTCGGGGCAAGCCCTCGCCCGCTGGTCCGGGCCGCCGCCTGCGCCGATCTCGGACAGGCACTGCTGGCAGCAGGCCGGAAACCCCAGGCGGTGGCCGCCCTGACCGATGCCCGTGCCGCGTTCCTCGCGTCAGGCGCGCACGCCGCAGCGGCTCGCGTACAGCGCGCTCTGAAGGGTGCGGGGGCCGGCGGCCGCAGAACGGCGAGCAGGCAGCGCCCCGTCCAGGGCTGGGAGGCACTGACGGCCTCGGAGAAGAAGATCGCACGCCTGATCGCGGAGGGCCACACCAACCGGTCGGCCGCCGACCTGCTCGTCGTCTCCCCGCACACGGTCAACACACATCTGACGTCCGTCTTCCGGAAACTGTCGGTCAACTCCCGGGTCCAGCTCACTCACGTGGTGATGGCCGTGCACGACGACTGAGCGGGGCTGTTGGTACGTTCACGCGATGCCTCGTCCGCCCGAACGCGCTTGGCTGGGGCCAGACCCATCCGGAGGCCACCGACGTGCACGGACACACCCGCGTACCGCCGACCGTCGTGCTCGTGCACGGTGCGTTCGCCGACGCCTCGTCCTGGGCGGGGGTGATCGACCTCCTCCAGGCCGCCGGACTCACCGTGCGCGCCCTGGCGAACCCGCTGCGCGGCTTGGCGGAGGACGCCGCCTACATCCGGAGCGCGGTGCGCCACATCGAGGACCCGGTCGTGCTCGTCGGCCACGGCTACGGCGGCGCGGTCATCACCCAGGCCGCCACCGACGACGACAACACCGTGGCGTTGTGCTACGTGGCGGCGTTCGGCCTCGACGCCGGAGAATGCCTGCTCGACATCACCAGCCGCTTCGCCCCCATGCCGGTCACCGGGGCGACCTCGGCCGCCGATTTCCCCACCCGGTTTCCCGCCGGCCGGGAAAGCGAGCTGTACATCCGTAAGGAACGGTTCCCGCAGGTGTACGCCGCCGACCTGCCGCCCCGTGTCACCAGCGTGCTGTCCGTGACGCAGCGCCCGATCGCCCAGGGCGCGCTGACCGGCAGGTCGGGCCCGCCGGCATGGGCCTCCAAGCCGTCCTGGTACGCCATCGCGGCCGCCGACCGGATGCTCAGCCCCACCGCTCAGCGCTTCATGGCACAGCGCATGGCAGCCAACGAACACGTACTGGACGCCTCACACGCCGCGGTTCTCTCGCAGCCCGGCGCCGTGGCGGCGATGATCCGGGAAGCCGCGACGGCGCGCTGATCGCGGCGACGGCCGGGATCTGTCTTCCGGCAGGTCGGCTGTGAGGAACGGTCCTTGGCGGAGCGCGTACCAGGGCCGCGACACCGGGCTGATCCGCAGGACAGACCTGAAGGGCCTCGGCCTGCCTTCTGTTCATCGGCGTACCTTCTGTTCGGGTGAATGAGGTAATGTCCGCGCCCGAACGGGAAGCCGCCGGCATGGATGTTCTCCTCAGCGACGCGGACGCCTGGCCCTCGCCCGCAGGGCTACGCCGACCGAGTCGCCGGGGGTGCCTTGGTTCCGCCTTCGCCTCCCGAGATCGAAACGCCGGCGACAGATGTCACTCGGGAAGGCACCACCATGGTCTCAGTCGCCAGATCCTCCGCGCGGCGGTTCACCGCCCTCTTGGGAACCGTCGCCCTGACACTGACTGCCGCCGGGTGCGGGGGCGGAACCGGGGCCGGCGGCGCCACCGGCAAGGTGACCTCCATCACCGCCCTCGACTACTACACCGACACGACCGAACACGCCCAATGGGGCGAGCGGCTCACCGCCTGTGGCAAGGCCGCCGGCGTGACGGTGGAGCACAGCAGTGTTCCCGGGGCGTCGCTCGTCCCGAAGGTGCTGCAGCAGGCGTCGTCGCGGACCCTTCCCGATCTGTTGATGCTGGACAACCCCGACGTGCAGCAGATCGCGCAGACCGGCGCGCTGACCCCGCTGGACCGGTACGGCATCGACTCGGGCGGCTTCACCAAGGGCATCGTGTCGGCGGGCACCTACCAGGGGAAGGTGTACGGACTGGCGCCCACCGTCAGCACCATCGCCCTCTTCTACAACAAGGACATGCTCTCCAAGGCCGGGGTCGCCGTGCCGAGGACCTGGGACGAGCTGAAGGCGGCGGCGGCCAGGCTGAGCCGCCCGGGGCGCTACGGCATGGCGGTCGACGCGAACGCCACCTTCGAGGGCACCTGGCAGTTCCTGCCCTTCCTGTGGTCCAACGGCGGGGACGAGAAGCGGCTGGACACCCCGCAGGCCGCGCAGGCACTCCAGCTGTGGGTCGACCTGGTGAAGAGCGGATCCATGTCGAAGTCGGTACTGAACTGGACCCAGGCCGATGTCCACGACCAGTTCGTCGCCGGCAAGGCGGCCATGATGCTCAACGGTCCCTGGCGGATCTCCGAGCTGAACAAGGCCAAGGACCTGCACTGGGGCGTGGCCCCCATCCCCGTCCGCGAGAAGGGGCAGACCCTGGTCACACCGCTCGGCGGTGAGGTGTGGACGGTCCCGCAGACCGCTTCCAGGGCCCGGCAGCAGAAGGCCGCCCAGGTGCTGGCCTGCCTCAACGACTCCACGCACATGCTCGCCCTGGCCAAGCAGAACTTCACGGTCCCCTCCCGCTCGGCGGTGGCCGATCGCTATGCCGAGCAGGTGCCGTCGATGGCCGCCTTCGTCGACAGCGTCGAGAAGGCCCGAGCCCGGACCGGAGAACTCGGCGTCAAGTGGCCCAAGGCGGCGACCGGGATCTACACCGCCATCCAGGCCGCGCTGACGGGCGAGCAGACACCGAAGGAAGCACTCCGGCATGCGCAGCAGATCGCGACCGGTTCCTGACGAGGCCGAGGCCGCGGCGGCGGCCACGGACGGCGGGGCCCGGGCACGCCTGTGGGAGCCGGTCGTCCCGTGGCTGTTCATCGCGCCCGCGGTGGCGTACCTGCTGCTGTTCTTCGGCTACCCGATCGTCAAGAACGTCGTGATGAGCTTCCAGCAGTACACGATCACGACCTTCTACACCGGTGCCGCGCCCTTCGTGGGGCTGCGGAACTACGCGACGATCCTGCCGTCGGACCTCTTCTCCAAGGCCCTGCTGACGACGGTCCTGTTCACCGCCGGTTCGATAGCCGGGCAGTTCGTGCTCGGCCTGGCCCTCGCCCTGTTCTTCCGCCACCGGTTCCCGCTCGGCGGCGTTCTGCGGTCGCTCCTGCTGCTGCCATGGCTGCTGCCGCTGGCCGTCACCGGGACGACGTGGAGGTGGATGCTCGACACCGACGACGGAGTCGTCAACGAGGCACTGCGCGGCCTCCACCTGCTGTCGTCCGGCATACCCTGGCTGACCGGCACCTCACAGGCGCTCGTCTCCGTGATCCTGATCAACATCTGGGTGGGCATCCCCTTCAACACCGCGATCCTGTACGGCGGTCTGCAGGACATCCCGACCCATGTGTACGAGGCGGCGAAGCTGGACGGCGCCGGTCCGGTGGCGTCGTTCCGCCATATCACCTGGCCACTGCTGCGCCCGGTGGTGAACGTCGTACTGGTGCTGGGCGTGGTCTACACCGTGAAGGTGCTGGAACTCATCCTGATCGTGACGGGCGGGGGACCGGCCGACGCCACCCAGACCCTCGCCACCCGGTCCTACCAACTGTCCTTCCAGCAGTTCGAGTTCGGGCGCGGCGCCGCGACGAGCAACGTACTCGTCGCCGTCTCGCTCGTTTTCGCCTTCGTGTATCTGCGCGCCCAGCGGCGCGCCCGGCACGCCTGAGGGGTTCCGTGAAGCGCGCACCGAGCCGTGGCCTGACGTCCACGATCGTCGGGATCGTCCTGCTCGCGGTGATGCTGTTTCCCGTCTACTGGATGGTGAACGCCTCCCTGCAGCCGGCGGGCGACGCACGGCTGGGTGGCTGGTTTCCCCTCCACCCGGACTTCAGCGGTTATGCCACGGCACTGCGCGACCAGGGTCGCAACCTGGTCACCAGTGTCGTCGTGGCCCTCGGCAGCGTCGCGTTCAGCCTCCTGCTCGCCGCGCCGGCCGCCTACGCGCTGGCCCACCTCCCCGTCCGGGGAGTCAACCCGGTGCTCTTCGGTGTCCTGATCACACAGATGGTGCCGGGCATCGTCGTGGCCAACGCGCTCTACAACGCCTACAACGACCTGGGACTCCTCAACTCCGCCCTCGGACTGATCCTCGCCGACTCCACTGCCGGGGTCCCCTTCGCGATCATCATCCTGCGTTCGTTCATGCAGAGCATTCCCAGAGAGATCATCGAGGCCGCGCGCGTGGACGGCGCCGGGCGGCTGCGGACCTTCCGCTCCGTGGTCCTGCCGCTGAGCGCGAACGCGCTGATCACCGCCGCGCTCTTCACCTTCCTCTTCGCCTGGAGCGACTTCCTCTTCGCCCTGACGCTGACCACCACCCAGACCGTGCGGCCGGTCACCCTCGGCATCTACGAGTACATCGGCGCGCACACGAACCAGTGGAACGCCATCATGGCCACCGCCGTGCTGGCGTCCGCCCCGGCGGCGGTGCTGCTCGTCATCGCCCAGCGCCACGTCACCGCCGGTGCCACCAGCGGCGCCCTGAAGTGAGGGGCGGTCCCGTCCCCGTCCGGTCCGCCGGGGCGGTGCGCCGCGGCCCATCGCCGGGACGGGGCTCTTCGAGTACCGCCTACCCTTGTTCCATGACCAGCAGCAGCGACCGGAGCCCCGCAGTGGACGTTCACGCACCCAAGAGCTACGAGATCCGCACCTACGGGTGCCAGATGAACGTCCACGATTCCGAGCGATTGGCCGGGCTGCTCGAAGAGGCCGGGTACGTGCGCGCGCCCGAGGGCTCGGACGGGGATGCGGACGTGGTCGTCTTCAACACCTGCGCCGTGCGGGAGAACGCCGACAACCGGCTCTACGGCAACCTCGGCCGCCTCGCGCCGAAGAAGGCCGTCCGGCCCGGGATGCAGATCGCCGTCGGCGGCTGTCTGGCGCAGAAGGACCGCGACACCATCGTGAAGAAGGCGCCCTGGGTGGACGTCGTCTTCGGCACGCACAACATCGGCAAGCTGCCCGTCCTGCTGGAGCGCGCCCGCGTGCAGCAGGAGGCACAGGTCGAGATCGCCGAGTCGCTGGAGGCCTTCCCGTCGACCCTGCCGACCCGGCGCGAGAGCGCGTACGCGGCCTGGGTGTCGATCTCCGTCGGCTGCAACAACACCTGCACCTTCTGCATCGTCCCGGCGCTGCGCGGCAAGGAGAAGGACCGTCGGCCCGGCGACATCCTCGCCGAGGTCGAGGCCCTGGTCGCCGAGGGCGTCTCCGAGATCACGCTGCTCGGGCAGAACGTCAACGCCTACGGCTCCGACATCGGCGACCGCGAGGCGTTCAGCAAGCTGCTGCGCGCCTGCGGGACGATCGAGGGCCTGGAGCGGGTGCGGTTCACGTCCCCGCATCCCCGTGACTTCACCGACGACGTCATCGCCGCCATGGCCGAGACGCCGAACGTGATGCCGCAGCTGCACATGCCGCTGCAGTCCGGCTCGGACGCCGTGCTCAAGGCGATGCGCCGGTCCTACCGGCAGGAGCGCTACCTGGGGATCATCGAGAAGGTGCGGGCCGCCATCCCGCACGCCGCGATCACCACCGACATCATCGTCGGCTTCCCCGGGGAGACCGAGGAGGACTTCGAGCAGACGCTGCACGTGGTGCGCGAGGCGCGGTTCGCGCAGGCGTTCACGTTCCAGTACTCCAAGCGGCCCGGCACCCCGGCCGCCACCATGGAGAACCAGATCCCCAAGGAGGTCGTCCAGGCGCGCTACGAGCGGCTCGTCGCCCTCCAGGAGGAGATCTCCTGGGAGGAGAACAAGAAGCAGGTCGGCCGCACCCTGGAGCTGATGGTCGCCGAGGGCGAGGGCCGCAAGGACGGCGCCACCCACCGGCTGTCCGGCCGCGCCCCCGACAACCGCCTCGTCCACTTCACCAAGCCCGAGCAGGAGGTGCGCCCGGGTGACGTGGTGACGGTCGAGGTGACGTACGCCGCCCCGCACCACCTCCTCGCCGAGGGACCCGTCCTGGACGTGCGCCGTACGCGGGCGGGCGACGTGTGGGAGAAGCGCAACGCCGCTCAGGCCGCCAAGCCGGCCGGTGTGATGCTGGGCCTGCCGAAGGTCGGCGTGCCCGAGCCGCTGCCCATGGCCACCGCCGGCGCCTGCGGCTGCGACTGACGCCGGCGTTCGCTCCGGTTACGCTGCGGATCATGCTTGTCGCCGCCGCCGTCTGTCCCTGTCCGCCCCTGCTCGTGCCCGAGGTCGCCGCGGGTGCGGCGCCCGAGCTGGACGGCGCCCGTGCCGCGTGCGAGGACGCGCTGGGCGTGCTCGCCGCCGCGCGCCCCGACCGGCTGGTGGTCGTCGGGCCCGCGGAGGAGGGCCGGGAGGGCAGCTACGCCGAGGGTGCGCCGGGGTCGTTCCGGGGCTTCGGCGTGGACCTCGACGTCCGGCTGGGTGCGGGCGGCACGGGCGAGGAGCGTGAGCTTCCGCGGTCGCTCGCGGTCGCCGCGTGGCTGCTGGAGCGCACGCGCTGGGCCGACGCGCCCGTGGAGGGGCTGGCAGTGCCGGAACTTCTGGCCCCCGAGCGGTGCGCCGAGCTCGGAGCCGGGCTCGCCGGACGGGCCGAGCGGATGGCCCTGCTGATCATGGGCGACGCCAGCGCGTGCCGCTCGGTGAAGGCTCCGGGCTACCTGGACGAGCGCGCGGCCGGCTTCGACGCGGAGGTCGCGCGGGCACTGGGTGCGGCCGACCTGCCGGCCCTGAACTCCCTTGACCCGGCCCTGGCCCAGGAACTGAAGGCCTGCGGCCGGGCCCCCTGGCAGATCCTCGCGGGCGCGGCGGAAGGTGCGTGCCTGTCCGGCAGCCTGCTGTACGACGAGGCGCCGTACGGGGTGGGCTACGTGGTGGCCGCCTGGTCGTAGTCGCCGCGCACAGCGGGTCCCCGCTGAGCGCGGGCGGGCGCGGGGCCGCGTGCCCTGCCGTCGTGGTGCCGCGACCCGGCGGAGGGGCGGGACGCCATGGTGCCGGACACGGCGGACGGCCGGGAGGCCATGGCCCCGCGGCCGTCCGCCGATCGGTGACGCGTTGTCGGTGCGTGGTCAGGAGGCCGGAGGCGGCTGTGGTGTCTCGGGGGGCGCCGCTTCGCCGGTCGACGGACCGGTGTTCGGCGCTTCGCCGGTCGACGGGCCGGTGTCCTGGTGGGCGAGGCGCTCCACCGCGTGCTTCGCCTTGTCCGTGCCCGTGTGGATCTTGTCGCTGTACTTGCCCTTGGTCCGCTCGTCGATCACCTTCGCGGCCTTGTCGAGGCCGCGGTCGACCTTCTCCTCATGCTGCTGCGCGAGGCTCGAGACCTTGGCTTTCAGGTTGTCCACGAGGCCCATGGTCCACCTTCCCTGGCTCAAGGGGTTACGTACGGGCGCCTTCGTCGGCCTCGCTGTCGGCGGCCTTGTCGGCGGACTGCTGCTTCGGGATCCCGACTCCGTCGTCGGCGGCGGCCTCCGCGTCCTCCTCCGGCGCGGCCTCCGGCTGCTCCCCGGCCTCGGTCGCGCCCGAGCCTTTCACGTCCGTCGCCCCCGCGTCGGCGCCCTCCGCCGCCTGTGCGGTCTCAGCCTCGGCCGACCGGTCCTCCTCCGTCGTCCTCGACCACCGGAGAAGCCGTGCAAAAACACCCATATCCACTCCATACGTTACTCGTGCGGGCGAAATACCGCGTAGCCCGGTGCGTCCCATTGCGTCGCCCCGGGTCACCCGTTCTCGAACCGGTGACCGGAACCTCGCAACAGGCAACGACCTCCCACTCGGGGCGTCACGTAACTCGTTCGAGGCGGGGTGCGGAGGTTTGCGAGACTGTTGCGGTGAGTAGTGCAGCCCCCGCGCCGCGGGTCATCGCCGTCGTCGGACCGACCGCGGCCGGAAAGTCCGATCTGGGAGTGTTCCTGGCCCAGCAGCTCGGTGGGGAGGTCGTCAACGCCGACTCCATGCAGCTGTACCGGGGGATGGACATCGGCACCGCCAAGCTGACGCCCGAAGAACGCGGCGGTGTTCCGCACCACCTGCTGGACATCTGGGACGTGACGGTCACGGCGTCCGTCGCCGAGTACCAGCGCCTCGCCCGCGCCCGCATCGACGCGCTGCTCGCCGAGGGCCGCTGGCCCATCCTGGTGGGCGGCTCGGGACTGTACGTGCGCGGCGCGGTCGACAACCTGGAGTTCCCCGGCACCGACCCCGAGGTGCGCGCCCGGCTGGAGGAGGAGCTGGCGCTGCGCGGCTCGGGAGCGCTGCACGCGCGCCTGGCCGCCGCCGACCCGGAGGCCGCGCAGGCGATCCTGCCCAGCAACGGCCGCCGCATCGTCCGGGCCCTGGAGGTCATCGAGATCACCGGCCGGCCCTTCACCGCCAACCTCCCGGGCCACGACTCGGTCTACGACACCGTCCAGATCGGCGTCGACGTCAGCCGACCGGAGCTGGACGAGCGCATCGCGCGCCGGGTGGACCGGATGTGGGAGGCGGGGCTCGTGGAGGAGGTGCGGGTGCTGGAGGCGCAGGGCCTGCGCGAGGGGCGCACGGCGTCGCGCGCGCTCGGATACCAGCAGGTGCTCGCGGCGCTCGCAGGGGAGTGCACGCTGGAAGAGGCGCGCGCCGAGACCATTCGCGCCACCAAGCGCTTCGCGCGCCGTCAGGATTCCTGGTTCCGCCGTGACCCGCGCGTGCACTGGCTCAGTGGCGCTGCGGACGACCTCGGGGAACTTCCGCAGCTCGCGCTGGCGTTGGTCGAACGACCGGTTACAGCCTGATCACGTGATGGCATCGGGACGCTCCGGCCGTCATCCGGGCCTCATCTGGCATGCCATCATCGAGCTTCGATCGACCAAGTGAGTCCGAGTTGGGAGGGCGCGTGGCGATGGAGGCCGGCCCTCGCGACACCGCACAAGGCGCGCAGCACGGGACCGCGCAGGACGAGGACCCAAGGCTCAGTTCCGACGGTCCCGACGAGCAGCCCCCGGGCGGTGTGACCGCCGACGGGCCGGAGGTGGACGAGTTGTCCACCGGGCCCGAGGTCGAGGTCGAGCTGCGCCCGCAGCGTCGGCTGCGCATCTGGCAGCTCGCCCCCATCGTGGGGCTGGCCGCGGTCGGCTCCCTGATGTTCGCCTTCCCGCTGGCGTTCGAGTTCGGCGACGGCGGCGCCGTGGTCGCCATGCTCGGCCTGCTGATCTGCTCGTGCGCGGCCGGCTGGGGCATGATGGCCGCGCGCCGCGTCGGTTACACCTGGCCCGGCCTGCCGCAGCGCGGCTCCGGACGGCGCCCGGACTGGCGTGTCGTCCTCGCGTACGCCGTGGTGGTCGTCGCGGTCGTCGTCCTGGCCGTGTGGCGCGTGGCCCGGCTGCGCTGAGCTCCCTGGGCACCCTGGCCGCACGCCGCTGTCGTACCGACCCCGTACGATCGAGGAATGAGCACGCGGATCGCCTTCCTCAAGGGTCACGGCACGGAGAACGACTTCGTGATCGTCCCGGACCCCGAGAACGTCATCGACCTGCCCCCGGCCGCCGTCGCCGCCCTGTGCGACCGCCGCGCGGGCATCGGAGGCGACGGCCTGCTGCACGTCGTGCGCTCCGCCGCGCACCCCGAGGCCGAGGAGATGGCCGGGGAGGCGGAGTGGTTCATGGACTACCGCAACAGTGACGGCTCGATCGCGGAGATGTGCGGCAACGGCGTACGTGTGTTCGCGCGCTACCTCCAGCGCGCCGGTCATGTGAGCGAGGGTGATCTCGCGGTCGCCACGCGCGGGGGCGTCAAGACCGTCCACATCGCGAAGAACGGCGATGTCACCGTCGGCATGGGCCGTGCCGTGCTGCCCGCCGGGGACGTCACCGTGCGTGTCGGCGAGCGCAGCTGGCCCGCGCGCAACGTGAACATGGGCAACCCGCACGCGGTCGCCTTCGTCGACGACCTCGCGCACGCGGGGAACCTGTACACCCCGCCCCCGTTCAGTCCGGCCTCCGCCTACCCGGACGGGGTGAACGTCGAGTTCGTGGTCGACCGCGCTCCTCGCCACGTCGCGATGCGCGTCCACGAACGCGGCTCCGGGGAGACCCGCTCGTGCGGCACCGGCGCGTGCGCGGTGGCCGTCGCCGCGGCCCGCCGCGACGGCGCCGACCCGGCCGTGACGGGCACCCCCGTGACGTACACCGTGGACGTCCCGGGCGGCACCCTGGTGATCACCGAGCGCCCGGACGGCGAGATCGAGATGACCGGCCCGGCGGTGATCGTCGCCGAGGGCGAGATCGACGCCGAGTGGCTCCGGACCGTGGCCCGCTGACGCGCCCGCGAACCGCAGCCCCGGCGCTGCCCTTCACCGGAGCCGCCGCGCTGCCCCTCAAGGGGGCGTAACGGGCGGCGCGCCGAAGCACGGCGCGGCACGCGGGCGGTGACGCTGTGCACCGCATGGTGGCCGAAAAGCGTGCTGGACCGTGCCGCCGTACGGCTCCGGATCGCAGACCTGGCCGCTTCCGGTGCTCAGATCCGCAGCCCCCGACCGCCGGGAAGGTGTGAATCGACGGCCGGGCGGGTTCCCCTGACTGAAACGCGTAAACCTTCAGAACATCGCTCGAATGGGTGATCCGTTTCACGCTCGGCGAGAGCCGGTCGGGCGGGCGTGGTGGGCTCGATAGCATCAAGCACCGGCCGGGACGGGGGACCGTCGCGAGCCCCTGCGCCGCGAACGCCAGCAGGCACCCCGTCCGCCGGTCAACGCAGCCGGAGGTGCCCAATGAGTGCGGAGGCCACGAACCCTGCCGACCCCGCCCCTGCAACGCCCGGGGCCCACCGAAGGAAGAGCCGCGCCCGGCTCGACCTGCGCCGGCTGGGCCGGGCCGCACTGCTCGGCCCCGCCACCCGCGACCGGCTGCCCGACGCGATCGGCCACGTCGTCGAGGCCCACCGCGCCCACCACCCCGACGCCGACCTCGAACCGCTGCGCCGTGCCTACCTGTTGGCCGAGTCCTCGCACCGGGGACAGATGCGCAAGAGCGGCGAGCCGTACATCACACACCCCCTCGCCGTGACCCTGATCCTGGCCGAACTGGGCGCCGAGACCACGACCTTGACGGCCTCCCTCCTCCACGACACCGTCGAGGACACCGATGTGACGCTCGAACAGGTGCGCGAGCAGTTCGGCGAGGAGGTGCGCTATCTCGTCGACGGCGTCACCAAACTGGAGAAGGTCGACTACGGCGCCGCCGCCGAGCCGGAGACCTTCCGCAAGATGCTCGTCGCCGCCGGCAACGACGTCCGCGTGATGTCGATCAAACTCGCCGACCGGCTGCACAACATGCGCACCCTCGGCGTGATGCGCCGGGAGAAACAGGAACGCATCGCGCGGGTCACCCGGGACGTGCTGATCCCGCTCGCCGAACGCCTCGGTGTCCAGGCGCTCAAGACCGAACTGGAGGACCTCGTCTTCGCGGTTCTGCACCCTGAGGAGTACGAGCACACCAGGGAACTCATCGCCGAGAACGCGGCGCACGGCGACGATCCGCTCGCCGAGACGGCCGACCAGGTGCGCACGGTGCTGCGCGAGGCCGGGATCCCGGCCGAAGTGCTCATCCGGCCACGGCACTTCGTCTCCGTCCACCGCGTCTCCCGCAAGCGGGGCCGGCTGCGCGGAGCGGACTTCGGTCGCCTGCTGGTGCTCGTGAACGAGGACGCCGACTGCTACGCGGTCCTCGGCGAACTGCACACCTGCCTGACCCCGGTGGTCTCGGAGTTCAAGGACTTCATCGCCGTCCCCAAGTTCAACCTGTACCAGTCGCTGCACACCGCGGTCGCGCGGGAGGACGGCGAGGTCGCCGAAGTCCTCATCCGCACCCACCAGATGCACAAGGTGGCCGAGGCCGGAGTGATCGCGCTCGGCAACCCCTACGCCCCCGCCTCCGACGCCCCGGCCGACGGTGAGCGCGAGGACCCCACCCGGCCGGGCTGGCTCTCCCGGCTGCTCCAGTGGCAGCAGGCGGCGCCGGACACCGACACGTTCTGGTCGTCGCTGCGCGAGGACCTCGCCCAGGACCGGGAGATCACCGTGTTCCGCCCCGACGGGGGCACACTGGGGCTTCCGGAGGGCGCCAGTTGCGTGGACGCGGCGTACGCGCAGTACGGGGAGGACGCGCACGCCTGTATCGGAGCCCGGGTCAACGGCCGGCTGGCGACGCTGAGCACGGTCCTGAAGGACGGCGACACCGTGCAGCTCCTCATGGGCCAGGACCCGGCCTCGGAGCCGTCCCGGGAGTGGCTGGAGCACGCGCACACGCCCGCCGCGCGGATCGCGATCCAGCGATGGCTGGCGGCGCATCCGGTGCCCGCCGAGCCATCGGGTGGCGTGTCGGCGCCGGGCGCACGGGACTCGCTGGACGGCGCCGGCGCGCACGCCGGCGACCTCGGGACCGCCGCCCGCCCACCCGCGCTGCCGGCGCGCCCCTCCACGGACGCACCCGGCGCGCGCGCCGCCAACGCCGTCGTGGACCTGCCCGGGGCCTCCGTGCGCCTCGCGGGCTGCTGCACGCCCGTGCCACCGGACGAGGTCACCGGCTTCGCCGTGCGCGGGGGCGTGGTGACCGTGCACCGCGTCGAGTGCGCCGGGGTGGAGCGCATGAAGAGCGCCGGGCGCGAGGAGGTCGGCGTGCGCTGGGGGGACACCACCGAGTGCCGGGTCACGCTCGTCGCGGAGTCCTTCGGCCGCCCGCACCTGCTGGCGGACCTCACCGAGGCCATCGCCCTGGAAGGCGTCGCCATCGTCTCGGCCACGGTCGAACCCCCGAGCCAGCAGCGCGTACGCCACACGTACACACTCCAGCTCCCGGACGCGTCCCATCTTCCGGCCCTGATGCGAGCGATGCGGAACGTGCCGGGCGTGTACGACGTCAGCAGAGCCCAGCATCCGGCGACAACCGCGCACTGACGCTGCCACAGGGGCCGCCTGTCCGACCGACCGGCATCGCCCCGTACTGCCCGTCGGCCGTGGCCCCCGTACCGCCCGTCGGCCGTCGCCCCCGTACGAACCGCCGGCCGTGCCCCCTCGTGCAGCCGCCCCTCGGCGTCTCCGTACGGCCACCGCCCGGCCTCTGCGCGTACGGCCGCCGCCGCACCCCACCAGGCGGCTCCGCCCGGTCGGCCCTCTCGGCGTCTCCGTACGGCCACCGCCCGGCCTCTGCGCGTACGGCCGCCGCCGCACCCCACCAGGCGGCCCCGCCCGGTCAGCCCTCCCCGGGCTGAACCCGTTCGGGTGGGACCGATGCGCGTCGGACACGTCCGGGGGGTGCGCGCTGATAGCGGTGGTCCATGCCGCTCAGCCTTCGTTCCGTCACGCCACGTGTCCGCCGTGCCCAGGCGGCCCTGCTCGCCTGTGCCGTCTCCGGCTGTCTGATCGCCGCGAGCGCCCCCTCGCCCGCCGTCCCCCTCGGCATCGGCGACCGGCTCTACCCGACGCTCGGCAACCCCGGATACGACGTCCGGTCGTACGACCTCTCCTTCACCTACACCGGCGACAACAGCAAGCCGCTCGCCGCCGTCACCACCATCGACGCCCGCACCACCCAGCGGCTGGAGCGCGTCAACCTCGACTTCGCGCACGGCACGGTCGAGTCCGTCGACGTCAACGGCGCGCCCGCGGACTTCACCGAAGCGGGGGAGGACCTGGTGATCACGCCGGCCGCCCCGCTCCCCGCGGGCAGCCTGCTGCGCATCACCGTGCGGCACACCAGCGACCCCGTCTCCGACAAGGACCGGCAGGGCGGCTGGGTGCGCACCGACGACGGGCTCGCCATGGCCAACCAGGCCGACGTCGCCCACCTGGTCTTCCCGTGCAACGACCACCCCTCCGACAAGGCGATGTTCACCATCCACGTGACCACGCCGGACGACTACACGGCCGTGGCGAACGGTGTGCCGGTGAGCACCCGGCGCAGCGGAAGGACGACCACCTGGACCTACCGCACCCAGCACCCCATGGCCACGGAACTCACCCAGGTGTCCATCGGCCGCACCGCCGTCCTGCACCGCCAGGGACCCCACGGCCTTCCGGTCCGCGACGTGGTCCCGGCCAAGGACCAGGCACAGCTCGAACCCTGGCTGGAGAAGACACCCGACCAGATCGCGTGGCTGGAGAAGAAGGTCGGCCCGTACCCGTTCGAGACCTACGGGCTGTTGATCACCCAGGCCAGGACCGGCTTCGAACTCGAGACGCAGACGCTGTCGCTCTTCGAGGAACACGTGTTCACCGAGCACGCCTACCCCACGTGGTACGTCGAGTCGATCATGGTGCACGAGCTGTCCCACCAGTGGTTCGGTGACAGCGTCAGCCCGCGCACCTGGTCCGACGTGTGGCTCAACGAGGGACACGCCACCTGGTACGAGGCCCTGTACGCGGACGAGACGGGGCACCAGTCCCTGGAAGCGCGCATGAAGGCGGCATACGCCCTCTCCGACGGGTGGCGCGCCTCGGGCGGCCCGCCCGCCGAGCCCAAGCTCCCGGAGCCCGGCCGGAAGATCAGTCTCTTCCGGCCCAGTGTCTACGACGGAGCCGCCCTGATGCTGTACGCCCTGCGCCAGAAGATCGGCGCCCCCGCCTTCCAGCGCCTGGAGCGGGCCTGGGTGGCCCTGCACCACGACTCCACGGCGAGCACGGCCGACTTCGAACGACTGGCCTCCGACACCGCCGGACGCGACCTGGGCCCCTTCTTCAGGGACTGGCTCCACGGCGAGAAGACCCCGCCGATGCCGGGCCACCCGGACTGGAAGAGCGACCCCGTCGACAGCGCCAAAGGCACCGAACAAGTCGGATGACGGGACGGGCCGTGCCGTGGGACCATCATCAGGTCGGCGGCGCGGCCCAGTGGGGCGGGTGACCGGGAATCTCCCGGGGCACTCGAGCGTTGTCACCGGTGACGAGTTCTGTGACCGGCCCGCAGGGCCGGCACCCCGTCATCGCAACCGGATTCCCATCGACGTAAGGACCCAATGACCTCCTCTTCTTCCCCTTCCCAGGACACCAAGCGCCTCGCGCACGCCTACCCCGAAGGTCTTCGGGCCGATGCCCTGATGGAAGAGGACGTCGCCTGGAGCCACGAGATCGACGGAGAGCGGGACGGCGACCAGTTCGACCGCTCCGAGCGTGCGGCGCTGCGCCGTGTCGCGGGCCTGTCCACCGAGCTCGAGGACGTCACCGAGGTCGAGTACCGGCAGCTGCGCCTGGAGCGCGTGGTGCTCGTCGGGGTGTGGACGTCGGGGACCGTGCAGGACGCGGAGAACTCCCTCGCCGAGCTGGCCGCCCTGGCGGAGACCGCGGGCGCACTCGTGCTCGACGGTGTGATCCAGCGCCGTGACACGCCCGACGCGGCCACTTACATCGGCTCCGGCAAGGCGGCCGAGCTGCGCGACATCGTCCTCGAGACGGGCGCCGACACCGTCATCTGCGACGGTGAGCTGAGCCCGGCCCAGCTGATCCACCTCGAGGACGTCGTCAAGGTCAAGGTCATCGACCGTACGGCCCTGATCCTGGACATCTTCGCCCAGCACGCGAAGTCCCGCGAGGGCAAGGCGCAGGTCGCGCTCGCGCAGATGCAGTACATGCTGCCCAGGCTGCGCGGCTGGGGTCAGTCGCTGTCCCGGCAGATGGGCGGTGGCAGCGGCGGCCTGGCGACCCGTGGCCCCGGTGAGACCAAGATCGAGACGGACCGGCGGCGGATCCGCGAGAAGATGGCGAAGATGCGCCGGGAGATCGCGGAGATGAAGACCGGCCGCGAGATCAAGCGCCAGGAGCGCAGGCGCCACAAGGTGCCCTCGGTCGCCATCGCGGGCTACACCAACGCCGGCAAGTCCTCCCTGCTCAACCGCCTCACCGGTGCCGGCGTCCTGGTCGAGAACGCGCTGTTCGCGACCCTCGACCCGACCGTGCGCCGGGCCCAGACCCCGAGCGGGCGGCTGTACACGCTGGCGGACACCGTCGGCTTCGTACGGCACCTGCCGCACCACCTGGTCGAGGCGTTCCGCTCCACGATGGAGGAGGTCGGCGACTCCGACCTGATCCTGCACGTGGTCGACGGTTCGCACCCGAACCCGGAGGAGCAGCTGGCCGCCGTGCGTGAGGTGATCACGGACGTCGGCGCCACCGACGTACCCGAGATCGTCGTGATCAACAAGGCGGACGCGGCGGACCCGCTGGTGCTCCAGCGGCTGCTGCGGATCGAGAAGCGCGCCATCGCGGTCTCGGCCCGCACCGGCCAGGGCATCGAGGAACTGCTCGCGCTGATCGACAACGAGCTGCCGAGGCCGTCGGTGGAGATCGAGGCCCTGGTGCCCTACACCCACGGCCGGCTGGTCGCGCGCGCCCACTCCGAGGGCGAGGTGATCTCCGAGGAGCACACCCCGGAGGGCACCGTGCTCAAGGCTCGGGTGCACGAGGAACTGGCGGCGGAGCTGGCGCCGTACGTGCCGGCTTCCGCGCTCTGATCCCACGGCTTCCACGGCGCAACGGTTCGAAGCCCGCTCCCTGCGACAGGGAGCGGGCTTCGCTGTTCACGGGCGTTCGGGGACGAATGACGGCGAGGCGGGCCGCGTCACTGGTTCGCGAACTTCCTACTGACCCCCTCGTAGACGCCCTTGGCCACCGCGCCCAGTCGCGGCCCGGCCAGCCAGCCCGATGTCACCGGGCCGATCGAGGTGTTGGAGACCAGGGCGGGCTTGCCGTCCGCGCCCGTCTCCACCCAGCCGCCGCCGGACGCACCACCCGTCATGGTGCAGCCGATGCGGTACATCGTCGGGTCCGTCCGCCCGAGCGACAGCCGGCCCGGCTTGTCCTGGCACCGGTACAGGGTCTGGCCGTCGTACGGAGGCGCGGCCGGATAGCCGGTCGCGGTGATGCCGTCGACCTTCGGAACGGCCGGTGCGTCGAAGTTCACCGGGAGGGCCGAACCGACGGTCTCCTCCAGGGACTTGCCGCCGTTGCCCTGCTCCGGCGTCACATGGATGACGGCGAAGTCGTACGACGCGCCCTGGCCGCCCGTCTCGCCACCCTGCTCGATCCACTGCGGGGAGGTCTGTGCCCAGTCACCCCACCAGACCCCGTACGGGGCGACCTCCTGCCGCGTCGCGTTCTTCAACTCGGCCGCACTTTTACCGGAGTTGTTGTACGACGGCACGAAGGCGATGTTGCGGTACCAGCCGCCGTCCCTGCCCGCGTGCACGCAGTGGCCCGCCGTCCATACCAGGTTGGACTTGCCAGGGTGGGCCGGGTCCTCCACCACGGTTCCCGAACAGACCATCGTGCCCTTGGGGGAGTCGAAGAACACCTTGCCCGCCGTGGGCGCGTTGTCGTGGTACGCGGCCGGTACCGCCTGCGCCTTCACCGGTGCCGGAGTCGGGTCCGTGACGCCCTGGTCGCCCGAGAGGTCGTTCGGGTCCACCTTCTTGGCCGGGTCATTGGCCTTGCGCATCCGGTCCGG
Organism: Streptomyces sp. NPDC001848; assembly: GCF_042891915.1. NCBI lineage: Bacteria > Bacillati > Actinomycetota > Actinomycetes > Kitasatosporales > Streptomycetaceae > Streptomyces > Streptomyces sp. NPDC001848. Next base: position 603,447 of record NZ_JBIATP010000001.1, on the reverse strand, counting down.
GTTCCACAGACCCTTGATGATCGGGTTGATGAAATCGTCGGCCTCGCGCAGCCAGTCGTTCCTGTTCCAGTTCTTCCAGGCGCCGTTCTTCCACTTGTCGATGTCGATCCCGTGCTGCTTGAGCTTCTGCTTGATGTCGTCCGGGATCTTGATCTTGCCGTCGCCGACGGAGGGCGCGGAGGGCGCGGAGGCGCTCGCCCCCGCGTGGGTGGCGCCGCCGCCGCCCGAGTCGCACGCGGTCGCGGTCAGCGCAAGCGCCGTGGCGAGACCGACCGCCGCCGGCACGGGGGAGGTTCTGCGGCGGGCACCGCCTTCCGAGCGGACGGCGAAGAGCGGTCGTATCGGTCGCATGCTGGAACTCCCCCTGGAAGGAACGGTGTCGGGCAGTGGGTACCGCCTGGGAGGACGGTACCCAAAGGATGATCATCCACTTCCGCTGAACGGCATCACACACTATGCGCTCGCTGTGCGGGAGTTCCCACGGAACGGCAACGGTTCCGTCACGGCGGCGATCAGCGCAATGATCTTCCGCCCGCCCGCTTCCCCGCGCCGCCCGGGTCGTTGGTAGGTGCGGGGGCCTGCCGTCCCGGCTCGAGCCCCGGCCATCGCCTCTGAACAGCGGGAGGAACTGACGTCGTGACCGTGACGGAGACTGCGATGGTGCCGGTGGAGGACGCGTCGGAAGGGCGCGCGGGAGCCGAGAACAGGCGTGCGGGGGCCTGCGAAACCGAGCGTGTGCGCGGGGTGCACGAAGGCATTCTGCGGCGGCAGTCGGCGCGCGAGTCCGCGGCCCGGACCTACGCGCGTGCCCTGCCGATCGTGCCCGTGCGGGCGCGGGGGCTCACCATCGAGGGCGCCGACGGGCGCCGCTACCTGGACTGCCTCTCCGGCGCGGGCACGCTTGCCCTCGGCCACAACCACCCGGTGGTCCTGGAGGCGATCCGGAAGGTCCTCGACTCCGGTGCCCCGCTGCACGTCCTGGACCTGGCCACGCCCGTGAAGGACGCCTTCACCACGGAGCTGTTCCGTACCCTGCCGCCCGCCCTCGCCGACCGCGCGCGTGTGCAGTTCTGCGGACCGGCCGGGACGGACGCCGTCGAGGCGGCACTGAAACTGGTGCGTACGGCCACCGGGCGGCGGGGCATCCTGGCCTTCACCGGCGCCTACCACGGCATGACCGCGGGGGCGCTCGAGGCGTCCGGCGGCGCGAGCGAAGTCCGCGTCACCCGGCTGCCGTTCCCCCAGGACTACCGCTGCCCGTTCGGGGTCGGCGGCGAGCGCGGCGCCGAACTCTCCGCCCGCTGGACGGAGTCCCTCCTCGACGACACCAAGTCAGGGGTGCCGCTGCCCGCCGGGATGATCCTCGAACCGGTCCAGGGCGAGGGCGGGGTGCACCCGGCGCCGGACGCGTGGCTGCGCCGTATGCGGCGGATCACCGAGGCCCGGGCCATCCCGCTGATCGCGGACGAGGTACAGACGGGCGTGGGCCGCACCGGACGCTTCTGGGCGGTCGAACACAGCGGTGTGGTGCCCGATGTGATGGTGCTGTCCAAGGCGATCGGCGGCAGCCTGCCGCTCGCTGTCGTCGTCTACCGCGACGACCTCGACGTGTGGAAGCCCGGCGCCCACGCCGGCACGTTCCGCGGCAACCAGCTCGCCATGGCGGCCGGCACCGCGACGCTCGCCTATGTCCGCGAGAACCGCCTCGCCGAGCGCGCGGCGACGCTCGGCGCCCGCATGCTGGACCGACTCCGCCGTCTCGCCGCCGAGTTCCCATGCGTCGGGGACGTACGCGGCCGGGGGCTGATGATCGGCATCGAGCTGGTGAACCCCGAGTCCGCATCCGATCCGGCGCCTCCGGACTCCCCGGCCTCCCCGCTCGGGGGCACCGGGCCGCGCCTCGCCGCACCCGCGCTGGCCGCCGCCGTGCAGCGGGAGTGCCTGCGGCGCGGCCTGATCGTCGAGCTGGGCGGGCGGCACGCGAGCGTGATCCGCCTGCTGCCGCCGCTGACGATCAGCGACGAGCAGACGGACGCCGTCCTGGACCGGCTCGCGGACGCGGTGGCCGCGGTGGCCGGAGGGCCGATGGCCCATCCCTGAGCCCGCCCCGCGGCCCTGCCCACCGGCGTGGGCACGAGGACCGCCGGCGGCCCCGGCACGACCTTCGTCGACCCCGTACGACCTTCCCCGGCGCCCGGGGACACCGGACCCGCACCCGCACCGCCCGGCCCGACGCCGCAGGAGCCGGAACGACCTCAGAGGTACGCCCTTGAACCCCACCACCGCACACGACGACGGCCGCCCCGCCCCAGCGCCGGGCACCACCGGCCACGCGCAGGCCGCCGTGCCCGCCCCGGGGCCCGGCAGGCTGCCCTCGCAGCAGGCGACGTCACCGGAGGCCGACGAGCCGCACGGCACCGCCGCCGATCCTCTGGACCACCCCGACCCGCACACGGCGGCCCAGGCCGCGACCGTGGAGAACCTACTGCGCTGCTGGGTCCGCGAGAACGACCTGACCGCCCCCGCCGACGGCACCCTGCGCATCCCGCTCCTCAGCAGCGGTACGGCCCTCCTGGTCCCGATCCGCTACTGGTCCCCGACCGGCTGGCACCGCTTCGGTCCGGCCCGCCTGGCCGGCGCCCCGGAGCAGGCCCCGCCCGTGGACGCGGTGACGGTGGCGGCACTGCTGGCACGGGAGACGGCGGGGGTCGTATCCGCCCCGGCCCCGGAACCGGGCATCGTGCCGCACCACGTCACCGACCTGCTGGCCCGCGTCGCCGACTCCGCACGCCGCACCACCACCTTCCTCACCGACCGCCGCGAGCGCCCCGCGGACGAAGCGGACCTCTTCCTCTCCGCCGAACAGGCCCTGCTGCTCGGACATCCGCTGCACCCCACGGCCAAGAGCCGCGAGGGCCTTTCCGACACCGAGTCCCGGCTCTACTCACCCGAGCTGCGCGGCTCCTTCCCCCTGCACTGGTTCGCGGTCGCGCCCTCGGTGCGCGCGGCCGACTCGGCATGGACGGAGGGCGGCCGGCCCGTGCCCGCCGACCGGCTCACCGAGCGGCTCGCCGGCCCGGACCTCCCGCTGCCCGCCGGCTTCACCGCACTGCCGCTGCACCCCTGGCAGGCGCGCGAGATCCGGCACCGCACCGAGGCAGCCGCCCTGCTGGACGCCGGACTGCTCCGCGACCTCGGCCCGCACGGTGCGCGCTGGCGTCCCACCTCCTCCGTCCGCACCGTCCATCGCTCGCTCGTGCCCGCGATGCTCAAGCTGTCGCTCGGCCTGCGCATCACCAACTCCCGGCGGGAGAACCTCCGCAAGGAACTCCACCGGGGCGTCGAGGTGCACCGCCTGCTGCGCGGCGGCCTCGGCAGGCAGTGGCGCGCGGCGCACCCCGGCTTCGACATCGTCCGCGACCCGGCGTGGGTCGCCGTCGACGACCAGGGCGGAAACCCCGTGGCCGGACTCGACGTGGTGATCCGCCACAACCCCTTCGGCCCGACGGACGACGCCTCCTGTGTCGCCGGACTCCTCTCGCCCAGGCCTCGCCCGCATCCCGACGGACAACAGGGCCCCGCCATGCGCTCCCGGCTCGCCGAGATCGTCACCCGCCTCGCCGGGCGCACCGGCCGCTCGCGCGGGGCCGTCGCCACCGAGTGGTTTCTGCGCTACCTCCACCACATGGTGCGCCCGGTGCTCTGGCTGGACAGCGAGGCCGGCATCGCCCTGGAGGCACACCAGCAGAACACCGTGCTCCTGCTGGACGCCGAGGGCTGGCCCGCGGGCGGACGCTACCGCGACAACCAGGGCTACTACTTCCGCGCGTCCCGCCGCGCCGAACTCGACGCACGGCTGCCGGGAATCGGCGAGCACAGCGACACGTTCGTCCCCGACGAGGTCACCGACGAACGCTTCGCCTACTACCTAGGCATCAACAACGTGCTCGGTCTCATTGGAGCCTTCGGCGCCCAGCACCTGGCCGACGAGCGGCTGTTGCTCGCCGCCTTCCGTCGTTTCCTCGCCGAGGCCGCGACCGGTCCCGACCGGCTGCGCACACCTCTGCCGGCCCGTCTGCTCGACTCACCCGTCCTGCGGTGCAAGGCGAATCTGCTGACCCGGCTGCACGGCCTGGACGAACTCGTCGGCCCGGTCGACACCCAGTCCGTCTACGTCACCATCACCAACCCCCTTCATCCCTGACCCGGCCCTCACCAACCGCCTTGATCCCCGAGGAACATGACCCGTCCCGCCTTCTGAGAGGAGCGTCGCCGTGCCTCCCACCGACGCGAGCACCGACATCGGAACCGGCACCGACACCGCCACCGGCACCGGTCCCGACTTCGGCCCCGACTGCGAGGAAACCCTCGACCTTCGGCTGCCCAGCGAGTTCCTGGCGCTCCGGGTCCAGGAGCAGCCGGACATGCCGGCCCTCCCGCCGGACGACGACCTCCTCGACCACGTCGCCGACTGGGGCGCCACCGCCACCCCCGTCGGTGTCTTCCACCTCGTGCCGGTCCAACTCGGCCGCGATCTCCCGCTGATCGCACGCTGGATGAACGACCCCGCCGTGGCGGTCTTCTGGGAACTCGCCGGAGACGCCTCGGTCGCCGAGCGGCACCTGCGCGCCCAACTCGCCGGTGACGGTCGCAGCGTGCCCTGCCTCGGCGTGCTCGACGGCACCCCCATGAGCTACTGGGAGATCTACCGCGCGGACCTCGACCCCCTGGCCCGTAACTACCCAGCTCGTCCACACGACACCGGAATCCACCTCCTCATCGGCGGTGTTGCCGACCGCGGGCGCGGCCTGGGCTCCGCACTGCTCCGTTCCGTCGCCGACCTCGTCCTCGACCGGCGCCCTTCCTGCACTCGCGTCGTCGCCGAACCCGACCTGCGCAACACCCCCTCCGTCGCCGCGTTCCTGAACGCCGGCTTCCGGTTCTCCGCCGAGGTCGACCTGCCCGACAAGCGGGCCGCCCTGATGGTCCGAGACCGGGCCCTGCGTCACCTACTGTAGCGGCTTGCAGGCAATGTTGTCACTCTCTGTGACGAGACTGGTCCGGCATCAGTTCCCCCATCGACGAGGTCGCACCCTCGATTCGGTGTCGACGCACCCCCCGCACCACTCGTGAGCCCCCCGTGCGCCGAGGGATGGAGCCCCCGTTTGTCAGTGCCGCACCGTAGGGTGGTCGCGCTATGACAAAGCCCTCACTCCCCGAACTCCTCCACGCAGCCGTCACAGCCGTCGGCGGCACGGAGCGCCCCGGCCAGGTGGCCATGGCCCAGGCCGTCGCGGAGGCGATCGACGACGGCTCCCATCTGCTGGTCCAGGCCGGCACCGGCACCGGAAAGTCGCTGGGCTATCTGGTGCCGACGCTCGCGCACGGGGAGCGTGTGGTGGTGGCGACCGCCACGCTGGCGCTGCAGCGGCAGCTCGTCGAGCGGGACCTGCCGCGCACCGTGGAGGCGCTGCACCCCCTGCTTCACCGCCGCCCGGAGTTCGCCATGCTCAAGGGCAGGTCGAACTACCTGTGCCTGCACCGTCTGCACGAGGGCGTGCCGCAGGACGAGGAGGACGGCCTCTTCGACCAGTTCGAGGCCGCCGCGCCCACCAGCAAGCTGGGCCAGGACCTGCTGCGGCTGCGCGACTGGTCCCAGGAGACGGAGAGCGGCGACCGCGACGACCTCACCCCCGGCGTCTCCGACCGAGCCTGGGCCCAGGTGTCGGTGTCGTCCCGGGAGTGCCTGGGCGCCTCGAAGTGCGCGTACGGCGCCGAGTGCTTCGCCGAGACGGCCCGTGAGCGGGCCAAGCTCGCCGAGGTCGTCGTCACCAACCACGCACTGCTCGCGATCGACGCCATCGAGGGTGCCCCGGTCCTCCCGCAGCACGAGGTGCTGATCGTCGACGAGGCCCACGAGCTGGTCTCCCGGGTCACCGGGGTCGCCACCGGCGAACTCACCCCCGGACAGGTCAACCGTGCGGTGCGCCGCGCGGCGAAACTCGTCAACGAGAAGGCCGCCGATCAGCTCCAGACGGCAGCCGAGGGCTTCGAACGGCTGATGGAGCTGGCCCTGCCGGGCCGTCTGGAGGAGATCCCGGAGGACCTCGCCTACGCGCTCATGGCGCTGCGCGACGCCTGTCGCACGGTGATCTCCGCGATCGGCGCGACCCGCGACAAGTCGGTCCAGGACGAGGACGCGGTCCGCAAGCAGGCGCTGGCCTCCGTGGAGAGCGTGCACGATGTGGCGGAGCGGATCACCAACGGCTCCGAGTGGGACGTCGTCTGGTACGAGCGCCACGACCGCTTCGGAGCGTCCCTGCGGGTCGCCCCCATGTCGGTGTCGGGACTGCTGAGGGAGAAGCTGTTCGCGGACCGCTCGGTCGTCCTCACCTCCGCGACGCTGAAGCTGGGCGGCGACTTCAACGGCGTCGGGGCGTCCCTGGGCCTCGCCCCCGAGGGCACGGAGGGCGACGACGTGCCGAAGTGGAAGGGCGTGGATGTCGGCTCCCCGTTCGACTATCCGAAGCAGGGCATCCTGTATGTCGCGAAGCATCTGTCACGCCCCGCCCGGGACGGCGACCGCGCGGACATGCTGGACGAGCTGACGGAGCTGATCCAGGCGGCCGGCGGCCGGACCCTGGGCCTGTTCTCATCGATGCGGGCCGCCCAGCTCGCCGCGGAGGAACTGCGCACCCGCATCCCCGAATTCCCGATCCTCCTCCAGGGCGAGGAGACCCTCGGCGAACTGATCAAGAACTTCGCGGCCGACCCGAAGACCTGCCTCTTCGGCACGCTGTCGCTCTGGCAGGGCGTCGACGTCCCCGGGCCCAGCTGCCAGCTGGTCGTCATGGACAAGATCCCCTTCCCGCGCCCCGACGACCCGCTGATGAGCGCCCGCCAGAAGGCCGTGGAGGAGGCAGGGGGCAACGGCTTCATGGCCGTTGCGGCCACGCACGCCGCCCTGCTGATGGCACAGGGCGCCGGCCGGCTCGTACGGGCGTCCGGGGACAGAGGCGTGGTCGCCGTACTGGACCAGCGGCTCGCCACGGCCCGCTACGGCGGCTATCTGAAGGCGTCGCTGCCCGACTTCTGGTACACGACGGACCGCAACCAGGTCCGGAAGTCCCTGGCGGCGATCGACGCCGCGGCGAAGGCCCAGGGAGCGTAGTCCTGCTCGCGCGCGTCACCGCGCCGGCGGGCGGTCCAGGCCGGGCGCTGAAGCGGTGACAGCGTGCACCTGCGAACACAGCGGACAGCATGGGGCCCCGGAACCGGCGCAGGGGTCCCGGGGCCCGGATCGGGGGCGGGCGTCCGTGCGCCCGCAGCGGAGGGTCAGACCCGCCGCAGTACCGCCACCACCTTGCCGAGGATCGTCGCCTCGTCGCCGGGGATCGGCTGGTACGCGGAGTTGTGCGGCAGCAGCCAGACATGGCCGTCCTCGCGCTTGAAGCGCTTCACGGTCGCCTCGCCGTCGAGCATCGCGGCGACGATGTCACCGTTCTCGGCGACGGGCTGGCGGCGGACGGTGACCCAGTCGCCGTCACAGATCGCGGCCTCGATCATGGAGTCGCCGACGACCTTCAGGACGAACAGCTCACCGTCGCCGACGAGCTGCCTCGGGAGCGGGAAGACGTCCTCGACCGACTCCTCGGCGAGGATGGGCCCACCGGCGGCAATCCGGCCGACCAGGGGGACGTACGACGCGGCGGGCTTGCCCGCGGTGTCGGTCGGCTGCACGGAAGACGCCTGGTCGGAGCCGCGCACCTCGTACGCGCGCGGACGGTGCGGGTCACGGCGCAGGAAACCCTTGCGCTCCAGTGCCATCAGCTGGTGTGCGACCGAGGAGGTGCTGGAGAGGCCGACGGCCTGGCCGATCTCCCGCATCGACGGCGGGTAGCCGCGCCGCTGCACGGAGTCCCGGATGACCTCGATCACCCGGCGCTGCCGCTCGGTCAGCCCGGAGCTGTCCGCCCGGATGCCTGGAGGTCGGCCGGGCAGGGACCTCTTGGGCCCCTCGGGGTTCGTGGCTTCGTTCATGGCATGCACCGGCTCGAGTCGGCCCTGGGGGCGGTCCTGGGCAGTGATGGTGGCACTGTCTGCGGTGGTGGTCACGTCGTCGGCCCCTCTCGATGGTCTCCCGTGCAGCACAACGGTAGTTGCTTTCGAAAGGTTGCGCCAAACACACGTTCGAGTGAAAAACCGAGAATTGCCTGACGTGATCAGGTCTCGGGGTGTATGGCCGATGCCCCTCCCTGAGGCTCCCGCACGTGAAGCCGGGAGCGGGCGAGGTGAAAGCATTCACTGCTGTACTCTTCACCGCCGGGGCGATGGCCTTGTGGGCCGCCGCGGACGCCGCCCAGTCTGCCATCCGACGCGCCGTGGGCCGCGTAACGGCCCCGCTTCTCCATGTGGCGTCCACCGTATCCGCGCATGGCCCGATTGGGTATGGCCGTGCGGCACCTCCCTTCCCGTCCTTGACGCGCGTGTCGCCACCGAATGTACGAGCCAATCGCTACATCTAGTGGTTGGATTGCAGTGGTGACCCACAAGTTGTGGTCCCCCTGGTCTTCGCGGTCACCGAGATCGCCTATGCTTGGGGCTGCTTCGTGGGGCTGGTGAGACCCATGAGGTCCATGCGTCGTGCTGAAAAGGAGGGTTGGAGCCATGCACTGCCCCTTCTGCAGGCACCCCGACAGCCGCGTCGTCGACAGCCGTACGACCGACGACGGCACGTCCATCCGCAGGCGCCGCCAGTGCCCCGACTGCTCCCGTCGTTTCACGACCGTGGAGACCTGTTCGCTGATGGTGGTCAAGCGGTCCGGAGTCACCGAGCCCTTCAGCCGTACCAAGGTCATCAACGGCGTGCGCAAGGCATGCCAGGGACGACCTGTCACCGAGGACGCACTCGCCCAGCTCGGCCAGCGGGTCGAGGAGGCGGTGCGGGCCACCGGGAGCGCCGAGCTGACCACCCATGACGTGGGTCTGGCCATACTCGGCCCCCTGCAGGAGCTCGACCTCGTCGCCTACCTGCGGTTCGCGTCCGTCTACCGGGCGTTCGACTCGCTGGAGGACTTCGAGGCCGCCATCGCGGAACTCAGGCAGCAGCGGGAGCGCACCGCCGTGGACGAGGACGACCACGAGATCACTGACGCGGAGCGCCAGGGAACCGACCGCGGGTCCACAGGGGCGGCGGACGCCCTCGTGCCCGCCACCGCCGACTGACGGGCGGGCCGGCCCGGTCCGGCCCCGTCGACGGCGCACACAGACCCGTCACGCGCGCCCGCGTACGACGCGCGTGACAAGCAGACACACAACACCGTGCCTGGGAAGAAAAGGGCACGTCAGGGCGTTTTTGCCTGATACAGGGAGGCGGCATGACAGAGACGGCGAGCGGTCCGGCACGAGGTTCCCGAGCGAAGGGCACCAAGGCCACCAAGGGGCTGCGCATCGAGCGCATCCACACGACCCCGGGCGTGCACCCGTACGACGAGGTCGAGTGGGCGCGCCGTGACGTCGTCATGACCAACTGGCGCGACGGCTCGGTGAACTTCGAGCAGCGTGGCGTCGAGTTCCCCGAGTTCTGGTCGGTGAACGCGGTCAACATCGTCACCAGCAAGTACTTCCGCGGTGCCGTCGGCACCCCCCAGCGCGAGACCAGCCTCAAGCAGCTGATCGACCGCATCGTGAAGACCTACCGGAAGGCCGGTGAGGACCACAGGTACTTCGCCTCGCCCGCCGACGCGGAGATCTTCGAGCACGAACTGGCGTACGCCCTCCTGCACCAGATCTTCAGCTTCAACAGCCCTGTCTGGTTCAACGTCGGCACGACCCAGCCCCAGCAGGTCTCCGCCTGCTTCATCCTGTCCGTCGACGACTCCATGGAGTCGATCCTCGACTGGTACAAGGAAGAGGGCATGATCTTCAAGGGCGGCTCCGGTGCCGGCCTGAACCTCTCCCGCATCCGTTCCTCCAAGGAACTGCTCTCCTCCGGCGGCAACGCCTCCGGCCCGGTCTCCTTCATGCGCGGCGCCGACGCCTCCGCAGGAACGATCAAGTCGGGCGGTGCCACCCGCCGCGCCGCCAAGATGGTCATCCTGGACGTCGACCACCCGGACGTCGAGGACTTCATCGAGACCAAGGTGAAGGAGGAGGAGAAGATCCGCGCGCTGCGCGACGCGGGCTTCGACATGGACCTCGGCGGCGAGGACATCACCTCCGTCCAGTACCAGAACGCCAACAACTCGGTCCGCGTCAACGACACCTTCATGAAGGCCGTCGAGAACGGCGAGAAGTTCGGCCTGCGCGCCCGCATGACCGGTGAGGTCATCGAGGAGGTCGACGCCAAGGCCCTGTTCCGCAAGATGGCCGAGGCCGCCTGGGCCTGCGCCGACCCTGGCATCCAGTACGACGACACGATCAACCACTGGCACACGTGCCCGGAGTCCGGCCGTATCAACGGCTCGAACCCGTGCAGCGAGTACATGCATTTGGACAACACGTCCTGCAACCTCGCCTCGCTGAACCTGATGAAGTTCCTGAAGGACGACGGCAAGGGCAACCAGTCCTTCGACGTCGAGCGCTTCTCGAAGGTCGTCGAGCTGGTCATCACCGCGATGGACATCTCGATCTGCTTCGCGGACTTCCCGACCCAGAAGATCGGCGAGAACACCCGCGCCTTCCGCCAGCTCGGCATCGGCTACGCCAACCTCGGCGCCCTCCTCATGGCGACCGGCCACGCCTACGACTCCGACGGCGGCCGTGCCCTCGCCGGTGCCATCACCTCCCTGATGACCGGCACCGCCTACCGCCGCTCCGCCGAGCTCGCCGCGGTCGTCGGCCCGTACGACGGTTACGCCCGCAACGAGCAGGCGCACCTGCGCGTCATGAAGCAGCACTCCGACGCCAACGCCACCGCCGTCCGCATGGACGACCTGGACACCCCGGTGTGGGCCGCGGCCACCGAGGCCTGGCAGGACGTCCTGCGCCTCGGCGAGAAGAACGGATTCCGCAACTCCCAGGCGTCCGTCCTCGCCCCGACCGGCACCATCGGTCTCGCCATGGGCTGCGACACCACCGGTGTCGAGCCCGACCTGGCGCTGGTCAAGTTCAAGAAGCTGGTCGGCGGCGGCTCGATGCAGATCGTCAACGGCACCGTGCCGCAGGCGCTGCGCCGCCTCGGCTACCAGGAGGAGCAGATCGAGGCGATCGTCGCCCACATCGCCGAGCACGGCAATGTGATCGACGCGCCGGGCCTCAAGCCCGAGCACTACGAGGTCTTCGACTGCGCCATGGGCGAGCGTGCCATCTCCCCGATGGGCCACGTCCGCATGATGGCCGCGATCCAGCCGTGGATCTCCGGCGCCATCTCCAAGACGGTCAACATGCCGGAGTCGGCGACCGTCGAGGAGGTCGAGGAGATCTACTTCGAGGCCTGGAAGATGGGCATCAAGGCACTCGCGATCTACCGCGACAACTGCAAGGTCGGCCAGCCGCTGTCCGCCAAGAAGAAGGAGACCGCCGAGAAGCAGGCCGAGGCGCCCGCCGAGCCGCAGGTCGAGAAGGTCGTCGAGTACCGCCCGGTCCGCAAGCGCCTCCCGAAGGGTCGTCCCGGCATCACCACCTCCTTCACGGTCGGCGGCGCCGAGGGCTACATGACCGCCAACTCCTACCCGGACGACGGTCTCGGTGAGGTCTTCCTGAAGATGTCCAAGCAGGGCTCGACCCTCGCAGGCATGATGGACGCCTTCTCCATCGCCGTCTCGGTGGGCCTGCAGTACGGCGTGCCGCTGGAGACGTACGTCTCGAAGTTCACCAACATGCGCTTCGAGCCGGCCGGTATGACGGACGACCCGGACGTGCGGATGGCGCAGTCGATCGTCGACTACATCTTCCGCCGCCTGGCGCTGGACTTCCTGCCCTTCGAGACGCGTTCCGCGCTCGGCATCCACTCCGCCGAGGAGCGTCAGCGCCACCTGGAGACCGGCTCCTACGAGCCGATCGACGACGAGGAGGTCGACGTCGAGGGCCTGGCCCAGTCGGCCCCGCGCGCCCAGGAGCTGAAGGCGGTCGCCACGCCGAGGACGGAGTCCGCGGCGGCCCAGCCGGCCCCGAAGCAGGCGCACACCAGCGCCGAGCTGGTGGAGATGCAGCTGGGCATCCAGGCCGACGCGCCGCTGTGCTTCTCCTGCGGTACGAAGATGCAGCGGGCGGGTTCCTGCTACATCTGCGAGGGCTGCGGCTCGACCAGCGGCTGCAGCTGACCTGACCCCGCCGAAGGGCGGCACGGCCACCGGTCGTGCCGCCCTTCGGCGTCGACAGCCCCTGGGACAGGGGGCGGCTCTTGGTACGGCGGGCGCCTCCTGGTACGGGGGCCGCCCCTAGGACAGCGGGCGACCCATGACGCGGGCGAAGCCCTCCGGGTCCGTGTCGAAGCCATGGACGCCCGGGTGGAACGTCCACTCCCCGGAGGAGTCGCGTACGAACTCGGCCACCCTTGCCGCGGTGGCGCCGAGGACGTCTCCGAAGTCGTCCTCGGCGAGCACGGTGTAGTCCTCGCGGACCCGTAGCGCCGGGTTCAGGACACCGACGAAGGTCCTGCGGCCGGCGTGCTGCTGGATGGCGACGCCGACCACCACGCGCGCGTACCGCTCATCGAGCCGGTACAGCTCCACGGTCATGACCTCGTCCCAGCCGAAGCCCTTGCCGTCCCGGCTGTCGCGGTTGAGGTAGATCGTGCCGTCGGGGGACCTGCTGTCGAAGTGCACCACATAGGCTGGGGCCCCATAGGGGTCGTCCGCCAAATAGGTCGCGGCCACTATGTCGAGGTCGGTGGGTGGCTGGCCGGAGGGACTCGGGTCCCACTTCACCGCCAGTTCGACCTTGCGGATGCCCTTGTTGAGACCGGTCATCTCTCCATCCCCTCCCCGTCGTCATGTGCCCGTGCGGGAACTCCCGTTCCATGAGGGCCAGTTGTCCATTGTGCCCCGCGCGCGGGGGCGCTCGCTCGGGTGCACTCCGCAGGAGCGTGACCAATGCCACGCAAGCTGGCCTTACGATGGCGCGGTGCTGGTCAAGTGGATTCGCTGCACCGTGGTCGACCGCCGCGGTTTCGAACGGGGGCAGCGAAGGTGGGCGGGGCTTCTGGGGGAGCCGGGATTCCGGGGACAGGGCGGGGGTTTCAGCCGGGTCAGGCCCGGCGTGGCGCACATCTTCGCGTTCTGGGAGAGCCGCGCCTTCTACGACTCGTTCATGGCGCGCTCGCACGATCGGCTGGCCGCCTCGCAGGGCGGCACGTTCAAGGACCAGCAGGTCAGGCTCTTCGACCACCGCTTCGATGTGAAGACCGGCTTCGAGCCCCGCTTCACCGACGCCGACGTCGTGCGTGTCGCGCACTGCCGGATCCACGAGGAGCGCGCCGAGCACTTCGCACTCATGCAGGAGAAGGTCTGGAATCCGGCCATGGCGGGCTCACCCGGCATGATCCGCGGGCTGTTCGGTGAGGCGCCGGGCCATGAGTTCCTGATCCTGTCCATGTGGCAGTCGGCGGCGGAGCACGGCAAGTACCGGGAGGAGCGCGTGGAGCGGCTGGCGCTGCGGGCGCAGACCGAGGCGGATGTCGCGGCGCTCACCGGGGACATCGTGGAGCTGGAGCCGTCGTGGACGGTCTGACCCACATCGTTTGAAATCCGGACGGACCGATGGGGGTGGTGGCTCCGGTGTGACCTGCGCCTTATGGAGGGCCTTGAGTGCCCGTTCGGCCGTCACTCGATCTAGGGTTTTGGCATGGCACGACCACGGCGCATCGTCCTTGTCCGGCACGGCGAGTCGGTGGGCAACGCCGATGACTCCGTGTACGAGCGCGAGCCCGACCACGCGCTGCCGCTCACCGAGAGGGGATGGCGACAGGCGGAGGAGACGGGCAAGCGGCTGCGGGAGCTCTTCGGCAGGGAACGCGTCAGCGTGTACGTCTCCCCCTACCGCCGCACCCATGAGACGCTCCGCGCCTTCCACCTCGACCCCGACCTCGTCCGGGTGCGCGAGGAGCCCCGGCTGCGCGAGCAGGACTGGGGGAACTGGCAGGACCGCGAGGACGTGCGGCTGCAGAAGGCGTACCGGGACGCCTACGGGCACTTCTTCTACCGCTTCGCGCAGGGCGAGTCCGGAGCCGATGTGTACGACCGGGTGGGCGGCTTCCTGGAGAGCCTGTTCCGCAGCTTCGAGGAGCCGGACCATCCGCCGAACGTGCTCCTGGTGACCCACGGGCTCGCCATGCGGCTGTTCTGCATGCGCTGGTTCCACTGGACGGTCGCGGAATTCGAGTCGCTGTCCAACCCCGGGAACGGCGAGACGCGCATGCTCCTGCTCCAGAAGAACGGCAAGTACCGGCTCGACCGGCCCTTCGACCGCTGGCGCGACCCGGATCCGTACTGGGTCACCGGTTAGAGTGGCAGGGCGATGACCTCTGACTTCTCCCCGCCCGGGCGCCTGGAACGCGCGCTCGCCTGCCTGCGCGGACTCTCGGTGGGGGACGCGCTGGGCTCACAGTTCTTCGTTCCTGCGTACTATCCGCTGCTTCAGCGCCGCGAGCTGCCGCCGGGCGTGTGGCAGTGGACGGACGACACCGAGATGGCCTGTTCGGTGGTGTCCGTGCTGGCCAGGCACCAGCGCATCGACCAGGACGAGCTGGCCCGCTCCTTCGCCGAGCACCACGACTTCGACCGCGGCTATGGACCGGCGGTGGGCCGCCTCCTCAGGCTCGTCCGGGAGGGCGGCGACTGGCGCGAGCTGGCGGCGGCGCTCTTCAAGGGGCACGGGTCGTGGGGCAACGGCGCGGCGATGCGGATCGCGCCGCTCGGCGCCTGGTACGCCGACGACCCCGAGCAGGCGACCCACCAGGCGGAGATCTCCGCGTACACGACGCACCAGCACCGCGAGGCCGTGGCCGGTGCCATGGCCGTGGCCGCGGCGGCCGCCCTGGCCGCCGACCCGGCGGGTCCGCCGAGCGCGGAGGCCCTGCTCGACGGGGTGATCGCGCTGGTACCCAGGAGCGCCGTCGCGGCAGGATTGCGCAGGGCCCGGGACATGCTGGACTACGGCGACGCGACGACGGTCGCGGCCGTGCTCGGCTGCGGGCGGCGTACGACGGCGCACGACACGGTGCCGTTCACGCTGTGGTCGGCTGCGCGCGCCCTCGGTGACTATGCGGAGGCGTTCTGGACCACCGCCCAGGTGGGCGGCGACATGGACACGACCTGCGCGATCGTCGGCGGAGTGGTCGCCGCCGGGAAGGCGGGGGCTCCGCCGGGGGAGTGGCTGGAGCGAACGGAGCGGTTGCCGGAGTGGGCGCCGTCGCTTTCGTAGGCGGCAGGGACCGCTGAGCGGGGTCCCGCTCAGCGGGACCGGTCGGCCGCACAGCCGGCACTCGGAACGGCTCCTTGGCCGTCGCCGGGCCTGGACGCGTTCGGCCGTCGGCAGTCCGTCCGGCCGTCCGTCCTCGTCCACCGGTTCCGGAGCGGGGACGAGAACGGACGGCCGAACGGGGACATTCAGCCGGCGGCCGGGCCCGCCGCGCCCGCCAGGGCCTCCAGGTCGCTCCTCCGCACCCGGATGACCACCCCGGCCGTGACCAGAGCCAGGACCGCCATCGCAGCCGCCGGCACGAACGCCGTCGATATGCCGTGGGCGAGCACTTCGTTCCCCCACGGAGCCGGCAACTGGTGCGTCTTCGCGAACTGAGCCCTCTGCTCCGCCGTACCGTTCGCGAGGAATTTGGGCAGTTGCTTGCCCGCCTCGTCCCTGCTCGCCGTCCCGAACACCGTGGTCAGGATCGACAGACCGAGCGAACCGCCCACCTGCTGGGTGGCGTTGAGCAGGCCCGAGGCGGCCCCCGCCTCGTGCTGGGCGACGCCCGAGACCGCGGTGAGCGTCAGCGTCACGAAGTTCAGGCCCATCCCGAAGCCGAATACCAGCATGGGGCCGAGCACACCGCCCGCGTAGGAGCTGTCCGGCTTGATCAACGTCTGCCAGCCGAGCCCGATCGTCACCAGCGTCGCGCCCACCAGCATGAACGGCTTGGGGCCGAGCACCGGCAGGAACCGCTGCGACAGGCCCGCGCCGATCACGATCGCCACCGTCACCGGAAGGAAGGCCACGCCCGCCGAGATCGGCGTGTACCCCAGCACGTTCTGCACGAAGAGCACGATGTAGAAGAACATGCCGAACATCGCCGCGGCCAGGCTCAGCATGATCACGTACGTGCCCGAGCGGTTGCGGTCGGCGAACATCCGCAGCGGTGTGATCGGCTCCCTGGCTCGCCTCTCGATGAAGGCGAACGCCAGCAGCAGCACCACGGCCGCCGCGAAGGACCCGATCGTGAGGGTGTCCCGCCAGCCGTCCTCGGAGGCGCGGATGAAGCCGTACACCAGCGACGCCATGCCCGCCGTCGAGGTGAGCGCGCCGGCGATGTCGAAGCGGCCCGGATGGCGTTCGGACTCATTGATGTACCTGGGGGCGAGCACGGCGATCAGCACGCCGATGGGCACGTTGACGAAGAGGACCCAGCGCCAGTCGAGCCACTCCGTGAGCATGCCGCCGGTCAGCAGACCGATCGCGCCGCCACCGGCCGAGACGGCGGCGAAGACTCCGAACGCCCGGTTGCGCTCCGGACCTTCGGCGAACGTGGTGGTGATCAGCGCGAGCGAGGTGGGCGACGCGATCGCGCCACCCACGCCCTGCAGGGCGCGCGCGGCGAGCAACTGCCAGGGTTCCTGGGCGAGTCCGCCGAGCAGCGAGGCGAAGGTGAACAGCAGGATGCCCGTCATGAACACCCGGCGCCGGCCGAGGATGTCACCGGCCCGTCCGCCGAGAAGCAGCAGGCCGCCGAAGGTGAGGGTGTAGGCGCTGACCACCCATGTGAGGTCGGTGGTGCTGAACGACAGCGCGTCTTGAATGTGCGGGAGTGCGATGTTCACAATCGTCGCGTCGAGTACCACCATGAGTTGGCAGGCCGCGATGACGGCGAGTGCGATGCCGGGACGCCCCTCCCGGCGGGCGGCTTTCGGCTTCTGGTCCTCGAGCAATGGAGAGGTTGTCACGATGGGTCCCCCCACGAGTGCGTAGTGAACGGCTGCGTTCACTGTCCCGTCACACGGTAGTGAGTCCCCGTCAGTGAACGCAAGCGTTCACTGAGTTCGTTGCCGTGCTGCGCTGCCCAACTGCGCGCCCTATCCTCTTCAATCCCCGCTTCCGCTGCTCGACGGAGAAACACAGATGGGTACTTCCTCCGGGACGGCCGCCACGGACCGACCGGCCTCACCCCGCCGGCGTGGCGCCGTGCTCGAACGCGCGATCCTCGACGCCGCGCTCGAGCAACTCGGCACGGTCGGCTGGAAAGGCCTCACGATGGAGGGTGTCGCCGCCGGCGCCCAGACCGGCAAGGCGGCGGTCTACCGCCGCTGGCCGTCCAAGGAGGACCTCGTCGCGGACGCGCTCCAGGCCGGACTGCCGCGCTTCGACGAGGCGCCCGACCTCGGAAGCGTGCGGGAGGAGCTGCTGGCCCTGTGCCGGCAGGCGCGCGACGCGATGTACTCACGACCCGGATTCGCCCTCCGGTCGGTCATTCACGAATGCGACACCCTGGAGGCGGAGCGCTTCCAGGGCGTGATCTACGGGGGTGTCATCGAGCCCAGCATCAGGCTGCTGCGCCAGGTCATCACCCGTGGGATCAAGCGAGGAGAGGTGCGGCCCGACGCGGCGAACGGACTTGTCTTCGACGTCATGCCCGCGATGATGATGTACCGCGCAAAAATTAGCGGGTGCGAATGGAATGAGCGGGACATCGAGGAGATGGTCGATCAGCTGATGGTCCCGCTGTTGCGTCCGGCGGGGGCCTGACCGAAGCCCCCGGGACACCGCGCGGGCCCGGCTGCGGCGTCGTGCCGGCGCCCGTCCGGGCGGCCGGCGGCGCGGCTGCCGTTGCCCGGGGAAACCGGGGTGTCGCTCGGCGATCCCGGCGGCGTACGCTAAGGGCGCCATGCCGTACGAACCACCTACTCACACCGTCGAGCGCTCCCTTCGCGCAACGACCGGAGCGAAGGTCATCGCCGGTGTCGACGAGGTGGGGCGCGGCGCGTGGGCCGGTCCCGTCACCGTCTGCGCGGCGGTCACGGGTCTGCGCCGACCGCCCGAGGGCCTCACCGACTCCAAGCTGCTGACCGTCAAGCGGCGCACCGAACTCGCCGAGCTGCTGCAGAAGTGGGTCACCGCCTACGCCCTCGGTCATGCCACCCCGGAGGAGATCGACGACCTCGGGATGACGGCCGCCCTGCGGCTCGCGGCGGTACGCGCCCTGGAGGCGCTGCCCGTCCGCCCCGACGCGGTCATCCTCGACGGGAAGTACGACTACCTCGGCGCCCCCTGGAGGGTCCGTACGGTGATCAAGGGCGACCGGTCGTGTGTGGCGGTCGCGGCGGCCTCGGTGATCGCCAAGGTTCACCGCGACAAAATGATGGCCGAACTGGGTATCGACCATGCAGACTTCGGTTTTGCGGCCAACGCCGGTTATCCCTCACCGGTGCACAAGGCCGCACTGGAGGAACGGGGACCCACCCCGTACCACCGCTTGTCGTGGGCGTATCTTGATGCGCTGCCCCAGTGGCGGCACCTCAAGAAGGTCCGCAGCTGGGCGGACGGAAGCGTTCCGGAAATCGAGGGCCAGCTCGGCTTCGACTTCTGACCGGTTCCGGTCGTACTGACGTGCCACCCGCCGATGCCGGTCGCTTCGGCGTTTGATAAAAATCAGCTCATGCCTCTCATTCCCGAGGAGCCTCAGATTCACGAGAGTGCCCAGGGTCCCCGCGCCACTCCGGCCGGCGGCCGTACCGCGCCGACCCCCCGTCCCGTACCGGGCCCCCGCCCCGCGGCCCCTGCCCGCCCCGGCCGTCCGGGGCCCACCCGGCCGGTGCCGGCCCAGCGCACCCCGCGCGAGCCGGCCAAGCCCGGACCATCCGCTCCCGCCTCCGCTCCGCAGATCCAGCTGATCCCGGCCTCGGCCGAGGGTGCGCTGGATGCCGCCGAGGAAGCCGTCGACCTGCTGCTGGAGTCCGGTCGCGCCCCTGGCGACGTGCTGGTGATCACCACCGGCGAGCCGCACCCGTGGGCCGCGCACGAACTGTCCTTCGGCGAGGCGGCCTACTGGGCGCAGCACGACGCCGGTGACGACGTCTTCTACGCCGACGCCTCGGTCGCGTCCCGTGCCGCCGCCCGACCCGTCGTCGTGGCCGCCGTCAACGGCGGCACCGACGCCACTGTCGCCGCCGCGCTTCCGCTGGCGCTCACCCGGGCCGGTGCCCTGCTGATCGTCTGCGGCGACCCGAAGCAGATCAACTCGGTGCTGGGCGCGGGCGTCTGAGCGGTCCGGTTCCGGTCCGGTCCGCTCGTGTTCCACTCCTTGCGCCGGGGCCCGGAGCCGGTGCGCCGGTTCCGGCTTCGGCCGGGCGGTCGGAGGGCGCCGCGCCGTCGGCACCGGAACGGCGGTCCCTTCGGCATGCCCTCGTGCGGTCGGCTTCCGCCGTCGACGTCCCCGGCCGCGGGCGTCGCTTCCGGCGGCGCCGTGTCGCTCAGCGGGCGGCGGCCCGGCGCAGCAGGTCCGCGGAAACGCCCCCGGTGCGATGCTGCTGCAGCGGTATGCCCGCGGCATCGAACTCCTCGGGGGCCGACTGGGCGTTGGGGCGGCGGCCGCCGCGGTCCTCACCGAGGACCTGCCAGCCGTCGCGCGTCAGCGTGATGTACGCACCGCAGCGCAGCCCGTGCAACGTGCACGCGTCGCGCAGGCCCCACATCCACGCCCCGTCCTCCTCCGTCCACCGGATGTCGCCCTCCCGGCAGTAGAGCAGCACCGCCGTGCGCACCGGCGTCCGGCGCCTCAGGTCGTGCGGGATGACCCGGCGCAGCTGGGCCAGCAGTGCGTTACGGAACACCCACCCGTCCGCGGGGGCGGGACGCCGGGTGAACGACGCGCTGGCGCACAGCCGTTCGTCCGGGTCCAGAACGGCCACCACGGCCGTGGAGGGCCGTGGCCGGTGTCGGGCGTGCAGCCCGCTGACGACTTCCCGGGGGTTGCGCAGCAGGGGAATCCCGGCGGCCGCCCACTCCGCCGGCTCGAGCAGTCGGGCCACGGGATGGGCGGAAGCGGCGGACGGGTCGGCGGAACCTGCCAGGGATGCCGCCGAGGACGGAGCGAATCCGAAGGTCACGATCCTCCCTTCGGCTGACGCGCCCACACTGCGGGCGGGGTGGGATGGGGGGCGCGCACCGCAGCAGAGCCCTGCCGGATCACGGGCGAGCCGTGCGGGGAGCGGACCTCAATTCTTCCCGCCGAACTGGGTTGCGGCAACGAGCAATTGTGGCTGCCGACCGGTTTTTGGTGATGTGTGGCCTATATCCACGCTACTTCTCTGCCCAGTGTTTTCCCGGCGAAGGAACGGGACACGCCTGTACGGCCAGGACGGTCATCGTCCTGTGCCTGGTCCTGCCCTTTGCGAGCAGCTCGTCACGGTGGGTGAGATGGCCGATTGTCAGTGCCATCGGGTTGCATGGGAACATGGACGAACTCGAGCTCCGCGCTGAAGCCGACGCCATCCTCGCCGAGCTCGTCGGTGATCCCGGGGGCTCGGCCCGGCTGCGGGAGGACCAGTGGCAGGCGGTCGCGGCGCTGGTGGAGGAGCGCCGGCGTGCCCTGGTGGTGCAGCGCACCGGCTGGGGGAAGTCCGCGGTGTACTTCGTCGCCACCGCTCTGCTGCGCCGGCGAGGCTCCGGCCCGACGGTGATCGTCTCGCCGCTGCTGGCGCTGATGCGCAACCAGGTCGAGTCGGCGGCGCGCGCCGGTATCCGGGCGCGCACCATCAACTCGGCCAACCTGGAGGAGTGGGACGCCATCCACGAGGAGATCGAGCGCGGCGAGACCGACGTTCTCCTCGTGAGCCCGGAGCGCCTCAATTCCGTGGACTTTCGCGATCAGGTGCTGCCGAAGCTCGCGGCCACGACCGGCCTGCTGGTGGTCGACGAGGCGCACTGCATCTCCGACTGGGGGCATGACTTCCGGCCGGACTACCGCCGGCTGCGGGCCATGCTCGCCGAGCTCGCCCCCGGAGTGCCGGTGCTGGCCACCACCGCGACCGCCAACGCGCGGGTCACCGCGGACGTGGCCGAGCAATTGGGTACCGGAGCCGGTGAGGCCCTGGTGCTGCGCGGCCCGCTCGAGAGGGAGAGCCTGAGGCTGGGCGTGGTCGAGCTGCCGGACGCCGCGCACCGGCTGGCCTGGCTGGCGGAGCATCTCGACGAGCTGCCGGGTTCCGGGATCATTTACACGCTGACGGTGGCCGCGGCCGAGGAGGCGACCGCCTTCCTGCGGCAGCGCGGCTTCCGGGTGGCCTCCTACACGGGGCGCACGGAGAACGCCGACCGGCTGCAGGCCGAGGCCGACCTGCTGGAGAACCGGGTCAAGGCACTGGTGGCGACGTCGGCGCTGGGCATGGGCTTCGACAAGCCTGACCTGGGCTTCGTGGTGCACCTCGGCTCGCCGTCCTCGCCGATCGCCTACTACCAGCAGGTGGGGCGGGCCGGGCGCGGTGTCGCCCACGCCGATGTGCTGCTGCTGCCGGGCAAGGAGGACGAGGCCGTCTGGCGCTACTTCGCCGACACCGCCTTCCCGCCCGAGGAGCAGGTTCGGCAGACCCTCTCGGCCCTCGCCGGTGCCGGGCGGCCGCTGTCCGTGCCGGCCCTGGAGGCGGCGGTGGACCTTCGACGCAGTCGGCTGGAGACGATGCTGAAGGTGCTCGACGTGGACGGGGCGGTCAAGCGCGTCAAGGGCGGCTGGGTCTCCACCGGTCAGCAGTGGGTCTACGACGCAGAGCGGTACGCCTGGGTGGCGCGGCAGCGGGCCGCCGAGCAACAGGCCATGCGCGACTACGTGAGCACGTCCCGGTGCCGGATGGAGTTCCTGCGCCGACAGCTGGACGACGAGGGGGCGACCCCGTGCGGGCGTTGCGACAACTGCGCAGGTGCCTGGGCCGATTCCGCCGTTTCGGCGGAGGCGTTGGCCGGGGCGGCGAAGCAACTGGACCGCCCGGGGGTGGAGGTCGAGCCGCGCCGCATGTGGCCGACGGGGATGCCCGCGCTGGGCATCGACCTCAAGGGGCGTATCCCGGCCGCCGAACAGTGCTCCACCGGGCGCGCCCTGGGGCGGCTCTCCGACATCGGCTGGGGCAACCGATTGCGCCCGCTGCTGGCGGAGAACGCTCCCGACGGTCCGGTCCCCGACGACGTCCTGCGGGCCGCGGTGGCGGTCCTCGCCGACTGGGCGCGCTCCCCGGGGGGCTGGGCCACGAATGCGCCGGACGCCTCCGCACGGCCGGTGGGAGTCGTCTCCGTACCGTCCCTGACCCGCCCACAACTGGTGGGGTCCCTCGCCCAGGGCATCGCGGCCATCGGCCGCCTCCCGTATCTGGGCACCCTGACCTATACCGGGCCGGGTGGCGCGCACGCGGCACGCCGCAGCAACTCCGCCCAACGCCTCAGGGCGCTGTCCGGCGCCCTGACCGTCCCCGAGGAGCTTGCCGCCGCCCTGGCCGGCTCTCCCGGTCCCGTGCTGCTCGTGGACGACTACACCGACTCCGGCTGGACCCTCGCGGTGGCCGCCCGCCTCCTGCGTCGGGCAGGCAGCGAGCAGGTCCTTCCGCTCGTCCTTGCCGCGGCAGGCTGAGCTGCCCTCATCGGGGTCCTTTTCCGGTCCGCTCCGGAACATAGCGGGTCACACCACTTCATACGTGCCCTTCGCGTCCCGGCGCTGCCCAAGTCCTCCTCGGTGCGGCTGGTCGTGCACACGACTTGCCGACGCCTTGACGATCCGTTCCACGAGCGTTCAACCAGTCGTCTGTGTCCGGGTTGTGTGCCGTCCTTAGGGTCCCTGCGGGTTTCGAAGAAAGGGACTCATGGACGCACTCCTCGCAGTCCGGGCTCGCGGGATCAGCAAATGCTTCGGCGACGTCATCGCACTCGACAGCATCGACCTGGATGTGACCCCAGGTCAGATCCATGGTCTGGTCGGACCGAACGGCGCCGGCAAGACCACGTTGCTCGGTCTGCTGCTCGGCCTCGCCGTTGCCGACAGCGGCCGCCTCGAAATCCTCGGCGCGCCGGTCGGTCGGGCGCTCGCCGCTCCCGACGGTGTCGCCGGCTTCGTGGACGGGCCCGGCCTCTATCCCTCCCTCACGGCCAGGCAGAACCTCGCCGCGCTGGCCGCTCTCCACGGCCGCGACGCGCGGACAGCGGCGGTCGACGACGTGCTCGACCAGGTCGGGCTCACCGATGTCGCCGACGACCGGACCCGCGGCTTCTCCCTCGGTATGCGTCAGCGTCTCGGGCTCGCCGCCGCCCTGCTCACCAAGCCCCGGCTGCTTGTGCTCGACGAGCCTTCCAACGGCCTCGATCCGTCGGGCAAGAGACACGTGCACGGTGTCCTGACCCGGCTCGCCGCGGACGGAACCAGCGTCGTGCTCTCGAGCCACCGCATGGACGACCTCGAGGCACTGTGCTCCGAGGTCACCATCCTGGCCACCGGACGGGTCGTCTTCTCGGGCCCGTTGAGCAAGCTGGCAGCCGAGCACCGTGAACTCGACTACCGATTGCGGACCTCCGACCCCCAGGCCGCCCGCCGACTGGCCGCCGACACGGCCGGGATCGGCGTCGTCGACGACGCAGGGGCACGGCGCGACGACGAGGTGCTCGTCGTACGGGCGCTGGTTCCCGCCCTCGACGAACTGGTGGTGGCGCTCGTTCAGGCGGGCATCGCGGTGCGGGAGCTCGCCCCCGTGGTGTCGCCGCTCGAAGCCGCGTTCCTCGCCCTCACCGAGCAGCAGGAGGCCGGCCGATGACCACGACCGTCGCCGAGGGCACCGTCGCCGGGGTCCGCCGCGTCTCGGTTTCCCGCGGCTACCGCTTCGAGCTGGTCAAGCTCGTCTCGCAGTGGCGGATCCGCCTGCTCGTCCTCGCCTGCTGGATCGCGCCGGCGCTCTTCGTCGCCGGAGTGAGCCGACAGAGCACGCTCCCCGCCGACACCCTCTTCGGTCGCTGGATGCACGCCACGGGGTGGGCCGGACCGCTGGTGACACTCGGTTTCGCGGGCACCTGGGCGCTCCCGCTGCTGACCTCGGTGGTGGCCGGTGACGTGTTCGCCGCCGAGGACCGGCTCGGCACCTGGCGCCACCTGCTCGTGGCGGTCCGGTCGACCAGGCGGATCTTCGCCGCCAAGGCACTGGCCAGCCTCACCGTCATCCTGCTGCTGGTGACCGGGCTGGTCTGTGCCGGCACGGTCGGCGGGGTCGTGGCGGTCGGCAACCAGCCGCTGGTCGGCCTCGACGGCCACCTGCTGACGCCGGGGGACGCCGCCGGCAGGGTCCTGCTCGCCTGGGTCTGCGCCCTCGCCCCGACCCTGGCCCTCGCCGCGATCGGACTGCTCGGGTCGGTCGCGCTGGGGCGATCCCCGACGGGGCTGCTGCTGCCCCCGATCGTCGCGCTCGCGATGCAGGTCGCCCAGATGCTGCCGCTGCCCGTCGCCGTGCGCCTCGCCCTGCCCGGCTACGCCTTCATCTCCTGGAACGGCCTGTTCACCAGCCCGGCGCAACTCGGCCCCCTCCTGATCGGCATCGTGGTCGGCCTGGCGTGGGCGGTGACCGCGACAGTGCTGGCCTACCTGCTGTTCGTGCGGCGGGACTTCACCAATCCGAGCTACGACGGCTCGGGGCGCCGTGCGGTCACCGCCGGAGTCCTGCCGCTGGTCGGACTGTTCGCCGCCACGGTCACGGTGGTCGCCGTGGCGACCCCGTCGACGGGCTCCGGAATCGAGCAGGACAAGGTACAGCGCTCGGTCGCCACGGCATTCGCCCACCTCTACCGCATGCAGACCCGACAACTCCACCGCCCCGCCGTCACCGAAGCCCAACTGCGGGTCACAGCGGCGTGCAACAAGGGCGACGGCCAGGTCGCCGCCCAGGGGGCGGGCAACGACTGGCGCTGCGTCGTCACCTGGCACCTCCCCGGCGTCGCGGCCCCGGGGACGGCCATCTACCAGCTCGACATCGCCTCAGACGGGCGGTTCGTGGCCGACGGCGACGGACCGAAGGAAGTGAACGGCTACTTCCTGGTGCGGACCCCGACCGGAGACGCACCCAACCCGCTTTGGCAGTTCGACGGCAACGTCGAACTGCTCGACACCACCCCGAAGGGATAGTTCCATGCAGGTAACACGACAGCGTCGGACCAACGAGAAGGCGCAGGTCAGCCTCTTCGGTAGACGCGTCGGCCGCCGGACCATGCTGGTCACGGCGGGCATAGCAGTCGCTCTCGGCGTCACGGGCACCGCCGTTGCCCAGACGTACCAGTTCGGCACCCAGCAGGTCGGCCAGGTCACCGCCAACGGCCAGGTTGTCTCCGCCGACCAGTACATCGCTCCGTACGGCACCCGCACCGTCATCGACGACGGCAAGATCATGTCGTCGTCCGTCAGCCCGGACGGCAGCCATCTGGCGGCCTCGATCGCCGATGGCCCTGCGTCGCTGGTCATCGTGGACCTCAAGACCGGACAGGTGAAGCAGCGCGTCGGCAGCAACGCGAAGGACGACCTGCGCATCAAGAGCGGCTCCGTCGGCCAGGAGGGCCCGACGTACTCGCCCGACGGTTCGCAGCTGTGGCTGGGCCAGAGCGACGGCTACACCAAGTTCACCGTGAACCCGGACGGCACCCTCTCCAACCCGACGACCATCACGATCCCGGCCGACGGATCCAAGCACGCGCTGGTGGGCGCGGCGGTGTTCTCGGCCGACGGCTCCACCGTGTACTCCGCGGTCAACGGCCAGAACCGGGTGGTCGCCATCGACGCGGCGACCGGGACCATCAAGCAGAGCTGGGCCGTGGGCAACGCCCCCCGTGGCATCGCCATGGTCGGCAACAAGCTCTACGTCAGCAACGAGGGCGGGCGTCCGGCCAAGGCCGGCGAGACCACGATGAACTCCTACGGCACCCAGGTGCCGGCCAACCCGGCGACCGGTGCCGCCACCAGCGGCACGGTCAGCGTCATCAACCTGGCGAACCCGTCCGCCGCCGTCGGGAGCATCGACGTCGGTCTGCACCCGACCGCGGTGTACGCCAGGAAGGGCGCGGTGTTCGTCACCAACACCGCCGACAACAACGTGTCGGTCATCAACACCGCCAACGACAAGGTCGTGCAGACCATAGCCACCCAGCCGTGGCCGGAGGCGTCGGTGGGCTATGAACCGAACGCGGTGACGCTCACCGACGACGGCCACCTGCTGGTGACGCTCGGCCGGGCCAACGCGGTCGCCGTCTACCGGTACACCTCCCCGCAGCAGCCGGCGAGCTACGTTGGCCTGCTCCCGACGGACTACTTCCCCGCGGAGATCGCCACCGTGGGCAAGAACGTGGTCGTCTCCAACAGCCGTGGTATCGACGCCCGCCGCCCCACCACCGCCGCCGGCCACGGCACCCACGACACGACGTCGAGCCTGACGCAGTTCACGCTGCCGGACGACAGCGTCATCAGGTCCGAGACGGCCAAGGTCTTCAAGCAGAACGGCTGGACCGCGGGCTCGGTCAGGCTGAGCCAGGGCAGGAGCACGGCGAAGCCGGTGCCGGTCCCGGTGCGGCTCGGGGCCCCCTCGACGATCAAGCACGTCTTCCTGCTCGTCAAGGAGAACCGGACCTACGACCAGGTCTTCGGTGACCTGAAGCAGGGCAACGGTGACCCGTCGCTCACGCAGTTCGGCGAGAACGTGACGCCGAACCAGCACGCGCTTGCGCAGCAGTTCGGGCTGTACGACAACTTCTACGACGTCGGCACGAACTCCGCCGAGGGCCACAACTGGCTGATGCAGGCCGACAACCCGGAGTACACCGAGTCCTCCGCCGGTGAGTACACGCGCAGCTACGACACCGAGGACGACGTTCTCGGTCACCAGAAGTCCGGCTTCATCTGGACCGGTGCGCAGGCGGTCGGCAAGTCCGTCAAGGACTTCGGCGAGTTCCAGTCGATCGAGAGCAAGCCGGCCGGCGCCACCTGGCAGAACCTGTACTGCGACGCCAAGAACATGGAGGCGACCGGGCAGAAGACCGCCTATCCCATTCAGACCGGTTCGGCGATTCCGTCCCTCAACAAGGTGTCGGTGCCCGGCTTCCCGCTGTTCGACCTCAGCGTCCCGGACATCTACAAGGAACAGATCTGGAAGCAGGACTTCGAGAAGAACGGTCCGGCGAACCTGAACATGTTCTGGTTCTCCAACGACCACACCGGTGGTCCGCCGAGCCCGGCCGCCGAGGTCGCGGACAACGACCTCGCGGTCGGCAAGATGGTCGATGAGATCACGCACAGCAAGTACTGGAAGGACTCGGCGATCTTCGTCGTCGAGGACGACTCCCAGGCGGGCCTCGACCACATCGACGGCCACCGTGCGCCGGTCCAGATCATCAGCCCCTGGGCACAGCACGGCAAGGTCGACAACCACTACTACTCGCAGATCACGATGATCCGCACCATCGAGCAGATCCTCGGGATCCACCCGATGAACCAGAAGGACAGCGCGGCCACCCCGATGTTCGGGGCATTCACCCAGAAGCCGAACTACACGCCGTTCAAGGCGCTGCCCAACCGGACCTCGCTGACCGACGGCCTGAGCACCCAGCCCTCCTGCGGCACGGACACCCCGGCGCCGCAGGACGCCAAGGCGGCGCCCGCGCCGACGACTGCGAAGGTGCCGGCGACCGAGCAGAGCGTCGCGGCGCAGTGGAAGGCCTGGGCGTCGCACCAGCGCCTGACCGGGCCGGGCGCCGTGCCCGACTTCGCCAACCCCGCCCAGATGAACCACCTCACGTGGTACGAGACGTACAACTGGACCAAGCCGTACCCCGGCGAGAACAAGATCTACGCACCGAACGACGTGCCGGGCGCCTACATCCCGTCGTCGGAGTCCGACGGCTGACGTAACTGTTCGGATCGAGGGGCCCCAGGCTGGCGTCACCGCCCGCCCGGGGCCTTTTCCGTTGTCGGTCATGGCGTCAAGGCAACCCCATCGGTCGGACATCGTGCGAGCAAGCCCGGCTGCCTGTGGACAACTCCTGGCGTGCCCATGGCCATGGTTGTCCACAGGCCCAAGCGGAATTCCAAGATCCGCGAGATGGTCGCCGCATGACGAACCACGACGAAGCGGCCGGCCCCTCCGGCATCGGAGACATGCACGGATCCGCACACCACAGCGGCGAGCCCACCGCGTACCCCGGACACGGCGGCTCGGCGGGAGGACCCGGCGAGACCCAGGTCACCCTGCGTACTCCGGCCGAACTGGCCGACGCCCTGCCGTATCTGCTCGGGTACCGCCCGGAGGACAGCATCGTGCTGGTGGCACTGCACGACCGGGACGGACGGGGAAGGTTCGGCGGGCGCGCACGGCTCGGCATCCCCGCTCAGCCCGGCGACTGGCCGTCCGCGGCACAGCAGTTGGCGCGCGGCCTGGTGACCGGCAGCGAACGCAGAGGTGCCCGACCGGAGAACATGGTCGCCTACCTCGTCCAGGAACCATCGAACGGCGAGACCGGACGCGATGTGATGGAACGCCTCCGACCGCTGGCCCAGTCGTTGCGCACGGCCTGCGGCAGCCTCGACGCGCCCGTGGTGGAGGCCCTGTGCCTCTCCGACGGCCGCTTCTGGTCGTACGTGTGCCCGAGCCCCGGCTGCTGTCCCTCCGAGGGGCAGCCCATGGGCCTGCCCGGTACCTCCGTCCTGGCCGCCGCCGCGACCTACGCGGGCCTTCAGGTGCGCGGCACGCTCAAGGAGTTCCGGGCAAGGCTCAGCCCCCGGGAGACGGCGTCCGTGCTGGATCAGGAAGTGGCGCTGGACGCCGCGAGCATGGCGCTCGTCCGGAGAATCCTGGACGACGGCACCCGCGACGAGGTCGCCGCCGAGACGCTCGCACTCGCCGAGCGGGTCATGGCCCGACTCGCCGAGGTCCCGACGGTGTCCGGAGCCCCGGCGGCGGACCTGCGCGACGACGAGCTGCTCGGGCACGACGAGGCCGCGACCCTGATCGTCGGCCTCCAGGACCGCATGACCCGCGACCGCGCCGCAGAGTGGATGGAGGGCGCGGAGGCCGCCGTGGCGCTGCGGCTGTGGCGCGCCCTGGCCCGCCGCTGCGTCGGCTCGTACGGAGAGCACGCCGCGGCGCCGTTGACACTCGCCGGGTGGGTCGCCTGGTCGACCGGCGACGAACTGGAGGCTCGTGAAGCCCTCGCCATGGCCCTGGCCGCGGACCCGGACTACCTCTTCGCCCGCCTCCTGCACCAGGCCTGCAACGAGGGCCTGAGCCCGGAGACCGTGCGCCGCTGCCTGCGCGCGGAACGGGTGGGCCGTGACCGGAAGCAGGGCCCAACCGCCACGAGGCGGGACGGCACGGCCGAGCCGCCGGGCGGTGCCGAGCCCTGCGCCGCGGCCGGGGAGCCCGCTCCGCAGCGGCCCGCCCACGCCGCCGCTCCCCGGCGCAGGCGCACGGCCCGCCCGGCGAGCGGCGGAAGCCGGCCGCCCCGTGGCCCCGCCCAGGCGTCCGGAGCCCGGCCCCGGCCTCCCGCCGACATCCCGTCCGCCGGCGAAGGGCCGCGGCGGACGACGGAGGAGGCGAGCGGTCGGTCCCCTGCCCGCCGCCGTCCCGGCCGGAGTACGGGGGAGGGTGGCACATGAGCGGGTGCTGCCGCGCGGCATACGGCCGTTCGGTCGGCTTCCCCTCCCACGGGCGTGACCTGGGGCAGGCGCGATCCGTTCACCTGAGTGGCGGAACCCGTGCTCGGGTCGCGCCGCCGCATCGCTCACGACCCTCTCCGGAGCCGCTCATCCGGCTCCGGGCGCACCCCAGGCGTACCGAGCGCAGAGAAAGCCGCCCCATGCCCCTGCCCGCACCGTTCTCCACCCCCGACGGCAACCGGCGTCCCCGCCACGGCCCCTCGGCGCCCCACCCTGCCAGGGGTGTCCCACCGGCCGTGCCCAGGACGCCGGGCGGCACACCGGCTCCTGTCCCGCACGTCGACCGGCTCCAGGCCTGCCCTGCGCCGCCGCCCGCTCCGCCGCGCCGCGTGGCCGACCTGCCGCCCGCCCACACCGCACTGATCTGCGTCGCCCTGCCCGGCCTTGTGATCTCCACCGATCAGGGACAGCTGACGGGGCAGGGCCTGGAAGGGTTCTACCGCGCGGGCCGGCGCGTGCTCTCCCGCTGCCAGGTGCGGGTGGCCGGGCGGGAGCCGCTGCCCGTGCAGGCCCGCATGGTCGCGGCCGACCGGGCCCGCTTCGTGGGGACGGTGCACGCGTCCCCCGACGCGGGACCGGATCCGGACGTCGTAGTGGAGCGCGTCCGGTCCGCCGACGGCACGGAGCGGATCACCCTGCACAGCGCGGCCCCCCGCCCGCTGCGGCTGCCGGTGGAGGTGGCCCTGGGCACGGACCTCGCGGAACTGGGAGAGATCGCCTCGGGCAGCACCGGACCCGAACTTCCGGCCACCGTCCATGACTCCGGGCTGCGCTGGTCCTGTCGGAAGGGCGACTGCGCGGTCACGGTCGCACCGCCCCCCACGGACGCCCTCGCCTCGGCCGGGCTCCTGCGCTGGGAGCTGGAACTGCCGCCCGGCGGGACGCGAAGTGTGGAACTGCGGGTGCGGCCGGACGGCGCGGGCCCGGTCAGAGCGGTGGGACGCGGCGCGACGAACCCGCTCGCGCAGACCCGGGCCACCGGGGACGACCCCCGTGTCCAGCCGCTGCTGCACACCTGCGTCGAGGACCTCCGGGCCCTGCTGCTCCGGGACCCCGCGCATCCTTCCGATATCCAGCTGGCGGCCGGAGCGCCGTGGCGCTGCGGCCCGGCGCCCGCGGAGTCCCTGGTGGCGGCCCGGATGACGCTGCCGCTCGGCACCCGGCTGGCCGCGGGCACGCTGCGGATCCTCGCCCGTACCCAACTCGGTGGCCCGGGCCTCCGCTCGGGCATGATCCCCGGGCCCCGCCGGGACGCGGGCGCGTATCTGCCAGCGGGCTGCACGGGCACCGAGGCCACCCTGCTGTTCCCCGTGCTCCTCGCGGAAGCCTGGCGCTGGGGGCTTCCCGAGCGGGACACGCAGGAGCTGCTGCCGGCGGCCGAGCACTGTCTGCGGTGGCTGCGCACCACCGTCGGCGACGGCGTCTACCTCCCCGACCCGCAGCCGGCCGGGCCGCTGCGCTGCGAGACCCAGGCGCATGCCCACCGCGCCGCGGTGGTCGGCGCCGACCTGCTCGACGCGTGCGGGCGACCGGGCGGGGCGGAGCTGCGCGCCTGGGCCGAGGAACTGCGCGACGCGTTCTGCGAGGACTTCTGGATCGAGGACCGGTCCGGTGGCAGACCGGCCGCCGCCCGCACCCGCGACGGACACCTCGTACCGCACCTCGGCGCGGGCGTCGCCCACCTCCTCGACACGGGACTGCTCGGCTGCGGCACCCTGGCGCCCGGTCTGCTGGACAAGGTGCGCACCGAGCAGCTCGCCCGGTTGCTCGGCGGCCCCGCCATGGACTCGGGCTGGGGGCTGCGCGGACTGGCGGCCAGGGAGACGGCGTACAACCCGTTCGGACACCGCGGGGGAGCGGTCCGGGTCCAGGAGACGGCGGTCGCCGTGGCGGGACTGGCCGCCGCCGGGTACGAGAAGGAGGCGGGCGGGCTGCTCGGCGGGATGCTGGCGGCGGCGGAGGCGTTCGGATACCGGCTGCCCGAGATGTTCGCCGGCGAGCCGCGGACGGAAGGGAGCGCGCCGCTGCCGCATCCGGCGGCCTGTCGACCCGCCGCCACGGCGGCCGCCGCCGGGGTGCTGCTGCTCACCGCGCTCGTCGGAATCCGTCCCGATGCGCCCGCCGGGACGGTGACCCTGTGTCCGGTCCGCAGCGCCCCGCTCGGCGAGATCGTCCTGACCGGACTGAGGCTCGCCGGCGCGCCCTTCTCCGTGCGGGTGGGCCGGCTCGGCCTCGCCATGGTGGAGGAGGCGGCAGACGGGCTGCAGCTGGGGGTGTGACCTCGGATGATGCGGCGCGGCAGGGCGGAGGGCGGCCGTCGATGACACCTGCACCGGACAGAAGTGGATCAGCTGCCGAAGCGGTCGCGGAAGGGAGTGTTTATCGTCAGGAAGACGACTATGATCGCGACATGCCCTACGACCCGTCGGCCTTTCCGCCCTTCGCCGTCACCGTGGACCTGGTCGTGCTGACCGTGCGCCGCCACGCCCTGTGTGCGCTGGCGGTGCGCAGGGGCGAGCCGCCGTTCCAGGGCCGGTGGGCGCTGCCGGGCGGCTTCGTCCGGGCGGACGAGGACCTGGCGCAGGCCGCCGCGCGTGAGCTGGCCGAGGAGACGGGGCTGCGGGCCCACGACCCGTCCGCACCGGCTCAGGACAACGGCGCCCACCTGGAGCAGCTGGCCACGTACGGCGACCCGAAGCGCGACCCGCGGATGAGGGTGGTGAGCGTCGCCCATCTCGCGCTCGCCCCCGACCTGCCCGCGCCCCGAGCCGGCGGTGACGCCGGCAATGTGCGCTGGGCGCCCGTCGAGGAGCTGCTGCAGCAGGGCGGGTACGGCCGCGCCGGCGAACCGGTGGCTCCGCTCGCCTTCGATCA
The DNA here is from genome assembly GCF_042891915.1 of Streptomyces sp. NPDC001848. Taxonomy (NCBI): domain Bacteria; kingdom Bacillati; phylum Actinomycetota; class Actinomycetes; order Kitasatosporales; family Streptomycetaceae; genus Streptomyces; species Streptomyces sp. NPDC001848. The sequence continues at coordinate 570,716 of NZ_JBIATP010000001.1, read as the reverse complement.
CGCGCAGATCCTCGCGGACGGTGTCGAGCGCGCCCGATCCAAGATCGAGTACTCCTCGCTGGCCACCGCCTTCTGCCCTCCCGAGTTCACCGTCGGGGAGCTGCGCAGGGTCTACGAGGCCGTCTGGGGCGTGGCGCTCGACCCGCGCAACTTTCACCGCAAGGTGACCGGTACGCCCGGCTTCCTCGTCCCCACGGGTGGTACGACGACCCGGCAGGGCGGCCGCCCCGCACAGCTCTTCCGTGCGGGCGGCGCCACGCTGCTGAACCCGCCCATGCTGCGTCCTGAGGTCTGAGCCTCCGTCGCCGAGATCGGTTCCGGACATATGTCCGATCATGTTATGTCTGATCAAAGTGAGAGCCGGTTCGTCAGCAAGGTTCCCGACAAAATCGGCATATCGCGCTATCTTGCATCGGGTGATCCAGGCGATCGGATTGACCAGCAACCCCCGCAAGGACCTTCCGCCCGCCGTCGACGACGTGTCCTTCGAGGCCCACGCAGGCCACGTCACCGCGCTTCTGGGAGCCTCGGGTGCGGGCAAGACGACGGCGCTCAGGCTCATGCTCGAACTTCAATCGGGCCGCGGCGTCACCTACTTCCGGGGCCGTCCGCTGCACCGCATCGCCCACCCCGCCCGTGAGGTGGGCGTTCTGCTCGGCGATGTCTCCGGTCATCCCGCGCGCACGGTCCGCGGACAACTGCGCATGCTGTGTGCCGCGGCGGGCGTGCCGGCCCGTCGCGCCGACGAGGTCCTCGACGCGGTGGGACTCGTCGGCCTGCGCAACGAGCGGCTCGGCACCCTCTCGCGAGGGATGGACCGGCGCCTCGGCCTCGCCTGCGCTCTGCTCGCCGACCCGTACACGCTCGTGCTCGACGACCCCGCGGGCGGGCTCTCCACCCGTGAGGGGCGCTGGCTGCACGGCGTGCTGCGCGCGCACGCCGCCCAGGGCGGCACCGTTCTGTTCACCACGGCCGACCCGAGGGAGGCGGCGCGCGCCGCCGATCACGTCGTCACTCTCGACCGGGGCCGTCTCGTCGCGGACCAACCGGCCGCCGACTTCGCCGGTACCCGGCTGCGGCCCCGCGTGGCCGTCCGCAGCCCGCACGCCGCCCGCCTCGGCACCCTGCTCGCCAAGGAGGCCAGGGCCGCGCAGCGTTCCGTGGAGATCGTCCAGGAGGACGGCAACCGGCTGTCGGTGTACGGCAGTACGTGTGCCGACATCGGCGAAGCCGCCTTCCGGCACGGCATCCTCATTCACCAACTCGCCGACGAAATCGGTGACATGGGGCCGACCGCCGATGCCGAGGCCACCTTGACCCCGTCGGCCGAGACGCCGGAACGGGGCGACCGGCAGCCGCTGCCGCCGCCCGTCAGAGTCCGCTCCGCCCCGAGCCCCCTGCGCCCGCTGCGGTACGAACTGCGCCGTGCCGCCGGGATCGGCACCGGCTGGGCCACCGCCGCCGCCGTCCTCGTCACCTCCGTCCTCCTGTCCGTCCTCCTCGCCCGCACGGGGCACACTCCCCAGCGCCGCCTGCTGGCCGCCTGGCCGCAACAGCTCCCGCTGCCGCCCGGGGCACTCGGCGCCGGCCTGCTGGGCGCTCTCGCCTACGGCGACGAGTTCCGCCATCCCGCCCTGGCGGTGAACTGCGGGACCGTCCCCCGCCGCCTGGGGCTGCTCGCCGCGAAACTCCTCGTCGCCGGGGCCACCGCGCTGGCGCTGGCCGCCCTCGCCGCCGGCTGCGACCTCGTGTCGCTCCACCTCCTCTACGGGCGGGAGGTCGCCCAGGTTCCCGCCGACTGGCTGCCGCTCGCAGCGAGTTGGTGCGGGCTGGTCGCGGGATGCGCCTGGGCCGGTGTGCTGGCCGCCGGTCTCTTCCGGTCCACGACGGCGGGGCTCGCCGCCGTCCTCGCGGTGCCGGTCGTCGTCGTGCCCCTGGTCGAGAAGGTGCTGGCGGGGCCGCCCGTGCGGGACTCGACGGGCTTCGCCCAGCGGATGCACACCCTGACGCTGTTGCGGTGGCCCTTCGGTGGGGAACGGTACCTGGCCGCGGCGGCGCACATGATCGCTCAACCCGTGGGTGGGGCACTGGCCTTGTCCCTGTCCGCACTGCTGTGCGCGTACCTGATCACAACCCTGCGCAGCAGAGTCCGATGACAACAGTCCGTGCCGATCCGGTCCTCCTGTGTCACAACTCCCCTGAAAAGCGCCCATTTCTTTCCGATAAGGCGTCAATTGCGACGCCGTGAGCGATCACCCTTTCGTGTGCTTTTCACCAAAGACCTCAAGGGAGTTGGAGAGGGAGCCGACAAAGGATCCGTGAGTACCCTTGCGCACACCATGATGACCGCCGCCCGCTCAGCAGACTCCGGCCTGGCCGGACCGGGCGAACTCGACCGCTACCCCTACGCCGAGGCGCCCGCCGCCGACCGCGTCGGCGCCCCCTCGTGGGAGGGCGGAGACCCGGAACTGGGCCGCGTCGGCCGGCGCGCCGCGGGCAGCCGCGGACGCGGACTGCACGGCCAACTCGTCCAGCAGCTGGGCCAGATGATCGTCTCCGGCGACCTGGGCGCCGACCGCCCGCTGGTGCCCGAGGAGATCGGACAGCGTTTCGAGGTCTCCCGGACCGTCGTCCGTGAATCGCTGCGCGTCCTGGAGGCCAAGGGCCTGGTCAGCGCCCGTCCGAATGTCGGCACACGCGTACGCCCCGTCAGCGACTGGAACCTCCTGGACCCGGACATCATCGAGTGGCGTGCCTTCGGGCCGCAGCGCGACGACCAGCGCCGCGAGCTGAGCGAGCTGCGCTGGACCATCGAGCCGCTCGCCGCTCGCCTCGCCGCCGGGCACGGGCGCGAGGAGGTGCAGCAGCGGCTCGGCGACATGGTCGAGATCATGGGCCACGCCATGGGGCAGGGCGACTCCCTGACCTTCTCGCGTGCCGACGCGGAGTTCCACTCGCTGCTCATCCAGGTCGCCGGTAACCGCATGCTGGAGCACCTCTCGGGGATCGTCTCGGCCGCCCTCCAGGTCTCCGGCGGCCCGGTCACCGGGTGTGACCGCCCGAACGACACGGCCCTGTCACAGCACGCCCGCATCGTCGACGCGCTCGCCGCGGGTGACGGCGCGGCAGCCGAGGGGGCCATGCGGCAACTGCTCACCGTCCACCCCGAGGTTGAGCGCGTGGTGCCCGCGCCGCGCGAGCACTGAGACGGCACACCGGCAGCCATGCGACCAGGGGGTGGGTATCCGCATCGGGCGGCACCCGGTGCGCGCGGTCCGGTGGCCGCGGAGCGCCCGTGCGCCCGCCGTCGGACTCCGTCGGATCCTCCCGGGACCCGGCGGAGTCCGACGGAGACCGGCGCCCCCGCCCCGGGCCGGCGACGGATTCCCGGTGTCGGACGCGGATTCCGTGTGTCGGATGCGGCTTCCGGGATACGCGATGGTGTGGAACCGTCGACAGTTGAGGTCGGCAGCGGCGTCGGCCGACCACCTCTGCCCGTATCTGGACGTTTTTGAGCGGTTACGGGGTGTGATCCGGGCCACGCGGATTGGGCGTAACGCTCTCCGGGGCTGTGCGATGACCTAAGAGGTGACAGCCGAGGAGGGAATACGGACGCCGTTCGCGGCGCTGTGCATCTCCCGGCCCCGCCCGCGCCGTCGGCCCATCCCCAAGCCGGCGGTCGGCTCCTGTCCGTTGTGGATGGGGCCGGAAGCCGTTTTCCAACGTTCCGAGAGGTTGTTCGTGTCGGCCAGCACATCCCGTACGCTCCCGCCGGAGATCGCCGAGTCCGTCTCTGTCATGGCTCTCATTGAGCGGGGAAAGGCTGAGGGGCAGATCGCCGGCGACGATGTGCGTCGGGCCTTCGAAGCTGACCAGATTCCGGCCACTCAGTGGAAGAACGTACTGCGCAGCCTCAACCAGATCCTCGAGGAAGAGGGTGTGACGCTGATGGTCAGTGCCGCAGAGCCCAAGCGCACCCGAAAGAGCGTCGCAGCGAAGAGTCCGGCCAAGCGCACCGCCACCAAGTCCGTCGCGGCGAAGACGGTGACCACCAAGAAGGCCACCGCACCCGCCGCTCCGGCGGTTCCGGTCGCGGACGACCCGGCTGAGGACGCGCCCGTCAAGAAGACCGCGGCCAAGAAGGCGGCGGCAGCGAAGAAGACGGTCGCGAAGAAGACCGTCGCCAAGAAGACGGCGGCCAAGAAGACCACCGCCGCCAAGAAGGACGAAGTCGAGCTGCTCGACGAGGACGTCCTCGAGGACACCCCCGTCAAGGCCGGCGAGGAGCCCGAGGGCGCGGAGAGCGCCGGCTTCGTGCTCTCCGACGAGGACGAGGACGACGCGCCCGCGCAGCAGGTCGCCGCCGCCGGTGCCACTGCGGACCCGGTCAAGGACTACCTGAAGCAGATCGGCAAGGTCCCCCTGCTCAACGCCGAGCAGGAGGTGGAGCTCGCCAAGCGCATCGAGGCCGGCCTCTTCGCCGAGGACAAGCTGGCCAACGCCGACAAGCTCGCCCCCAAGCTCAAGCGCGAGCTGGAGATCATCGCCGAGGACGGCCGCCGCGCCAAGAACCACCTGCTGGAGGCCAACCTCCGTCTGGTGGTCTCCCTGGCCAAGCGCTACACCGGCCGCGGCATGCTCTTCCTGGACCTCATCCAGGAGGGCAACCTCGGTCTGATCCGCGCGGTCGAGAAGTTCGACTACACCAAGGGCTACAAGTTCTCCACGTACGCCACCTGGTGGATCCGTCAGGCGATCACCCGCGCCATGGCTGACCAGGCGCGCACCATCCGCATCCCGGTGCACATGGTCGAGGTCATCAACAAGCTCGCGCGCGTGCAGCGCCAGATGCTCCAGGACCTGGGCCGCGAGCCCACCCCGGAGGAGCTGGCCAAGGAGCTCGACATGACCCCGGAGAAGGTCATCGAGGTCCAGAAGTACGGGCGGGAGCCGATCTCGCTGCACACCCCGCTGGGCGAGGACGGGGACAGCGAGTTCGGTGACCTCATCGAGGACTCCGAGGCCGTCGTCCCGGCCGACGCGGTCAGCTTCACGCTGCTGCAGGAGCAGCTGCACTCCGTGCTCGACACGCTGTCCGAGCGCGAGGCGGGCGTCGTCTCCATGCGTTTCGGTCTCACCGACGGTCAGCCGAAGACCCTCGACGAGATCGGCAAGGTGTACGGCGTCACCCGTGAGCGCATCCGCCAGATCGAGTCCAAGACGATGTCGAAGCTGCGTCACCCGTCGCGCTCCCAGGTGCTGCGCGATTACCTCGACTAGGCCTCGGCCGTACGTCATAAGGGGCCGTCTCCTACGGGAGGCGGCCCCTTTGCGTGTGCGGGATGCGGTCGGCTGGATCACTGTGGGTGTTCTACGACGATCCGACAGTGAGGAGAGCGCATGCGTCGCCCCTACGCCCGATCCCTGGCACTCGCAGCCGCAGCAGCCCTGATACAGCTGGCGGCCCCCGTGCCTGCGACGGCCGACAGCGTTGTCATCGGAGGGGTTCCGGTCGACATCTCACAGAGCCCGTGGACGGTTGCCCTCTCCAGCCGTGACCGGTTTGGGGGTACCCGGGCGGGGCAGTTCTGCGGAGGCGTGGTGGTGGACCGCTCCATGGTCCTGACCGCCGCCCACTGTCTGAGCGCGGCCGTCCTGGGAGGGCCGCCGGGACGGCTGCGGGATCTGAAGGTGATCGCGGACCGTACGGATCTCACGTCCAGCCAGGGCAAGGAGATCCCCGTGACCTCCACATGGGTCAATCCGCAGTACAACAGCGTCACGAACACCGGGGATTTCGGCGTGCTCACGCTCGCCTCCCCGCTCCCCGCGAGCTCGGTCATCCCGATGGCGCCCGCCGGTGATCCGGCCTATACGCCGGGCACGCCTGCGACGGTGTACGGCTGGGGGGACATGACTGGGAATGCCGACTACACGAGCAGTCTGCGGGCCGCCGGCCTTCAGGTGCTGACAGATGCGACCTGTGAGCGGGCCTATCCCGGCGGTCTGGAGGGCAAGTACGACCCGTCCTCCATGCTGTGCGCCGGGGCGCCGGAAGGCGGTCATGACGCCTGCCAGGGGGACAGCGGTGGGCCGCTGGTCGCCAATGGGCGCCTGATCGGCGTGGTGTCCTGGGGAAGCGGCTGCGGGCAGCCGGGGCGCCCCGGCGTCTACACGCGGGTCTCGGAGGCCGTCAAGGCGTTGGGGGGCGGCCACTGAGGGCGGCGCTTCCGGCGCCGCCTCGGGCCGCGTGCAGGCCAGACCCGCGCGGGCTGTCGCCGGCAGCGAGTGTGCGGTCGGTGTGCGCCAAGAGGAGGCCGGCCCTACGCGTCGTACGAGTACGGGCGGCCACTCCCCGATGGGGTGGCCGCCCGCTCACCGGCGTCGGTGCCGGTGCCGGCTCGTCGTGGACGCGAAGGGTCAGCGTTCCTCGTCGGACGCGCGCGCCGGAACGGAGGTGAGCCGTTCCGTCTCGTCCTGTATCTCAGCGGCGATCTTCTTGAGTTCCGGCTCGAACTTGCGGCCGTGGTGGGCGCAGAAGAGCAGTTCTCCGCCGCTCAGGAGGACGACGCGCAGGTACGCCTGGGCGCCGCAGCGGTCGCAGCGGTCAGCGGCCGTCAGCGGGCTCGCGTGGGTCAGAACAGTAGTCACGTCGCCTCTTCTCTAGCTCGACGAGCTGTCGTACCAGGGTCAACATCCAACCAGGCCGAAAACGTTCCCGCTCGCGGCTTCTCCTCGAAAAAATCTTTCCGAGCCGGCTGTCTGCTGCCGGTTGGCGGCGAATGTGCCGTATTACGTCTCTTGTGTCGTACGGGTTCGCGCTGTCTGTCGGTTGTCCGTCCTCCCGGCGGGTTGCCGGTTGTGGATGAGGACGTGCCCCGAGGCTAAATGGTTCATGCCTCGAAGGGAACGTGATATGTACTTCACCCCCACGAGGGATCGAACGTCCGTACGACTCTGGATTAGGCTGAGGTACCGACGAGGGTTGCGTTACAACGGCTCTACCAGGCCTCTGTACCCTCGGACCGGCGACCGTAGCCGGCCCCTGGCCCCAGGGGTCCCATCTGAAATTCAGCGAGGAGCGAACCGCGTGACCGCCGAGACGTCCGTGCCGTCCACAGCGCTGCTGACCGGAGCAGACCGGGACGGTTCCAACTACACCGCGCGGCACCTGCTCGTCCTCGAAGGCCTCGAGGCCGTACGCAAGCGCCCCGGCATGTACATCGGCTCCACCGACAGCCGGGGTCTGATGCACTGCCTCTGGGAGATCATCGACAACTCCGTCGACGAGGCCCTGGGCGGCTACTGCGACCACATCGAGGTGATCCTGCACGACGACGCCTCGGTGGAGGTGCGGGACAACGGCCGGGGCATCCCGGTCGACGTCGAGCCCAAGACCCGCCTGTCCGGCGTCGAGGTCGTGATGACCAAGCTGCACGCGGGCGGCAAGTTCGGCGGCGGCTCCTACGCGGCCTCCGGCGGTCTGCACGGCGTCGGCGCGTCCGTGGTGAACGCCCTCTCCGCGCGCCTGGACGTCGAGGTCGACCGCGCCGGCCACACGCACGCCATCAGCTTCCGGCGTGGCGTGCCCGGAGTCTTCGCGGGTGACGGCCCGGACGCGAAGTTCGAGGCCAAGGGCGGCCTGCACAAGACCAAGAAGATCCCCAAGACCCGCACCGGCACGCGCGTGCGCTACTGGGCCGACCGCCAGATCTTCCTCAAGGACGCCAAGCTCTCCCTGGAGACGCTGCACCAGCGCGCCCGCCAGACCGCGTTCCTGGTGCCCGGCCTCACCATCGTCGTCCGCGACGAGTACGGGCTCGGCGAGGGCGGCAGCAAGGGGGAGGAGTCCTTCCGCTTCGACGGCGGTATCAGCGAGTTCTGCGAGTACCTGGCGAACGACAAGCCGGTGTGCGACATCCTCCGCTTCTCCGGCCAGGGCACCTTCAAGGAGACGGTCCCCGTCCTGGACGACCACGGCCAGATGGCGCCCACCGAGGTCACCCGCGAGCTGGGTGTCGATGTCGCGCTGCGCTGGGGCACCGGTTACGACACGACGCTCAGGTCGTTCGTGAACATCATCGCCACCCCCAAGGGCGGCACCCACGTCGCAGGTTTCGAGCAGGCCGTCACCAGGACGCTGAACGAGGTCCTGCGCGCAAAGAAGCTGCTGCGCGTCGCCGAGGACGACATCGTCAAGGACGACGCCCTGGAGGGGCTCACCGCGGTCGTCACGGTCCGCCTGGCCGAGCCGCAGTTCGAGGGGCAGACCAAGGAGGTCCTCGGCACCTCCGCGGCGCGCCGCATCGTGGCGAACGTGGTCTCCAAGGAGCTCAAGGCGTTCCTGACCTCCACGAAGCGTGATGCCGCCCAGCAGGCCAGGGTCGTCCTGGAGAAGGCCGTCGCCGCCGCCCGCACCCGTATCGCGGCGCGCCAGCACAAGGACGCCCAGCGCCGCAAGACGGCCCTGGAGTCCTCCTCGCTGCCCGCCAAGCTCGCCGACTGCCGCAGCGACGACGTCGACCGCAGCGAGCTCTTCATCGTCGAGGGCGACTCGGCGCTCGGCACGGCCAAGCTCGCGCGGAACTCCGAGTTCCAGGCGCTCCTGCCGATCCGTGGCAAGATCCTGAACGTCCAGAAGTCGTCCGTCACGGACATGCTGAAGAACGCCGAGTGCGGCGCGATCATCCAGGTCATAGGAGCGGGGTCCGGCCGGACCTTCGACCTCGACGCGGCCCGCTACGGCAAGATCATCATGATGACGGACGCCGATGTGGACGGCTCCCACATCCGCACCCTGCTGCTGACGCTGTTCCACCGCTACATGCGGCCCATGGTGGAGGCGGGCCGGGTGTTCGCCGCGGTGCCGCCGCTGCACCGCATCGAGCTGATCCAGCCGAAGAAGGGCCAGGACAAGTACGTCTACACGTACTCGGACCGCGAGCTGCGCGACAAGCTCCTGGAGTTCCAGAGCAAGGGCATCCGGTACAAGGACTCCATCCAGCGCTACAAGGGCCTCGGCGAGATGGACGCCGACCAGCTGGCCGAGACGACGATGGACCCGCGCCACCGCACCCTGCGCCGGATCAACCTCTCCGACCTGGAAGCCGCCGAACAGGTCTTCGACCTCCTGATGGGCAACGACGTGGCACCGCGCAAGGAGTTCATCTCCAGCTCCGCGGCGACACTGGACAGGTCCCGCATCGACGCGTAGCCGCTGCGTCGGCTGGGGCAAGTGGCCCGGCGGGCCGGGAAGGCGCCTGGGCGTCCCTCCCGGCCGCATCCGCTTCCCGACCGCTGCCTGCTCCGGACTCTCCACCCCTGGGTGGAGCCCGGGCAGGCCCGAGGATCCACCCACGATCCACCCCGGCTCCGATCCACCGCCCCGCCGGCTTCCGTAGCGTCGAGGGCGTCGACGGCACCCGCCGCGACAACGCCCTTCCTCGCCCACGGAGGCCACGATGTCCGGGCCCACCGACGCCCTGCTGATCACCGCCGCAGTCGTCCTGATCCTCGTGCGTCAGTTCCGAGCGCGCCGGATCTCGGCCGACCGGCGCTGGTGGGTCATGCCTGCCGTCCTGGCCTTCCTGGCCGTGCGCGAGCCCGGCGTGCTCGACCCCCAGCACCACGCCGAGTCCGCCCTCCTCATCGGGGCCGAGCTGCTCATCGGGCTGGCCACGGGCGCCGGCTGGGCCTGGACCACCCGCATATGGACCGAGCCGGACGGCACGGTCTGGAGCCGCGGTACCAAGGCAAGCGTCGCGGTGTGGATCGTCGGCATAGGCCTGCGCGTCGGTCTCTTCGCCATAGGCGCGGTCCTCGGCGTCCACCAGGACAGCTCCGCCCTGTTGCTCGCTCTCGCCGCCACCCTGCTGGTGCGCAGCGGGATCCTGGTCTGGCGGTCGCGTTCCGTCTCCACCGCCCAACTGCGGGGTCCGGCGTACGGTGACCGCGTGACCTCGGCAGCGAGGAAGGAGTCCGTGTGACGGAGTACGCGTGGACACGCTGGCCCTCCCGAGAGGCCTTGTCCCGCGCCGGTGTCTCCGCCGCCCGGCGCGGGCTCGCCCGGATCGCACGGCTCGTCGCCCTCGGCATGCTCCTGTGGACGACGTTCACGGACGGCAGCCTGCGCTCGTGGGGCATCGCCGCGGCCGCGTTAGGAGTCCTGGTGTGCGCGGCAGGGGCATGGGCCTTCTTCCGGGCCACCTTCCACCACCGGCTGTTGCCCGCGGTGGCCCTGCTCGTGGCGCTCCTCGGGATGGGTGCGACGGCGTACGTGGCGGATCTGCGCGTGCCGGCCATGGTCCTGTGGTGCGGCTGTGCCGTCTGTGCCCTGGAGCGGCTGCCCCTCGCGGCTGCCGCGCCCGCCGCCGGCCTCGGTCTGGGGGCGTACGCGGCGGCCACCGGCGACGCCTGGCTGAACACGGCGGTCACCGTCGTCGGGATCGCGCTCGCCGGCTACGTCCTGCGCCTCGACGCCGAGGCACGCGGCAGCGCGCTGCGGCTGCTCGCCCAGGAGAGGGCCGCGCGGGCGGCCGAGGCGGAGTCGGCGGCCCTGGCAGAGCGGACGCGGATCGCACGGGAGATCCACGACGTACTGGCGCACAGCCTCTCGGCGCAGCTGGTGCATCTGGAGGCGGCCCGGTTGCTGATCGAGGCGGGGGCCGAACGGGAGACGATCCTGGAGCGTGTCGTGGCGGCGCGGGGGATGGCCCGGGACGGGCTTGCCGAGACCCGGCAGGCACTTTCCGCGTTGCGCGGCGAGATGTCCCCGCTCGAGGACTTCCTCAGTGAGCTCGTCTCCGCGTCGGACGGTGCCGACATCACCTTCTCGGGTGAGCGTCGACCGCTGCCGGCCGAGGCCTCCCAGGCCGTCCGCAGGGTCGCTCAGGAGGCACTGACCAACGTCCGCAAGCACGCTCCGGGCGCCAAGGTGCGCATACGGCTGGAGTACGCCGAGCACGAAGTGATGCTGGACGTCCGCGATTCTGGCGGTTCGCCGGGCGGGCTGGCCGGGTCGGGGGGCGGGTACGGTCTGCTGGGCATGCGGGAGCGTGCCGAGCTGCTGGGCGGCTCACTGTGGGCGGGGCCCGGGGAGGAGGGATTCGTGGTGACGTTGAAGGTGCCCGTATGACGGAGGAGGAGAGCGCGAAGCCTGCCCGGGTGGTGGTGGCGGACGATCAGACGGTGGTGCGCGAGGGCATCGTGATGCTGCTCGGTCTGCTGCCCGGGATCGAGGTCGTCGGCGCCGCCGGGGACGGCGAGGAGGCGGTCCGGCTCGTCGCCGAGCTCGCCCCGGACGTGGTGCTGATGGACCTGCGCATGCCGCGCTGTGACGGCGTCGACGCGACGCGGCGCATCCGCGCCGAGCACCCCGGAACCCAGGTCGTCGTGCTGACCACCTTCGGGGACGACGAGTCGCTGTTCCCGGCCCTCAGAGCCGGGGCGCGCGGTTATCTCACCAAGGACGCGGGCGGCGACGAGATCGTACGGGCGGTGCGGAGCGTGCTGTCCGGGGAGGCGGGGCTGTCGCCGAGCATCCAACGGCGCCTGCTGGAGCGGCTGACGGAGCCGGAGCGGGAACCGGTTGCGGCCTCCCGGCCGCCGGACGGGCTCACCGCACGGGAGACCGAGGTACTCGTACTGATCGCCGAGGGGCTGACCAACCAGGAAATCGCGCGCAGACTGCACGTTTCCACGGCCACTGTGAAGACCCACATCAACAACCTCTTCGCCAAGACGGGGATCAAGGACCGTGCGCGGGCGGTGGGTTACGCGTACGCGACGGGGCTGGTCCGGCCCCCCTCGCAGTGAGTCACCTGATGGGGTGAAGCGCGGGGAGAAGAAGGTCTGGGATCTTCCCGCTCTGTCCATGCTTGGGCATGAGGTCAAACCATGATCGTTCTCGCGGAAGCGGGGACGGTCCCGAGAGTTCGATTGAGAAGTACCACGGCTGTGATCCGGCCGCGGCGGGCACGGGAGCGGCCGGGCGGGCGAAGTACGACGACCCCTGGCACGACGCACTGGCGTCCGGCTGGGGCGAGCTGGACGGGACGGGCGCCCCCGCCCCGGTCGTGCCCTCCGCGCGCCGGGAGGGCGAAGGCGCCGACCGCGTCGCCGACGTCTATCTGCAGGTGCAGCGCAGCGCGGCGTTCCGGGAGGTGCGCAGCCGGTACCGGAGGTTTGTGGTTCCGGGTCTCGTGGTCTTCTTCACCTGGTACGTGGGCTATGTGGTGACCGCCCAGGCGGCACCGGGGCTGATGGCCCGGCCGGTGGCGGGAGCCGTGAACGTGGCGATGCTGGCGGGGCTCGGGCAGTTCCTGACGACGTTCCTGTTCACGTGGGCGTACGCACGGCACGCACGGTTGCGCAGGGACCGCGCCGCGCTCGATCTGCGCTGGGACACCCAGGAGTTGACACGACCGCTCAGGGGTGGCGAGCGGTGACCGGTCACCATCAGACGCCGGCGCTGCTGCTGTTCGGCGTGTTCGTCGCGATCACCCTGGCGATCACCACCTGGGTGAGCCGTGACCGGCACGGGTCGGCGGAGGAGTTCTACGCGGGCGGGCGGCTGTTCTCTCCGATGGAGAATGGTTTTGCCATCGCGGGCGACTACATGTCGGCGGCCTCCTTCCTAGGCGTCACGGGACTCATCGCACTCTTCGGGTACGACGGGATTCTGTACGTGGTGGGCTTCCTCGTCGCCTGGCTGGTGGTGCTCTTCTTCGTCGCCGAACTCGTGCGCAACTGCGGGCGGTTCACGCTCGCCGACGTCGTCGCGGCACGGATGGGCGAGCGGCGGGTGCGGATCGCGGTGGGGGCGTCCTCCGTGACGGTGTCCGTGCTGTACCTCGTGGCGCAGATGGTGGGCGCGGGCAGCCTGGTGGCGCTGCTCTTCGGGGGGACGAGCACGGCGGCGCGCGCCTGGACGGTGGTCGTCGTCGGCGCGCTCATGGTGATCTACGTGGCGCTGGGCGGAATGCGGGCCACCACCTGGATCCAGATCGTCAAGGCGGTCCTGCTGCTCGGGGGTACGGTCGCGCTGACGGTTCTCCTGCTGGTGCGTTTCCACGGGGACGTCGACGCGTTGCTGCGCACGGCGGCGGAGCGGAGCGGGCACGGGGACGCGTTCCTCGCCCCGGGGCTGAGGTACGGCGGGGACTGGACCGCCCGGATCGATTTCGTCAGCCTGGGCCTGGCGCTGGTGCTGGGCACGGCCGGGCTGCCGCACATCCTGTCCCGCTTCTACACCGTGCCTACCGCCCGCGCCGCCCGCCGTTCGGTCGTCTGGTCGGTCGGGCTCATCGGCGGCTTCTACCTGATGACGATCGTGCTGGGCTTCGGCGCGGCCGCCGTCGTCGGGCCCGACGACGTGCGTGCGTCGAACGCGGCCGGGAACACGGCGGTGCCGCTGCTGGCGCAGCGACTGGGCGGCGGTGCGGACACCACCGGGGGAACGGTGCTGTTCGCCATGGTCGCCGCCATCGCCTTCGCCACGATCCTCGCGGTCGTCGCCGGCATCACCCTGGCCGCCTCGGCCTCCGTCGCCCACGACCTCTACGCCTCACTGCGGCACCGTGGCGGTAAGGCGCGCAGCGAGGTGGCGGTCGCGCGGACCGCCGCCGTCGGTGTCGGCGCGGTCGCGATCGCCCTCGGCCTGCTGGTCCGCGACCTCAACGTGGCCTTCCTGGTGGGGCTCGCCTTCGCGGTCTCGGCGTCGGCGAATCTGCCGGTGCTGATGTACACGCTCTTCTGGCGCGGCTTCACGTCACGCGGCGCCGTCTGGGCGGTCTACGGCGGCCTCGTCCCCGCACTGGGCCTGGTGCTGCTGTCCCCGGTCGTCTCGGGAAGTCCCGGATCGCTCTTCCCGGCCGTCGACTTCCAGTACTTCCCGCTGCAGAACCCGGGCCTCGTCTCCGTCCCGCTCGGCTTCCTCGCGGGCTGGCTCGGCACGGTCACCTCACCGCAAGCGCCGGACGAGGCCAAGTACGCGGAGACCGAGGTGCGGTCACTGACCGGGGCCGGAGCGGTCTGACGGTCGCGCGCCCCACCGAGTTCGCCGAGCCGGGGGCCCCTCTCCCGCCCTACGGCGCCACCCACGCGTACCGGTGCTCGGGCCGCCCCGTGTCGCCGTACTTCAGGGACAGGCGCAGTCGGCCCGCCTGTTCCAGGTGCCGCAGATAACGCTGGGCGGTGGAGCGGCTCAGACCCGTCCTGGCGGCCACCTCGTGCGCGGAGAGCGGTCGGCCGGCCCGGTGCAGCACCTCGCAGATGAGGTCCGTGGTCGGTTCGGAGTGGCCGCTGGGCAGCCTCGGCGACGGGACCGCGGGTATGGTGCGCAGGGCGCTGAAGATCCGGTCCACCTGCTCCTGACCGGCCACCCCCCGGCCGCCGACGCGGTCGACGGTGCGGCGCAGGGCGGCGTAGGAGTCGAGGCGGGTGCGCAGGGCCGCGAAGGTGAACGGTTTGACCAGGTAGTGCAGGGCGCCCAGACGCATGGCGGCCTGGACGGTCGCCACGTCGCCGGCGGCAGTGATCATGATGACGTCGGTGCCGTGGCCGCGTTCACGCATGCGGTGGACCAGTTCGAGCCCCGTCTGGTCGGGCAGGTAGTGGTCGAGCAGCACCAGGTCGATCGGGGCGCGTTCCACCGCGGCGAGCGCCTGGGCAGCGCTGTGCGCGCGGGCGGCGACCCGGAAACCGGGAACCTTTCCCACGTACTTGGCGTTGATCTCGGCGACACGGAAGTCGTCGTCCACGACCAGGACGTCAATCATCGGGCCTCTTTCTCCCAAGGCCGTGCGGGCGTTACGCCCGTGTTTCGGCTCCGCAGTTGTAGCGCGAGCAAAATGAGCACAACAGACTCTTGCAAGCAGAAGTCGAGGTTGCGCCCAGAAGACTCCTGCCGTGGCCCGCGCCACACCTACCGTCCCGGGCCATGAGCGCAGACACCAGCCCCGCCATCGAGCTACGGGGCGCGAGCAAGACCTTCAGGACCCCGTCAGGCGGTCTGCACACGGCCGTCAGGGACCTGGACCTGACCGTCGGGCGCGGCGAGTTCGTCGCCGTCGTCGGACCCACCGGATGCGGCAAGTCGACGACCCTGACCCTGGTCAGCGGTCTGGAGGAGCCCACCGAGGGCGAGGTCCTGGTGGCCGGCGAACCGGTCGCCGGAGTCGGGGACAAGGTCGGTTTCGTCTTCCAGCAGGACGCCACGTTCCCCTGGCGCACGGTCCTGTCCAACGTCATGTCGGGTCCGCGTTTCCGTGGCGTGCCCAAGGCGGAGGCCAGGCAGAAGGCCCGTGAGTGGCTGGCCCGGGTCGGGCTCGCGGCCTTCGAGGACCGCTACCCGCACCAGCTCTCCGGCGGTCAGCGCAAGCGCGTCGCCCTCGCCGCCACCTTCGTCAACGACCCCGAGATCCTGCTGATGGACGAGCCGTTCTCGGCGCTCGACGTGCAGACCCGGGCGCTGATGTCGGACGAACTGCTGGAGTTGTGGGAGGGCACGGGCGCCTCGGTCGTCTTCGTCACCCACGACCTGGAGGAGTCGATCGCGCTGGCCGACAAGGTCGTCGTGATGACCGCCGGACCCGCCACCGTGAAGCACGTCTTCGACATCGACCTGCCCCGGCCGCGCAAGGTCGAGTCGGTGCGCCTGGAACCACGGTTCATCGAGATCTACCGCGAGATCTGGGAGTCCCTGGGCGAAGAGGTCCGCATCACGCGCGAGAGGGGTGCCGCCCATGTCGCCTGAGGTCATCTCCGCGCCCACTCCCGTCGACACCTCCACGCCCGACCGCGCCCACTCACGCGCGCGTGCCGCGCGCAGACGCAAGGCCGTCATCCTGCTGGCCAGGGTGCTGCTCCTGGTCGCCGTGCTCGGCCTGTGGGAGGCGCTGTCCCGAGGCAAGGTCATCGACCCGTTCAACTTCTCGATGCCGTCGAAGATCTGGGACCAGATCTACACCTGGGTCACCCACGGCACCGCGCTCGGCTCGCTCGGCGAGCAGATCTGGGTCACCCTCCAGGAAGCACTGCTCGGCTGGGTCATCGGTGTGGTGGCCGGTGTCGTGTGCGGTATCGCGTTGGGGCGGATCGCCTTCCTCGCCGATGTCCTTGGTCCGTACATCAAGGTGCTCAACTCCATACCCAGGATCGTCCTCGCCCCGATCTTCGTGATCTGGTTCGGACTCGGGCCGTCCTCCAAGATCGCTTCCGCCGTCGTCCTGGTCTTCTTCCCGGTCTTCTTCAACGCCTTCCAGGGCGCCCGCGAGGTCGACCGCAACCTCGTCGCCAACGCCCGCATCCTGGGCGCGAGCGACCGGCGCGTGACGCTGCAGGTCGTCATCCCGTCGGCCACCTCCTGGATCTTCACCAGCCTCCACGTCAGCTTCGGCTTCGCCCTCATCGGCGCCATCGTCGGCGAGTACATAGGCGCCACCAAGGGCATCGGCCTGCTCGTCGCCCAGTCCCAGGGCACCTTCAACGCCGCCGGTGTGTACGCCGCGATGGTCATCCTCGCGGTCGTCGCGCTGGTGGCCGAGGGGCTGCTCACCTTCGCCGAGCGCCGCATCTTCCGCTGGAAGCCGTCGGACTCCGGGCACTGACCGCCCTCCCACGGCACCTCCGGTGCCGCCGTCGCCCCCGGGGGCCCCTTCCTCTCCCCGCACTGCTCTCTCACAAGGACGTGAACCGCCATGCGCAAGTCCACCAGAATCGCCGCCCTCGCCGCCTCCGGCCTGCTCGCCGTCACCGCACTCACCGCCTGCGCCAACGACGCCGCCACCACCGCCTCGTCGGACTCCGGCAGCAAGGGTGACGGCAAGGGCGAGAAGGTCAAGATCATGGTGGGTGGTCTGGACAAGGTCATCTACCTGCCCGCCATGCTCACCCAGCGGCTCGGCTACTTCGACGCCGAGGGCCTCGACGTGGAACTGCTGAGCGAGCCGGCCGGTGTCCAGGCCGAGACGGCGCTCGTCTCCGGCCAGGTCCAGGGGGCCGTCGGCTTCTACGACCACACCCTCGACCTGCAGACCAAGGGCAAGCAGGTCGAGTCCGTGGTGCAGTTCTCCCAGGCGCCCGGCGAGGTGGAGATCGTCTCCGACAAGGCCGCGAAGGACATCACGTCGCCCAAGGACTTCAAGGGCAGGAAGCTCGGCATCACCGGCCTCGGTTCCTCGACCGACTTCCTCACCAAGTACCTCGCGGTGAAGAACGGCGTCCAGGTCAGCGAGTTCAGCCCGGTCGCCGTCGGTGCCGGTCCGACGTTCATCTCCGCTCTCCAGAAGGGCTCCATCGACGTCGGCATGACCACAGACCCGACCGTCGCCAACATCCTCGACAAGAAACTCGGCAAGGTGCTCGTCGACATGCGCACGCCGCAGGGGTCGCAGGAGGCGCTCGGCGGCCCCTACCCTTCGTCAAGCCTGTACATGCAGACCGACTGGGTCAACAGCCACAAGCACACCGTCCAGAAGCTGGCCAACGCCTTCGTGAAGACCCTGAAGTGGATGTCCACGCACTCCGCGGACGAGATCGCCGCCAAGATGCCGGCCGACTACTCCCAGGGCAACAAGACGCTGTACGCCCAGGCGATCAAGAGCACGCTGCCGATGTTCACCAAGGACGGCGTGATGCCCGAGGACGGCCCCGAGACCGTCGAGAAGGTCCTCAAGGCGTTCAACCCCAACATCAAGAACGCCACGATCGACCTCGGCAAGACGTACACCACGGAGTTCGTGAAGAAGGCCACGGGCTGAGCCCGACGGCCGTGCCTCAGGCGCGGGTCGCCCACACGTAGCGATGCTCGGGGCGGCCCGCGTCGCCGTATTTCAGGGTCAGCGTGGCCCGTCCCGTGCGCTCGAGGAGCTTCAGATAGCGCTGGGCGGTCTGGCGGCTCAGCCCGGTCCGCTCGGCGATCTCCTGGGCGGACAGCGGCCGCCGGGCGTCCACCAGGGCACGGCGTACCAGTTCCGCCGTCGTCGCCGAGTGCCCCTTGGGCAGTCCTGGTTCCGAACCTGCCGACAGGGCGCCGAAGATCCGGTCGACCTCGGCCTGTTCGGCCTCACCGCCGCCGTCGAGGGTGCGGCGCAGCTCGGCGTACGCCTCCAACTTGGCGCGCAGGCCCGCGAAGGAGAACGGTTTGACCAGGTACTGGAGCGCGCCGTGCCGCATGGCGGCCTGGACGGTCTGGATGTCACGGGCCGCCGTCACCATGATCACATCGGTCTGGTGGCCGCGCCGGCGCATCTCCTGCACGACCGCGAGCCCCGTGCCGTCGGGCAGGTAGTGGTCCATCAGGACCACGTCCAGGTGCGGCAACGTCTCCATCTGCCGCAGCGCGTCGGCCGCGTTGTGCGCCTGGCCGGCCACCCGGAAGCCGGGGATCCTCTCCACATACGCGGCGTTGACCCGGGCGACCCGGAAGTCGTCGTCCACGACCAGCACGTCGATCGGCCGGGTCATCGCGGGTCCTCCTCGGGGATCGGTGCGGGTGTGTCCGGGACCGGCGCCCTGCCCGCCGGTGCCTGACGGGCGGGAACGAGGGCCCCGCGGTCCCCGGCGGGCGGCTCCACTTCCTCGAGCGCCTCGGGGAGGACGACGACGAACTCCGCTCCGCCGCCGTCCGCCTCGGTCACCTGGGCGCTGCCTCCCTGGCGTTCGGCGAGGCGGCGCACCAGGGACAGCCCGATGCCGCGCTTGCCGTGCGCCGGGGGCTGCTTGGTGGACCATCCCTCGGTGAAGATCAGCTCCCGCCGCTCGGCGGGTATTCCGGGACCCGTGTCACGCACCCTCAGGACCGCCGTGCGCCCCTGCGCGCGCAGTTCGACCTCCACGCGTGCGTGCGGGGTGCCCGCGACGGCGTCGAGTGCGTTGTCGACCAGGTTGCCGACGACAGTGACCAGACCTCTGGGGTCGATCAACCGGTCCGGCAACAGTGTCCGGTCCGCGATCCACAGGGCCACCCCGCGCTCGGCCGCGACCGTCGCCTTGCCCACCAACAGGGCCGCGAGCAGCGGATCGTGAATCTTCTCGGTGACCTGTTCCGCCGTGGCCCTGTGGTCGCCCACCACCTCGCCCACGAACTCCACGGCGTCCTCGTACATCTCCAGTTCCAGCAGCCCCAGAAGCGTGTGCATGCGGTTGGCGTGTTCGTGGTCCTGCGCACGCAGGGCGTCGATCAGACCGCGTGTGGAGTCCAGTTCGCGGCCGAGCTGCTCCAGCTCGGTGCGGTCGCGCAGGGTGGCGACGGCACCTCCGTCGTCGGTGGGCATGCGGTTGGCGACGAGGACCCGGTGCCCGCGCACGGTGAGCAGGTCGGTGCCCGTGACCCGTCCGGCCAGCACGTCGGTCGTACGGCCCTCGCCGAGCGCCTCGTCGAGGGAGCGGCCGACGATCTCGTCACCGATGCCCAGCAGGCGCTGCGCCTCGTCGTTGACCAGACGCACCCGGCCCTCGCGGTCCAGGGCGACAACGCCCTCCCTGATGCCGTGCAGCATCGCCTCGCGCTCGGAGAGCAGCGCGGAGATGTCCGAGAAGGCGAGGTCACGGGTCTGCCGCTGGACCCTGCGCGAGATCAGGTACGCGGCCAGTGCGCCGATCGCCAGGGCCGCGCCCGCGTACGCGAACAGCCCCGGGATCGCGTGGATCAGCCGGGCCCGGACGCTGTCGTACTCGATGCCCACGGAGACCGCACCGATGATCCGGCCGTGCGCGTCCCGCAGCGGCACCTTGCCGCGGGCCGAGCGGCCGAGGGTGCCGTTGTCGATGGCCATGACGTCCCTGCCGGCCAGGGCCTCGCTCGGGTCGGTCGAGACGACCTTGCCGATCTGCGTGGTGTCCGGGTGCGACCAGCGCACCCATCGGGTGTTCATCACCACGACGTACTCGGCGTGGCTGGCCTCGCGGATGCGTTCGGCCTCCGCCTGCACCGGCCCCTCGGGCGACGGCCGCGTCGTCTGCAGATCCCTGGCCATCTGTGGCTGGGCCGCCGTGGTCTGCGCGATCGCGAGGGCCCGGCGCATCGCCTGATCGTCCAGCAGACGGCTGAGCGGCGCCAGGAACAGCCCGGTGGCGAGCACGGCCACGCCCGCGGCGATCGCCACCTGCATCAGCAGGACCTGCGAGAACATCCGCCGCGGCAGGCCGAGGCGCAGTCGTCGTGCAGGGGCAGAGGGGCTCATGGGTACGACGGTACGGGGACGGGCGCGCCGCCCGTAGCGGGTGTGTCGTGGATCTCCTGTGCGGTGCAGGCGCCGCCCGTGACCGGGAGCCGTACCGTGCGCGGCGCCCGCACTCGTCCCGCGCGGAGCCCGCGCCTCAGCACCGCGCCGGGTGGGCCACGACCGCGGTGCGCAGCTTCCGTACCGACACCACGTCCATCCGCGCCGGGGAACCCAGCGCCGAGCCACAGCTCTCCGGGCGCGGCGGCAGCGAGGCGCCCTGGGCCACGACCACGTGCCACAGGCGCCCGTCGGTGTGGGCGACGGTGACCTCCCAGCGCGGCGCCGTGCCGTCGGTGCGCAGGACGGTCAGCGCTCCCGCCGCGTACTCCTGGGCCGCCGTGCGCACCGCGAGCTCCGCGGCCTGCGCGGGCCGCTCCCAGGCGGAACTCCCGCGGCATCCCTCGACCACGACCCGCCCTTCGCGCACGGCCTGCAGGACCTCCTTGACGTGCGCGGCCTGGGCCCGCCCGTACGCGTATCCGAACGGCAGGACGAGCAGCGTGGGGGAGAAGCGGTGGCCGCCGAGGTGGGTGACCTCCCAGACGCCGTGGACGCCTGAGGCGGTCAGCTCGGCCGCGAGGGGACGGCCGAGGAGGGCGCAGCAGCGATCCCGCCTGCCGTTGGTGCAGACGAACGCGAGCGGGTCGCCGGTGTGCGGCCGTCCCTGGAGAACCGAGTCGAAGCTGTGCGGTTCGCCCATGCCGAGGGCGGCGAAGTCGAGATCGAGCAGCCGCTCCGGCGCGGAGGTCGTGGCGGCGTGCAACCAGACATTGCCGGGCACGGTGTGTGCCACGTAGACCTGCCGCTCGGTGGGCGTGCGGCAGTCGGCGTGCCGTCCGGGGCGGCGGATGAGCGCGATCCGTACGCCGGTGCCCTCCGCGGCTGCTTCCAGGGCGCGGCCGAGCGCCGGATCCAGGTGGCTGGATGTGAGCGCTTTGGGACCCCAAGGGCCGGGCTGTTCCAGGAGCAGCCAGGTCCTCGCGGTCGCCGCGGTACCCGCGAGGGGCTCGTCGAGGTCCCGGGACGCGGTCGTGCACGTACTCACAGAGGTGAGCCTAACCTGACTTGGTCGGCGGCGAGCGTCGGGCTCACTCCGGGAGCGGCCGTGGCGGGCGCGCTCCCGCATAGCGCCCGCTGGGACGCATGCGCAGCGGGCGTTCCTCGTACTCCTCCAGGGTGTGGGCGATCCAGCCCGCGGTGCGTGCGACGGCGAAGACGGTCTCGCCGGCCGTGGCGTCCATGCCCGAAGAGGCCGTGAACACGGCGAGGGCCAGGTCGACGTTGGCGTGCAGGGGCGTGTGGCGGGCCGCGGTGGACTCGATGTCCCGGGCCGCGGCCAGCGCGGGTGCCGCGGACGGCAGGTCCTCCAGGACCGCGAAAAGGGCACGCGCGCGAGGGTCCTCGCCGGGATACAGGCGGTGTCCGAGTCCGGGGATCCGGCGCCCGGCGCGCAGTTCGTCGGCGACCACGGGAACCGCGGTGCCCCGGTCCAGGACCTCGAGAAGCATCCGGTGCGCCAGACTGCTGGCCGCACCGTGCAGCGGACCTTCCAGCGCGCCGAGCCCGGCGGAGACGGCGGCGTAGGCGTGTGCGCGGGCCGACGCGGCGACACGGACCGCGAGCGTCGAGGCGGCCAGGTCGTGGTCGACAAGCAGTCCGAGCGCCATGTCCAGGACGCGAAGTGACGCCTCGTCGGGCGTGCGGCCGCTGAGCCGTGTCCACAGGCGCCGGGCCAGCGGACCCTCGTCGCGGTGGTCGCGCCGCAGTGACGGGAGGGCGGCGACGAGGGTGGGGATGAGGGTGCGGGCGGTACCGAGGACCGCCTGGGGCGACAGGTCGAAGCGAAGCGGGTCCGCGGTGGCCGCCGCGATCGCCGCGACGCGCAGCCGGTCGAGGGGAGCGGCGTGCTCGGGCAGCGCGTTCACCGCGCGGCGGGCGACGGTGACGGTGGCGTCCGGTGCGGTGAAGGTGATCCCCGGGCGCAGGCGTCCGGTCCACAGCCACTCGGCGATCTCCTCGTAGGAGTGGCGCGCGGCCAGTTCGGTCGCGTCGACACCGCGGTAGAAGTACCGGTCCTTGTCGATCAGCGTGATGCCGGTGCGGACCGAGAACTCGCCGGCGGCGGGAGACGTCCCGCCCGGCTCGCGTCTGTTGCGCCGCGCGAGGGCCGCCACCTCCTTGGCGTCGAAGGTGCTGCCGCGGCCGCCGTGTTCACGTCGGCTGCTGAGCTGGCCCCGACTCACGTACGCGTAGACCGTCTCGGGCTTCACACCGAGCAACTCCGCGGCCTGCTTGGTGGTGAGCCGCCGCTCATGGTGACCGGAAGCAGCTTCTTGATCCGTCATGGCGGACACCGTACCCATGGATGGAGTATTGATCGAATCAATATTGACAGATCTCTAGTCAAGCATGGACAGTCTCGTCAAGTCCAAGGAGGGAACATGTCGATCGACAGGGCCGTATCCACCTCCGTCGACGTGCCGCGGGGACTCGCGGGCGTCGTCGTCACCGACACCGCATTGGGTGACGTCAGGGGGTTGGAGGGCTTCTACCACTACCGGCAGTACTCGGCCGTCGAACTGGCGCTGACCCGCGGCTTCGAGGACGTCTGGCATCTGTTGGTCCACGGCGAACTGCCCGACGCCGCACAGCGCTCCGCGTTCGCCGCGCGGACCGCGGAGCTGCGTCGGCTGCCCGCCGACGTACGGGCCGCCCTCCCCGCGGTGGCGGCGGCGAGCGCCGGGTCCGGCCCGTTGTCCGGTCTGCGGACGGCGCTCTCCCTGCTGGGGGCCTCCAGGGGGTTCCGGCCGGTGTACGACATCGGGGCGGACCAGCGCCGCGAGGACACGCTCGCCGCGAGCGCCGCCGTCCCCACTCTGCTGACGGCGCTGTACCGGCTGGGCCGGGGCCTGGAGCCCGTCGAGCCACGGGACGACCTGCCGCACGCCGCCAACTACCTGTACATGTTGACGGGTTCGGAGCCGGACGCGGAGCGGACCCGGGCCGTCGAGCAATACCTGATCTCAACCATTGACCACGGATTCAATGCATCAACCTTCACGGCGCGCGTGATCACGTCGACGGGCGCGGACGCCGCGGCAGCCCTCGTGGGTGCCGTCGGTGCCCTGTCCGGCCCGCTCCACGGCGGCGCACCGAGCCGCGCCCTGGACACCCTCGATGCGATCGGCACGCCCGACCGCATCGACTCCTGGATCCGTGCGCGCGTCCTCGCCGGCGACCGCATCATGGGCTTCGGCCACCCGGTCTACCGCACGGAGGACCCGCGCTCGAGGATGCTGCGCGGTGTCGCGCGGCGGTTCGGCGGCCCGCTGGTCGACTTCGCGATCGAGGTCGAACGCCGGGTGGAGGCCATCCTGGCCGAACTGAAGCCCGGGCGGGAACTGCACACGAACGTGGAGTTCTACGCCGGAGTCGTCATGGAACTGTGCGGCCTGCCGCGCGAGATGTTCACCCCCACCTTCGCGACGGCCCGGGTGGTCGGCTGGAGCGCCAACATCCTGGAACAGGCGGAGGACCGGAAGATCATCCGCCCGGCGGCCCGGTACGTGGGCCCGGAACCGCCGGTGGCGGTGCCGGCGGCCTGACCGGCGGACCGGTCACTCCTTCGCCCGTTCCGGGGGCCGCGGCCGTCCGCAGGCGACAGCCGCACAGCTGTCAGGACGCGGGCGGGGGAGTGCCTCGCCGCGCGTCGGCGAATGCCTGGTCGAAGAGGCGGAAGACATGCGCTTCCGGTGTCTCCGGGGACAGGTCGTTCTTGCGCGCCCGGCTTCTCGCCCAGTAGCCCTGGAAAACCGGGCTGGCCAACAGGCCTCTGGCGTGCACGAGCAACAGCAGGGCCAGGCCGGAGAAGACCACACTCACACCACCGAAGTACTCTCCTATGGCACTGCGCCGTGCGGCTTCGCGGGTGCCTCCGTTGGCCGCTTCGACGCCGTGCACGAGCCAGCCGCTGACGACGACGGAAGCCACGCTCACCATGGCGATACCTGCGGCCGCCGCCGGCCAGGCGGCAATGTGAAGCGCCGTGGGCCATGTGCGAGACCGATGCATTCCGCCTCCCCTGATGGACCGGGAGAAGTCTGCCCGGGCGGGGACGGGGGAAACGGACCCGGTTCCGGTGGGGAACCGAGCCCGCGGTGTCCGCCCAACCGATGTCAGGCGTCGGGTATGTCCGTCTTGGCCCGGACGAGGGTCTCTCGTGTGACGATGACGATGCGCTCATGGTCGGCGCACTTGACGGCGTGGGGGAGTACGCCCGCGATCACGTCCGTGACATCCGTCCCGAACATCCGTCCCGATGACGGCGAAGTTGCCGTCCGTCAGCTCGAAGATGTCGGGGCAGGTGGAGCCCGTCATGCAGCCCCTCTGCCGTGGCTGGCACCTATACGGCGTTTCAGTTGCGGCGGCGAGGGGGCTGCGGGGGTATCAGCTTCATGCGAGTGGCCTCCAGGTCCTCGACGTGACGGTGGAGAAGCAGCTGTACGGCATGTGGTGACCGCACGATCGCGGGTCGCGGCACCTGGGCCGTTCACGCGCCGGATGCGCCCAGGAGGGGGTGACGTCCTGGTGGGCGAGGGCGCAGGAGGCGTCAGGCGTCGGGGATGTCGGCCTTGGCCCCGATGAGCGTCTGCCTGCTGATGACGACGATGCGTTCATAGGCGGCTCGTGCGGCGTCGGGCGGCAGTGCGCCGTCGAGCTGGTCGGTGGCGTCCGTCCCGATGACGGCGAAGTTGCCGTCGCTGAGCTCGAAGATGTCGGGGCAGGTCTCGGCGGTGGCGCTGCCGCGTTCACGAGGAGACACACCGATGCGGCGCACGATCTTCAAAGGGAATCCCGGTCCTTTTGTGAACAGTGGGTGGTTGGGCGGGGGACAGGTTAGCCCTTCGATGCCGATGCCGGGTTCGCGGATAACCCAACCGGCACAGAGGCCGGCTGGGCCCTATTCGGTGGGGGGTTCGCCCACGACCCACCACTCGTCGGTGTCGGCATCGTCCAGCTCCTGGATCAAGCGGTCCACCATGCGTCCCACGCGTGCTTCGTCCGAGGAGTACGGCAGGCTCTCGCGGTGGTGACGCGTCGCGTCCCAGTAGTCGCGGAAGACCCCGCTCTGGCACACCACCCGAAGGTGCCCGTACAGCTCCTCCCAGGTGATGGTTCCACTGCGGTACAGCTGCAGGATGTTGGTGTACCAGGCGTTCGCGAAGATGTACTGGCGGCGCAGGGTCGGGCGTTTCTCGGGCGGCGCGGCACTGAGATCCACCGTGCTCATCACGGCGGCCAACTCAGGGTCCTGTATCGCCTCGTCCAGAAGATGGAAATGCGCACGCTGCTGCTCGATTCGCAGCCTTGTCTCGTTGAACTTGCGCTGCTGCAGAGCGAACAGGGCCAGGGACCCTGCCGCGAACGCGAGCCCCGCCACGACAGCGGAGCCCGCGCCGCGCGTCCCGAGTTTCTGTGTGGCCATGTCAACCCCCGGAATCAGCCGACCGTCCGCCGGTCGTCGGGTGCGGGTCGACTGGTGGGGACCGGCGAGCGATGGGCGGCGCGCTTGCCGTCTCCCAGGGTGCCGAGCGGCTCTGATCGGCCGGGAGGCGGAGAGGAGGCGCACGGAGGGAAGCGAGGGTCGCACGCTCCAGCGCCATGTCCAACGTCTGCCCCGCAAGTGCTGCTAACAATCGTTCACTTCGCCGGGTTTCCTCGCACTCGTATCCTGGGTCGGCATTCAGTCCTCGTACGAGAGCCGACCCGTTGCGGCGCGAGCCGGTCCGCGAGCCGGGCTCGTACGCCCGCCGGGCCGAGAGCCGGCACACGCAAGGGTATGAGAAGGGGCGCACAGTGACCCAGTCGTCGAGTCCGCAGCAGATACCGGTCGTCGTACTCGCCGGATTTCTGGGCTCCGGCAAGACCACCCTGCTCAACCACCTCCTCCACCACAGCGGAGGCAGCCGCATCGGGGCCGTCGTCAACGACTTCGGGGCCATCGAGATCGACGCGATGGCCGTCGCCGGGGCCCTCGGGGACTCCACCGTCTCCCTCGGCAACGGGTGCCTGTGCTGCGCCGTCGACGCGAGCGAACTCGACGTCTACCTCGACCGTCTCGCTCAGCCCTCGGCCGGCATCGACGTCATCGTCATCGAGGCCAGCGGACTCGCCGAACCGGGGGAACTCGTCCGCATGGTGCTCGCCAGCGAGCAGCCACGCGTCGTCTACGGCGGGCTCGTCGAGGTCGTCGACGCCGTCGAGTTCGACGCCACCCGTGAGCGGCACCCCGAACTCGACCGCCATCTCGCCCTCGCCGACCTCGTCGTCGTCAACAAGACCGATCGGGCCGAGGACAGCGGACGGATCCTGCGGCTGGTGCGCTCGCTCGCCGACCGTGCCGCCGTCGTCCCGGCCGCCTACGGGCGTATCGACCCGGATTTCCTCTTCGACTGCCGGCCGGCCGAGGAGCGCATCGGGCAACTGTCCTTCGACGACATCCCGCGACAGGACGAGCACGGGCACGACGACGCGCACCACGCCCACCTGCACACCGCCTACGACAGCCTGTCCTTCCGCTCCGACGTCCCCATGAACCCCCGACGGCTGCTGGACTTCCTCGACAGCCGTCCGGAGGGCCTGTACCGGATCAAGGGGTACGTCGACTTCGGCCCGTCGGATCCGCGCAACCGGTACGCCGTGCACGCGGTGGGGCGGTTCCTGAGGTTCTACCCGGAGCCGTGGGGGGCCGGCGACGAGCGGCTCACCCAGCTGGTCCTCATCGGGTCGGGCATCGACACCGCAGCCCTCGACAAGGAACTCCGGGCCTGCACGGACGACGCCCCGCACGCCGATGAGCACAGCATGTGGGGCGTCCTCCGCCACGTCCAGGACAAGGAGGCCGAAGCCGTGGACGACCTCGGCGACCTCGAGGGCTGACCTACACCGGCCCCGCCACCGCCGCGACCGTCTTCGGCAGCGACACGCCCGAGCCGTCGCGCCGCGGGTCGATCTCGGGCAGCTCGGCCGGTGTGCCGTTCTTCTGCGCGGCCCGGGCCGGGGTCGCGCCCGCCCACGCGAACGACAGGCAGTCCTCGCCCTTCAGGAACCGCTGGCAGCGCACGCCGCCCGTGGCGCGGCCCTTGCGCGGGTACTGGTCGAACGGCGTCATCTTGGCCGTGGTCTGCACCGAGTCGTCCAGCGTGCCGCGCGATCCGGCGACCGTGAAGACCACCGCGTCGGCCGCCGGATCGACCGCCGTGAACGAGATCACCTTGGCGCCCTCGGCCAGCTTGATGCCCGCCATGCCACCCGCGGGACGGCCCTGCGGGCGGACCTGGGAGGCGGGATAGCGCAGCAGTTGCGCGTCGTCCGTGATGAAGACCAGGTCCTCCTCGCCCGTACGCAACTCGACCGCGCCGACGATCCGGTCGCCCTCCTTGAGGGTGATGACCTCCAACTCCTCCTTGTTCGCGGGGTAGTCGGGGACCACACGCTTGACCACGCCCTGCTCCGTGCCGAGCGCGAGGCCCGGGGAGGACTCGTCCAGGGTCGTCAGGCACACCACCGTCTCGTCCGCCTCCAGGGACACGAACTCCGAGA
This sequence comes from Streptomyces sp. NPDC001848, assembly GCF_042891915.1. NCBI lineage: Bacteria > Bacillati > Actinomycetota > Actinomycetes > Kitasatosporales > Streptomycetaceae > Streptomyces > Streptomyces sp. NPDC001848. The sequence continues at coordinate 542,889 of NZ_JBIATP010000001.1, read as the reverse complement.
CCGGCGCGCCCCCGGACAGACTCGCCCGCGTCGCCGTCTCCGGCAGCTGCGGAAGGTCGATCACGTTCACGCGCAGCAGCCGCCCGGCGGACGTCACCACGCCCACCTCACCGCGCGCCGTCGCCGGCACGACGGACACGATCACGTCGTGCCTGGCGCGCTTCCCGTCGGTGTCCTCCGCGAACGGGTCGTTGTTCGCCGTGCGCGCCAGCAGGCCCGTCGACGACATCAGAACCCGGCACGGGGCGTCCTCGACCTGCAACGGCACCGTCGGGGCCGGAGCGCCGGAGGACTCCAGCAGCACCGTGCGCCGGTCGGTGCCGAACTTCTTGGCCACCGCGGCCAGTTCATCGGAGACCAGCTTGCGCAGCTCCGCGTCCGACTCCAGGATCCGGGTCAGCTCCTCGATCTCGGCGTTGAGCCGGTCCTTCTCCGCCTCCAGCTCGATGCGGTCGTACTTCGTCAGGCGGCGCAGCGGCGTGTCGAGGATGTACTGCGTCTGGATCTCGCTCAGCGAGAAGCGCTGCATCAGGCGCTCCTTGGCCTGCGCGGAGTTCTCGCTGGAGCGGATCAGGCGGATGACCTCGTCGATGTCCACCAGCGCCGTCAGCAGGCCCTCGACCAGGTGCAGACGGTCGCGCCTCTTGCCGCGGCGGAACTCCGAGCGGCGGCGGACCACGTCGAAGCGGTGGTCCAGGTAGACCTCGAGGAGCTCCTTGAGGCCCAGGGTCAGCGGCTGGCCGTCGACCAGCGCGACGTTGTTGATGCCGAAGGACTCCTCCATGGGCGTCAGCTTGTAGAGCTGCTCCAGGACCGCCTCCGGCACGAAGCCGTTCTTGATCTCGATGACCAGGCGCAGGCCGTGCTCCCGGTCGGTGAGGTCCTTGACGTCGGCGATGCCCTGGAGCTTCTTCGAACCCACCAGGTCCTTGATCTTGGCGATCACCTTCTCGGGGCCGATCGTGAAGGGCAGCTCGGTGACGACGAGGCCCTTGCGGCGCGCCGTCACGTTCTCCACGGAGACCGTGGCCCGGATCCGGAAGGTGCCGCGGCCCGTCTCGTAGGCGTCGCGGATCCCGGACAGACCCACGATCCGGCCGCCGGTGGGTAGATCGGGGCCCGGGACGTGCTTCATCAGGGCGTCGAGATCCGCGTTCGGGTACCTGATCAGGTGGCGGGCGGCCGCGATCACCTCGCGCAGGTTGTGCGGCGGCATGTTCGTCGCCATGCCGACGGCGATGCCCGACGAGCCGTTCACCAGCAGGTTCGGGAAGGCCGCGGGCAGGGCGACCGGCTCCTGCTCCTGGCCGTCGTAGTTGGGCGCGAAGTCGACCGTGTCCTCGTCGATCGACTCGGTCATCAGACTTGTCGCCTCGGCCATCCGGCACTCGGTGTACCGCATGGCCGCCGGCGGGTCGTCGTTGCCCAGCGAGCCGAAGTTGCCGTGGCCGTCGACCAGCGGCACACGCATCGAGAAGGGCTGGGCCATGCGCACCAGGGCGTCGTAGATCGACGCGTCGCCGTGCGGATGCAACTTACCCATGACCTCGCCGACGACGCGGGCGCACTTCACATAGCCGCGGTCGGGGCGCAGGCCCATCTCGTTCATCTGGTAGACGATCCGCCGGTGCACCGGCTTGAGGCCGTCGCGGGCGTCAGGCAGGGCCCTTGAGTAGATGACCGAGTACGCGTACTCGAGGAAGGAGCCCTGCATCTCGTCCACGACGTCGATGTCGAGGATCTTCTCCTCGTACGAGTCGTCGGGTGGCGGGGTCTTCGTGCTGCGGCGGGCCATCGCTGCCGGCTCCTTCACCGTCTGTGCTGGGCATGGAAACGAATCTGACGCCGACCATTGTGGACCGGCCCACCGACAACGCGGACCAGGGCCCGTCCCAGGGGGCCGTGCACCGGCCCGGCGACGATCACGACCGTCCCGGCCGCCGCCGCGTCAACCGCTCACATCCCCCACCCCCCGTAATCATGGTCTCGCTCTCGGCGTACGCAGCCCGGGAACTTCGCCACCGGTCGGCACGCTTGCATACAGTGACAGGACCGGCAGGAAACCGCGGTTTCCGCGACAGCTTCCGCGATCGAAGGGACATACATGCCCATGGGTCACACGGCCACAGCCGAGGCAGGCTCCGGGGGCCTGACAGCGACCGAGCACCGCCTGGCCAACGGCCTGCGCGTGGTGCTCTCCGAGGACCACCTGACCCCGGTCGCGGCGGTGTGCCTCTGGTACGACGTCGGCTCCCGGCACGAGGTTCAGGGGCGCACGGGTCTCGCCCACCTCTTCGAGCACCTGATGTTCCAGGGCTCCGCCCAGGTCAAGGGCAACGGCCACTTCGAACTGGTGCAGGGAGCGGGCGGCTCGCTCAACGGCACCACCAGCTTCGAACGCACCAACTACTTCGAGACCATGCCCGCCCACCAGCTGGAACTCGCCCTCTGGCTGGAGGCCGACCGCATGGGCTCCCTGCTCGCCGCGCTGGACGACGAGTCGATGGAGAACCAGCGCGACGTCGTCAAGAACGAGCGCCGCCAGCGCTACGACAACGTCCCGTACGGCACCGCCTTCGAGAGGCTGACCGCGCTCGCCTACCCGGAGGGCCACCCCTACCACCACACGCCGATCGGGTCGATGGCCGACCTGGACGCGGCCACCCTGGAGGACGCGCGCGCGTTCTTCCGCACCTACTACGCGCCGAACAACGCGGTGCTGTCCGTCGTCGGGGACATCGACCCCCGGCAGACCCTCGCCTGGATCGAGAAGTACTTCGGGTCCATCCCCTCCCACGACGGCAAGCCCGCCCCGCGCGACGGCTCGCTGCCCGACATCATCGGCCGTGAGCTGCGGGAGGTCGTCGAGGAGGAGGTTCCGGCGCGCGCCCTGATGGGCGCCTACCGGCTGCCGCACGACGGCACGCGCGCGTGCGACGCGGCCGACGTGGCGCTCACCATCCTGGGCGGTGGGGAGTCCTCCCGCCTGTACAACCGGCTCGTCCGGCGTGACCGCACCGCCGTCGCCGCCGGGTTCGGCCTGCTGCGGCTCGCGGGGGCGCCCTCCCTGGGGTGGCTGGACGTGAAGACGTCCGGCGACGTCGAGGTGCCCGTCATCGAGGCCGCCATCGACGAGGAACTCGCCCGGTTCGCCGAGCAGGGCCCGACGGCCGAGGAAATGGAGCGCGCCCAGGCCCAGTTGGAGCGCGAATGGCTGGACCGGCTCGGGACGGTCGCGGGCCGCGCCGACGAACTGTGCCGGTACGCCGTGCTGTTCGGCGACCCCCAGCTCGCCCTGACCGCCGTGAAGCGCGTGCTCGAGATCACCGCCGAGGAGGTGCAGGAGATCGCCAAGGCCCGCCTGCGCCCCGACAACCGCGCGGTGCTCGTGTACGAACCGGTCGCGGCCGAGGCCGAGGCCCCGGAGGCAGCCGAGACCACCGACGAGACCGAGGAGTCGGCGAAGTGACCGAGCTCGCGACCATGGAGTTCCACCCGCAGCCCCAGCCCGGCGAGGCCCGGCCCTGGGCGTTCCCGGCGCCCGAGCGCGGCACGCTCGACAACGGCCTGACCGTGCTGCGCTGCCACCGCCCCGGCCAGCAGGTGGTCGCCGTCGAGGTGCTCCTCGACGCGCCGCTGGACGCCGAGCCGGCCGGCCTCGACGGCGTCGCCACGATCATGGCGCGCGCCTTCTCCGAGGGCACCGACAAGCACTCCGCCGAGGAGTTCGCCGCCGAGCTGGAGCGCTGCGGCGCCACCCTCGACTCGCACGCCGACCACCCCGGCGTCCGCCTCTCCCTGGAAGTGCCCGTCTCCCGCCTCCCCAAGGCGCTCGGACTGCTCGCCGACGCCCTGAGGTCGCCGGCGTTCGCGGACAGCGAGGTGGAGCGCCTGGTGCGCAACCGCCTCGACGAGATCCCGCACGAGATGGCCAACCCGGCCCGCCGCGCCGCCAAGGAGCTCTCCAAGGAGCTGTTCCCGGCGTCCTCGCGCATGTCGCGCCCGCGCCAGGGCACCGAGGAGACGGTCGCGAACATCGACGCGGCGGCCGTCCGTGCCTTCTACGAGCGGTACGTACGACCCGCGACGTCCACCGTGGTCGTGGTCGGCGACCTCACCGGGATCGACCTCGACGCGCTCCTCGGCGACACCCTCGGCGCCTGGACGGGGAAGCCCGCCAAGCCGCGCCCGGTGCCCCCGGTGACCGCCGACGACACCGGCCGCGTGATCATCGTCGACCGTCCCGGCGCCGTCCAGACGCAGCTGCTCATCGGCCGTATCGGGCCCGACCGCCACGACCGCGTATGGCCCGCGCAGGTGCTCGGCACGTACTGCCTCGGCGGCACCCTCACCTCCCGCCTGGACCGCGTCCTGCGCGAGGAGAAGGGCTACACCTACGGGGTTCGGGCGTTCGGCCAGGTGCTGCGCTCCGCGCCCGACGGCACGGGCGCCGCGATGCTCGCCATCAGCGGCTCGGTCGACACGCCGAACACCGGCCCGGCGCTCGACGACCTGTGGAAGGTGCTGCGCACCCTGGCCGCCGAGGGCCTGACGGACGCCGAGCGCGATGTCGCCGTGCAGAACCTGGTGGGGGTGGCACCGCTGAAGTTCGAGACGGCGGCGGCCGTCGCGAGCACGCTCGCCGACCAGGTCGAGCAGCACCTGCCGGACGACTACCAGTCGACGCTCTATCAGGAACTGGCCGCCACCGGGACGGTGGAGGCCACCGCGGCCGTCGTCAACGCGTTCCCGGTCGACCGTCTGGTCACCGTCCTGGTGGGCGACGCGGCGCAGATCAAGGAGCCCGTCGAGGCGCTCGCCATCGGTGAAGTGAGCGTCGTGGCGGCCGAGTAGGGCGAACCGTACGCGCGCGTGTGCCGCGCCGACCCAGGGCCCTGGTGACTCCCCGTGTCACCAGGGCCCTGCCTATTGGGGGTATGTCCGTATTGCCACAGAGGTTGCCTCTCTGCCCTGTGGGATGCGCTACAAACCCCGCTCCGCGTTTGCTGATTGAAAGACGGTCCCCTTAGCGTCATTCAGGCTGTCCGTCAGGCAGTACGCCGCACCCGCGGCACCGGACAGTCATCGCCGAGTCCCCGTACGGCGCGAGTCAGGGGAGCCGGGGACCCAAAACCACAGTCCCTGGGGTGAATCGGGCGCGAGCCCGTAGGAGACCTTCCTGCTCCGAACCCGTCAGCTAACCCGGTAGGCGAGAGGGAAGGAAAGGACCAGCCACTTCATGGCGTTCACCTGCGCCACCGGGAAGCACCGTCGCCCGAGCCGTGTGAAGCGTACGACTGCGAACGCCGTCGGCGTCGCCGCGCTCACCGCCACCGGTGTCATCGGCACCCTGGCCGCCCCGGCCCTCGCCGCCGACGCCCCCTCCGAGCAGACCGGACTGCTCCAGGCCGTCACCCTCGGTGACTCGGTCGCCGAGAAGATCGACGCACAGGCCACCGCCCAGAAGCAGGCCGCCGAGCGGAAGCAGGCCGAGGAGGCCTCGCGTACGAAGGCCGCCGAGAAGGCCCGTCAGGAGCGCGAGGCCAAGGAGCGGGCCGCACGCGAAGCCGAGCGCAGGCGTCTGAACGCGTTCGTACCGCCGATCTTCGACTCCTACGTGTCCACCGGCTACAAGACCGGCGGCTCCCTGTGGTCCTCCGGCGCCCACACCGGCATCGACTTCCACGCCGCCACGGGCACGCCCGTGCACGCCGTCGGCGCCGGCACCGTCGTCCAGACCGGCTGGGGCGGCGCGTACGGCAACCAGATCGTCATCAGGATGGACGACGGCACCTACACCCAGTACGGCCACCTGTCGTCCATCGGCGTCTCCGTCGGGCAGCGGGTCACCCCCGGCCGGCAGATAGCCCTCTCCGGGGCCACCGGCAACACCACCGGGCCGCACCTGCACTTCGAGGCCCGCACCACTCCCGAGTACGGCTCGGACATCGACCCCGTCGCCTACCTCCGCTCGCACGGTGTGAACGTCTGACGGCCGGCGTCCGCGACCGGCGCGTCCGCGACCGGCGCGCCCGCACGGCGACGCGCCCGCACGGCGACGCGCCCGCACCCGACGGCCCCGGCTGACCAGCCGGGGCCGTCGTCCGCTTTCAGAACGGTGTGTGACCAAAAAATATCCATGGATTCCGGCCCGCCGTCGGAAATTCCGGCCCGCTGCAATAGAGTCGGTTGAACACGCGTCAATCGCGTACGTTTCACGGGGATTAAGGCGGAGGTCGGTCATGCGTATTCCGGCGCACTCGGTCTGCACGGCGATCCGTGATGACATCGTCGCGGGTGTCTACGAGCGCGGCAGCCGACTCACCGAGGAACTCCTCGCGCGGCGCTACGGCGTCTCCCGTGTCCCCGTGCGGGAGGCGCTGCGCACCCTGGAGGCCGAGGGCTTCGTCGTCACCCGCCGACACGCGGGCGCGTGTGTGGCGGAACCCACCGAGCAGGAGGCCGCCGACCTGCTGGAGATGCGGATGCTGCTGGAGCCGCTCGGAGCCGCCCGGGCCGCGCAGCGACGCACCGAGGCTCACCTGAAGGTGCTGCGCGGCCTGGTCAGGCTGGGCCAGGAGCGGGCCAGAAGGGGCAACAGTGAGGATCTGCGCTCCCTGGGCGGCTGGTTCCACGAGACGCTGGCGCAGGCGTGCGGGAGCCCCGCGCTGACCTCGACGCTCGCCCAGTTGCGGCACAAGATCACATGGATGTACGCGGTCGACGTGCCGGCCAACCCGGTGGAGTCCTGGGCCGAGCACGGCGGCATCGTGGACGCCGTCGCGCGCGGGGACAGCGAGCGGGCGCGGGCGATCACGGCGCTGCACACGGAACGCTCGACCGCCGCCCACCGGCTCCGCTTTCCCGGCGGGGAAGAGCGCGTGGACCGTGTGAGGACTTCGCAACACCCCGTAAACATATCGGCGCTCCGGCATTAACACGGACGCCGTATACAAAGAGGGATATCCGGCTGAGGCCTGCTTTCGGCTGCCTTTTTCGCGCGCGTCCGGAAATCGGCGTGCGCCATTTCTTCGTGCCGTGTACGGCCTTATCCGTGCGCCACCGAATAATGCCGTGTGCCGTTCTCGCTGCCCCGCCGCATTCCTCCGCTGCCCCTCCACATTCCTCCGCGGCTCCCCGCGGCTCCTCGGCGTTCCTCTGTATTCCTGCGCGAGGACCGTGGTCATCGCCTGGTCCCGTTCCGGGCGGGAGCTCGCCCGACATGACGCAGCCGCGTCGCCGTGACCGGCGACGCGGCTGAAGCAGTGTGCTGTTGCCCGAAGGGTCAGACGGTCTCGGGGAGTTCCTCGAGGCCCTCGGCGACCAGCTTGGCCAGGCGGTCGAGCGCGGCGTCCGCGCCCTCCGCGTCCGAGGCCAGGACGATCTCCTCGCCGCCCTGGGCGCCGAGGCCCAGAACCGCCAGCATCGACGCGGCGTTGACGGGGGTGCCGCCGGCCTTGGCGATGGTCACCGGGATGCCGGAGGCCGTGGCTGCCCGGACGAAGATGGAGGCGGGGCGGGCGTGGAGGCCCTCGGCCCAGCCGACGTTGACGCGGCGCTCAGCCATGTGTTGCTGCCCTTCAGGTGTTCAGGGTTGTCTAGACCAGTGTTCCATATGTGAAGCGAGCCCGGGAGAGGGCGGCGTCCCGTCCTCGAGCGGGCCATGCGTGGTCCCCTCAGCCTGCCTCGCGCCGCCTACCGACGCGAGCCTTACCCTGGGGCCCATGCAGACCGCGTCGGACCGGCACGAGTACCCCGCCCACTGGGAGGCCGACGTGGTGCTGCGCGACGGCGGCACCGCGCGCATCAGGCCCATCACCGTCGATGACGCCGAGCGCCTCGTCAGCTTCTACGAGCAGGTCTCGGACGAGTCGAAGTACTACCGCTTCTTCGCGCCGTACCCCCGCCTGTCCGCCAAGGACGTCCACCGCTTCACGCACCACGACTTTGTGGACAGGGTGGGACTCGCGGCCACGGTCGGCGGCGAGTTCATCGCCACCGTACGCTATGACCGCATCGGTACCGACGGCCTGCCCGCCACCGCACCCGCCGACGAGGCCGAGGTCGCCTTCCTCGTGCAGGACGCGCACCAGGGGCGCGGCGTCGCCTCCGCCCTGCTCGAACACATCGCGGCGGTGGCCAGGGAGCGCGGCATCCGCCGGTTCGCCGCCGAGGTGCTGCCCGCCAACACCCGGATGATCAAGGTGTTCACGGACGCCGGGTACCAGCAGAAGCGCAGCTTCGAGGACGGTGTCGTACGCCTCGAGTTCGACCTGGAGCCCACCGACCGGTCGCTGGCCGTGCAGCAGGCCCGGGAGCAGCGGGCCGAGGCGCGGTCCGTGCAGCGGCTGCTCGCACCCGGCGCGGTCGCCGTGATCGGCGCCGGCCGCACGCCCGGGGGAGTGGGGCGCAGCGTTCTCGACCATCTCAGGGACGGCGGGTACACCGGCCGCCTGTACGCGGTGAACCGGGCGTTCCCCGTGGACCAGAAGGAACTGGACGGCATCCCGGCCCACCGCTGCGTCCGCGACATCACCGACCCGGTCGACCTCGCCGTCGTGGCCGTGCCGGCCGAGCACGTCCCCGAGGTCGTCACCGAGTGCGGGGAGCACGGGGTGCAGGGGCTCGTGGTCGTCTCCGCCGGCTACGCCGAGAGCGGGCCCGAGGGGCGGGAACGGCAGCGGGAACTGGTGCGACAGGCGCGGTCGTACGGCATGCGGATCATCGGGCCCAACGCCTTCGGGATCATCAACACCTCGCCGCAGGTCCGGCTCAACGCCTCCCTCGCCCCCGAGATGCCGCGCCCCGGTCGGATAGGGCTGTTCGCCCAGTCCGGCGCCATCGGGATCGCCCTGCTGTCACGGCTGCACCGGCGCGGTGGGGGTGTGACTGGTGTCACAGGTGTCTCGACCTTCGTCTCCTCCGGGAACCGTGCGGACGTCTCCGGCAACGACGTCCTCCAGTACTGGTACGACGACCCGGACACCGACGTCGCCCTGATGTATCTGGAGACCATCGGCAACCCGCGCAAGTTCAACCGGCTCGCTCGGCGCACGGCGGCGTCCAAGCCACTCGTGGTGGTGCAGGGTGCGCGGCACGGAGGCGCGCCGCAGGGGCACGCGGTACGGGCCACACGGCTGCCGCACGCGACGGTGTCCGCGCTGCTGCGGCAGGCCGGGGTGATCCGGGTGGACACGATCACGGAACTGGTGGACGCGGGCCTGCTGCTGGCCCGCCAGCCACTGCCCGCCGGGCCCCGGGTGGCGATCCTCGGGAACTCGGAGTCTCTGGGTCTGCTGACGTACGACGCCTGCCTGACGGAGGGCCTGCGGCCCTCGCCGCCGCTCGACCTCACGACGGAGGCGTCGGCCGAGGACTTCCACCGGGCGTTGGTCGCCGCGCTCGCCGACGACTCCTGCGATGCCGTGGTCGTCACGGCGATACCGGCGGTGGGGGAGACGTCCCCGGGGGACGCGGAGCTGGCCGAGGCGCTGCGGTCGGCCGCCGCTGCGGCTCCGGCGAAGCCCGTACTCGTGGTGCACGTGGAGCTGGGCGGGCTGGCGGAGGCGCTGTCCGCCGCCGCGAGCACGGGGCCCCAGGCCGGCACCGCGGAGCGACTGCAGAACGAGGTCGCGGATGCGCTACGGCCGACTGCGACCGAGGCACCGCCCGGCTCCCGCCTCATCCCCGCCTACCCCGCCGCCGAGCGCGCGGTCCGGGCCCTCGCCGAAGCCGTCAAGTACGCGCAGTGGCGGCGGGAGGCCGCCGAGCCCGGCAAGGTTCCCGAGTTCGCCGACATCGACGAGAAGGGTGCAGCCGAGCTGATCGACCACCTGCTCACCCGCGGCCAGGGGCTCACCCTGGGCACCGAGGAGACCTGCGACCTGCTCGCGCGCTACGGCATCCACGTCCGCAGGGCGCTGCCTGCTCCCGGCCCGGAGACCGCGCTCGAGGCCGCCCGCGCGATCGGCTACCCGGTGGCGCTCAAGGCCACCGCCCCGCATCTGCGCCACCGCGCAGACCTCGGCGGCGTACGCCTCGACCTCGCCGACGAGGAGCAACTGCTGCGGGCCTACGCCGAGTTGACATCCCTGTTCGGAAAGCCGGGGGAGCTGCGGCCGGTCGTGCAGGGCATGGCGCCACGCGGCGTCGACACCTTCGTACGGACGGTCATCGACCCGGCGGCCGGCGCCGTCCTGTCGTTCGGGCTCGCCGGGGCCGCCTCCCAGCTGCTCGGCGACATGGCGCACCGACTGATTCCGGTCACCGATCGGGACGCCGCCTCGCTGGTCCGGTCGATCCGGACGGCCCCGCTCCTGTTCGGCTGGCGCGGCTCCGATCCCGTGGACACGGCCGCCCTCGAGGAACTGCTGCTGCGCGTGTCGCGGCTGGTCGACGACCATCCGGAGGTCGTCGCGGTCACCCTGGAGCCCGTCGTGGTCGCCCCGCGCGGCCTGAGCGTCCTCGGCGCCACCGTGCGCCTCGCACCCCCGCCCACCCGCGACGACCTCGGCCCGCGCAGGCTCCCGGTCTACTGAGCGGCGACGAGCGGTGCCTCGCAGTCAGTGGGCCCCCGTAGGATGGACGGCATGGCCAAGACCAGTACGACGACCCAGGGGCTGCGCACGGCGATCGAGCGCAGCGGCTACTACCCGGCGCTCGTGGCCGAGGCGGTGGAAGCCGCGGTGGGCGGCGAGCCCATCCGGTCGTACCTGGTCCACCAGGAGACCACCTTCGACGCCAACGAGGTGCGCCGACACGTGACCGTGCTGGTCCTCACCGGCACCCGGTTCATCGTGAGCCACACCGACGAGCAGGCCGCGGACGACACCTCCCCGACGCCTTACGCGACGACGTCGACGGAATCCGTCAAGCTCGGCCGGATCGCGTCGGTCGTCGTCAGCCGCGTCGTCGCCAACCCGGAGTCTTACACCCCGGGCACACTGCCCCGCGAGGTCGTCCTGACCATCGGCTGGGGCGCCGTCTCCCGTATCGACCTGGAACCCGCCGCCTGCGGCGACCCCAACTGCGAGGCAGACCACGGCTACACGGGCAGCTCCACGGCGGACGACCTGAGCCTGCGCGTCAGCGAGGCCGGGGACGGCCCGGAGACGGTGCGCCAGGCGCTCGTCTTCGCCCAGTCCCTCTCCGAGGCGACCGCGGACGACTCCCGCTGATGGCGCTCCCCGCCTGGGCCGACCACCCGGAGCCGCTGGCCCTCGGCTCCGCCCCCGTCCCCGAGTACGGCTCCGGCTCGCTGGCCGATCTCCTGCCCACCCTGGCGGCGGGCATGGGCGTGCCCGGCCAGAGTGCTGCCATACCTGAACTGACCGCCGCCGACCGCAACTGCGTCTTCCTGATCGACGGGCTCGGCTGGGAACAGCTGAAGGCGCACCCCGACGAGGCGCCCTTCATGACGTCGCTCCTGGCGTCCTCCCGCGGCGGCACCGGCCGGCCGATCACCGCCGGCTACCCGGCGACCACGGCGACCTCGCTGGCCTCCGTCGGCACCGGTCTGCCCCCGGGCGCGCACGGCCTGCCCGGCTACACGGTGCGCAACCCGGAGACCGGGGAGCTGATGAACCAGCTGCGCTGGCAGCCGTGGACCGCGCCGCAGGTCTGGCAGCCGTACCCCACCGTGTTCCAGCTCGCCCACGCCGCCGGTGTGCACACCGCCCAGGTGACCTCCCCGGCGTTCGAGAACACCCCGCTGACGAAGGTCGCGCTCAGCGGCGGAACGTTCCACGGGAAGCTGACCGGTGAGGACCGCATGGACCTGGCGGCGGAGCAACTGGCCGCCGGAGAGCGCTCCTTGGTGTACACGTACTACTCCGAGCTGGACGGCGCGGGCCACCGGTTCGGCGTCGACTCCGACACCTGGCGTGGCCAGCTCATGTACGTCGACCGGCTGGTCCAGCGCCTGGCCGAGCAACTGCCGCCGCGCACCGCCCTGTATGTGACCGCCGACCACGGCATGCTCGACATCCCGTTCGACGAGCGGCACCGCCTCGACTTCGACGAGGACTGGGAGCTGCGCGCCGGAGTAGCCCTCCTCGGCGGCGAGGGGCGCGCACGACACGTCTACGCGCTGCCGGGCGCCGAGAACGACGTCCTGACCTGCTGGCGCGAGGTTCTTGGCGAGCAGTTCTGGGTGGCCTCGCGGGACGAGGCGATCACGGCGGGCTGGTTCGGCCCGCACATCGACGACCGCGTGTACGCACGCATCGGTGACGTGGTCGCGGCGGCCCGCGACGACGTGCTGATCATCGCCTCCGAGCGGGAGCCGAAGGAGTCGGCCATGGTCGGCAACCACGGCTCGATGACGGCCGTGGAACAGCTGGTGCCCCTGCTGGAAGTCCGCACCTGACCTCCGTCTGACCTCCACCCCAGCGTGGCGCGCGCCCGCGCGCCCAGTACGCTCCTGAAGATCCCCCATGCCCTCCGCCCCGCCCGAAAGGCCGCAACCACCCATGCCCGAGCTGGTGTTCTTCTCCGGAACCATGGACTGCGGGAAGTCGACACTGGCTCTCCAGATCGAGCACAACCGCTCCGCGCGCGGCCTCGTGGGCATGATCTTCACCCGCGACGACCGGGCCGGCGAGGGCAAGCTCTCCTCCCGCCTCGGTCTGGTCACCGACGCGGTGGAGGTGGCCGACGGGCAGGACCTGTACGCCCACGTCGTCGACCACCTCTCCCAGGGAGGACGAGCCGACTACGTGATCGCGGACGAGGCGCAGTTCCTGGCCCCGGAGCAGATAGACCAGCTGGCTCGCGTGGTGGACGACCTCGGCCTCGACGTCTACGCCTTCGGCATCACGACCGATTTCCGCACCAAACTGTTCCCCGGCTCGCAGCGCCTGGTGGAGCTGGCCGACCGGGTCGAGGTGCTCCAGGTGGAGGCGCTGTGCTGGTGCGGCGCCCGCGCCACGCACAACGCCCGCACGGTGGGCGGCGAGATGGTGGTCGAGGGCGCCCAGGTCGTCGTGGGCGATGTGAACCACTCGGCGGACGAGATCGGTTACGAGGTGCTGTGCCGCCGCCACCACCGGCGCCGTATGACGGCGGCCGCCGCCCGCGCGGCGGCCCTCTCCCCGGACGTCCTTCCGGTGTCGTCCACCTGACGCCCCGGCGATTCACCCACGAGAAGCACGCTCAGTCGAGCGGGCTCACCACCGAGAACGTCGCGCCCTCGGGGTCCGCGACCGTCACCGTACGGCCCAGGGCGCTGTCGCAGCCGGGGCGTACGACGTGTCCGCCCAGCTCGGTGACCCGCTCCGCGGCCACGTCGGCGTCCTCCACCTGGAAGTACGTCATCCAGTGCGGGCCCCGGTCGCGCGGCAGGGCGTGTCCGACGCCGCGGATGCCGGCGACGGGACGACCCTCGATGCGCAGGGTGCGGTAGTCGGAGTCGTCGGTGGCCGCGGGCTCCTCCTCGTAGCCGAAGACGTTCCGGTAGAACGGGGCGACGCTCGCCGTGTCGTAGGTGAGCAGCTCGTTCCAGGCAGGAGTGCCGGGGAGTCCCGGAAGACCCGTGCGCAGTGCCCCGGCAGGCGACGTCTGCCCGTCAAGGAGCGGCGTCGTGGCCGGGCGTCGCGACGGGGGGAACGTCGCCTGTTGCGGCACCGGGTGCTCGGCCGCCTGCCAGATGCCGAACACCGCGCCCGTCGGGTCGCAGGCGATCGCCAGCCGCCCGGCCTCGGCGGCCACGAGGGGACCGACCCCGACCGTGCCGCCGCAACTGCGGACCGTCTCGGCGGTCGCGTCCACGTCGTGCGAGCCGAGGTACGGCGTCCAGGCGATCGGAAGATGGCGGTCCGGCGGCAGTTGGCCGATGCCCGCCACCTCGTGGCCGTGCAGCAGCGCCCTCACATAGGGCCCGAGCTGCCGTGGTCCCGGGCGGAACTCCCAGCCGAACAGCGCCCGGTAGAACTGCTGGGTCGCGGCCATCCCGTGCACCATCAGACTCACCCAGCAGGGTGTGCCCGGCGCGTGTCTCTCGTGCGCCGTGCCGGTCGGTCCCGCCGACCCCGGTGCCTCGATCATCGTCATTCTCTCCTCGGCCCTTCGTGGTGGCCGTTCAGCTTCCGCCGGCGTGCACCTGTGCCGGGTGGGCGCGCGTGCACGGTCCTGCCGATGGTCGCACCACCGGTCGCACCACGGGCTCCGGCCGCGCCGTGCGCTGCGGCGCCTTGCCGGCCGCAGGAGGCTCGATGGGACGGTGGTCGGCCTCGCGATGTGATCGCCGTGTGTGGTCATCGACCTTACGGCGTGTGCTCGATCCCGTACAGCGGGTGATCGAACCTCTCCGGCGGAGCAGAGTAGCCGGAGCCGGGCGACAGGGCCACCCCGTGCGCGAGGATGGTGGCCATGAAGGCCATCATCTCCGCATCCGAACTCGCGAGCGAACTGGCGGGAGCGCGGCCGCCGACGCTCCTGGACATCCGCTGGCAGCTGAGCACCGCGACGGCGACCGGTGTCGTTCCTTTCGACGGCCGTGCCGAGTACGCGGCCGGGCACATTCCGGGGGCCGTGTTCGTCGATCTGGACGCCGATCTGGCGGATCCGCCGGGTCCGGTCGGCCGGCATCCGCTGCCCGACATGGAGCGTTTCGGTGCGGCGATGCGGGCCGCCGGCGTCTTTTCGGACCGGCCGGTCGTGGTGTACGACGGCGGACCGGGCTGGGCCGCCGCACGCGCTTGGTGGCTGCTGCGCTTCACGGGTCACCCGGATGTGCGGGTGCTCGACGGCGGGCTGTCCGCCTGGGAGGGGCCCCTGGCCTCCGGGACCGAAGCGGCGCCCGAGCCGGGCGACTTCCGGCCCGTGCCGGGCGCCCTGCCGCTGCTGGACGCGGACGGCGCCGCGGCGCTCGCCCGGACGGGGTTGCTCCTGGACGCGCGGGCCGGTGAGCGCTACCGGGGCGAGGTCGAGCCGATCGACCCGGTGGGCGGGCACATTCCGGGCGCGGTGTCGGCACCGACGGCGCAGAACCTGACCGGAACCGGCCGCTTCCTGCCTCAGGACGAACTCGCCGAGCGTTTCAAGGCACTCGGCGCGACCGAGGGCATCGAGGTCGGTGTGTACTGCGGCTCGGGCGTCTCAGCCGCCCAGGAGGTGCTGGCGCTGACGCTCGCGGGCATCCCGGCCGCGCTGTACGTGGGGTCGTGGTCGGAGTGGTCGTCGGACAGCAACCGCCCCGTCGCGGTGGGCCCCGACCCGCAGTGAACGCGACGGCGGGGCGCACGCCGATTGACGTGCGCCCCGCCGACAGGGCTGGCTCCGGTCCGGGACCCCACAAGTCCGCCCGGTCCGGCTACTCCTGCTTCTTGCGGCGCGTACCGAACACGATCTCGTCCCAACTCGGGACCGCCGCCCTGCGGCCCGGGCGGACACCGTCCGCCTCGGCCTGGCGGTCCGTCGCGCCGATCAGACGGTCGCGGTGGCTGCCGACCGTGCGCGGCATGAGAACGTCCGCGTACGCGGACCCGGCCGAGGCCGCGGGCGCGGGAGGTTCCTCCGCCGCGGGTTCCTGAACGGGCTCCTCCGGCTCCTCCGCGGGCCGCTCGGGCACCACCAGGTCGCCGCGGAAGCTCGGCACCGCCTCCAGGAGGCTGGTGAGTGAGTCGCGCTCCTGGGTGCTCTCCTCCGCGGGTTCGGACGCCTGCGACGGCAGTGCGGGACGGTCCGTCTGCCGCTCCGGGGCGCGGTCCAGCCGGCCCTCGCGGGGCAGACGTGCGATCCGCGGCACGAAGGGGTAGCTCGGCTCGGGCGCCGTGAGGTCGTCGGACTCGCCGATCAGTGAGCGCGCCTCGTCGTCGACGGCCTGGACGAGCCGTCGGGGCGGGTCGTAGGTCCAGGTCGCCGAGTGCGGTTCGCCCGCCACCCGGTAGACCAGGATCACCTCCCAGGTGCCGTCGTCGCGGCGCCAGGAGTCCCACTGGACGGTGTCCTTCTCTGCGCCGCGCAGCAGCAGCCGCTCCTGCACGGCCTCGCCGAGCTGCGGACCGGTGTTCTCGCCCGGCCGGCGCACGGGTGTCTTGCGGGCCCGCTCGGCCATGAAGGCGCGCTCGGCCAGGACGGGTCCCTCGAAGCGGCGCACGCGGTCGACGGGGATACCGGCGAGCTGGGCGACCTCCTCCGCGGACGCACCGGCACGTATCCGGGCCTGGATGTCGCGGGGGCGGAGATGGCTCTCCACCTCGATCTCGATCTGGCCGAGGCGGGGACGATCGCCGCGCACGGCGGCGCGGAGCCGTTCGTCGATCGGAAGCGTGTACTCCGTGCTGTCCGCAGCCTTCAGCACCAGCCGTGTGCCGTCATTGGAGACGGCCACGACACGCAGTTCGGGCATGGGGACCTCCCGGGTGGTGCCTGCCGACGTCACGTGCGTCGCTGCTTCCGCTAGTCGAGTGTGGCCTGCCCGGGTGCAGCCTGCCACAACCTTGCCGAGTTGCCCGGCGTGTCGGGCGCGGGCCCTGGATCGCCGTTATGGCACGGTTACCTTTTCGCAACGCAAAGTGACCAACTCTGTCACCCTGTGCAACTAGCCCCCTCCCGGCGGTCCAGCAAGGCCCCGGACACCCTGGCGGGAGACCGGACCCAGGGCTCGCAACAGTACTCCATTCGGGCCATGCGCGTGGATCGGCACGCCGCCCAAGTTCTGGCAAGGGGTACGAGTTGGCGGTCCGATGCGCCGTTTTCGCGGCCGTCAAACGTGGCGTACTTCATCCGACCGGAAGAAACGGAACGATTCACTTCGGGCGCCGTCGCCTTCCTGAGCGTCCCTCAGCCCACGGTGGCCATGGCGGGGAGTCGGCGAGGCGGGCGGACCCGCAACGGGCCCTCTAGGATCCCAGCACCCGGCGCAGATAGTCGTTGCCGAAGCGCCGGTCCGGGTCGAGGCGGTCCCTCAGGGTGGTGAACTCGGCGAAGCGCGGGTAGGCCTTGGCCAGGTACTCCGCGTCGCGCGTGTGCACCTTGCCCCAGTGCGGGCGCCCCTGGTGCGCCGTGAAGATGCGCTCCGCGGCGGTGAAGTACGCCTGATAGGGCGTCCCGCGGAACATGTGTACGGCGACGTAGGCGCTGTCCCGGCCGGACGCCGTGGACAGGGCGATGTCGTCGGCCGGAGCGGTACGGACCTCGACGGGGAAGCTGACGCGCAGGTCCGACCGGTCCACCATGGCCTTCAGTTCACGCAGGGTCTCCACCAGGGCCTCGCGCGGGACGGCGTACTCCATCTCCACGAACCGCACCCGGCGCGGGGAGGTGAAGACCTTGTAGGCGATGTCGGTGTAGGTGCGCGCCGACAGGGCGCGGCTCGATATCCGGGCGATCGCCGGGATCGTGGCGGGCACGGCCTGGCCGACCCAGTTGGCCACCTGGAAGACGCCGTTGGAGAGGAACTCGTCCTCGAACCAGCCGCCCACCTGTCCGACCGGCCGCCGCGGCCCGAGGCTGCGGTTGTTGCGCTTGGTGTTGGTGTTCCCGGTGTGCGGGAACCAGTAGAACTCGAAGTGCTCGTTCTCGGCCCACAGTTCGTCGAAGTCGGCGAGGACCTTGTCGAACGGCATCGGCTCCTCCCGCGCCGTGAGCAGGAAGAGGGGTTCCACCGCGAAGGTGACCGCGGTGATGATCCCGAGTGCGCCCAGGCCGATGCGGGCGGCCGCGAAGACGTCCGGGTTCTCCCGCTCCGAACAGGTGAGCACCGAGCCGTCCGCCGTCACCAGTTCGAGTCCCTTGATCTGCGCGGCGATCGAGCCCGAGTCGCGGCCGGTGCCGTGCGTGCCGGTGCTGGTGGCGCCGGAGACGGTCTGCTCCATGATGTCGCCCATGTTCGTCAGCGACAGCCCCTCGCGCGCGAGCGCCATGTTGAGCCTCTTGAGCGAGGTGCCCGCCCCGACGGTGACCGTGCCCGCCTCGCGATCGATCCTGCGGACGCCGCTCAACAGTTGAGGGCGGATCAACACACCATCGGTGGCGGCGGCGGCCGTGAAGGAGTGCCCGGTGCCGACGGCCTTCACCCTGAGGCCGTCCTCGGCCGCCTTGCGCACGGCGGCGGAGAGCTCCTCGACCGAGGCGGGGGTGACCGCCCGTACGGGCCGGGCGGTGACGTTGCCCGCCCAGTTACGCCACGTGCCGTTCTTCCCGCTCACTGTGGTGCTCATGGGACCCTCCCCGCCGCGGATCCGGCCTGCCCGGCCGGTGACGCCCGTACGGCCTTTCGACGAGGGCCGTGGTGATCACCGAGGTGCGACGGACGGCCCGCAACGAACAGCGCCGTGGTCGGAAACAGCGCGTAAGTTTCCGACCAGTAGGAGGGGGATCATACTCACGGCCCCGGCACATGCGCCCAGCAATCGTCGGCGGTGGGTGGCCCGCCATGTTGTCGGTGGCGGGTGGCAGGATCGGAGACATGCCCGACGCACTCGACGCCAGCCCGTACGACGCCCTGCTGCTCCTCTCGTTCGGAGGCCCGGAGGGCCCGGACGACGTGGTCCCGTTCCTGGAGAACGTGACCCGGGGACGGGGCATCCCCAAGGAGCGCCTGAAGGAGGTGGGGCAGCACTACTTCCTCTTCGGCGGGGTCAGCCCCATCAACAGCCAGAACCGCGCCCTGCTCGACGCCCTCCGCAAGGACTTCGCCGACCACGGCCTGGACCTGCCCGTCTACTGGGGCAACCGCAACTGGGCGCCCTATGTGACCGACACCCTGCGCCAGATGGTCACCGACGGCCACCGCCGCATCCTGGTCCTCGCCACCAGCGCGTACGCCTCGTACTCCGGCTGCCGTCAGTACCGCGAGGACCTCGCCGGGGCTCTGGCGACCCTGGAGGCCGAGGGGCTCGAGCTGCCGCGGGTCGACAAGCTGAGGCACTACTTCAACCACCCGGGCTTCGTGGAACCGATGATCGAGGGCGTCCTGAGCTCCCTCGCCGACCTTCCCGAGGAGGTACGGGCCGGTGCGCACATCGCCTTCACCACGCACTCCATCCCGACGTCCGCGGCCGACACCTCCGGCCCGGCCGAGGAGCACGGGGACGGCGGGGCGTACGTCGAGCAGCACCTGGACGTGGCGCGGCTGATCGCCGAAGCGGTGCGTGAGCGTACCGGCGTCGACCACCCCTGGCAGCTCGTGTACCAGTCGCGCTCGGGCGCACCGCACATCCCGTGGCTGGAGCCCGACATCTGCGACCACCTCGAGGAGCTGCACGGCGCCGGGGTCCCGGCGGTCGTGATGGCGCCCATCGGGTTCGTCTCGGACCACATGGAGGTGCTGTACGACCTCGACACGGAGGCCACGGCGAAGGCCGGGGAGCTGGGGCTGCCGGTGCGCCGCTCGGCCACCGTGGGCGCCGACCCGCGGTTCGCCGCCGCGATCCGTGACCTGATCGTCGAGCGCGCCGCGACCGAGCGCGGGCAGCAGGTGACCCCGTGCGCCCTCGGGGCACTGGGCCCGAGCCACAACGTCTGTCCGGTCGGGTGCTGCCCGGCCCGTGCCCCCAAGCCCGCCGCCGCGGGCGCCGACAGCCCGTACGCATGAGGAGCACCGTGACCGAGCAGTCCGAACCGATCGAACGGCTGAAGGCCGAACTCCTCCGGATCGCGCTGGAGGCCGCCACGCGCGCGGGCTCCTTCCTGCGCGAGGGGCGCCCCGACGACCTCGGGGTGGCCGCCACCAAGTCCAGCGCCATCGACGTCGTCACCGAGATGGACATCGCCGCCGAGAAGCTGATCACCGGGCTGCTCGCCGACCGCCGGCCCGACGACGGCCTGCTCGGCGAGGAAGGTGCCAGCGTCGCGGGCACGAGCGGTGTCGAGTGGGTGATCGACCCCATCGACGGTACCGTCAACTACTTGTACGGGCTGCCCAGTTGGGCGATCTCCATCGCGGCCCGCAAGGACGGGGAGACGCTCGCCGGGGTGGTCCACGCACCCGTGCGCGGGGAGACCTTCCGGGCGGTCCTGGGCGGCGGCGCGTTCCTGAACGACCGCCCCGCGCGCGTGCGCCCCGCTCCAGAGCTGGGCCTCGCCCTGGTGAGCACCGGGTTCGGCTATCTCGCCGAGCGCAAGGCGCACCAGGCCGAGGTGGTCCGGCAGCTGATCCCCGAGGTGCGGGACATCCGCCGGGGCGGCTCCGCCGCGATCGACCTGTGCGATGTGGCGGCGGGCCGCCTGGACGCGTACTACGAGCGCGGCCTGAACCCCTGGGACTACGCGGCGGGCGACCTGATCGCCCGCGAGGCGGGCGCCCGAACCGGGGGCCGCCCCGGGGAGCAGATCTCCCCGGAACTGACGATCGCGGCCCCACCGCCCCTCTTCGAACACCTCCAGAGGAGGCTGGACGAACTGGGGGCCTGGCACGACTGAGGACCCGCCGAGCCGGGCCCGTCCCGGACGGGCGGGGCCCGGCTCGCCGGGCCCGTCCGGGACGTCCCTCCGGCATCCATGCCTTCCCAGGACGTCCCCCCCCACGTCCGTGCCCCCGTGGGCCCGTCACGGGCCGTCGCGTCGCCGGAGGCTGCCGTACGACGCGAAACGGGGCCCCGGCCTGGATCTGCCGGGGCCCCGCCTGCTGCGAGCTGATCAGACGCGCGTCGCGGTGACTTCCACACCGTGCTCGGCGGCAAGGCGGTGCAGGTCGTCGAGCTCCGACTGCTCAACCTCCGCGAGGAAGTCGTCGCCGGTTTCGCGGGCCCGCGTCAGGTCGGACTCGGTCGCCCGTATGCGCTGCAGAAGTCCTGCGGTGAATGCGTCCATGCTGCGCCCCCTCGTCCTGGGTCGTGGGTCGGTGGCACGGGGGTGTGCCGTATGGGAAGGGGCGATCACGTCTCCATTGGGTGCCCAGCGCAGCCCTGGCTGGGCGGCGACGGTGCCGGACACCCACGCCCGCTCTACGGGAAACGGTGAGCAGCCGACCACGTGGTGGTGTGCCACATGCAGAGCGTGATCGCGGGGTGTAAAGCCGTCCTCCCCCCGCTCCCTCCGGGGGAAACCTCAACCGTGCGAGAAAATTTCGCATCCCCGGACCTCGGGATCCGCCCCCACGGCCGCTTCCCGCCGTCTTACAGCCGGTTTACGGTCGAAAAGGGCAGGATGGAGGCCTCAACCCGTGACAGAACCTGCCCGTGGGCTGCCCGCAAACGGGTGACCCGGGTGGACAGAGGAAGGACAAGCGACGTGCGCGTACTCGTCGTCGAGGACGAGCAGCTGCTCGCCGATGCGGTGGCCACCGGACTGCGCCGGGAGGCCATGGCCGTCGACGTCGTGTACGACGGTGCGGCCGCCCTGGAGCGCATCGGCGTCAACGACTACGACGTGGTCGTCCTCGACCGCGACCTCCCGCTCGTGCACGGCGACGACGTGTGCCGGAAGATCGTCGAGCTCGGCATGCCCACGCGCGTGCTGATGCTCACCGCGTCCGGCGACGTCAGCGACCGCGTGGAGGGCCTGGAGATCGGCGCCGACGACTATCTCCCGAAGCCGTTCGCGTTCAGCGAGCTCATCGCGCGCGTGCGTGCCCTCGGCCGGCGCACGAGCGTGCCGCTGCCGCCCGTCCTGGAGCGCGCCGGGATCAAGCTCGACCCCAACCGCCGCGAGGTCTTCCGTGACGGCCGTGAGGTGCAGCTCGCCCCCAAGGAGTTCGCCGTCCTGGAGGTCCTCATGCGCAGCGAGGGCGCGGTCGTCTCGGCCGAGCAACTGCTGGAGAAGGCCTGGGACGAGAACACCGACCCCTTCACCAACGTGGTACGCGTGACCGTGATGACGCTGCGCCGCAAGCTCGGCGAGCCTCCCGTCATCGTCACCGTTCCCGGCTCCGGATACCGGATCTGATGACCGTGGCCACGACACCGGCACCACCCACGGCACCGCCCAAGCCCACCTGGGACCCCCGCAGGCCGGAACTGCCGTTCCCCTGGCTGCGCCCGACCATCCGCATAAGGCTCACGCTGCTGTACGGCGGCATGTTCCTGATCGCCGGCATCCTGCTGCTGTCGATCATCTACCTGTTCGCGGCGCACGCGCTCAACGTGGGCAGCGACCTGCCGTTCAAGATCGTCTCGGGCCAGGTCGTCAGCGACACCTGCAACCTGCCGCAGTCACCGGCACAGGCGGGCGAACTCAACGACGCGCTGAGCGCCTGTGCGAACCAACAGCGCCAGCACGCCCTGGACGACCTGCTCAGCCGCTCGCTGCTGGCCCTGCTCGGCCTCGCCGTGATCGCCTTCGCCTTCGGGTACGCGATGGCCGGCCGCGTGCTCTCGCCGCTCGGCCGCATCACCCGCACCGCGCGCGCGGTGGCCGGCTCGGACCTGTCCCGCCGTATCGAGCTGGACGGCCCGGACGACGAGCTGAAGGAGCTCGCGGACACCTTCGACGACATGCTGGAGCGGCTGCAGCGGGCGTTCACGGCCCAGCAGCGGTTCGTCGGCAACGCCTCGCACGAGCTGCGCACCCCGCTCGCCATCAACCGCACGCTCCTCGAGGTGCACCTGTCCGACCCGGGGGCGCCCGCCGAACTGCAGCAGCTCGGCAAGACGCTGCTCGCCACCAACGAGCGCAGCGAGCAGCTCGTGGAGGGCCTGCTGCTGCTCGCCCGCAGCGACAACCAGATCGTCGAGCGCAAGCCGGTGGACCTCGCCGAGGTGGCCTCTCAGGCCATCGACCAGGTGCATGCCGAGGCGGAGGCCAAGGGCGTCGAGATCCGCGGTGAGCGCGCCCCCGTGGTCGTCCAGGGCAATGGCGTCCTGCTGGAGCGGATCGCCTTGAACCTCGTGCAGAACGCGGTGCGCTACAACGTTCCGGAGGGCGGCTGGGTCGAGGTGACCACCCAGGCCCAGCACGGCCAGGCGGTGCTGGTCGTCTCGAACACCGGCCCCGTGGTTCCCGCGTACGAGATCGACAACCTCTTCGAGCCCTTCACCCGGCTACGCACGGAACGCACGGGCAGCGACAAGGGCGTGGGCCTGGGCCTGTCCATCGCGAGGTCCGTCGCACGCGCCCACGGCGGCCACATCAGCGCACAGCCGCGCGAAGGGGGTGGCCTTGTGATGCGTGTCACCCTGCCGCTCTGAGCTCGTGCCGGGACCTCACCCGACGTTCGCTTTGCGCGGAATTTTCGGACAAGCGTTCCGGGTTGTACCGTGTGCGATCGATCACACGGCAGGCTTTTCAGCCACCCACTCTCCGTGACGCTGCGAGCGCCCACAAACCCGGAATATCCGGGTTTTCCGGTGCCTTGATCACGGGTAGTAGGCGGTGAGATGCCTTTGAACTGTGGCACCAGGACCGTGTACGGTCCGCTTCGCCATCCAAGCCGATCACTCTTGAGGAGTCCGGTTGGGTGTCGATTGAGTAACAGACCTTGATGTGAGGCAAAATCTCCGCCTCGAGGCGGGCACAAGTCCGGCCTCTCACGCGTTACGTGCGCTGGAGACACCGCAGACACCCAGAGGGGGAGAGCGAAATGGCAACGGATTACGACACCCCACGCAAGACCGACGACGACGTCGACTCCGACAGCCTTGAAGAGCTGAAGGCCCGGCGGAACGACAAGTCCGCCTCCGCCGTAGACGTCGACGAGTTCGAGGCCGCAGAGGGCCTGGAGCTGCCGGGCGCCGACCTCTCCAACGAGGAGCTGGCCGTCCGGGTGCTCCCGAAGCAGCAGGACGAGTTCACCTGCATGAGCTGCTTCCTGGTGCACCACCGCAGCCAGCTGGCCCGGGAGAAGAACGGTCAGCCGATCTGCCGCGACTGCGACTGAGGCCGGGTCGGCCGTGACCGGCTCGACCCCTCCTTGGAAGCGCCGCTTCCCGAGCAGGGGAGTGGACCAGGAGCCCGACAAGGGCTCCCACGGCGTACGTGACGACGAGCGGGGCTCTTCCGGTGAGGGAACAGCCTCGCTCGAACCGCACGCCCCGGCGGCCCCGGTGGGGCCCCTGGTGCCGGCCGACCCTCCGGCACCTGCCGCACGACGCCGTGCGGTCGCCGTCCGTGAGGGAATCCGCACAGGAATCCGGGAAGGCGTCCGCAAGGGCGGCAACGCGGCCAGGGCGGCTCTGGCGCATCTCGCCGACCGGATCATCGACATGGCCCCGCGCATCCCGGTACGGGACCTCGCCACCCTGCGTCGGCAGTTCCCCGGGCTCGGCCCCGAGGAGATCGCCGACAAACTGGTCGCCGGTGCGGCGGGGGCGACGGCCACGGTCGGTGCCGGAGTCGGCGCCGCGGCGATGCTTCCGGTGCCGCCGGCCATGCCGACCGAGCTGGCCGCGGAGATCACCGGCGTCGCGGCGATCGAGCTGAAACTGATCGCCGAACTGCACGAGGTCTACGGGCTGCGGCCGCCGGGCACCCTCGCTCAGCGCAGCACCCTGTATCTGAGGTCCTGGGCCGGCGAACGCGGGATCGACATGACCAACCCCGCCACCATCGACGCCGCCCTCGGCGGACGCATGAAGCGGGAACTGCGGCAACGGATCATGAAGCGCATGGTGCGGGACCTGCCGAACCTGATGCCGTTCATGGTGGGGGCAGCGGTGGGCGCGGTCATGAACCGCCGCGACACCCGGAGGGTCGCGCAGCGGATCCGCAAGGATCTGCGCAGGATGCAGGTGCCGTGGGAGGCACTGCCGGAACTGCCGCCGTTGGAGCAGCCACCGGGCCCTTCGCCGCTCGGGGAGTGAGCGGCCGTACCGGGCGCCCCGGAGGCCTCTCGGCGTGCCCCGGGCGACCTCGGCGTGCAGCGGGCCTACAGCGTGCCCCGGCTCTCCGCCCGGGCCGCCTTGATCGCCGCCGCCAGCTTCTCCGGTTCCCTGGTCGACAGGTACAGGTACGGCGTCGGGTCGGCCGGATCCGTGACCTCGACCTTCAGGGCCGTCGGGATGTACGCGCGCAGCAGCATGAAAGCCCTCGTGTCCGCCTTGTACGTGCGCCAGGCGCGGGCCTCCTCCTGGTCCAGCACCTCCGCCTCGCCGAGCGCCGACACCGGGATCTTCGCCTCGCCCGCGATCAGCGCGTCGCCGACCACACGGATGCGGATGGAGCCGTAGGAACTGGCCACGACCGCCGAGGCCGCGGTGCCGCCGACCAGCCCGCCGAGCAGCGGAAGCGTGCCGAACGGCAGCAGCACCAGTGCCATGGCCACACCGACCAGGAGGCACATCAGCCACCAGGAGCGGGGCGCGGTCAGGCGTTCTTCGTACGGCGACGCGGAGAGCTGCATGAAGCCAAGCTTGGCACGGTGTCAGCGGCCCGTTCACGCGCGGGTAAGGTCTGCGCCTGTGAGTGGTACTTCCTCCGGTCTGACACCCCCCGCCGACGCGGTGGCACCCGTACGGCACCCCGACGCTCCCGCGCCGGGCGAGCCCCTCGGCGCCCACTACGGGCAGTGCTTCGGGTGCGGCGGAGAGCAGCCGCACGGGCTGCGTCTGGAGGCGCGGGCCGGTGAGGGCGTGTCCGTCACCGCCGAGTTCACCGTCCGGCCCGCCCACCAGGGCGCGCCCGGCCTCGCCCACGGCGGGGTCCTCGCCACCGCCCTCGACGAGACCCTCGGCTCGCTGAGCTGGCTGCTGCGCACCATCGCGGTCACAGGACGGCTGGAGACCGACTTCGTACGGCCCGTGCCCGTGGGTACCGTGCTGTATCTGGAGGCCGAAGTGACGGCGGTGGCGGGGCGGAAGATCTACTCGAGGGCGACCGGGCGGATCGGCGGCCCCGAGGGACCCGTCGCCGTCCGTGCCGAGGCCCTGTTCGTCGAGGTGAAGGTGGACCACTTCACCGAGCACGGCCGCCCGCAGGAGATCCAGGCGGCCATGGACGACCCGGACCAGCTCCGGCGTGTACGAGCGTTCGAGGTGAACCCGTGAGCGACCCCGTGAACGTGCTGATCCGGCGCGTCGACCCGGACGTACCGCTTCCGGCGTACGCGCATCCCGGTGACGCGGGAGCCGACCTGCGCACCACCGTCGACTGCGAACTGGCACCCGGCGAACGGGCCGTTCTCCCCACGGGCGTGTCTGTGGCGCTCCCCGAGGGGTACGCGGCCTTCGTGCATCCGCGGTCCGGTCTCGCCGCACGCTGCGGTGTCGCCCTCGTCAATGCCCCGGGGACGGTGGATGCCGGGTACCGTGGGGAGATCAAGGTGATCGTGGTGAATCTCGACCCGCGCGAGTCCGTGCGGTTCGAGCGCTTCGACCGGATTGCCCAACTGGTCGTCCAGCAGGTCGAGAGGGTCCGCTTCCAGGAGGTCGCGGAGCTTCCCGACTCCGCGCGGGCCGAGGGGGGCTTCGGGTCCACCGGCGGTCATGCCGCCGTGGGCGGCACAACGGGTGGGAATCGATACGCTTCGGTCGTATCCGACCGGGAAGGACAGTGACGTGTTCGGACGTCGCAAGAAGAAGGGTGCCGCCGAGGACGCGGCCGGCGAGGCCGAGCAGGTCGTCGACGGTGTCGACACTGAGGCGGACGACGAGGTCGAGCGCGAGCGCGTGAGGCTCGAGCCGGAGCCCAGGCCCGACGGGCCCTGGGACGTGTCCGAGGTCCGCGAGCCCGGCGAGGGCCGGGTCGACCTGGGCGGGCTGTTCGTGCCCGGGGTCGAGGGCATGGAGCTGCGCGTCGAGGTCGCCGGCGACGCGATCGTCGCGGCGACCGTCGTACTGCGCGACAGTGCCATCCAGCTCCAGGCGTTCGCCGCGCCCAAGCGCGAGGGCATCTGGGGCGAGGTGCGCGAGGAGATCGCCGGCGGCATCACCCAGCAGGGTGGCATCGTCGACGAGGTCGAGGGGCCGCTGGGCTGGGAGCTGCGCGCGCAGGTGCCGGTGCAGCTGCCGGACGGCACGAGCGGTTTCCAGGTCGTGCGGTTCGTCGGCGTGGACGGGCCCCGTTGGTTCCTGCGGGGCGTGATCTCCGGGCAGGGCGCCGTGCAGCCGGAGGCCGCCGGTCTGCTCGAGCAGATCTTCCGCGACACGGTCGTGGTCCGTGGCGACGGCCCGATGGCGCCGCGCGACCCGATCGTCCTGAAGCTGCCGAACGATGCGCAGATGGTGCCCGAGGGCGTCCAGCAGGAGGAAGGCGCCTCCCGCTTCTCCGGCGGCATGGGCCAGCTCCAGCGCGGCCCGGAGATCACCGAGGTCCGCTAGCAGGCGGGACGCTGTCGAGGGCAGCACCACCATGGGGCCGCACCCTCGCCGAGGGGCGCGGCCCCGCGTGCTTTCCCCGTGGCGGACACCGGCCCGCAGGGCTGCATCAGGGATGCGTCAAAGATGCCCCACCCCACGTCTCACGCCCCATATGCGGTGATTGTTGGCCGTAAGGTCGACGCAGCGTGCGCAGCTGCGGCGGAAAGACACCGGAAGACAATGGGGCCATGGGACGCGGCAAGCTTCGGATCTACCTCGGTGCGGCACCGGGCGTCGGCAAGACCTACGCCATGCTGTCCGAGGCGCACCGGCGCGTCGAGCGGGGCAGGGACTGCGTGGTCGGCTTCGTGGAGCACCACGACCGGCCGCGTACCGAGGTGATGCTGCACGGACTGGAGCAGATCCCGCGCAGGGAGCTCGAGTACCGGGGAAGCGTCTTCACCGAGATGGACGTGGACGCCGTGCTGCGCCGCGCCCCTGCCGTCGCCCTGGTGGACGAACTCGCCCACACCAACGTCCCCGGCTCCCGCAACGCCAAGCGTTGGCAGGACGTGGAGGAGCTGCTGGCCGCCGGGATCGACGTCGTCTCCACCGTCAACATCCAGCACCTGGAGTCCCTCGGCGATGTCGTGGAGTCCATAACGGGCATACGGCAGCGCGAGACCGTCCCCGACGAGGTGGTGCGCCGCGCCGACCAGATAGAGCTCGTCGACATGTCCCCACAGGCGCTGCGGCGGCGCATGGCGCACGGCAACATCTACCAGCCCGACAAGATCGACGCCGCTCTGTCGAACTACTTCCGGCCCGGAAACCTGACCGCCCTGCGCGAGCTGGCCCTGCTGTGGGTGGCGGACCGGGTCGACGAATACCTGAACGAGTACCGCAGCCGGCACCAGGTGTCGGCGATCTGGGGCTCCCGCGAGCGGATCGTCGTCGGCCTCACCGGCGGCCCGGAGGGACGGACCCTCATCCGCCGCGCCGCCCGTCTCGCCGAGAAGGGCGCCGGCGGCGAGGTGATGGCCGTCTACATCGCCCGCAGTGACGGGCTCACCTCCGCCTCGCCCAAGGAACTCGCCGTCCAGCGCACCCTCGTCGAGAACCTGGGCGGAACGTTCCACCATGTGGTGGGCGACGACATCCCGGCGGCGCTGCTCGACTTCGCCCGCGGGGTGAACGCCACCCAGATCGTCCTCGGCTCCTCGCGCCGCAAGACCTGGCAGTACGTCTTCGGGCCCGGCGTCGGCGCCACGGTCGCCCGCGACTCCGGGCCCGACCTCGACGTGCACATCGTCACCCACGAGGAGGTCGCCAAGGGCCGCGGCCTGCCGGTGGCCCGGGGCGCCCCCCTGGGCCGTACCCGCATCATCGCGGGCTGGCTGGCCGGTGTGCTCGGCCCGGCCGTGCTCGCGCTGCTGCTGAACACGGTCGACCTGGGCCTCGCCAACGACATGCTGCTGTTCCTGGCGCTCACCGTGGCGGCGGCCCTGCTCGGCGGGCTCCTCCCGGCGCTCGCCTCGGCGGCCCTGGGCTCGTTCCTGCTGAACTACTACTACACGCCTCCGCTGCACCGGCTGACGATCGCCGACCCCCGGAACATCGTCGCCATCGCGATCTTCGTCTCGGTCGCGGTGTCGGTGGCCTCGGTGGTGGACCTCGCCGCCCGGCGCACCCACCAGGCGGCCCGGCTGCGCGCCGAGTCCGAGATCCTCTCCTTCCTCGCGGGCAGCGTGCTGCGCGGCGAGACGAGCCTGGAGGCGCTTCTGGAGCGGGTGCGGGAGACCTTCGGCATGGAGTCCGCGGCGCTGCTGGAACGCGAGAGCGACGTCGCGCCCTGGATCTGCGCGGGCAGCGTCGGCCCGGGCACCCCGGTGGAGCGGCCGGAGGACGCGGACGTGGACGTCCCGGCCGGAGACCACATGGCGCTCGCGCTGTCCGGGCGCGTCCTGCCCGCCTCCGACCGCCGGGTGCTGGCCGCCTTCGCCGCGCAGGCCGCGGTCGTCCTGGACCGGCAGCGTCTGCAGCAGGAGGCGGAACAGGCCCGCACCCTCGCCGAGGGCAACCGCATCCGTACCGCCCTGCTGGCCGCCGTCAGCCACGACCTGCGCACCCCGCTCGCGGGCATCAAGGCGTCGGTGACCTCCCTCAGGTCGGACGACGTGGAGTGGTCGGAGGAGGACCGCGCGGAGCTGCTGGCGGCGATCGAGGAGGGCGCCGACCGGCTCGACCACCTGGTCGGCAACCTGCTCGACATGTCCCGCCTCCAGACCGGCACCGTCACCCCGCTGATCCGGGAGATCGACGTCGACGAGGTGGTCCCGATGGCGCTCGGCGGAGTGCCGGAGGACAGCGTGGACCTCGACATCCCGGAGACGTTGCCGATGGTCGCCGTGGACGCCGGGCTGCTGGAACGCACGGTGGCGAACCTCGTCGAGAACGCGGTCAAGTACAGTCCCCTCGGCACCCCCGTCCTGGTCGCCGCCAGCGCCCTCGCCGACCGGGTGGAGGTACGCGTCGTCGACCGCGGCCCCGGCGTCCCCGACGAGGCGAAGGAACGCATCTTCGAGCCCTTCCAGCGCTACGGCGACGCCCCCCGCGGCGCCGGCGTCGGCCTGGGCCTCGCGGTCGCCCGCGGCTTCGCCGAGGCCATGGGCGGCACCCTGAACGCGGAGGACACCCCCGGCGGCGGGCTCACGATGGTCCTCACCCTGCGGGCCGCGAACGGCGTCCACCACCCCGTACGACTCGCCGAACCAGAAAGGCAGACCACATGACCCGGGTGCTCGTGGTCGATGACGAGCCGCAGATCGTGCGCGCCCTCGTGATCAACCTCAAGGCACGCAAGTACGACGTCGACGCGGCCGGCGACGGCGCGACCGCCCTCCAGCTCGCCGCCGCCCGCCACCCCGACGTCGTGGTGCTGGACCTCGGGCTGCCCGACCTGGACGGCGTCGAGGTGATCAAGGGGCTGCGCGGCTGGACCCGGGTGCCGATCATCGTGCTGTCCGCCCGGCACTCCTCCGACGAGAAGGTCCAGGCGCTGGACGCGGGTGCCGACGACTACGTCACCAAGCCGTTCGGCATGGACGAGCTGCTGGCCCGCCTGCGCGCCGCCGTCCGCCGCGCGGAGCCGACCGGGGGCGGCGAGGACGACGTGATCGTGGAGACCGAGGGGTTCACCGTCGACCTGGCCGCGAAGAAGGTCAACCGGGCCGGGAATGACGTACGCCTCACCCCCACCGAGTGGCACCTGCTGGAGGTCCTGGTCCGCAACATGGGCCGGCTGGTCAGCCAGAGGCAGCTGCTTCAGGAGGTGTGGGGGCCGTCGTACGGGACGGAGTCGAACTACCTGCGGGTGTACATGGCCCAGCTGCGACGGAAGCTGGAGGCGGACCCGTCGCACCCGAAGCACTTCATCACGGAGCCGGGGATGGGGTACCGCTTCGAGAAGTGAGCCGCATGCGAGGACGTCACCGGGGAGTCGTGCGGGCGGGGGCCGTGCTGCCGGTACGTCGCTGACGGCGCCCCCCGGTACGCTTTCTGTATGAGCGCTGTTCCTCGTTCCGAAAAGCCGGTGGGCCGCCTCCGGCGCATGCTGGACCGGCTCTCCTCGTCGCAGGAGGACCTGGAGTCGGAGGAACTGCGGGAGGACGCCGAGACCGCGGGCTGTACGCGGATCGGCGACTGCCACGACCGACAGATCGTCACGGTAACTGGTACCTTGCGCACGGTCACGCTGCGCCCGCGGGCCGGCGTCCCGGCGCTGGAGGCCGAGCTGTTCGACGGTTCGGCCGCGCTGGACGTGGTGTGGCTCGGCAGGCGCTCGATCGTCGGGATAGAGCCGGGGCGCAAGCTGATCGCGTCCGGCCGGATCTCGATGAGCCGGGGCCGCAGAGTGCTGTTCAACCCCAAGTACGAACTCAGACCGCTCGGACGGGAGTAGCCGGTGACGTCACTCGAGAAGCCGACCGAAGACGCCCAGCAGGATTCGCGGGCGGTGACGGAGGCCGCGCTCTTCGAGGCGTTCGGCGGTGTCCGCGGCATGGTCGAGACCGTGGTGCCCGGCCTGTTCTTCGTCACCATCTTCACGATCAACAAGAACCTGCACTGGTCGGCGATCGTCGCGCTCGCGGTGTCCCTGCTGCTGGTGGTGGTCCGCCTCGCCATGCGGGACACCGTGAAGCACGCGTTCAGCGGTGTCTTCGGCGTGGCGTTCGGCGTGGTCTTCGCGATGATGACCGGCAACGCGAAGGACTTCTACCTGCCGGGCATGCTCTACACGCTGGGCCTGGGCCTCGCGTACATCATCACCACGCTCGCCGGGGTCCCGCTGATCGGCCTGATCCTCGGCCCGGTCTTCAAGGAGAACCTCTCCTGGCGCACGCGCAACCCCGGCCGCAAGAAGGCCTATGCGAAGGCCAGTTGGGCCTGGGGGCTGATCCTGCTCGGCAAGTGCGCGATCCTGTTCCCCCTGTACTGGTGGGCGAACACCGCCCAACTGGGCTGGGTGCTGATCGCGTTGAAGATTCCGCCGTTCCTGCTCGCCGTGTGGCTGACCTGGGTGTTCCTGGCGAAGGCCCCCGCGCCCATCGACGTGTTCGCGGAGATGGAGGCCGAGGAGGCCGCGGAGGCTGCGGCCAAGAGGGAAGGGACAGCCGGGCGGCACCGTCGGGAGGCTTAGCCCCCGGGTGCCGTCCGGGGGCTGCCGCCCCCACATCCCCGCTGTCGAGCGGACCCAAGGGTGCGCCCGGACATCCCAGGCGCACCCGAACCACACCCTCGCGGCTAGCCGGCCGCGTCCTCCCTGCGCACCGACAGCAGCTCCTCGAGCTGCCCCTCGCGTGCCTGGGCCGCCACGAACAGAAGTTCGTCGCCCGCCTCCAGGGAGTCCTCCCGGGACGGGGTCAGGACCCGGGTGCCGCGGATGATCGTCACCAGGGACGTGTCCTCGGGCCACTGCACGTCGCCCACCTGCGTCCCCGCCAGGGCCGACTCGGGCGGCAGGGTCAGCTCCACCAGGTTCGCGTCGCCGTGGCTGAAGCGCAGCAGACGGACCAGGTCGCCGACGCTCACCGCCTCCTCCACCAGCGCCGACATCAGGCGCGGCGTGGACACGGCCACGTCCACGCCCCACGCCTCGTTGAACAGCCACTCGTTCTTCGGGTTGTTGACCCGCGCGACGACGCGCGGGACGCCGTACTCCGTCTTCGCCAGCAGCGACACGACCAGGTTCACCTTGTCGTCGCCCGTCGCGGCGATCACCACGTTGCAGCGCTGGAGCGCCGCCTCGTCCAGGGACGTGATCTCGCAGGCGTCGGCCAGCAGCCACTCCGCCTGCGGGACCCGCTCGACCGAGATGGCGGTCGGCGCCTTGTCGATGAGAAGGACCTCGTGGCCGTTCTCCAGCAGTTCGCCCGCGATCGAGCGACCGACCGCGCCGGCACCGGCAATGGCGACTCTCATCAGTGACCGCCCTCCTCTTCAGGGCCCTCGGCGAACGTCGCCTCGACCTTGTCGACGTCGTCCGTCCGCATCATCACGTGCACGAGGTCGCCCTCCTGCAGCACCGTCTGCGAGGTGGGCAGCATCGCCTCGCCCAGCCGGGTGAGGAACGCCACCCGGACGCCGGTCTCCTCCTGCAGCTTGCTGATCTTGTGGCCGACCCACCTCGTCGACGCGTGCACCTCGGCGAGCTGCACCCCGCCGGTGGGGTCACGCCACAGCGGCTCCGCACCGGACGGGAGCAGACGCCGCAGCATCTGGTCCGCCGTCCAGCGGACCGTGGCGACGGTCGGGATGCCGAGCCGCTGGTAGACCTCGGCGCGACGGGGGTCGTAGATCCGGGCGGCGACGTTCTCGATGCCGAACATCTCGCGGGCCACCCGCGCCGCGATGATGTTCGAGTTGTCGCCGCTGGACACGGCGGCGAAGGCACCGGCCTCCTCGATGCCCGCCTCGCG
The DNA here is from genome assembly GCF_042891915.1 of Streptomyces sp. NPDC001848. Classification (NCBI taxonomy): domain Bacteria; kingdom Bacillati; phylum Actinomycetota; class Actinomycetes; order Kitasatosporales; family Streptomycetaceae; genus Streptomyces; species Streptomyces sp. NPDC001848. The sequence goes on along the minus strand of NZ_JBIATP010000001.1, from coordinate 509,798 downwards.
CAGGGTGTCCTGGTCGAAGCCGACGCCGGTGACACGACGGCCGCCGAACCCGGAGCCCAGTCGTCGGAAGGCGGTGGGGTCCTGGTCGATCACGGCGACCGTGTGCCCCTGTTGCTCCAGGGTCTGGGCCAGAGCGGAGCCCACTCTTCCGCAGCCCATGATGACGATGTGCACGACCGTCCTTCCGATGTCAATGGTTACGACTCAGTCCACACAGGTTCTCAGACCGCCGCCCAAGCTACACACGCGCGGTCGTCCAGGGGACCCCCGTGCACCATGCCCGGGCCCGTCGTGCGGGGAACCTCGGGGACGGCAGCCGAAGGGGTTTTGTCATGGAGGCACGCCGAACCCCTCACCTGCGGAATCCGCAGCGCGCCCCCGCACGGATTTCACTCGTGAGGCAGATCTCCTCCGGCGGGTGGAGGGGCGCCCGAACGACCCCTTACGATCCTCTGCTGTGTCCAAACTGACCGACGTGCCCAAACGGATCCTGATCGGGCGCGCACTGCGCAGCGACCGGCTGGGCGAAACGCTCCTGCCGAAGCGCATCGCACTCCCCGTCTTCGCCTCCGACCCGCTCTCCTCCGTCGCGTACGCGCCCGGAGAAGTTCTGCTGGTCCTGTCCATCGCGGGCGTGTCGGCCTACCACTTCAGCCCCTGGATCGCCGTTGCCGTCGTCGTGCTCATGTTCACGGTGGTCGCGTCCTACCGGCAGAACGTGCACGCGTATCCGAGCGGCGGTGGCGACTACGAGGTGGCCACCACCAACCTGGGTTCCAAGGCCGGCCTCACCGTCGCGAGCGCCCTGCTCGTCGACTACGTCCTCACGGTCGCCGTGTCGATCTCCTCCGGCATCGAGAACCTGGGCTCCGCGATCCCGTTCGTCGTCGAGCACAAGGTGTTCTGCGCGGTCGCCGTGGTCGTGCTGCTCACGCTGATGAACCTGCGGGGCGTCAAGGAGTCCGGCACGCTGTTCGCCATCCCGACGTACGTCTTCGTGGCGGGCGTCTTCGTGATGATCCTCTGGGGAGCGTTCCGCGGGCTGGTCCTCGACGAGACGATGCGGGCGCCCACGGCCGCGTACCAGATCAGGGCCGAGCACCAGGGCCTGGCGGGCTTCGCGCTCGTCTTCCTCCTCCTGCGCGCCTTCTCTTCCGGCTGTGCCGCGCTCACCGGCGTCGAGGCGATCTCCAACGGCGTCCCGGCCTTCCGCAAGCCCAAGTCGAAGAACGCGGCGACCACGCTCGCGATGATGGGCCTGCTCGCCGTCACCATGTTCTGCGGCATCATCGCCCTGGCCATGACGACCAAGGTCCGCATGGCCGAGAACCCGGCCACCGACCTGCTCCGGGGCGGCAGTCCGCTCGGTTCCGGATACGTCCAGAACCCGGTGATCTCGCAGGTCGCCGAGGCCGTCTTCGGCAAGGGCAGCTTCCTGTTCGTCGTCCTGGCCGCCGCCACCGCACTGGTGCTGTTCCTCGCCGCGAACACCGCCTACAACGGCTTCCCGCTGCTCGGGTCGATCCTCGCCCAGGACCGCTACCTGCCGCGCCAGCTGCACACCCGCGGCGACCGCCTCGCCTTCTCCAACGGCATCGTGCTCCTCGCCGGCGCGGCGACATTCCTGATCTTCCTCTACGGAGCCGACTCGACCCGGCTGATCCAGCTCTACATCGTGGGCGTGTTCGTGTCCTTCACGCTCAGCCAGACCGGCATGGTCAAGCACTGGAACCGCCACCTGGCCGTCGAGACCGACCAGGCCAAGCGCCGCCACATGATGCGCTCGCGCGCCATCAACGCCTTCGGAGCCTTCTTCACCGGCCTGGTGCTGGTCGTCGTCCTGGTCACGAAGTTCACGCACGGTGCCTGGGTCGCCCTGCTCGGCATGTGCATCTTCTACGCGACGATGACCGCGATCCGCCGCCACTACGACGGCGTGGCCGCGGAGCTCACCGCGCCCGAGGGCCCCAGCGACGACAGCGTGCGCCCCTCCCGGGTCCACTCGGTCGTCCTGATCTCCAAGATCCACCGCCCCACGCTGCGCGCCCTGGCCTACGCCAAACTCCTGCGCACGGACACCCTGGAGGCCCTCAGCGTCAACGTCGACCCGGCGGAGACCAAGGCGCTCAAGGAGGAGTGGGAGCGGCGCGGCATCGACGTACCGCTGAAGATCCTCGACTCGCCGTACCGGGAGATCACCCGCCCGGTGATCGAGTACGTCAAGGGCCTGCGCCGCGAGTCCCCGCGCGACGCCATCTCCGTGATCATCCCCGAGTACGTGGTGGGCCACTGGTACGAGCATCTGCTGCACAACCAGAGTGCGCTGCGGCTCAAGGGCCGGTTGCTGTTCACGCCCGGTGTCATGGTGACCTCGGTGCCGTACCAGCTGGCGTCCTCGGAGGCGGCCAGGCAGCGGGCCCGCAGGCGGCAGGAGTGGAACGCGCCGGGCGCGGTGCGTCGGGGCCCGGCCCAGGAGCGCACGCGAGAGGCGTCGGCCTCCCGGGCTTCCCAGGACTGAGGCGGCCCGGGCGGTTGGTGAACGGCCGGCCGACACCCACGTAGACTGGTGGGCTGTTGTCCGGCCGAGCCGTCGTCGTGTTCGTCCCCCTTCTCGAAATCTGGATCTGGAGTCGACCCCCCATGCAGGCAGAACCGAAGAAGTCGCTGGTGGGGGAGGAGTACGAGGTCGAGATCGGCCCCGTCGCCCACGGCGGCCACTGCATCGCCCGGACGGACGAGGGCCAGGTCCTCTTCGTCCGGCACGCCCTGCCCGGCGAGCGGGTCGTGGCACGGGTGACCGAGGGCGAGGAGGGAGCCCGTTTCCTGCGCGCGGACGCGGTCCGGATCCTGGCGGCCTCCAAGGACCGCATAGAGGCGCCCTGCCCCTACGCCGGCCCCGGCCGCTGCGGCGGCTGCGACTGGCAGCACGCCAAGCCGGGCGCACAGCGCAGGCTGAAGGCGGAGGTCATCGCCGAGCAGCTGCAGCGACTCGCGGGCCTCACGCCCGAGGAGGCGGGCTGGGACGGCACGGTGGTGCCGGCGGAGGGTGACAAGCTGCCGGCGGGCGAGGTGCCGCAGTGGCGTACGCGGGTGCAGTACGCGGTGGACGCGTCCGGCAGGGCGGGCCTGCGCCGACACCGCTCGCACGAGGTCGAACCGATCGACCACTGCCTGATCGCCGCCGAGGGCGTCAGCGAACTGGGCATCGAGAAGCGGGACTGGACGGGCATGGAGTCCGTCGAAGCGATCGCGGCGACGGGTTCACAGGACCGCCAGGTGATCCTCACCCCCAAGCCGGGCGCGCGCCTGCCCCTGGTGGAACTGGACAAGCCGGTCTCGGTCCTGCGGGTCGACGAGAAGTCGGGCGGCGTGCACCGCGTCCACGGCCGCCCCTTCGTCCGCGAACGCGCCGACGGCCGTACGTACCGCGTCGGGGCCGGCGGCTTCTGGCAGGTCCATCCCAAGGCGGCGGACACGCTGGTGGCGGCGGTGATGCAGGGGCTGCTGCCGCGCAAGGGCGACACGGCGCTGGACCTCTACTGCGGCGTCGGCCTCTTCGCGGGAGCGCTGGCCGACCGGGTGGGGGAGAAGGGCGCGGTCCTCGGCATCGAGTCCGGCAAGCGCGCGGTGGAGGACGCCCGGCACAACCTGGCCGACTTCGACCGGGTCCGCATCGAACAGGGCAAGGTCGAGTCGGTCCTGCCCCGCACCGGCATCACGGAGGCCGACCTGATCGTCCTGGACCCGCCGCGCTCGGGAGCGGGCCGCAGGACGGTGTCCCACCTCTCGTCACTGGGGGCCCGGAGGATCGCCTACGTCGCCTGCGATCCGGCGGCCCTGGCACGGGACCTGGCGTACTTCCGGGAGGGCGGGTACCGGGTGCGGACGCTGCGGGCGTTCGATCTGTTCCCGATGACCTCGCACGTGGAGTGCGTGGCGATTCTGGAGCCGGTGGGCAAGGGGGCCTGACCTGCGGGCCACCTCGTACTCCTCGCGCAGGAGGGCGTGGACCTTGCGGGCCCCGCAGACGCTGTAGTTGGCCTCGCGGATCCGGCATCTCCTCGGTGAGGTGCTCGTCTCGCAGGCTGCGGGCCGAGGACGGGCGGGTGCGGGCGGCGTAGTAGGTGCTCGTCACGATCGGCGCGTCCGGCCCGGCGAGGACGTCGCGATCGGCTGGACGCCGAACGTCTCCTTGTACTGGTCGATGTAGGCGGCCTTCATCTCAGTGGACGGTCCAGCTCCGCGGCGAAGAAAGCCGCTGCGATGGCGGTCAAGGCAACGCCGTCGACCTGCCGCTGGAGCAGCATCTCGATACTCCGCGGTTCACTTGCTGACCGAGTAGGAGTGCGCGTAGGTTCCGGCCGGACCGCCGCCGTCGACGATCAGGTACTCGTCGCGGATGGCCGTCCGGCCAGCCGGCCGGTTTCCAGGATGTCGCGGGTTGCGACGGCGTAGCGGGCCTGGGCGGACAGGGAGGAACCGGACATGTGCGGGGCCATGCCGTGGTGCGGCATGGTGCGCCAGGGTGGTCGGCGGGAGCCGGCTGAGGGTGCAAGACGTCGCCCGCGTAGCCCGCCAACCGGCCGAGGCTTCTTCTTCCCCATGCTCTCCATGATGGAGATTCTCCCGGTGCAGAACCCCTGATCTCGGATGTCCGTCAAAGCGGATGAAGCCCAGAGCGAAGTTGCTCCGGTTCGGCGTGGCCGATCGCCACCGAGACGACAGTGGCGTGTCATGTGTTTCCGCGGAGGAAGGCGTCGCCGACCCGCACGCGGACGATTTCGACGCGGCGCCATACGTCCGAGACGGCGTACGGTTCGATGGCCAGCCACGCGTCCAGTTCGGCACGCGACGGGAAGTCGAGGATCAGCACTGAGCCGATCATCCTGCCGTCGTCGTCGACGATCGCCGAGCCGTGGAGCATCCGGCCCTCGGCGGTGAGTTTCGCTCCCAGCTCCAGATGGCGTTCGCGGACCGCGAGCCGCCGGTCCTGCGCACCGGGGTCGGTGCCGTCGTACCCCGTGACCATGAACTGCATCGTGCCTCCTGTCCGGGTGGTTACGGGCGGCCGAGTGCCCGGAACGTCCAGCCGGCGGCACGCCACCGGGCCGCGTCCAGGGCATTGCGGCCGTCGACGATCCGCTGCCGTGCCACCGTGCGGCTCAGCTCACCGGGGTCGATGTCCCGGAACTCCGCCCACTCGGTGAGGTGCAGCACCGCGTCGGCCCGGTAGGCCGCCTCGCCAACCGAGTCGGCGAAGGCCAGCGCCGGGAACGCCTTGCGCGCGTTGTCCGTCGCCTTGGGGTCGTAGACGGTCACCTCGGCGCCCTCGCGCTGGACCCGGTCGGCCACCGCGAGCGCCGGCGAGTCGCGGATGTCGTCGGAGTCGGGTTTGAAGGCCGCGCCGAGCACAGCGATCCGCCGCCCCCGGAAGGCCCCCCCGACGAGTTCCCTGGCCAGGTCGGCCACTGCGGCGCGCCGCCGCAGATTGACCTCGTCCACGTCGCGCAGGAACCGCACGGCAGGGCCGACGCCCAGTTCCTCGGCCCGCGCCATGAACGCGCGGATGTCCTTGGGCAGGCAGCCCCCGCCGAAGCCGACCCCTGAGCGCAGGAACCGGCCGCCGATCCGCGGGTCGTACGCGAGCGCCTCCGCCAGCCGCTCCACGTCTGCCCCGGCGACCTCGCACACCTCGGCCATGGCATTGATGAACGAGATCTTCGTCGCCAGGAACGAGTTGGCCGCGACCTTGACCAGCTCCGCGGTGGCCAGGTCGGCGACCACCAGGGGCACCGGTTCGGAGCCGTCCTGCGGGTCGAGCAGCGGCGCGTAGACCTCGCGCAGCAGCCGCTCGGCCCGGCCCGACGCGACACCGATGACAAGCCGGTCCGGCCGTAGGGTGTCCCGCACCGCGAAGCCCTCGCGCAGGAACTCCGGGTTCCAGGCCACTTCGGCGTCCCGCCCCACCGGGGCCAGCTCCGCGAGCCGGGACGCCAACCGTTCGGCCGTGCCGACCGGCACGGTGGACTTGCCCACCAGCAGACACGGGCGTCGCAGATGCGGGCCGATTCCTTCCACGACCGCGTCCACGTAGGCCAGTTCAGCGCCCGGCCCGTCGGCGCGCTGCGGGGTGCCCACGCAGAAGAAGTGCACCTCGGCGAAGCCGGCCACCTCCTCGTACGAGGTGGTGAACCGCAACCGCCCCGAAGCGAGCTGTTCGCGCAGGAGCGGTTCGAGTCCGGGTTCGTGGAACGGGAGCCGTCCCGCCGACAGAGCCGCGACCTTCTCGGTGTCCACGTCCATGCCCAGCGTCTCGAACCCGAGCGCGGCCATGCAGACTGCGTGGGTGGCCCCGAGATATCCGGTGCCGATCACGGAGATACGGCGCTCGGGGGGTATCAGCGGCGCCGGAGCACCGGAGTCGGTTGCGTTCCTCATGGCAGAACTCCTCGGCATCGTCTCACTGTTCGGGGTGGGTGCGGGCACGTCAGCCGACCTGCCGACCCCTCGCGACGGGCGCGGTCACGGCAGCCGCCTTCTCCGCGGACCGCCTGCGCAGCCCGTCCGCGCTCAGCAGTCCCAGGGCGATCCAGATCAGGACGAATCCGCTCCAGCGTGAGGCGGGCATCGCCTCGTGGAACAGCAGGACACCGATCAGCAGTTGCAGCACCGGAGTGAGGTATTGCAGCAGCCCGATCGTGGTGAGGGGGATCCGCCGGGCGGAGGCCGCGAACAGCAGAAGCGGGCCCGCGACCGTCACCCCGCCCACGGCGAGCAGCACCGGGTGCCACGGCGCGTCGTGGGTGAACGTCCCGTGCCCGGTGGCCACGTAGACGGCCAGACCGGCTGCGGCCACCGGGCCCAGGGTGAGCGACTCGGTGGTCAGTCCCACGATCGCCCCGATGTCTCCGCCCACCTGCTTCTTGATCAGCCCGTAGAGGGCGAACGAGCCGGCCAGGACCAGCGCGATCCACGGCAGCCGACCGTAGTCGACCGTGAGGACGGCCACGGACAGCACCCCCAGGGACACCGCCGCCCACTGCAGGGGGCGCAGCCGCTCGCGCAGGACGAGCACCGCGAGCGCCACGGTGACCAGGGGGTTGATGAAGTACCCCAGCGACGCCTCGATGACATGGCCGGAGTTGACGGCGTAGACGTAGCAGCCGGAGTTCACCGCGAGCACGCCGGCCGCCCCCGCCAGGGTCGCCACGCGCCGCCGGAGGCGGAGCAGTGTGCGCAGTTCGAGCATGGCTCCGGAGACCCTGGTGATCAGCAAGCACAGCGGCAGTGTCCACAACAGCCGGTGCAGAAGGATCTCCAGTGCGCTGGAGCTCTCCAGGAGCCGGAAGTACAGCGGGAACAGGCCCCACAGGGTGTAGGCGGCGACCCCGAACAGGAGCCCTTGGCGTGAGGTGTTCATTGCGCTGTCTGCCCGTTCCTTCTCGCTGTCGCGAGGGCGCCTCGGGGGCGGAAGCGGCTGATCCGCCGACATGCCTCCTCAAGGACGTCGTCCTCCTTGGCGAAGCAGAACCGCAGCAGCCCCTCGCCGGTCCCGCCCCGATAGAAGGCGCTGCCCGGCACCGATGCCACACCGCCGTGCTCCAGGACCGCGACCGCCGCGTCGTGGGCGGTGGCGAAACCCCAGTCGGTGACATCGGCGAGGACGTAGTACGCCCCGTCCGGAACGATGGGCGACATCCCGGCCTCGGTTAGCGCGCCGCACAACCTGTCACGTTTGCGCTGGTAGTCCGAGGCCATCCGGGCGAAGTACGTGGGCGGCAGTGAGAAGCCTGCTAGCACGCCGTGCTGAAGGGGGTTGGGCGCGCACACGTAGTACAGGTCGTTGACCAGGGCGATCGCCTGGGACAGCGGTTCGGGCGCCACCGTGTAGCCGAGCCGCCAGCCGGTGATGCTGAACGTCTTCGACAGCCCCATGATGGTGACCGAGCGGGACCACAGGCCACCCACCGCGGCGGGCGAGAGGTGCGCCCGGCCGTCGTAGCGGATGTACTCGTAGATCTCATCGCTGATGACGAGCAGGTCCCGATCGTGGGCGACCCGCGCGACCGCCTCCAGTTCGGCCCGGCAGAACATCTTGCCGCTGGGGTTCGACGGGGTGCACACCACGATGGCGCGGGTGTTGGGGCGCAGCGCCGCCCGCAGCGCCTGCTCGGTGAGGGTGAACTCCGGTGGCGCCAGGGTGAGGAACTGCGGTTCGAGCCCGGCGATCACCGCGCCGTTGACGTGGTATCCGTAGTACGGCTCCATGATCAGGATGCCGTCGCCGGGGTTGAGGAGCGCGTTGACGGCCGCGGCGTACCCGCCAGTCGCGCCCACCGTGACCACGATCTCGCCGTCGGGCCGGGCTTGGAGGTCGTTGTCGCGTGCCAACTTCTCCGCGATGGCCCGGCGCAGGGCGAGGTGACCCTCGGGATAGGTGTAGATGCTGTCGTTGCGGTCGATGGCCGCCTTGGCCGCGTCGGCGACGGCCGGAGGGGTCGGCAGGTCGCAGATCCCCTGGCCGAGGTTGATGGCCCCGGCCCGGTCGCTCTCCCGGCTCATCCGGCGGATGTCGGACTGGGCCAGGCCGCGCAGCCGGTCCGCAACGAAGTTCATGGTCGTCGTGGGGTGGTCTCTTCGCGTCATCAGGAGGTCCCCTGCTGTACCGCAAGGAGTTCGGTGGCAGGCACGCCGGCGAAGTGGGCGATGGTGCGGCGCAGCCCCTCCTCCAGGTCGATCTTCGGTTCCCAGCCGAGCAGGGCGCCGGCCCGGGAGATGTCGGGGCGGCGGCGTGTCGGATCGTCCTCGGGGAGCGGGTGGAAGGCCAGTTGCGACGACGAGCCGGTGAGCCGCTTGATCTCCCGGGCGATGCGCTCGACGGTCGTCTCCTGCGGGTTGCCCAGGTTGATCGGCTCGGGGCCGGTGCCGGTGGCCATGAGGCGGACGATGGCCTCGACGAGGTCGTCGACGTAGCAGAAGGACCGGGTCTGGCTGCCGTCGCCATAGATGGTGAGGGGCTCGCCGCGCAGCGCCTGCACGGTGAAGTTCGACACCACCCTGCCGTCGTCCTCGTGCATGCGCGGCCCGTAGGTGTTGAAGATCCGCCCCAGCCGGACCTCCACGCCGTACTGTCGGGCGAAGCTCACCGCGAGCGCCTCCGCGCAGCGCTTGCCCTCGTCGTAGCAGGCCCGGACGCCGATGGGGTTGACGTGCCCCCAGTAGCCCTCGTGCTGGGGGTGCACCTCGGGGTCGCCGTACACCTCGGAGGTGGAGGCGATGAACAGCCGGGCGCCGGTCTCGCGCGCCAGCTCCAGGGTGTTCAGGGTGCCTTGCACGCAGGTTCTGATGGTGCGCACCGGGTTCCGCTGGTAGTGCACGGGCGAAGCCGGGCAGGCGAGGTGGTGGATCTCGTCGATCTCGATGTGGAAGGGTTCGGCGACGTCGTGCCGCGCGAACTCGAAGCGGGGGTGCTCCAGCAGGTGGCCGATGTTGCGCCGCCGCCCGGTGAAGAGATTGTCCATGCAGACGACCTCGTGGCCGTCGGCGAGAAGCCGTTCGCAGAGGTGTGACCCGATGAAGCCGGCCCCACCCGTGACAAGAACGCGTTTGCGCATTGGGGGTTGACCTTTCACCACGCAATGAAGTGACGGGGCAGTGGAGTGAGACCGAGGGCCGCAGGCGGTACGGCTACCGCATGGAGAGGCCGCCGTTGCAGTCAATCGTTTCTCCGGTGACGAAGGTGCTGTCGATCAGGTACTCGACGGTGCGGGCGACGTCCTCCACCGTGCCGGTCCGCTTCAGTGGGGTGTTCTCGATGAACTGCTTCATCTTCTCCGCGGAGGTGACGCGCTCGTGGAAGCGGGTGTCGATGATTCCGGGCGCCACCGCATTGACCCGGATGTGCGGGGCCAGCTCATGGGCGGCGCCCCGGGTGAAGGCGTCCATGGCGGCCTTGGAGGCCCCGTAGGCGGTCGCGGTCGGTGCTCCGTGGCGCATGGCGATCGAGGTCATGTTGATGACACACGGGTGGCTGCCCTTGCGCAGCAGCGGGGTGCACAGACCGGTCAGCCGCATCGCGGAGAACGTGTTCAGCGCGAACGTGGCGGCGAGGTGGTCCCAGGCCAGACTATCCACTGACTGCCGCTCGATCATTCCGCCCGCGTTGTTGACCAGGGCGTCCAGGGTGTCGGTGTGCTTGCTGATCTCCTCGAACAGCGCCGTACAGCCCGCGTCTGAGGTCAGGTCGGCCTCGACGACATCGACCCCGGCGCCCACCGGCGCGAGTTCTTCCTGCAGGGCGAGGGCGTCCGTCTTCGACGTGTGGTATTGCAGAATGAGCCGGTTCCCGGGGGCCAGCCGCCGTGCGGTCGCCGCCCCGATGCCCATTCCGGCACCCGTGATCACGATGGTCTTCTTTGGCATATACTCATCCATTCCACGAGGGTCACGGCCCCGTTCTCGTGCAAGGGGTGGGCGGCGTCCTCTGCTACGCCGAACCGAGGGTGACGTGCTGTGCGCCCGAGGGGTAGGTGACGTCCCGGAACCTCAGGGCGAGTTCCTCGGGAACGCTCATGTTGACCGCGTGCTTCTTCGCCTGAGCGGTCAGCAACTCCGGCTTCCGGGCCCAGTCGGGCACCGTCTCCCAGCAGGTGCGCGTCGCGCCGGCCAGGATCTCCCGGACCTCGTCCGGCGTCACGTTGCCCGAGGTCCGCGAGTGCTCCAGGGCCAGCGCCAGTTCCTTCTTGGCGTTGACCGCGCACATCGTCCACTTGGGCAGCACGGTCATCGTGGCGCCGGGGTGGACCCCGAAGACGCCGATGTTCCGCCGCACCCGCGAGTCCGAGACTGTGTTGATGGCGACCTTGAGGTAGACCCCCAGGATCTTCGACCTGCGCAGCTCCGGGTAGAACTCCCGCAGCCGGTTCACCGTCCGCTCGGCGCGCTCCCGCATCTCCGGGTGTCCCTCGGCCAGGTAGCGCGCGTAATCGGCCGGGGGGGCGCAGGAGACCGGGTCCATCACGATGTTCATCACATGCGCGGCCGGAGGGTGGTAGATCATCGCGACGTGCTCGTTGAGCGGGCTGAGCATGCCGCCGTAGGAGTCCTCCAGCTTCAGGCAGGTGAAGTTCTTGTCCGTGCCGTCAGGGAGGTCGACGTAGAGGATCTCCCGCAGGGCCATGAACAGCTGTGGGAACTCGATCTCCGGGTTGAGCCGCTTGGCCATCCCGAAGGCGTACGTCGCGCCGCAGAGGCTGACCTGGTCGGCGACCAGCGTGTCGGAGGTCCCGTCGGCCGCCGTGTAGACCACCTCGTACCGGCCGTCGGCGCGGCGGCTCACCGATCCCACGCTGCTGCCCTCGCGGAAGTCGACCCCGCACTGCCGCAGCTCCCAGTCGAGCACGGTGGACACGAGCACCGGATTCATCCCCCGCTGGGGGGTGAGGAAGCCGGCCGCCACATCGTTGACACCCTCGACGGCCGGGACCTCGCGGCAGATCACCGACGGCTCGCCGAAGACGGCGTTCACCGGGTCCTCCTCGCACCGCTGGGCGTAGTGCGAGCGGATGACGTCCATATTGGCGCGGCACTGGCCGACGATGTCGTGGCCGTCGTCCATCATGCTCTGGGACGCGATGATGCGGCTGTAGGTCTTGCCGCCGTAGATCAGCTCGGGGAAGAACTGCTCATTCTCGATGCGGCCGTCCAGGCAGTCCCGTGCGCTCTGCGGATCGAAGGGGTACTCGGCGCCGCTGTGGTTCTCACTGACGATGTTGCTGGTCCGGGTGCACACGGGGTACGTGCCCTCGGAGCGCGCCCGCTGCTCCTCCAGGACGACGACCTCGTAACCCGCGCGGCTGCGGGTGATCGCGGCAAGACAGCCGGCGATCCCCGCGCCAACGACCACATGGATTTCCTTGCGCTTCATCAGCCACCCTCCGGGACTGTGACGGTCGCGTACTTGGCCTGCACGTCCCTCAGTGCGGCGGCCACCCCGTGGATGTGGTCCTCCGTGTGGTTGGCCGCGATGCACAGCCTCAGCTGTGCAGACTTCCGCCGGACGATGGGGAAGAAGACGACGGAGGCGAAGTAGCCCGCGTCGAGCAGCTCCTCACCGGCCTTGAGGGCGTTCTCCTCGTCCCCGATCGGAACCATCCGGATGGGGCTGAACGGCAGGGGCCGCCCCATGAGTTCGTCGAACAGCGCCACCCGCTCGCGCAGGGTCCGCTGCAGCGGGGCGATCGCCCCCTCGTGGTGCAGGTCCACCACGGCTCGACACGCGTAGACCGCCTGGAAGGTCTGCGCCGCAGAGAACGCGTAAACCTGGCCGTAGGAGCGGATGAGCCGCTCCCGCCACTCGCCCTGGACGAGGAGGCCGCCGCCGTAGGCACCGAATCCCTTCGAGAGCGAGTAGGTCAGGATGACACGGTCGGGAACGTCGCCCCCGGTCTGGCTGAGGAGTTGCCCCTCACCCCGCTCCCCGAAGATGCCAAGGCCGTGGGCGTCGTCGACGTAGAGGAAGAAGTCCAGTTCCTCCGCCATGTCCAGGAGTTCGCGGGCGGGGCACAGCCCGCCCATCGAGTAGATGCCGTCGGCCACGTACACCGGAGTCTCTCCCCGCGCCCGCGCCGCCATCACCTGCCGCCTGAGGTCCTCGAGCGAATTGTGCGGGACCGACTCGACCGTCGCCTCCGCGGCCAGCACCGGCTTCAGATACTGCATGGACGAGTGGGCGAACTGGTCGAAGATCAGGCACGCCTTCCGCGTCGCACCCTCCTCGAAAAGCACACCGCTGGCGAGCAACGGCATCAGGGAGATGTGAGCGGTGGTCGTCGAGGGGAACGTGATGGCGCGGCCCCGGTAAAGCTCCGACAACTCCTCTTCGAGCAGTCGCTGTGCCTCGAAGGAGAAGCGCGAACGAGCGCAGCAGAAATTCATTCCCCACTCGTCCTCCACCGACTTCGAGGCCGCGATGACCCGGGGGTGGAGGTCGAGGCCCAGATAGGAGCAGTTCACGAACTCGACCACGTCCCGGCCGTCCGGGAGGAATACGCTCTTGCCTTTGCGTCCGGTGATGCTGACCTGCATCAGGTTGCTGCCGACCGCGCGCTTGTACTGGGCGGACGACTCCTTGATGACGAAGGGGGTGTTCCTGAGCCGGGTCGGTTTGGAAGGTTCTGTCATATCGACCTCGATAAGATTCGGATGCTACTGGGCGTGACGAGAAGCCGCACCGGCACATCGCACGTTCTGGCGGAAGACGGGACATGCGTACGCCCGGGAGTTGACACTCCGGTACGCCCCGGATCCGGGGCAGATGATTATCCGCGAAATCCGGGAAGGTGTGATCACACCGAAAACACGCGGCGTCGGCCAGCGTGGAGGTAAACATTAGGTGGATCGGCGGCATTCAGGAACCAGCGCGGAACCGAAAGCCGTCCCGAACGGAAGTCGTCAGCAAAAATGCTCGAATCTGCTCGACAGCGCGGTACTCCCCCGTGCCCCCTCCCTGTAGCGCTTAAATGAAAAGCTAACAGAGACGCGAGTCGTGGGGCAACAACGCCCTGAGGTATGGCCTGTTCATGCCTACGCTCTTCCCTCGGTTTCTTGGCTGCCTCGGATGTGACCCCGGTGTACCGCCTCGTGGCGCTATCTGGAACTGGCCGGATTTCATTGTTATCACCGGACCACTTCTGCGCATTGCCGGAGTCCGTGTGTGCTTCCCCTCGCACCGTGGATACAGCAAGAGCAGGGAGTTGGGAGTCGCGGCATCCGGGCAACGTGTGTATGACGCCGGGTCCTTTGTGAGATCACCGTCAGCCACCCGCTGTCCCGGGTACATGAGGCGCACATCCCAACTCCGCCCTGCCGGTTGAACCGGGGCCGCGTCCGCTTCCGACAAAGCGCAGGCTCAGTCGGCTGCGCCGCTCCGGCGAGGACGGAGCCTGCGGCGAGTGGCGCCTGCCGGCCGCCTGCCGCAAACTCCGCAAGATCTTCTGACACGCGGAAGGGCGGGGCTCACCGCACAAGAAGGCCGGGGCAGCGGTCACCTTCAAGAAGACGTACGGGTTTCATCCGCCGGCCGCGTGGTGCGCGAACACCACGGAGTCCCTGGCGATGCTGCTGCGGCCGGGCAACGCGGGGGCGAACACGATGGCCGACCACATCGCCGTGCTCAGCGACGCGCTCGCGCAGATCCCCGGAACGTCGGCCGCGAAGATCCTGGTCAGGGTGGACGGGGCAGGGGCCACGCATGGGCTGCTCGAACATCTCGAAGCGTTGAACACCACGCGGCGCACAGTCCGCTACACCGTCGGCTGGAAGATCACCAAAGACGACGAGAAAGCCATCGTTCGCCTGCCCGAGATGGCCTGGGAGGCCTCCGTGCACCAGGACGGCATCCTCCAGGAGGGCTACTTCGTCGCCGAGTTGACCGGACTGAACACCCGTGAGGGCTGGCCCGAGGGCATGCGGTTGATCGTGCGCCGGGTCCGCCCGACCCGGCGGCACCCGAAGAAGCTGACCGCGTTCGAGAAGAAGACCGGCTGGCGCCACTGCATCACCGCGACCAACATCCGTCACATGTGGGGCATCGCCGGCTCGGGCCACAGCCAGTTCCTGGACGTGCTGCACCGCTCCCACGCCGGCGTCGAGGACCGGGTGCGCACCAACAAGGCGATGGGGCTGGGCAATCTGCCGTCCGCCTCGTGGGAGGTGAACCGCGGCTGGACGCTCGCCGCCGATCTCGACGCATGGCTGCGGCTGCTGGCCCTGCACGACATCGACGGCCTGGCCCACGCCGAGCCGGACACCATGCGCTTCCCCCTCTACCACCTGCCCGCCCGCCTCGCCGACCACGCCCGCCGCCGATGGCTGCGCATCGAGCGGACCTGGCCCTGGGCAACCTCGTTCACCACCTGCTGGCAGCGGCTGACCGCACTCCCGGCCATCACCTGACGACCGGCCGCCAGACCCGACGAAGACCAGGGCGATGGTGGCGTTGTCGTGGCCCTCCGCCATCAGCTTCAGCACCTCGCGTTCGCGCGGGGTGAGGCAGTGGAGCGGTGTGTCCCTGCGGCGGGTGAGCAGCTCGGTGACGACCTCCGGGTCGAGAGCGGTGCCGCCCGCCGCGACGCGCTCCAGCGCGTCGAGGAACTCCTCGACCCGGCCCACGCGGTTCCTTGAGCAGGTAGCCGACCCCGCTCGCGCCGCCGCCCGGCAGTTCGGCCGCGTACGTCTCCTCGACGTACTGGGAAAGGACCAGGATCGGCAGCCCGGGGATCTTCTCCCATGCCTCCAGGGCCGCCCGCAGACCCTCGTCACGAAAGCGCGGCGGCATCCGCACGTCCAGGTGGTGGCCGTCGCCGGCAGCGGCCCGCTGGAGGCCGGCGAGCGCCGTACCGGCCACCGCAGCCGACGGCGGTCCGCAGCCGCGATGTGGAGCTGCCGTGCAGCCCTGCTGCGGGAAGGGCTGGTGCTTCAAGCTGCGTGGCGTCGAGCACGTCGTCGTCGCCGACGTCGTCCCCGCGCGGCTGGAGAAGGCACTGGCCGTCGGGGCCGACGCCGTCATCGACTCCGGCCGGCAGGACGTGGCGGCGCGGCTGACGGACCTGCACGGCGAGGCCGCGAACGCGCTCGGCCGGCCCCGGCCCGGCACCGACATCCACCTCGACGCCGCCGGCGCGGCCGCCGTCTTCAACACCGTGGTGGCGAGCGCCAAGTGGCACCCGAAGCTGGTCATGGTCGCGGTGCAGAAGAAGGGCGCCGAGCTCGACCTCGGCGGCATGCTCCGCAGCGAACTCACCCTGATCGCCTCCCAGGGGTACCCCACCGAGATCTTCGAGGTCACCCCCGAACTCGTCGAGCACCAGGACCGGTTCGCCCGGCTGATCAGCCACCGCGTGCCGTTCGCCGCGGCCGAGCGCGCCTTCGAGCCGGCTCTGACGCCCGGCGCCGCGGAGAAGGTCGTCGTCACCTTCGACGACTGACCGGCGCGCGCGTCGTCCGCGTCCGGACGGGCGCGATGCGAAGGCCCGCACGCGGACACGGGCGGCGCATGCGGACACGGGCGGCGCATGCGGATACGGGCGGCGCATGCGGATACGGGCGGCGCATGCGGACACGGGCGGCGCATGCGGACACGGGCGGCGCATGCGGATACGGGCGGCGCATGCGGACACGGGCGGCGCATGCGGATACGGGCGGCGCACGCGGACACGGGCGGCCCGCATGTGGACACGGGCGGCGCATGCGGATACGGGCAGCGCACGCGGACACGGGCAGCGCACGCGGACACGGGGGGCGGCCCGCGCGCGGACACAGGCGGCCCGCTGTCCGCGGGCCGCCGGTCCGCCGCGCCCCGCGGTCATGCCGAGGGGCGCTTGGCCGAGACGAGATGCGCGAACACCACCACGTTGGACTCGTAGTCGTGGACGCTGCGGTTGTAGACGCCGCCGCAGGTGATCAGCCGGAGCTGTGGGGTCGGAGCATCGGCGTACACCCGGTCGTCCGGGAAGCCGGCCTTGCTGAAGGTTTCGACCGAGTCGACCTTGAACCGGGCGACGATGCCGTCGTCGCGGGTGATGTCCACCTTGCTGCCCGGTTTGAGGGTGCGCAGCAGCACGAACACCGCCGGGCCGGTTTTGGTGTCGACATGACCCACCACGATCGACGTGCCTCGCTCGCCCGGCGAGGCGCCGCCCCGGTACCAGCCCACCAGGTTGGTGTTGTTCCCGGGCGGTGGGGTCAGGTGTCCGGAGGCCCCCAGGGACAGTTCCGTGAACGGCGCGTCGACCCCGATCTGCGGAATCGCGATCCGCTTCGGCGCCGACCGCGGCAGCCCCCGCTGCCGGGGACTCGCCGTGGCGTCCGGTCCCGGAGCCACCGGGGTGGCGGTCGCGGGTGGGGCCGCGTCCACGGGTGGGTCCAGATTCGCGGGCGGGACGGCGACCGTGGTCGGGGCCGCCGGTTTGGGGTCCGCCGGGGTGCCGGTCAGTGAGTTGTGGATGAGCAGAGCGCCCAACCCCACCGCCACGGCCGGCCACAGCAGAGCACGGCCGGCGGTACGACGGGGCTTGGATCCGCCCCGCGGCCGATCCGGTGGGGCGGGCTGCGAGAGGGCCATCGGACAATGCCTCTTCTCAACGAGGGCGAGGGGCTGACTTCAGGGGCCGGGCGGCAACCGGCACAAGCGCCGCAGCCGCGGACGCCGTCACCCTTCTCAGGGCGACAGCGGCCGCGACCGCGCAGCAATCGGCAAGGGCCGGCCGATCAGGCACCGGCAACACTCGACGCGCCCCGGCGCCGCAGCATGTACGCCCCCGCCCCGAGGCCGCCGAGAAGCAGCACCGAGCCCGCGGCCAGGCCGCTGCCGGACTCCGCCAGCCCGCCGCCACCGGCCTTCACCCCACCGCGCGGCTTCTTCGAGCCGCGCTCCTCGTTCCCGCCCGAGTGCTCCTCGCTCCCGCGTTCCTCGTTCCCGCCCGAGTGCTCCTCGCTCCCGTGCTCCTCGCTCCCGTGCTCCTCGCTCCCGCTCGCCCCCTCGCCCTCGTCGCCCTTCGACCGCGAGCCACCACCGGCGCGCTCGCTGCCGTGCTCGTCGTCCTGCGCGGACTGGTCGTCCTCGCCCGACCAGCCGCCTTCCTGCTTGGCCATGGCCAGGGCACCGCCACCGGCCTTCACCCCACCGCGCGGCTTGTCCTTCGAACTGCCGTGCTTCTTGCCCTTCGATTCCCCGCCCTTGTCGCTGTCACCCTCCTCGCCCTTGGACTCCTCGCTCTTGCCGCTGTACTCCTCGCCCTTGGACTCCTCGCTCTTGCCGCCGTACTCCTCGCCCTTGGACTCCTCGCCCTTCTCCTCGCCCTTGTGCTCCTCGCTCTTGCCGCCGTACTCCTCGTCCCTGGATTCCTCGCTCTTGCCGCCGTACTCCTCGTCGTTGGATTCCCCGCCCTTGTGGTGGCCGTGCTCCTTGCCCTTGTGGTGGCCGTGCTCCTCGCCGCCGTGG
This sequence comes from Streptomyces sp. NPDC001848, assembly GCF_042891915.1. NCBI lineage: Bacteria > Bacillati > Actinomycetota > Actinomycetes > Kitasatosporales > Streptomycetaceae > Streptomyces > Streptomyces sp. NPDC001848. The sequence goes on along the minus strand of NZ_JBIATP010000001.1, from coordinate 491,797 downwards.
GAACCGCCGTCCGCAGCCCGAAGCTCGGGCACCGACACGGCAAACGCGGCGGGAGCGGAGAACACGACGGCAGCGGCGATGGCCGCGGAGGCGAACATGGTCCGGGTCGCTCGCATGAGAGGTAGTCCTTTCATCGCCACCCACGAAGGCCGGCACCACGCCGGCACAGGGAAATCGCAGCAGCGACGTGATCACCTTCAACCCGAGGACTGCCTCTCACCACCGCAGAACACGGCAACCGAGCGAGGTCGTACTCCCTCCGGGTGCCTGCGGGCCGAAAAGTAACCCGGTCGGCAGCACACCCGTTAGTACTAGTCCGACCACGAATGGACGCGCGGCGAGCGCGCGTCCGCACACCGATGTGCCGAAGTTCTCGCTCCCATGACGCCACATCAAATCTCGGGACGGCCCGGGGAGGGGCGCACCCGCGCACGAAAAGGTGTTCGACCCGACGCCCAACTCCGAAACCGCAGCGACCATTTGGCGCGTGGACGTCTCACGCGACGCACCGTCAGCAGCCGGGGCCGCCCGCTTCGAAGCGATGGCGCCGATCGGGTCGGCTCGTGCCCCGGGCGGTGATGTCGGGGTCGGATCCGTGAGCAGGCTCGCCCATACTGGGCAACCCGCGCCCGGAGCCGAGGCGGGCGCCTGACGGCCGGGCTGAGGTGGATGCGGTGATCGGGGAGAGGCCCTTGGAGCCGTGACCGGAGAGGGGGGCGGAGATCCGACGGCGCGGTTGGGCTGCTTCCCTCCGGCGGGCCCGATGGCGCCGCCCGGGTGACGGTCCGGCTCCCGTACTTTGTCTTTTGCGCAATCCGGGAACTGATGAGCCTCCGGATGCGTCGATCATGGTGGACGCGGACGACGACAAGGCCGTGGAGGACGTCGATGGGTGTGGCCCTGACCAAGGGCGGCAACGTGTCGCTGAGCAAGCAGGCCCAAGGCCTGACTGCCGTGACGGTGGGACTGGGCTGGCGGGCGAACACGGGCTACGAGCTGGACGCCGGCGCACTGCTGTGCGACCGGAGCGGCAAGGTGCTGTCCGACGAGCACTTCGTCTTCTTCAACAACCTGAGCACCCCGGACGGTTCGGTCCGCCACTCCGGCAGCGGCGGCCCGCTCGGCGTGGACGACCAGCAGATCCACGTCGACCTCATGGGAGTCCCGAACGAGGTCACGAAGATCGTCTTCCTGGTGTCGCTCTACGACGCCCCGGTCCGCGGCCAGACCTTCGCGCACCTCGGCGGCGCCCACATTCGGGTCGTCGACGAGGACGGCGGTGCCGAACTGGCCCGCTACGACCTCGCGACCGCTGGTCTGACCGCGGAAACCGCCCTGGTCCTCGGCGAGTTGTACCGGCATGGCGCGGAGTGGAAGTTCCGCGCCGTCGGCCAGGGCTACGCCTCCGGGCTGGCGGGCATCGCCACCGACTACGGCGTCAGCGTGCTGGAGGAGAGCGCGAGCCCGGCGCCACCCGTCACCGTCGCGGAGTTCGACCCGAACGCCGGTCCGTCGTTCGCATCCGCCCCCACCACGACCCCGCGGTCGCAGCCGCAGACGGTCACCCCGTCGCCGCAACCCTCAGGGAGTTCCCCCATGACGTGCTTCTTCGACCCGACCCACGGCCCCGGCATCACGACGGTGACCTGGTCGCCACAGTGGGGCGTGCCCCGGCAGATCCAGGCGTGCGGTGGCTGTGCGCAGCGCGTGCAGACGACGGTGCCGCCGTTCTACACCCCGCCCCAGCAGGGCTACCCGCAGCCTGTGCAGCAGGGGTATCCGCAGCCCGTGCAGCAGGGTTACCCGCAGCCCGTGCAGCAGGGGTATCCGCAGCAGGGCCAGCCCGGTCCGTACACGGACCACCAGCAGCACGGGGGCGGCCGCCGCTTCGGCACGGGTGCGCTCATCGGTGCGGGCGCGGCCGGACTGATCGGCGGCGCGCTGCTCAACGAGGCGTTCGACGACGACGAACCGGACGTCGTGGTCAACAACTACTACGAGGAGTGACGGTAGGGGAGGCGGGAAGGAGCAGGGGGAGAGGGGCGAGAGATGGCCGAGTCCCGGTGGCGGCGGAAGTGGCTTGCCGTGCTGGTGCTGGCCCTCGCCCTGTACGTCATCGTCCGGGCCGCCGGCACCCCGCAGTCCAGCGCGCCACCCCCGGCCGAGGCGTCCACCCCCGCCTCCACCCCGTCCTCCGCCTCCCACTCTCCGAGGCCGTCCACGCCGCAGAGCGCGTCGGCGTACGACCCGGCCGACTACGCGCCGCAGGTCCGGGCCCGGGCCCACCAGGCGGGGATCGATGCCCGGCTGCTGATGGCGATCCTCTACAACGAGGCCTACAAGCCCCATGATCCGGCCCTGGAACGGGCCTGGCAGAAGTACAAACCGGACGCCGCCTTCGGCATCGCCAACATGCACCGCGCCACCTTCGACGCGGTCAAACAGGGCCGGGACTTCGCCGGCCGCCGCTGGGAGGAACTGCCCGACGACCGGGACCTGGCCATCGAGTCCGCGGCCTGGTACCTGCACGACCTGGCCGCGCAGCTGCCCGCCGGCCGGTCCGCGTCCTACACCGAGGACGACCTGCTGGCCCTCGGTTACAACGCCGGCGTGGGCAACATGCTCGCCTTCGCGCGCGGAGCGACCCCGGGTCCCCAGGCCCGCTCCTACCTCGACTGCCTGCACGCCAACTGGACGAAGGCGGGCAAGGCGGTCGGCGTTTCGTAGGGCTGCGTCACCCGTAGGAGAGGTTGGAGCACGGGTCGTCGTCGGCGGAGCGGGCGCCGGCAGCCACCGAGGAGGGCAGGGCGGTGGGTGCCGGCGAGGCCGAGGGGGCGGCGGTGGCATAGGTCCGGCCCAGCACGACATCGATGCCTGTGCCGGTGACGGGCGTCAGCTGCGCGCCGGGGAAGAGCCGGGCCACCGTTTCGGCCGGGCTCCTCAGGCCGGTGCCGTACTCGATGACCGTGCTCACGTGGTCCTGGCTGATCGCGTTGGCGGTGCCGGTGACCGTGAAGCCGTGCCGGGTGAGGGACGCCGCCGCGCGGGAGGCCAGGCCGCCGGTGGTGGTGCCGTTGTAGACCGCGACGTCGATGCCGGCCCCGGAGACGTCCGCGCTCGGGCTCGGTGAGGCGGAGGCGCGGGCCTTGCCCTTCGTGCCGGCGGCGTCCTTGCCGTCGATCGTGCGGTCCGCCCTGAGCCCGGCCCACAGCTCCGACGCGTCCGGCTCGACGACCGCCACGCGCTCGCCGACGTACCGCCAGGGAATCGTGAGGAACTTGGTGTTGTGCAGGTCGATGTCCTTCAACGCCATCGCGAAGGAGATCAGCTTGTTCGCGGAGCCCAGCCCGGGATCGACGGTCAGGGACTTGGTGGCGGCGTCGGCGAGCGGCAGCAAATCGGCCGGTGTGAGTCCGTCGCTCTTCACCTTCTTGATCAGGGCGGCCACGAACGCCTGCTGACGCTTGATGCGGCCTATGTCCGACCCGTCCCCGATGCCGTGCCGGATGCGCACGTAGTCCAGGGCCTTCTGCCCCGACACGTTCCGCACGCCCTTCCTGAACAGCAGCGCTCCCCGGGTGCCGCGGTTGGGGTTGAGGTCCCCCTCGTACACGTCCTGCGGCACGCACACCTCCACCCCGCCGACCACGTCCGTCAGGGCCGCGAAGCCCTTGAAGTCGACGACGACCGTGTGGTCGACACGCAGCCCGGTGAGGCTCTCCACCGTGTTCTGGGTGCAGGCCGGGTTGCCCTTGGCGGTCTCCCCGACCGAGTAGGCCGCGTTGAACATCGTGTTCGGCTGCGGCTTGGTCCAGGTGCCGTCCGGGAGTCTGCACGGCGGGATGGTCACCAGCGTGTCGCGGGGGATCGAGACGGCGACGGCGTGCCGGTGGTCGGCGTAGATGTGGAGCAGAAAGGTGGTGTCGGAGCGGCCTATGTCATTGCTGTCGCCGCCGCCGAGCGCGGAGTTGCCTCCCGTGCGCGCGTCCGTGCCGATGACAAGGACGTTCTCGCCCTTCGACGACCCGGCCCCCGGCCGGTTCTTCGACAGGCCGCCGGCGTCGAAGGTGTCGATGTTGCCGTTCAGTTTGAGGTAGATCCACCCCAGGCCGGCCGTACCGAGCACCACGATGGTGAGCGCGACGGCCAGGGACATGCGCAGCGGATGGCGCTCGCGGCGCCCTGTCGCACGGCCGCCGAGGCTGGGGGGCTCGGTCCCGGGGTGGTGGCGGGACGGGGTGGCCTGGCGGCTCGTCGGCATGGCTGCGCCCTCATCCATGAGACTCATGCGGAGGGGACGACCGGCCCCGCCTGATGGTTGTACAGTTGCGCAATGTAGCAACAATCTCAGGGGGTGCCACGCGGCGGGCGGGCACCCGGTCCGTGGAAGAGAAGGGGTGGGCGGGGATGCTCCGCAACGGCCTCGAGCCCTGGCACCTGCTGATCGTGGCGATCGTCATCATCGTGCTGTTCGGCTCCAAGAAGCTGCCGGACACCGCTCGTGCGCTGGGCAAGTCGATGCGCATCCTCAAGAGCGAGGTCAAGGCCATGAAGGAGGACGGCGACAGCGTGCCGTCCGCCTCCACGGAGCCGGCGGCGGAGCGCGTGATCCAGGCGGCCCCCGGGGAGACGGCCTCGGCGCGCCCGGTGGGGGAGAGTGGCACCGTCCGCTGAGTCCGGCCCTCAATCCTGCGGAGCCCATTGCAGGTTGACGGGATGTCGGGCCTCCGGGCGGGAGGGGCCGTGTCACACCAGGGCGTGCCCGAGCAGTCGCAGCAGATCCCCGGTCGCGTCCGCCGCCCCCAGCGCCGGTAGGGCGCCCAGCGCCAGTGTCGTCGCGGCCAGTGGCCACAGGTGCGGGAGCGGGCCCGCCTGGAGGGCGGCGATGCGGCGGGTGACCGCGCGGTCGGTGAAGGACAGCGCGCACGCCGCAGGGCGCCGCCCGGCGCTGAGCGCGGCGCGCGCCAGGGCGCGGGCCGTGGTGCCACGGTCCCCGACGGCGTCGGCGGCCCGCTCGTCCGCCCACCGCTCCACCAGGAACGTCACCGTGGTGCGGACGGGTGCCATCAGCGGATCGGCCGCCGTGGCGAGCGCCACGGCCGTCGTCAGGAGCGCGTGCCGGTGGGTCAGATGGGCCCGCTCGTGCGCCAGCAGCACCCGGCGCTCCGCCGGTTCCAGTGCGCTCAGCATCGCGGAGGTGACCAGGATCCGGCCCGGCGCGCCGAAACCGCCCGGGATGGCGAACGCCTGCGGCACGGGTGAGGCGGCGACGACCAGTTCCGTGTCCGGCGGCTGTCCGGCGCACAGGGCCCGCAGGGTGCGGCGCGTCAGGCGTTCGGTGCGGACGGCCCGGTGCACGCGCAGGGCCACCGCCGCGAGAGTCAGGATCGCGGCGACGGCGATCGCCTCCGGGACGGGGTCCGGCAGCCGGTGGCCGTCCTCGCGGGCGTCCGCGGCGACCGGCGGCATCCGGCCCACCAGGGTGACCGCGAGCAGCACCAGCGACCAGACCGTGGCGGCCGCGGTGAACACGGCGGAGGCCGTCAGTACCCGGGCCGCGAGCGCGGGTGCCACCCGCCGGCCGACCAGCGGGCTGACGGCGGCCAGCAGCAGCGAGAGCAGGAGCGGGAGGTAGACGTCGATCTTCATGTGCCACCACCGTCGGGCAGGGGACGCCCGCCGAGCAGGGCGCGCAGCGCCTGCTCCTCCTCGGGGCTGAGACCGGAGACGAACTGCTGGAGCGTGGCGATCGGGTCCGGGCCGCGGTCCAGTGCCTCGTGCATGGCCTCGGCGGTCAGTTCGGCCGCGTTCTTCGCGGGCCGGTACGCGCCGCGCCGCCCGTCCACGTCCCGCAGGACGAGTCCCTTGTCGTACAGACGTTTGAGGATGGTGTGCACGGTGTTGTAGGCGAGGCCGCCGCCGATCTCGCCCTGGATCTCGGCCGGGGTGAGCGCCTGCTCGGTGGCCCAGAGTGTCGCGAGCACCTCGCTCTCCAGCTCACCGCTGCTGCGTCGTTCCGCCCTGCCCCCAGGGCCTCTGCCGGCCATGCCCGTAACCTTACAGCGCGTAGGGGAGCGTCGGCCGCGAGGTGGAGCCGTGCCGCCTGTGCGCCGGTTCACCTCATTGGAGTAAAAGTGCCCGCGAGCAGGCCGGGTGACCCGCGGTTTCGCGCTGCACCCCTCGGCCGCCCGCGTTAGCTTGTCCGTGTTTTACCTGCTTCTTTCCTGATTTCCATCGTCGACCCTACGGCTTGTAGGGTGTGATGCCCCTACGGCCCGTAGGGGTGAGAGGTGGGTCATGGCCAACAGCTCGCACACCACGCTCGCAGGCGTCCGCCGGCTCGCAGCGCCGTCGGTGGCCGGCATGTCGTGGCGGGACCGCGGCCAGGGCCTGATCGCCGCGGTGGCGGGCGCCTTCGCGCTGGCCCAGCTCGTCCTCGTACGGCCGGGCATGGGACTCGGCTGGGACGAGACGGTCTATGTCAGCCAGATCAGCGCGCACGCCCCCGCCGCGTACTTCAGCGCTCCCCGCGCCCGGGGCATATCCCTGCTGGTCGCGCCCGTCACCTGGTGGTCGTCCTCCACCGCACTGCTCAGGATCTATCTGGCGGTGCTCTCCTCCGCCGCCCTGTTCCTCGCGCTGCGCCTCTGGCGCGGGCTGTTCCCGGGCCGCGTGCTCGCCCTCGGGGGCGCCCTGTTCGCGAGCCTGTGGGTGACCCTGTTCTACGGCCCGCAGGTCATGCCCAACTACTGGGTCGCGATCGGCGCCCTGGCCGGCACCGGCTGCTTCCTGCGCGCCCACGCCGACAGCACCGACCGGGCAGCCCTGTGGGGACTCGCCGCGGGCGCGGCGCTGATGACGTGGATGCGGCCCGCCGACGGGGTCTGGGTCACCGCGCCGCTGCTGGTCCTGGCGTTGTTCTTCCCGCGATGGCGCAGGCTGCCGCTGTTGTCCGCCCTGGTGGGCGGGCTCGTCGCCGGCGCGATCCAGTGGATCGTCGAGGCCTACGCCGGCTACGGCGGCCTCCTGCACCGCCTCGCTGAAGGCTCCCGGATCCAGGGCGGCCTGGGCTGGAGCATCGCCATAGGGGACCAGTTGCGCAGCCTCGGCGGGCGCGCCCTGTGCCGCCCGTGCTCCGGCCCGCTGCCCAGTCCGGCGGTGACCGCCTGGTGGTTCCTCCTGCCCCTGCTCGCCGTACTCGCCGCAGCCGTCGCGCTCAGGGCCCGCCGCCCGGCACCCCCCTCCCGCACCCTGGTGCCACTGGCCTGCGCGGCGACGGCGGCCTTCCCGTACCTCTTCCTCATCGGCTACGCCGCGCCCCGCTTCCTGCTCCCCTCCTACGCCCTGCTCGCGATCCCCGTCGCCGACGCGCTCCTGCACCTGGTCACCGGGCGGGACGGCCGGTGGCGGCCGGTCGCCGCGACGCTGGTGGCGATCGGGCTCGCCGGGCACCTGGCGGTCCAGTTCGCGGTGCTGCACCGGACGGTGGCCCGCACCACCGCCGACCACCGCGGCTGGTCCCGCACCGCCGCCGAACTGCACCGGCTCGGGGTCCGTCCGCCCTGCCTGCTCACCGGGAACGAGGCCGTCCCCATCGCCTTCTACGGCGGCTGCGCCTCCGCCGCCACCAGCGGCCCCAACGCCAACAGCACCGCCACCGGCATCGCGAGCACCGCCGGGCGCATGCCCGTCGCCTATCTGGGCACCCCCACCGACCACCCGCCGTCGTACACCCGTGGCTGGAGGGCGCACACCGTCGACGGCGTCCGCATCCTCGTCTCGCCCACGGCCGGGGGCGGACGCGGATGACTCCTCCGACGGCCACCGAGGCGACGCCGGACACCCGGGTGGCGGCGACCGCCCGGACCGGGGTCCTGCGCCGCCGCGCGCCCTGGCAGGCGGCTCTCACCCTCGCCGTGCTCGTCGCCGCGGCCCTTCTCGCCCTGCGCCACTGGCCGGTGATCGCGTCCGGCGCGGACCGGCTCACCGGCGCCGACCCGGGGTGGCTGCTGCTGGGGGCGACGGCCGCGACGGGGACCTGGGCGTGCTCGGCGCTCGCCCAGCAGGGCGCGGTGGCCGAGTCGCTGCCCGGCGGGCGGCTGGTGGCGGCGCAGTTCGCTGCGTCCGCCGCCAACCACCTGCTGCCCGCGGGCGTCGGCGCGGGCGCCGTCAACCTGCGCTTCCTGACCCGCTGCGGGCTGCCCGTGACCCGCTCGGCGACCGCGCTCGCGGTCAAGGCCACCGCCGGGGGTGTAACCCGCGGCGCGCTGATCGCCGTCCTCGCGCTCGCCGGCCCCGGGCTGCTGCGCCTGCCGCGCGCCTCCACGGTCCTGCTGGTGGCCGCCGCCCTGGCGGCCGCCGCGCTCGTGGTGCTGCTGGCCGGGCCGGTGCGCCGTGCCGCCAGGGCAGTGGTCGCGGACGTACGGGCCGTCCACCGGCTGCCCGGCCGGGCGGTCGCCCTGTGGGGCGGCTCGCTGGCCTTCGCGTCGCTGCACGCGCTGGTGGTGATCGCGGTGACCCGGTCCCTCGCCGTGCCGCTGCCGCCCGGGCGGGTGGCGCTGGCCTACTTCGTGGCGAGCAGCGCCGCCGTCCTGCTGCCGACCCCGGGCGGCATCGGCGGGCTGGACGCCGCCCTCGCCCTCGCCCTCTCGCTCAGCGGCGCACCCGGCACCGCGACGGCCTCCGTGGTCCTCGGCTACCGCCTGCTGACGGTCTGGCTGCCACTGCTGCCCGGGCTGCTGGTGCTGGGCCTGCTGGTGCGGCGCAGGGTGCTGTGACCTCGGGACCGCCCGGGCCGCGGCGCGGTCAGGATGGTTGTCGCTGACCAGGGCGCCCTCGGGCCGGCCCGCCCGGGCCGGCTCGCGGCGGCTGACGATGTCCCTGGACGCCGTCGTCAGCGCGGCCAGCAGCCGGAACTCCGTCGGTGTCAGGACGACATGGACGCCCCGCACGGTAAAGCCGTGCCGGACGGGGTCGAGGACCAGGTCCCCGACGGCGGTCGCCGGGCGGGGCGCGGCCCGTTTGAGCGCCGCCCGTAGCCGGGCGGCGCGTTCGTGAGGTGGAACGGCTTGGGCAGATAGTCGTCGCCACCGGCGGAGAAGCCGGAGAACCGGTCCGTGAGCCGGTGGTGGGCCGTCAGGAAGATGACCGGGCCGAGGAAGCCGTTCGCCCCGACGCCTGGCACACGTCCCGCCCGTCCGCGTCCGGCAGCCCGATGTCGAGGACGGCCGCGGAGACGTCGTCACCGGCCAGGCGCAACGCCGTCGCACCGTCCGGCGCGGGCACGCCGTCGTACCCCTCGTCCCCGAGCCCGCGCAGCAGTACGTCCCGCAACGCGTGATCGTCCTCGACCACCAGGATCCTGCGACGCATCGTCCGGCCCTACGCGGGAGTGCCCGCCCGCTCCGCGGCGGTGTCCCGGCCGGCCGTCGTGGACGCCACCAGCAGCGGACGCAGCCGAGTGGCCTGAAGGCGGTGGGCCAGGGCGTCCGAGTGGCGGCTCAGGGGGATCATCGTGGCCGACGCGACCAGGGCGCCGACCACGAACCCGGCCACCACGTCGTGCGGGTAGTGGGCGCCGACCCAGACCCGGGAGACCGCCATCGCAGCGGACGCCACCAGCGCGACGTACCCGATCCGGCGCGAGACGAAGAACACGGCGACCGCTGCCGCCGCGGCGATAGCCGTGTGGTTGCTCGGGAACGACCAGTCCCCCGGCGCCGGACACGCCTCCAGGGTGACCACATGCAGACTCTGACAGGGCCGGTCCTCGCGGACCAGCAGCTTCAGCACGGAGTTCGCGGCGTAGGCCAGCACCACCGACAGCGGCACCACCAGGGCGAGCAGCGCGGCCCCGGAGCCGGTGCGGCGCGCCCGCCACCAGGCGAGGACCATCAGCACGGCGAACACCCCGAGCCCGTACGTCGACCAGGCCGAGACCAGCGAGTCCAGCCAGGAGGGGGTACGACGGGCCAGGTCCACCACGTCCCTGTAGGCCCAGCCGTCGATCGGTGCACCGTCGAAGGCGTACGTCATCCGCGGGCACCCTCCTTGGCGGCCCGGCGGGAGCGCAGCACCTCCAGGGCGACCGGGATCACGGAGACCAGGACGATCACCGCGACCATCGGCAGCAGGTACTTGTCGACATTCGGCACCGACGAGCCGAGGGCGTACCCGGCGAGGGTGAGGCCGAGGCTCCAGACGAGGCCGCCGACCACCTGCCACACGGTGAAGGTGCGCACCGGCACCTGCAACGCGCCCGCCATCGGGTTCAGCACCGTGCGCACCACGGGGACGAACCGGGCCAGGACGATCGCCTTCGCGTGTCCGTACCGCTCCAGGAGCTCCTCGGCGCGGCGCGCGCCCTCGTGCAGGCGGGCCGAGCGGCTGCGGGCCAGCAGCGCGCCGCCCGCCTTGCGGCCGAGCAGATAACCGCACTGGGACCCGGCGAGCGCGCCCACGGCCGCGGCGACCAGCAGCGCCGGCAGCGACAGCTTCACCCCCTGCTGCCCGGAACCGGTGCACAGCAGGCCCGCCGTGAACAGCAGCGAGTCGCCGGGCAGGAAGAACCCGATCAGCAGGCCGGTCTCCGCGAACAGCACCACGCCCACGCCCAGCACCCCGAAAGCGGCGAGCAGGGACTGGGCGTCCAGCACGTTCACCGCGAGTTGTGATCCGAGGGACAAGGGTGTGGCCATCGTCGCGAGCCCTTCCGGTGCGGGAGGCCGGGCGCGACGCGGCGTCACCCGGCGGTTGACTACATTCGTGTAGACCGTCTACTGAACTGTAGACGATGATGGGACGGCGAGCGTTCCCCTCAGGGCGTCGCGAGTGAGATCTCCGTGGACTTGATCAGCGCGACGACCGAGGAGCCGGGCAGGAGGCCGAGGTCCTCCGCGGCGTCCTTGGTGATCACGGCCGTGAGAGCCCCGCCCACGATCGTGACCTTCACCGACGCCATGGCCCCGCCCGTGGTGACGCGGTCGACGGTACCGGGCAACTGGTTCCGGAGGGAAACGCCCTCCACCGCCGCGTCGGCGAGCGCCACCTCCGTCGACTTGACCAGGGCGTACACGGAGGCGCCCGGAGCGAGGTCCAACTCGTCGACGGCCTCCGCGGTGACCGCCGCCGTGATGTCCTGCCCCCCGTCCAACCTGACCTTGACGGCCGCCATGACGTCGCCCGGGGTGATGGACGTGACGGTGCCGGGAATCTGGTTGCGGATGCTCAGGTTCATGGGCGGCCCTCGTTGGCATGGGGAGAATGGACGGTTCTGTCCTGACCGTTCCCACGGTAGCGGGATATGGGGGCCCTCTTCGGGCGGCGCGTCAGGCCGGCCGGACGGTGGGACGGTCGGACGGCCGGACATGTCTCGGTCCGTGCCTCAGGCGGGATACGCGTGCGTCTGTGCCGCCTTGACCGTGGCCCACACCGTGGCGCCCGGATGCAGTCCGAGTTCGGCGGCGGCGACGGTGGTCAGATCCGCGGCGAGTGGCAGCTCTCCGGTGAGGTCGGCGCGGATCTGGTCGCCGTGCGTCTGCAGACCCGCCACCTCGCAGCGCCACAGGTTGCGCGCGCTGGAGCCGTCGGGCCGGTCCCGGAACAGGGTCACCGCACCCGGCGGGAACACCACGAAGACGGGTCCGGACAGGTCCTCGACAGTGGTGATCGAGCACCCGGCGTCGAGCCGTACGGCGTGCCCCTGCGCCGTCCCCCGGTACAGGTTGAGCCCGACGAGCTGGGCGATGTACTCGGTGCGCGGATGGCGGGCGATGTCGGACGGGCTGCCCTCCTGGACGACCCGGCCGTGCTCCACGACCACCAGTCGGTCGGCGAGCACCATCGCGTCCAGCGGATCGTGGGTGACCAGCACGGCCACCGCCTCGAACTCGTCCAGATGGCGGCGGAGCCGGCCCCGCACCTCCAGCCGGGTGCGGGCGTCGAGCGCGGCGAGCGGTTCGTCGAGCAGCAGCAGCCGGGGCCGGACGGCCAGCGCCCGGGCGAGCGCGACACGCTGTGCCTGGCCGCCGGAGAGCCGGCGCGGTTTGGCGCCCGCGTGCTCGGTGAGCCCCATCCGCTCCAGCCATCCGGCGGCGACCGCCCGCGCCTCGGCCTTGGACGTGCCCCTACAGCGCGGGCCGAAGGCCACGTTGTCCAGCGCGGACAGGTGCGGGAAGAGCAGGTAGTCCTGGAAGACGACACCGACGGGGCGCGCCTCGGGCGGAGTACGCTCCAGCGCGACCCCGTCGAGCCGCAGATGACCGCCGGAGAGCGGGACCAGCCCGGCCAGCGCGCGCAGGGCGGTGGTCTTCCCGGCGCCGTTGGGCCCGAGCAGCGCGACCACCTCCCCGGGCGCGACGGTCAGCGCCACGTCGAGCCGGAAGGAACCGCGCTCGACGACGATCCGCGCGTCGAGGCCGTCACCGCCCGTGCCGACGGGGACGCTCTGGGAGGTGGCCTGGTGGGTATGGGTCATGACGTCGTCATCCAGCGGTCCCGCAGCCCCGCCAGGACTGCGATCGACACCGCCAGCAGCACCAGGCTCAGGGCGATCGCCGCCGCCGGGTCGTTCTGCAGGGCCAGGTAGACGGCCAGCGGCATGGTCTGCGTACGGCCCGGGAAGTTGCCCGCGAAGGTGATCGTCGCCCCGAACTCGCCGAGCGCCCGCGCCCACGCCAGCACCGCCCCGGCCGCGATGCCGGGAGCGATCAGCGGCAGCGTCACCCGGCGGAACGCGGTGAAGCGGGAGGCGCCGAGTGTCGTGGCGGCCTCCTCGTAGCGCGGATCGGCGGCCCGCAGCGTGCCCTCGACGCTGATGACCAGGAACGGCATCGCCACGAACGCCTCGGCGACCACCACCCCGGCCGTGGTGAACGGCAGCGTGATCCCGAACCAGGAGTCCAGCCACCGCCCCACCACGCCGTTGCGGCCGAGCGCCAGCAGCAGGGCCACACCGCCCACCACCGGCGGCAGCACCAGCGGGAGCGTCACCAGGGCCCGCAGGAGTCCCCGGCCCGGGAAGTCCGTACGGGCCAGCAGCCACGCGAGCGGCACCCCGAGGACCAGGCTCACGGCCGTCGCCGCGGTGGCGCTCACCAGGGACAGCCGCAGCGCCTGCCACACCTCGGCGCTGGTCAACTGGTCCGGCAGGGTGTGCCACGGGGCCCGGACGAGCAGCGCCACCAGCGGTAGCAGCAGGAACGCCAGGCCCACGAGCGCGGGCAGCAGGAGCGGCAGCGGAACACCGGGACGGCGGACACGTGCGCGCCGCGGTCCGCCCACCAGCGTGTCGGCCGCGGCGTCGGACGCGTCGATCCGCGTCATGGCTGCAGGAAACCTGCCCGGGTCAGGACCTCACGCCCCTCGGCGGAAGTCACCAGTGCGATGAACGCCTTCGCGGCCTCGGCGTCGGGCGCGTTCTTGAGCAGGGCGATCGGGTAGTCGTTGACGGCCTTGGCGGACTCGGGGAACTCCACGCCCCGCACCTTGTCACCCGCCGCCCTTACATCCGTCCTGTAGACGACCGCGGCGTCGGCCTCCTTCAGCTCCACCTTGTTCAGGGCGCTCTTGACGTCCTGTTCGTACGACACCGGCGTCAGCTTCAGACCGCTCGCGGTCAGCGCCTTCTGCGCGGCGGCCCCACAGGGCACCGTCTTGTCGCACAGCACGACCTTCAGGCCGGACCTGGTGAGGTCCTTCAGGGAGGAGACCTTGTCCGGGTTGCCCGGCAGAGTGGCGATCTCCAACTGGTTGCGCACGAAGGTGACCGGGGTGGTGGCCGCGTCCTTCTTGTCCGTCACGATCGCCATGGTCTTGGGGCTGGCCGCCGCGAAGACATCCGCGGGGGCGCCCCCGGTGATGCTCGCGGCGAGGGTGTCGCTGCCGCCGAAGTTGAAGGACACCTTCGTGCCGGGGTGCTGCTTCTCGAACTCCTTGCCCAGGGTCGTGAAGCTCTCCTTGAGGGAGGCGGCGGCGAAGACGGTGACCGTGCCGGACACCTTGGGCGACGGGGACGCGGCCGACCCCGCCGTCCTGGCGGAGTCCGACGAGGAGGAGCAGGCGGTCAGGGCCAGCAGCGCGGCGGCCCCCGCGCCGGTCACCTGCACCATCCGGCGGGGCCGGCGCGCGGAACGGGTCATCACGGGTCCACTCCCTCTGCTCGTCCAGGAGGGAGCAGCGCACACCCCTCCGATACGCCGATCATACTGGCGCAGATGCGATCCGGAAGACTCCTGTCACATGGCGCAAGCCTGGCTGCCGAGCGAAAAGGGTGGGCATGTGCGTTCGTACGGGAGTGTCGCCGTGTGACACTCTCAGGCCGTGTCGATATGGACGTTCGTCGACTTCACCCGGGCGGTGGCCTCCATGCCGACCTCCAGGCCGAGTTCCTCCACGGCCTCCCGGGTCAGCAGGGACACCAGGCGGTGCGGGCCCGCCTGGATCTCCACCTGGGCGGCCACGTCACCCAGCTTCACGGCGGTGACGATCCCCGGGAAGGCGTTGCGGACCGAGGTGTACGAGGGGACGTCCTCCTCGCCGGTGCCGCCGCGCGCCAACTCCACCGAGAACGCGGCCAGGTCCCTGCCGTCGATGACCCGCCGCCCGCTCTCGTCACGCCGGGTCGCCACGCGCCCCGCGTCCGCCCACCGCCGCGCGGTGTCCGGGCTCACCCCGAGCAGCCGGGCGGCCTGGCCGATTGTGTAGGACTGCATGCGCGCCACGATAGGCGCCCGCGCCACCCCGGCCACCATGCGCCCGCCGCGCCCCCGGCACGCCGGATCTGCGGAAACGGGCATGATCGCGGGTGTCCGCATGGCAGGATCCCACCTCGTGGATGTGTCCTGGGCGGTGCGGAGCCTGCGTGCGGCGGTGTTCGCCGTCGTGTGCGTACTGCTCGCCGTCGGCGGACACACGCTGGCCACCGGCGCGGTGCCGCCGGTGTGGGTGGACGCGGCCGGGTTCCTGCCCGTGTTCGCCGCCGGTGCGGTGCTCGCCGGCCGTGAGCGCTCGCTGTCCGGCATCACGCTCGCGATGCTCGTCGTGCAGGGCGGACTCCATCTCGCCTTCGACGCGGCCGGGCCGGCGCGGATGCCGATGGACATGCCAGGGATGGCGCACGCCATGCCCGGCATGCCCATGGCCGCCCTGTCGCACGCCATGACCTCGCACGCCGTCGCCGCGCATCTGGCCGCCGCCCTGCTGGCCTCCTGGTGCCTGCGGCGCGGCGAGGCCGCCCTGTGGACGCTGCTGCGCGAGGCCGCCGCCGTCGTCCCGCGCCTCGCGCTCCGGTGGCGTACGGCACCGCTGCCCGCGTACGTCAGGCCGCCGCGCCCCCACGCCCACCGGCGCCGGCTCCCGGGGCAGGTGCTGCTCCGCCACGCCCTGTACCGGCGCGGCCCGCCCCCGGCAGCCCCGTACACCGTCTGAAACCCCCCAACACCCGGCACCAGTACGGAGCTTGCCCAGCCATGTCCCTCATGCGTACCACCCTGCGCCGCGCCACCACCGTCGCCGCGCTCGCCGCCGCCGGTGTCCTCACCGCGGCCGGCGCGGCCTTCGCCCATGTCACCGTCCACCCCCAGAGCTACGCCAAGGGGGCCACGGACGGCGTGCTGACCTTCCGGGTGCCCAACGAGGAGGACACCGCCGCGACCACCAAGGTGCAGGTCTTCCTGCCCACCGACCACCCGATCCTGGGCGTGCTGGTCACTCCGCAGGACGGCTGGACGGCGCAGGTGACCACCACCAAGCTCAAGAACCCGGTCAAGACGGACGACGGCACGATCACCGACGCGGTCTCCCAGATCACCTGGACCGGCGGTCGTATCCGGCACGGCCAGTACCAGGACTTCAACGTCGCCTTCGGTCAACTCCCCGAGAACACGGACCAGTTGACGTTCAAGACGCTGCAGACCTACTCCGACGGCAATGTCGTCCGCTGGATCGAGGAGGCCCAGAAGGGGCAGGGCGAGCCGGAGAACCCGGCGCCGGTGCTCCAGCTGACCGCCAAGGGCACGGCGGAGGGCGGCGGTTCCACCGCGGCGCCCGCCGGCACCGACGAGAAGGCGAGCACCTCCACGACGAAGGCCGCCGCCACCAGCGACTCCACGGCCCGCGGGCTCGGCATCGCCGGTCTCGTCGTAGGCGTCCTGGGCCTTGCCGCCGCGGGCTTCGCGATCGCCCGCGGCCGCACCACCGGCTCCTCCGCTTCCTCCGGAGACGAGTGACCGGCTCCCCGACCCGCCGGCGTCACCTGCCGTCGGCGGGGCGGGGAGCCCAGCGCTCCTCGACCTTCGCCAGGCGCCAGTACGCGAGGGCGGCCGCCCACACCACTACAAACAGCCCGACGATGACGAAGCCCACGTTGTCGAGGTCGAGCCCGGCGATCCAGCCCGTCACCGCGTCCCGCAGGTCCAGCTTGTCGTGCAACACTCCGACGAGCTCGATCGTGCCGATCAGGAAGGCCACCGCGATCGACAGTCCGGTGATGGTGAGGTTGTAGAACACCTTGCGGACCGGGTTCGAGAAAGCCCACTGGTAGGCGAAGTTCATGAACGTGCCGTCGAGGGTGTCGAACAGGCTCATCCCGGCCGCGAACAGCAGCGGCAGGCACAGGATGGCGTACCAGGGCAGCCCAGCCGCCGCCCCGCTGCCCGCCATCACCATCAGCGTGACCTCGGTCGCGGTGTCGAAGCCCAGGCCGAACAGGAAGCCGAGCGGGAACATCTGCCCGGGGCGGCTGATGGACCGGGTGAAGCGGCCGAGGATCCGGTTCATGAAACCCCGGGAGTCCAGGTGGGCTTCGAGTTCCTTCTCGTCGTACGTCCCCGCACGCATCGCCCGGAACACGCGCAGGATGCCCATCAACGCCACGAGGTTGAGGGCCGCGATGAGATAGAGGAACGAGCCGGAGACCGTCGTGCCGAGCACGCCGAGCACCTGGTGCGTACGGGAGTTCTCGTTCATCAGCCGCCCGGCCAGCTGGGTGCCCCCGGCGATCAGCGCGGCGAGCACCACCACCACACTGGAATGCCCGAGCGCGAACCAGAACCCGACCGACACCGGCCGCTTGCCGTCCGCCATCAGCTTGCGGGTGGTGTTGTCGATGGCGGCGATGTGGTCCGCGTCGAAGGCGTGCCGCATGCCCAGCGTGTACGCGGTGACGCCGAGCCCGATGCCGAACGCCTTGGAGCCGACCTCGTAGTGCTCGGGCACGACCAGCAGGAACAACACCCCGAACGCCGCCACGTGCAGGGCCGCGATCACCGCCAGCAGTCCGGCGGTCCGCAGGGTGTCCTCGCGCCGCCAGCGGAAGGAGGCGGCCTCGGGCAGGGCAGGGTCGGTCAGGGTCATACGGTCACGCTCCAGCACCTCGTGGATCACTTCGTGAGATGCCGTGGCCGGTCTCCTGGCTGACGGATCAACGCGCCCGCCCTAGCCTTCCCGGTCGACGTGCGACCAGTGGCGCCACCCAAAAAAGGGTGGCACGGGACGGGAACTCCCCGATCACAGTGGCGAGGGCCGCTCCGGCCTGAGTCCCTGGGGACTTTCACCGGTCTTCCCGAACACCACGGCCCGCCCACCTTAGGGCCGGGGCGGAACGCCTGCAAGACTGCACAGTTGCGCAGGTATCGAGAGGTATCGAAGATCACACGGGGACAGCTGGGAGAATGTGCGCATGCATCTCGTCCCCGCCGACCGCGCCGGCAGGCGCACCATCGACGGCCACCGGGTCTGCGAGGCCATCGAGGCCATCGGCGCCCCAGAGGCCGTACGCACCTGGGCCGAACGCTTCTCGCTGCTCGCCGACCCCGGCCGGCTCGCCCTGCTGCTGGCCCTGCACCGGGCCGGGCCGCTGGCCGTCTCCGACCTGGCGGTGGCGACCGGCATGAACGACCCGGCCGTCTCGCAGGCACTGCGGCTGCTGCGGACGGCCGAGGTGGTGGCGGGTGAGAAGGAGGGACGGATCGTCCGCTACCGGGTCATCGATCCGGTGGTGAACGAGCTGCTGAAGCAGGTGGCCTGACGAGGGCTCACCTCTTGTCGGCTCACTTCTTGTCGGCGCTCACCTCTCGTCGACGGCTCATTTGTTGTGGGAGGCCGGGTCCTTCTGCGGCGCCAGGTGGATGTCCTGGCTCGACAGCGTCATCGGCGACGAGGTGAAGGCCCGCAGCCGGATGCGGGTGCCCTTCTTGGGTATCGCGAAGCCCGTGCCCGGCGCCTGGATCCGGTACGTGGCCGAGGCGTGGGCGCCGACGGACGACGGGCCCTGGAGCACCTTCCAGTAGCTGCTCATGCCTTGGCCGGTGGTCACCGCGAAGTGGGGCTGGACAGCCGAGTCGCCGGCGTTGTTCACACGGACGGTGAGCGTCTTGACGGTCTGAGGCGTGCTCCGGGTGGAGCCGAGGGCCTGCATCCGCAACGGCGGTTTCCCGGTAGCCGCCACCGTCACGGCCACCAGGGCCGGCGCCACCAGGGCCCCGGCCAGCACCCTGCGGGCCGTCCGCCGACCGTGCAGCAGCCGGGGCTGCCAGGCGGTGGCGAACGCGGACGGCGGCACGGTGACCGCGGCCGCCAGCCACAGCGGCGTCATCATCAGGTAGTAGCCGTCCTGCGAGCGGGTCGCCAGGAAGAACGCGCACCAGGGCAGCACGGTCGCCGCCGGGCCCAGCCGGCGCACGAACAGCACGAACAGGGCCAGCAGACCCGCCGCCAGCAGCATGCTCGCGTGCGAGTACCAGGACAGACGGTCGCTGCCGTCGGTGTAGTACAGGGAGATGCCGACCAGACCCTGGCCGTGGATGATCGCACCCTGGGTGAGCGGCAGGGCGATGCCCTCCATCCAGGTGCGCGGCTCGGTCACGATGAAGTACGCGTTGATCAGCAGCCAGGTTCCGGCGGCGGTTCCCACGATCCGGCCCACGGCGAACGCCGCTTCGCGCGCCCCCAGCTCGCCGCGCCGCAGCGCGTAGACGCCGGCGAGCAGGAACGGCGTCAGGAACCACGGCAACTGCTGGGCGGCGCAGGCCACGCCCAGACAGGCCGCCCGCGCCCAGTCGGCCGGGCCGCCCGTGCCCATCCGCGTCCAGCGCACCACCACCGGGATCAGGAAGGCCAGCGCGACGACCGCCGGATAGCCGAGCCGGGCGTACATCGGGACCATGCCGAAGCCCAGGCAGACCATGGTGGCCGCCGAACGCCACGGCGTCGGCAGCATCTTCCACATGGCGATCGTGCCGAGGACGATCGCGGTGGTCGGGACGAGGACCTCGGGCAGCGCGCCGTGGCCGATCCACAGCAGCGGTGCGGTGAGCATCGCCGTCAGCGGCGGATAGCCGTAGGTGAAGTCGTAGCCGCCGTCCACCGTAGGGGTGTAGGCGACGGTGCTGTGGTGCCCGAACAGCCAGGGCCAGGCCTGTCCGTACACCGGGTTGCCGTGCAGCAGCTCACGGGCGGCCTGAATGGTGAGGATCGACTCGTCGCTGTAGTCGTGCAGCGCACCGGCCGCGCAGTAGACGAGGGTGATCCCTGTCAGCAGGACCACGAGATCGAGGCGCGTCAGCGAGCGGCTGCTGCGCACCACCAACGTGAGTACGCCCGTCACCAGGATCGACGCGTAGCAGACGGAGATCACCGCGGCGATCGGCGGCTGATGGCTGGCGGCGCTGTTCCACACGCTGCGCGTGCCGATGAACAGGCTGATGTTCGCGAGCAAGGTGAGAACGCGGTGCCACTGCGCGGGAGCCCGGCCCGGTTCCTCCTCACCACGTGCCACCAGCGGGCGCACCCACCGGGCGCTTGTCGACGGCTTCACTTCTGCCAAGTGCACGCGAGGAACGTAGGAGGGCTTCATGAACGTCGAGCGCCTGGAAGTAAAGACTCCGGTGTGGGAAGGGTGAGAGATACGTGTGTGGGGGGTTGCCTCAACGGTGGTTTTCTGCATATCGACCAGGCGCTGGTGGACGTCACCGAACATCAGTAGACGTCCCGCACATACCGCTTCTCCGCCGCGAGTTGCTTCACATACGCGGCCGCCTCCGCCTCGCTCAGACCGCCGTGCAGGACGGCGATGTCCCGCAGCGCCCGGTCGACGTCCTTGGCCATGCGGGAGGCGTCCCCGCAGACGTAGAAGCGGGCGCCCTCCCTCAGCCAGTGCCACAGCTCGGGGCCGTGCTCGCGCATCCGGTCCTGGACGTAGACCTTGGCGCGCTGGTCGCGGGAGAAGGCGGTGTCGAGGCGGGTGAGCACGCCGTCCTCCCGCAGCTTCGTCAGCTCCTCCTCGTAGTAGAAGTCGGTGGCGCGGTGCTGCTCGCCGAAGAACAGCCAGTTCGGTGCGGTGCGCCCCAGTTCGCGGCGTTCCTGGAGGAAACCGATGAAGGGGGCGACCCCGGTGCCGGGCCCCACCATCACCATCGGGGTCGAGCCGTCCGCCGGCGGCCGGAAGTGCGGCGATCGCTGTACGAAGACCGGCACCGGTGTGTCGGGCTCGGCGTCGGCGAGGAAACCGCCGCAGACCCCGGCGCGGGCCCGCCCGCGCAGACTCTCGTAGCGCACCACGGACACGGTCAGCGACACCCGGTGCGGGTCGACGAGCGGGCTCGACGAGATCGAGTACAGCCGGGGCTGCAACCGCTTGAGCACTCCCGCCCACTCCTCGGCCGAGGCCCGCACCGCGTACTCGGCCGCCACGTCGACGGCCTGCCGGCCCCAGCACCAGCGCGCCAGACCGTCCTTGTTGTCAGGGCGCAGCAACTGTCGCAGCTCCCGGTCGTCCCGGGCCCGTTCGGCGACGAAGCGCAGCAGGTCAGGGGTGATCCGGGTGATGTCGAGATGCCTGAGCAGGGCTTCGGCGAAGGGCACCTCGCCGACACCTGTGACCTCCACGGTGGCCGCACGGTCGATCCCCGTCACCTCCAGCCACTCCGCCACCAGGGCGGGCGAGTTGACCGGGCGCACACCGAGCGCGTCCCCGGTCTCGTAGGTGAGGCCGGTTCCGCTGGTGTCGAAGGTGAACCGGCGCACCTCCTTGCCCGCTCCGGGCAGGCTGAGCAGCCGGTTGCCGACGAGGCGGGCGGTCGCCGGGGCGGGTCTGCCCGGCTTCGGCTGGGCGGGGGCCGCCGCGGGGGCACCGCCGAGCGCCGTCAGCACCGCCTCCAGCCAGGCGTCCGCGGACGGCTCGTAGTCGGGTTCGCAGTCGGTGCGCGGCGCGAGGCGCACACCGCCCAGCTCCTGCAGACGTGCGTCCAGCCGGCGCCCGTGTCCGCAGAAGTCGTCGTACGACGAGTCGCCGAAGGCCAGCACGGCATAGCGCACACCGTCCAGGCGCGGAGCCTCCTGGCCGGAGAGAGCGTCCCAGAAGCCGGAGCCGTTGTCGGGCGCGTCACCGTCGCCGAACGTACTGGTGATCAGCAACAGGTCGGCATCACGCGGGAGTCGGCTGACGTCGGCCTCGTCCATGCCGACCAGGGTGGCCCGGTGCCCGGTCGCGGTGAGCCGCTGGGCGGTGGCCGCCGCGAACTCCTCCGCGTTTCCGGTCTGCGAGGCCCACAGCACCACGACCTCGCGGACGGCCGGTTCCCGCTCCGTGGGCGCGCTGCCCGCCCGCGAGTACATGCCGGCGAGGACGCCGTTGACCCACCGGGCGTGCTCGGGGCTGAAGGGCGCGTCCGGCGGCAGCACGGGCACACCGGGGGCACCGGAGCCGAGGCCCGCGAGGAAGCCGGTGAGGTACTGGCGCTCCTGGGCGGTCAGGACCGGCGGAGGGGCGGGGGCGAGGCCGAAGGGGTCGGCGGTGGGGGCGGCAGCGTGGACCTGCGGGACGGTCGCGGCGGGGGTCGCCGGAAGGTTCGCGGGTGCCGGCTCCGCCACCTTCGCCAGCGCCACCGCGCACGCCTTGAACTCGGGCTGGAAGGATATCGGGTCGACAGCGTCGCTGGTCACCGCGTTGACGCTGAGATACTCGCCGAACAGGTCGTTCCAGTGGAACGGGGCGAAACAGCAGCCCGGCCGCACCCGGTCCGTCACCACCGCGGGCAGCACGGCCCGCCCGCGCCGCGAGGCGACCTCGACCCGGTCGCCGTCCGCGATCCCGAGCGAGGCCGCGTCCTCGGGGTGCACCTCCACGAACGGCCCCGGGTTGAGCTTGTTGAGCTTGTCGACCTTCCCCGTCTTGGTCAGCGTGTGCCACTGGTGCTGCACCCGCCCGGTGTTCAGCAGGAACGGGAAGTCGTCGTCCGGCAGTTCGGCGGGCGGCAGGTGGGGCCGCGCGTGGAAGGCGGCCCGGCCGCTCGGAGTGGGAAACCTCAGCCCGCCGTCGACGTACCGGATCGGATTGCGCGCCGGACCGTCCTCCCGGGCGGCCGGCCACTGCACGGGCCCGGTCCGCAGCCGGTCATAGGTCACCCCACGCAGGTCCCAGCCGGTCTTCGGGTTCCAGGCGCGCCTGATCTCCTCGAAGACCTCCTCGGCGCTGTCGTACGAGAACCCCTCCGCGTACCCCATCTCCCGGGCGACCGCCGCGATCAGCCGCCAGTCGGCCATCGCCTCACCGGGCGGGTCCAGCGCGGGCCGGGCGAGGGCGAGCCCGCGCTCGCTGTTGACGAGGACGCCCTCTGCCTCGGCCCACATCGCACCGGGGAGGACCACGTCGGCGTACGCGTTGGTCTCGGTCTCCGCGAAGACGTCCTGGGCGACGACGAACTCGGCGGCCTCCAGGCCCTCGATGACCGTCTTGCGGTTGGCCACCGACGCCACCGGGTTGGTGCACATGATCCAGCAGGCCTTGATGTCGCCGTCCGCCATCTTCTGGAACATCTCGACGGTCCCGCGCCCCACCCCGTCCGCACGCAGCGCGCCCGCCTCGAGCCCCCACAGCTCCTCGACGAACGCCCGCTCCTCCGCCGCGAGCACCGACCGCTGGCCCGGCAGCCCCGGCCCCATGTACCCCATCTCGCGCCCGCCCATGGCGTTCGGCTGCCCGGTCAGGGAGAGCGGACCGCTGCCCGGACGGCAGATGGCGCCGGTCGCCAGGTGCAGGTTGACGAGCGCGTTGGTGTTCCAGGTGCCGTGCGTGGACTGGTTGAGTCCCATCGTCCAGCAGCTCGTCCACTCCTTCGCCTCACCGATGAGCCGCGCCGCCCGGCGGATGTCCTCCTCGGCGAGACCGGTGATCTCGGCGACCTTCGCGGGCGGGTAGTCGGCGAGGAAGGCGGGCATCGCCTCCCAGCCCTCGGTGTGCCGGGCGATGAAGTCCGCGTCCGTGTGCCCGTTCTCGTGCAGCAGGTGCAACAGCCCGTTCAGCAGGGCGAGGTCGGTGCCGGGGCGTATCTGCAGGAACAGATCGGCCTTCGTGGCGGTGGCGGTGCGCCGCGGATCGACGACGATCAGCTTGGCACCCGCCTTGACCCGGTCCATCAGCCGCAGGAAGAGGATCGGATGGCAGTCGGCCATGTTCGAGCCGATGACCAGGAACACGTCCGCCTTGTCCAGGTCGTCGTACGAGCCCGGCGGGCCGTCGGCGCCCAGCGACATCTTGTAACCGGCGCCCGCGCTCGCCATGCACAGCCGCGAGTTCGACTCGATCTGGTTGGTCCGTACGAAGCCCTTGGCCAGCTTGTTGGCGAGGTACTGCGCCTCAAGGCTCAGCTGGCCCGACACATAGAACGCGACAGCGTCCGGGCCGTGCTCGTCGACGATCTCCCGCAGCCGGCGGGCGGTCTCGCGCACGGCCGCGTCCACGGGCGCGGGCACCGGCTCCGCGCCCCGGTCGTCGCGCACCAGCGCCGTGGTCAGCCGCCCGGGTGCCGACAGCATGTCCGCGGTGGTGGCGCCCTTGGTGCACAGCCGGCCGCGGTTGGCGGGGTGCTCCTTGTCACCGGACGCCTTGACGACGCGACGGCGGCCGTCGGGACCGGTCGCGACGTCGAGCACGATCCCGCAGCCGACGCCGCAGTACGAGCAGACGGTCCGTATCTGCTGCGTTCCGGGGCTCGTGGTCATGTCGTCGACCGTACGAATTGCCCGTTACGCGGATGTCACGTGCGCGATCTTGAGCCGTTACGCGCCCTGCACACCGGGCGCGAAACCGCTGTGAGGCGGCGCCGGCGCGGTACTGGAGGGGCGCTCTCCGGCCGAAGTGACCCGGGGAGTGTCGTTTGAGTGACCCCGGGAGTGTCGCGGTCCGTGTCGCTGTTGGGCCGAACGGGTGACCATGCGCAACAATTGCCTGGTGCAGACGATGAGTGCGAGCCGACACGGGGAGGGCCGGTGAACAGCCACGATGTCACCGACGAACAGTGGGAGGGGCTCGCTCAGGTCGTTCCGCTGCGGGGCCGGGACGCCTGGCCGTCGGCGGTCGACCACCGCGCGCTGCCCGAGGCGGAGACCGAGGCGCGCCGCCGCTTCGTCGTCCTGAGGGTCAATGTGTTCGCGGACGCCCGCGACGTCGCCGAGACCCTGATGGCGGGGGTACCGGTCCTGCTCGACCTCACCGGCGCGGAGACGGACGTCGCCAAGCGGGTCCTGGACTTCAGTACGGGCGTCGTCTTCGGGCTGTCGAGCGGGATGCACCGGGTGGACCGCAATGTGTTCCTGCTGACGCCGCGGGGCACGGAGGTGCGCGGACTCATGGAGGAGGCGGGGGTTCCCGGCGTCTGAGTCCCCGACCGAGTTCCCGACGGGCCGCCGATCGCTCGATCGTAGGAAGCCCGCGGGGCCGGAACGGTTCGCCGGCCGGCCACAGACCTACGGTCCCGGATATGACCCTGTCATCTGCGCCACCCACGCCCGCCGCCCCTGAGCAAGCCGCGTCCGCTGTCCCCCTGCCGGCCGCTGCCGCCGGCCCGCGTCCGGACCGGCCGTGTGTCACCGAACTTCGGCTGTCCGCCTTCGCCGGGCATCGGCGCGCCACCTTCCCGCTGGGTCCCCTCACGCTGTTCGCCGGGCCGAGCGGTTCGGGCAAGTCACGCGCGCTGCAGGCGTACGAGGCGCTCGCCCGGCTCGGCGGCGGTGCGGAGCTGGCGGAGGTGTTCCCGGACCCGGTGGCCTGCGTGCCCGAGCGGGCGCGGCCCGACGCCCAGTGGCGGCGCGGATTCCGGATCGGCTGCACGGCCGACGGACCCGAGGGACCCGTCCGGCTCGACGTCGCCGTGCAGGCCGAGCCCGAACTCCGCATCGTCGGCGAGCGGTTGGCCTCCGGCGGTCTGGTCCTGCTGGAGACCGCGCTGCGCGACCCGCGCCGCCCGGTGGTGCAGGCGGCCTGGCACACCGCCGGCGCAACCCCGGTCACCCGGGGCCCGCTGCCGGACGACCGCCTCGGCACCGCCCTGCTGCCGCTACGCGTCGCCGGCAAGACCGACGGCCAGCGCCGGGTGCTCGCGGCGGCCGAGCAGATGGTGGTCGCCCTGCGCTCGGTCTTCGCCTGCGACCCGAGCCCCGGTCGGATGCGCGCCCCCGTCCCGCTGGGCGCCGGCCGGCTGCTGCCGGACTGCGGCAACCTCGCGGACGTCCTGTGGCGCACGCGCGCGGAGTGCGGCCGACGGCACGCGCTGCTGACCGCGGCGGTCGCCGCCGGGTGCCCGGGACAAGTGGTCGACCTGCTGGCGGACCCGCTCGGCGACGGCACGGTCCGCGCGCTGCTCGACCGGGGCGACGGACAGCGCACCCCGCTGAAGCTGCTGGGCGACGGGGAACTGCGGTACGTGGCCCTGGCCCTCGTCCTGCTCACCGGCCCGGGCGTCCTGGAGGTCGACCCTGCCGGTGAGGTACCGGCGGCGTTGCAGACCCTCACCGTCCTGGCGGACGGCTTCGACCGCCGCATGGACCGGCGGCAGGTGCAGGAACTGCTCCGGCTGGCGGCGCGGATGTGCGAGCGGGGCCACATCCGGCTGGTGGGCGCGATGAGCGAGGTGCCCCGGGCAGCGGGGGCGGACGGCGTGACGGTGGTAGACCTGAGCGCGTGACAGAGGAACCCGGGCGGCGCGAGGACCTGACCGTGGCGCGGCTGCAGCGCCGGCTCGCCGACTTCGCGGCCGCCCGCGACTGGCAGCCGTACCACACTCCCAAGAACCTGGTGGCCGCGCTGAGCGTGGAGGCGTCCGAACTCGTCGAGATCTTCCAGTGGTTGACGCCGGAGGAGTCCGCGCGCGTGATGGAGGACCCGGACACGGCCCACCGGGTCACGGACGAGGTCGCGGACGTCCTGGCGTACCTGCTCCAACTCTGCGAGGTGTTGGGCATCGACGCGCTGGCGGCACTGGACGCGAAGATCGACCGCAACGAGGAGAGGTTTCCGGCACCGGGAAAGGAATGATCACAAGACCCTGGACCGTCACTCTCCGGAGTCGTTGAGTTGTCCACATCTCCCCTGGTTGTCCACAGATTTCGTACCAGCTCTGGCTTTTCGGCCCGACTGCCCTCACTCTGGGTAGTGGACACCGGAGTTCGGGCAGACGTGCGGAAGCGCGTCGGACAGAGCGGGGGCAGGGCATGGACGCGGTGCGGCTCATCATGGCGAGCAGGCGCGCCCTGGCGGGGAGCGAGGACGGGCCGAAGATCATGGCGGAGGCATGGCAGGCCTACGCCCTGGCACAGGCGATCGGAAGTCGCCTGGCGGTCTCCGGCCCGCCCGAACTGCGGGGCGAGGCACTGGGGTTGACTGAGCTGGCGGGCAGGGGCTGCGGCGTGCTCGACACGCCGCCCGTCGACGTGGCCGATCTGCGCGCGGCCCAGCTCACCGAGCTGGGCGACGCCCGCAAGGGGCTCCTCGACCTCGGCTCCCTCCTCATGGAACTGGGCATGGCCCTCGTCGCGGTGGCGAGCGCGGCGGACGACGAGGGCACGTACTGGCAGTGCATGGAGGCGATAGACGCGGCGGACGAGTCGAGGGACCGGGTCAGGGAGATGCTGCGCAGACTGGCGGCGAGAGACGGCGAGATACGGGAGCGGGACCGGGCGCCGGGCTGAATGGCGGTGCCCTTCCACCCGGCACCTACGGGGACCGAGGGGGGTGCCCTTCGACCCGTCCGGGCGGCGGGCGGAGCGGGGCCCCTTCGCCCCGTCCCGGGCAGGGGGCGGCGGCTCAGCCTCGGTCGCCGTCCCCGGCCTGCGGCCCCCGCAGCTCCGCCCCCAGTTCCGTCAGGTCCGCGGTGAGCGCCGCCATCAGCTGCTCCATCCGCTCCAGCAACCCCTCAGGCCGACCGGCGGCAGCCTCCTGCGGTACCCCGCCGGGGGACACGGCTTCCTGGGACATGTGCTGGGACATGAGACCTCCTCGGCCCTGACGCCCCCGGGCGCGGCCGCCGGCGACGGGTGCCGGGCGGTCCGGCTCCGCACCAGCAACGATCACCACCCGACACGGTCACCGATCATCCGCACATCGGCCTGTCGGATGGACGGATTTTCACCCGCCCGGGGCCGGAGAGCGGCAGCGGGAGGGTTCGGCCGACCGGTGTTCGACCGTGCAGGATGGACGCATGGATCTTCGCATCTTCACCGAGCCCCAGCAGGGCGCCACCTACGACACGCTCCTCGCCGTCGCCAAGGCCACCGAGGACCTCGGCTTCGATGCCTTCTTCCGCTCCGACCACTATCTGAAGATGGGCAGCGTGGATGGCCTCCCCGGCCCCACCGACGCCTGGATCACCCTGGCGGGCCTCGCCCGTGAGACCAAGCGCATCCGCCTCGGCACACTGATGACCGCCGCCACCTTCCGGCTCCCCGGCGTCCTCGCCATCCAGGTCGCCCAGGTCGACCAGATGTCCGGCGGGCGCGTCGAACTGGGCCTGGGCGCGGGCTGGTTCGAGGAGGAGCACAAGGCGTACGGCATCCCGTTCCCGACGGAGAAGTTCGCCCGCCTCGAGGAGCAGCTGGAGATCGTCACCGGGCTGTGGGCGACCAAGACCGGCGAGACCTTCGACTTCCATGGAAAGTATTACGACCTGACCGACTCGCCCGCCTTGCCCAAGCCCGCCCAGGACAGGATCCCCGTGCTCATCGGCGGTCACGGCGCCAGCCGCACCCCGCGGCTCGCCGCCCGGTACGCCGACGAGTTCAACATCCCGTTCGGGTCGATCGAGGACAGCGAGCGTCAGTTCAGCCGGGTCCGGGCTGCCGCGGCGGAGGCCGGACGGGACCCGAACGCCCTGACGTACTCCACCGCACTCGTGGTCTGCGTCGGCAAGGACGACCAGGAGGTGGCGCGCCGTGCCGCCGCGATCGGCCGCGAGGTCGACGAGCTGAAGGCCAACGGCCTCGCGGGCACCCCGGCCGAGGTCGTCGACAAGATCGGCCGGTACGCGGAGATCGGCACCCAGCGTGTCTACCTCCAGGTACTGGACCTCGACGACCTGGACCACCTGGAGCTGATCTCCTCGCGGGTCCAGTCCCAGCTGCAGTAGCTCGGACGGCTCGCGGGACGTGTCCGCCCCGCCCTCCGGGGCGGGCGGCACGGTTCGAAATCCGGTGGCCCCCGGTGCCCGGCGGCCGGGAGACTCAGGGCATGTTCCTGACCATCGGCACCACCGGCACACCCGAACGCCCCGCGACCGACCTCGGCTTCCTGCTGCACAAGCACCCCGACACCGCGCAGGCGTTCTCCACCTCCTACGGCACGGCTCACGTCCTCTACCCCGAGGCGGATGCCCAGCGCTGCACGGCCGCGCTGCTGCTGGAGGTCGATGCGGTGGCGCTGGTGCGCAGGGGCAGGGGCAAGGGCCGCGGCGGCGCGCCCGACGCGGCGCTCGCCCAGTACGTCAACGACCGCCCCTACGCGGCGTCCTCCCTGCTCGCCGTGGCGCTGAGCAGCGTGTTCTCCACCGCGATGAGGGGCGTGTGCAAGGCCCTGCCGGGGCGCGCCGAGCAGCCGCTGCCGTTGCGCATCGAGATACCCGCGCTCCCGGCCCGCGGTGGGCCCCACCTCGTACGGCGTCTGTTCGAGCCGCTCGGCTGGGCGGTCACCGCCGAACCGGTCGCGCTGGACACCGAGTTCCCGGAGTGGGGCGACTCGCGCTACGTGCGTCTCGTCCTGGAGTCCGACGCCCTGACCCTGGCGCAGGCCCTGCGCCACCTGTACGTCCTGCTGCCCGTCCTTGACGACGCCAAGCACTACTGGGTCTCCTCCGAGGAGGTCGACAAGCTGTTGCGAGCAGGTGAGGGCTGGCTGCCCGACCACCCGGAGCAGAAGCTGATCACCAGCCGCTACCTCGGGCGCCGCTGGTCGCTGACCCGGCAGGCGATGGAGCGGCTGGAGCTGGTGCGGCTCGCGGAGGCGGACGACAGCGACGTGGACGAGATCGACAACGCGGTCGAGCCGTCCGACGAAGCCGGGGAGATCGACACCGCGGCGGACGAGGGCGACGGCGCGGTCGAGGAGGAGACGGGGACGCAGGAGAGGCCGGTCCCGCTCGCCGTGCGGCGCAGGGAGGCCATCGTCGCGGCGCTGAAGGAGTCCGCCGCCGCCCGGGTGCTGGATCTGGGCTGCGGGCAGGGCCAGTTGGTGCAGGCACTGCTGAAGGACACGCGGTTCACCGAGATCGTCGGTGTGGACGTGTCGATGCGGGCGCTCACCATCGCCTCCCGGCGGCTGAAACTGGACCGCATGGGGGAGCGGCAGGCGTCCCGCGTCCGGCTCTTCCAGAGCTCGCTCGCGTACACGGACCGCCGGCTCAAGGGGTACGACGCCGCCGTGCTGAGCGAGGTGATCGAGCACGTCGACCTGCCCCGGCTGTCCGCCCTGGAGTACGCGGTGTTCGGCGCGGCCCGTCCGCGCACCGTCCTCGTGACGACACCGAACGTCGAGTACAACGTGCGCTGGGAGAGCCTGCCCGCCGGGCACGTCCGGCACGGCGACCACCGCTTCGAGTGGACGCGTGAGGAGTTCCGGGCCTGGGCGGGCCGGGTCGCCGAACGGCACGGCTACACCGTCGACTTCCGGCCCGTGGGCCCCGACGACCCCGAGGTGGGGCCGCCCACGCAGATGGCCGTGTTCACCCTGACCACCGCGACGACCTCGACCACAGCCACCATGAGCACCACGAACACCACCACGACCATCACGAAGGAGGGGAGGGCGGCATGACCGTGAGCGAGACCAAGGGGCGCACGCTGCCCGTCACCGACCTGTCCCTCGTGGTGCTGATCGGCGCCTCCGGATCGGGCAAGTCGACCTTCGCCCGCAGGCACTTCAAGCCGACCGAGGTCATCTCCTCCGACTTCTGCCGCGGCCTGGTGTCCGACGACGAGAACGACCAGAGCGCCACCCGGGACGCCTTCGACGTGCTGCACCACATCGCCGGCAAGCGCCTCGCGGCCGGCCGTCGCACCGTCGTGGACGCGACGAGCGTGCAGCAGGACGCCCGCCGTCAGCTGATCGACCTGGCCAGGCAGTACGACGTCCTGCCCATCGCGATCGTGCTCGACGTGCCGGAGGAGGTGTGCGCCGAGCGCAACGCGGCCCGCACCGACCGGGCGGACATGCCCCGCCGGGTCATCCGGCGCCACACCCGCGAACTGCGCCGTTCGCTCAGGCACCTGGAGCGTGAAGGCTTCCGCAAGGTGCACGTCCTGCGGGGCGTGGAGGAGGTCGAGAACGCGACCGTCGTCACCGAGAAGCGCTTCAACGACCTGACCCACCTCACCGGCCCCTTCGACATCATCGGTGACGTGCACGGCTGCTCGTCCGAACTGGAGGCGCTGCTCGGCAAGCTGGGCTACGTCGACGGCGTGCACCCCGAGGGCCGTACGGCGGTCTTCGTCGGCGACCTGGTCGACCGGGGCCCGGACAGCCCGGGCGTGCTGCGCCGCGTGATGTCCATGGTGAAGTCGGGCGACGCGCTCTGCGTGCCGGGCAACCACGAGAACAAGTACGGGCGGTTCCTCAAGGGCCGCAACGTCCAGCGCACCCATGGACTCGCCGAGACCGTCGCGCAGATGGAGGGCGAGAGCGAGGAGTTCAAGCGGGAGGTACGGGAGTTCATCGACGGCCTGGTCAGCCACTACGTCCTCGACGGCGGCCGGCTGGTCGTCTGTCACGCCGGCCTGCCCGAGAAGTACCACGGCCGCACCTCCGGCCGGGTCCGCTCGCACGCGCTGTACGGCGACACGACGGGGGAGACGGACGAGTTCGGGCTGCCGGTGCGTTACCCGTGGGCGGAGGACTACCGGGGCCGGGCGGCGGTGGTGTACGGCCACACGCCCGTCCCGCAGGCCACCTGGCTGAACAACACCATCTGCTTGGACACCGGCGCCGTGTTCGGCGGCAAGCTGACCGCGCTGCGCTGGCCGGAGCGGGAGCTGGTGGACGTACCGGCCGAGCGGGTCTGGTACGAGCCGGCCCGGCCGCTGGCCACCGAGGCGCCCGGCGGCCACGAGGGCCGTCCGCTGGACCTGGCGGACGTGCACGGCCGCAGGGCGGTGGAGACCCGGAACGCGGGCCGGGTCTCGGTCCGCGAGGAGAACGCGGCGGCGGCCCTGGAGG
Source organism: Streptomyces sp. NPDC001848 (assembly GCF_042891915.1). NCBI lineage: Bacteria > Bacillati > Actinomycetota > Actinomycetes > Kitasatosporales > Streptomycetaceae > Streptomyces > Streptomyces sp. NPDC001848. The sequence goes on along the minus strand of NZ_JBIATP010000001.1, from coordinate 460,326 downwards.
TCATGAGCCGCTTCGCGGTGGACCCGCGCCTGCTGCCGTACCTGCCACCGACGATGGCACCCACGGCCACCTCGCGTGTCGAGGGCTACCTGGAGCACCCCGAGGAGGCTTTCGCGCAGTACCGGGAGGACGGCGTCGCGCGGGTCGTGTGCGAGGAGAAGCACATGGGGTCGCGGGCGGTGGCCCTGGTGTGCCGGGACGCGGAGGCCGCGCGCGAGCGGTTCGGAGTCGACGGCCCGACGGGTTCGCTCTACACGCGCACCGGCCGGCCGTTCTTCGACGACGAGTCCGTGACGGAGCAGATCCTCGACCGGCTGCGGTCGGCGATCGGCGGTGCGGGCCTGTGGGAGGAACTGGGGACCGAGTGGTTGCTGCTCGACGCCGAGCTGATGCCGTGGTCGCTGAAGGCGTCGGGGCTGCTGCGCGGTCAGTACGCGGCGGTGGGCGCGGCGTCCGGTGCCGCGTTCCCGGGCGTCCTGGCCGCGCTGGAGGGCGTGGCGGACCGGGGCGTCGACGTCGCCGGCCTGCTGGCCCGCCAGCGCGGACGTGCCGCCGACGCGGCGGCGTTCACGGCGGCCTACCGCCGCTACTGCTGGTCGACGGACGGTCTGGAGGGCGTCCGCCTGGCGCCGTTCCAGCTCCTCGCGGTGCAGGGCCGCAGTCTCGCGGCCGTGCCGCACGACGAGCAGCTGGCGCTGCTCGACCGGCTGGTCGAGCACGACGGAACCGGCCTGCTGCAGACGACCCGCCGTCTGTACGTCGACACCGGCGACCCGGAGTCGGTGCGGGCCGGGGTCGACTGGTGGCTGGAGATGACGGGCCGGGGCGGCGAGGGCATGGTCGTCAAGCCGGTTCAGGCACTGGTCCGCAGCGCGGCCGGCCGCCTGGTGCAGCCGGGCGTCAAGTGCCGGGGCCGTGAGTACCTCCGGATCATCTACGGCCCGGAGTACACGCGCCCGGACAACCTCGCCCGGCTCCGCCAGAGGTTCCTGAACCACAAGCGCTCCCTCGCGATCCGCGAGTACGCCCTGGGCCTGGAAGCCCTGGACCGCCTGGCGGAGGGCGAGCCGCTGTGGCGGGTGCACGAGGCCGTGTTCGCGGTGCTCGCCCTGGAGTCGGAGCCGGTCGACCCCCGCCTGTGACTCGACCGCGCCGCAGTGGGGGCCGGGCCACCGTCCCGGTCCCGGTCCCGTCCCGGTCCCGTCCCGGTCCCGTCCCGGTCCCGGTCCCGTCCCGGTCCCGGTCCCGTCCCGGTCCCGGTCCCGTCCCGGTCCCGGTCCCGTCCCGGTCCCGGTCCCGGTCCCGTCCCGGTCCCGGTCCCGGTCCCGTCCCGGTCCCGGTCCCGCCCCGGTCCCGGTCCCGTCCCGGTCCCGGTCCCGCCCCAGCCCCGTTGCGGTCCCGCCCCAGCCCCGCCCCAGTCCCGTCCCGCCCCAGCCCCGCCCCAGTCCCGGTCCCGCCCCAGCCCCGCCCCGGTCCCGGTCCCGCCCCGGTCCCGCCCCGGTCCCGTCCCGTCCCGCCCCGTCCCGCCCCAGTCCCGGTCCCGCCCCGCGACGCCCCGCGACGCCCCGCGACGCCGTGCGCCGGGGAGTCGGCCCCGGCCGCCGGCCGCCACGCCGTGCGGCGGCCGCCGCACGGCTGACCTCGGGCCTCGGACCGGTGGGCCCGAATCGGTATCCGCCCGATTCGGCGCGAACAAGGGGTGAACGCGTGCCCGAATGGTCAGGATGGAGGCATGGGACTCCACGTCGACTCCGAGGCCGGGCGTCTGCGGCGCGTCATCCTGCACCGGCCCGATCTCGAGCTCAAAAGGCTCACCCCCAGCAACAAGGACGCGCTCCTCTTCGACGACGTGCTCTGGGTGCGCCGGGCGCGCGCCGAGCACGACGGGTTCGCCGACGTGCTGCGCGACCGAGGGGTCGCCGTCCACCTCTTCGGTGACCTGCTCACCGACGTCCTGCGGATCCCGGCGGCCCGCACGCTCGTCCTGGACCGGGTCTTCGACGAGAAGGAGTACGGGCCGCTCGCCACCGACCACCTCCGCGCCGCCTTCGAGGCGCTGCCTGCCGGGGCACTCGCCGAGGCCCTGGTCGGCGGCATGACCAAGCGGGAGTTCCTCACGGTGTACCCGGAGCCGACCTCCGTGCGGTTCCATGTGATGGACCTCGACGACTTCCTGCTGCCGCCCCTGCCCAACCATCTGTTCACCCGTGACACCTCCGCCTGGATCTACGACGGCGTCTCCATCAACGCCATGCGTTGGCCCGCGCGACAGCGCGAGACCGTCCACTTCGAGGCGATCTACCGGCACCACCCGCTCTTCCGTGACGAGGACTTCCATCTCTGGTCCGAGGGGCAGGCCGACTACCCGTCCACCATCGAGGGCGGTGACGTGCTGGTCATCGGCAACGGCGCGGTGCTCATCGGGATGAGCGAGCGCACCACGCCCCAGGCGGTCGAGATGCTCGCCCACAAGCTCTTCGCCGCCGGGTCGGCCCGCACGATCGTCGCACTCGACATGCCGAAGAGCCGCGCGTTCATGCACCTCGACACGGTGATGACCATGGTCGACGGCGACACGTTCACCCAGTACGCCGGGCTCGGCATGCTCCGCTCCTACACGATCGAGCCAGGTGCCGGGGACAAGGAGCTGAAGGTCACCGATCATCCGCCGGAGCACATGCACCGGGCGATCGCCGCGGCGCTCGGGCTCAGCGAGATCCGGGTGCTGACCGCCACGCAGGACGTGCACGCGGCCGAACGGGAGCAGTGGGACGACGGGTGCAACGTCCTCGCGGTGGAGCCGGGGGTCGTCATCGCCTACGAGCGGAACTCCACTACCAACACGCATCTGCGCAGGCGGGGGATCGAAGTGATCGAGATTCCGGGGAGCGAGCTGGGGAGGGGACGGGGTGGGCCCCGGTGCATGAGCTGTCCGGTGGAGAGGGAGCGCGTGGGAGCGTGAACGGCCCTGTACCCCGTCGTATAGAAATGTGGAGTGTCGTATAGACTTCCATCCGTTCCCGTGTTCGTTGCCGTGTTCGTCCCGTCCCCCCGTACTTCTGGAGCGCCCCATGGCGACAGTCCCGACCGCCCTCGCCGGACGCCACTTCCTCAAGGAGCTGGACTTCACCGCCGAGGAGTTCCGTGGTCTGATCGAGCTGGCCACCGAGCTGAAGGCGGCCAAGAAGGCCGGGGCCGAGACGCGGTACCTCACGGGTAAGAGCATCGCGCTCGTCTTCGAGAAGACCTCGACGCGGACGCGCTGCGCGTTCGAGGTGGCCGCCGCCGACCAGGGCGCCCACACCACCTACCTGGACCCCGCGGGCTCTCAGATCGGGCACAAGGAGTCCGTCAAGGACACCGCCCGCGTGCTCGGCCGGATGTTCGACGCCATCGAGTACCGCGGGCACGGGCAGGAGATCGTCGAGGAACTGGCCGCGCACGCCGGCGTCCCCGTCTACAACGGCCTCACCGACGAGTGGCACCCCACCCAGATGCTCGCCGACGTGCTCACCATGACCGAGCACTCCGTCAAGCCGCTGACCGAGATCGCCTACGCCTATCTGGGCGACGCCCGCAACAACATGGGCAACTCCTACCTGGTCACCGGCGCCCTGCTCGGAATGGACGTCCGCATCGTCGGGCCCCGGGTGCTGTGGCCGGACCAGGCCGTCGTCGAGGCGGCCCAGCGGCTCGCCGAGGACTCCGGCGCGCGGATCACGCTCACCGAGGACGTCAAGGAGGGCGTGCGCGGCGCCGACTTCATCGCCACCGATGTGTGGGTGTCCATGGGGGAGCCCAAGGAGGTCTGGGACGAGCGCATCGCGCTGCTCGGCCCGTACGCGGTGACCATGGACGTGCTGCGCGCCACCGGCAACGACGACGTGAGGTTCCTGCACTGCCTGCCGGCCTTCCACGACCTCGGCACCGCCGTCGGCCGCGAGATCCACGAGCGGCACGGGCTGAGCGAGCTGGAGGTCACCGACGAGGTCTTCGAGTCCGAGCACTCCGTCGTGTTCGACGAGGCGGAGAACCGGATGCACACCATCAAGGCGGTCCTCGTCGCGACCCTCGCCTGACCGGAACCCCCGCCTGACCGGGAACTTCATCCTGGCCGGAACCCTCGCCCGAGCGGCAGGCTGCGACCGCGGCCACTGCGCGCGCCCCGCACCCTCCCGTACGATCCCCGACGGACCCGGAACCATCCATTCCGCGCCCGTCGAGCGGCCCACCCGGTCGCACCCCACCACTGAAAAGAGCACCACCCGTATGCCCGGCAGTCCCGCCAACCCCTTTCGCATCAAGTCCCCCGAACGGCTCGTCGCCGAGGCCGGCACCGATCTCGCCGGGCACGGCCTCAAGCGCCACATGGGCCTGTTCCAGCTCCTCTGCTTCGGTGTCGGCGCGATCGTCGGCACCGGCATCTTCGTCGGACTGTCCGACTCGGTCGCCCAGGCCGGGCCCGCCGTCGTCGTCTCCTTTGTGCTCGCCGCGCTGACCTGCGTGTTCACCGCGTTCGCGTTCGCCGAGCTGGGCGGCGCCATCCCGGTCTCCGGGTCCTCGTACTCCTTCGCCTACGCCGGGCTCGGCGAGGGCACGGCCTTCCTCGTCGGCTGGTGCCTGCTGCTGGAGTACGGCGTGTCCGTGTCGGCCGTCGCGGTCGGCTGGAGCCAGTACGTCAACGAGCTGCTGCACAGCCTCACCGGATGGCAACTGCCCGCCGCGCTCTCCGCCGGGCCGGGCGACGGCGGGTTCGTCAACCTGCCGGCCGTGATCGTCATCGCCCTGGCCTGCGTGCTCCTCGTACGCGGCGTGCGCGAGAGCGCCCGGGCCACCGCCGCCATGGCCGTCCTCAAGCTCGCCATCCTGGTGGCCTTCTGCGCCATCGGCTTCACCGCGTTCAAACACGGCAACCTGACCCCGTTCGCGCCGGCCGGCCTCGGTGGCATCGGCGCGGGCACCACGGCCGCCTTCTTCTCCTACATCGGCTTCGACGCGATCACCACCGCCGGCGAGGAGGCCCGGAACCCGCGGCGCGACATCCCGGTCGCCATCCTGCTGTGCATGGCACTCGTCACCCTGCTGTACTGCGCGGTCGCGCTGGCCGCGATCGGCGCCATCGGCGGGCCCGGTGTCGGCGGCCGGCCCGCCGCGCTGTCGTACGTCGTCAACCAGGTCACCGGCTCCACGGTCGGCGGCGGTGTCATCGCCTTCGGCGCGGTCGTCGCCATCGCCTCGGTGGTGCTCGCCGTGATGTACGGCCAGACCCGCATCCTGATGTCCATGGCGCGCGACGGACTCGTCCCGCGCGTCTTCGAGCGGGTCTCGCCGAGGACCTCCACGCCGGTCAGCGGCACCCTGATCGTCGCGATCGTCTTCGCGATCCCGGCGGCCTTCGCCTCACTGGACTCGGTGGTCAACCTGTGCACCATCGGCACGCTCGCCATCATGGCGGTGGTCAATGTGGCCGTGATCGCCCTGCGCCGCCGTGAACCGGGCCTCGCCCGCAGCTTCCGCGTGCCGCTCTACCCCGTGATGCCGCTGCTCGGCGTCGGCTTCTGCCTGTACCTGATGTACGAGACGGGCTGGGCGACCTGGGTGCAGTTCGCGGCGTTCCTCGCCGTCGGGTCCCTCGTGTACGCGCTCTACGGGCGCCGGCACTCCCGGCTCACGGCCGGTGCCGTCACCGCGGACGCCGCTGAGCGGGAACCGCAGGCAGTCTGAACCACACCGCCTTGCCGGACTCGGTGGGGCGGTGCCCGCAGGACGAGCTGAGGCTGCGGATCAGCAGGAGTCCCCGGCCGTGCTCCTGCCAGGGGTCGGGGGCCACCGGGACCGGGTGGGTGAGGTTGCCGGGCGGCACCGGGTCCGGGTCGTGCACCTCCACTGTGCAGCCCGTCGGCAGCAGCTCCACGACCAGTTCGATCGGCCCGTTCCCCGCGGCGTGCTCCACGGCGTTCGCGACCAGCTCCGCGGTCAGCAGCTCCGCGGTGTCGCTGTCGGCCGCGTGCTCCAGCTCCGCCAGTGCCGTACGGACCAGGGCGCGGGCGACGGGCACGGCGGCGGTGGTGTGCGGCAGGGCGATGCGCCAGGAGGCGAGTGCGGGGGTTCGGTACAAGGCGGGTCCGTTCATGGCGCAGGCGGTCCTGCTGTCGACAAGGGGCATCGTACGGGCCGCCCCCTGCGGGGCGGTCGGCGGGTTTCGCCGGGGGCGTCGTCGGCCCCGGCACCGGGCTGCCCACCCGTACCGACGCCCCCGCCCCGCAGAGCGGTGCCAGCCGTTACCGGCCTGTCGAGAAGGTGTGACAGCCCTGGTCGGGTCGCCCGGTCGGGCTTGTGTCGTATCGCGCGCCCGTATCGCGTACCCGTATCGCGTACACATGACGACAGTCACAGATCGGTGATAACTTCATGGCAGAGCAGCAGCGAGGACCGCCGCCCCCGTCCGAGGAGGCCGCACGTATGAGTCCCTTCACCGGCTCCGCCGCCCGCACCTTGGACTGGCGCCATGTGCGCTGCGTCCACGACAACGGGGTCGCCACGGTCACCCTGGCCCGCCCCGGAAGACTCAACGCGCTCACCTTCGGCGCCTACGCCGACCTGCGCGACCTGCTCGCCGAGCTGTCCCGGGAGAAGTCCGTGCGCGCCCTGGTCCTGGGCGGCGAGGGGCGCGGCTTCTGTTCGGGCGGCGACGTGGACGAGATCATCGGCGCCACGCTGTCCATGGACGCCGCCCAGTTGCTCGACTTCAACCGGATGACCGGGCAGGTCGTACGGGCCCTGCGGGAGTGCCCGTTCCCGGTGATCGCGGCGGTGCACGGGGTGGCCGCGGGCGCGGGCGCCGTCCTCGCCCTGGCCGCGGACTTCCGCGTCGCGGACCCCACCGCGCGCTTCCAGTTCCTCTTCACCAGGGTCGGGCTGTCGGGCGGCGACATGGGCGCCGCTTATCTGCTGCCCCGGGTGGTCGGGCTGGGCCACGCGACCCGGCTGCTCATGCTGGGCGAGCCGGTGCGGGCGGCCGAGGCCGAGCGGATCGGCCTGATCAGCGAGCTGACGGAGGAGGGCGGCGCCGACGCGGCGGCGAACGCGCTGGCCCGCCGCCTCGCCGACGGCCCGGCGCTGGCGTACGCCCAGACCAAGGCCCTCCTCACGGCCGAACTGGACATGCCGCTCGCGGCATCGGTCGAACTGGACGCGGCGACCCAGGCCCTGTTGATGAACAGCGAGGACTACGCGGAGTTCCACGCGGCGTTCTCGGAGAAACGGGCACCGAAGTGGCGGGGGAGGTGACCATGACCCGCACCGGAGGGCGGCCGCTGCGCGTGGCGGTCATCGGCGGCGGTCCCGGAGGACTCTACGCCGCCGCCCTGCTCAAACGGCTCGATCCCGCCCGCGAGGTCACCGTCTGGGAGCGGAACGCGCCCGACGACACGTTCGGGTTCGGTGTCGTCCTGTCCGACGAGACCCTCGGCGGCATCGAGCACGCCGACCCGGTGGTGTACGCCGCGCTGAAGGACGAGTTCGTACGGTGGGACGACATCGACATCGTGCACCGGGGCGTGCGCCACACCTCCGGGGGCCATGGTTTCGCCGCGCTCGGCAGGCGGCGGCTCCTTCAGATCCTGCACGAGCGCTGCCGCGCACTCGGCGTCGACCTGCGCTTTCGCACCAAGGCCCCGCACCCGGCCCGGCTCTTGGAGGCGAACGACCTCGTCATCGCCGCCGACGGGGTGCACAGCGGTACCCGGCAGGCGTACGCCGAGGTGTTCCGGCCCTCGGTCGAGGAGCACCGCTGCCGGTACATCTGGCTCGCCGCCGACTTCCCCTTCGACGCGTTCCGCTTCGAGATCGCCGAGACCGAGCACGGCGTGATGCAGTTGCACGGCTACCCCTACAGTGCAGACGCATCGACCGTCATCGTGGAGATGCGCGAGGAGGTGTGGCACGCGGCCGGGTTCGCGGAGCTGGACACCGTCGAGACCATCGAGCGCTGCGCCAAGATCTTCGCGGACGCCCTCCGTGGCCGACCCCTGCGCTCCAACAACTCCACCTGGACCACCTTCCGCACGGTCGTCACCGAGCACTGGTCGTACGGCAACCTGGTCCTCCTCGGCGACGCCGCGCACACCGCGCACTTCTCCATCGGCTCCGGTACGAAGCTCGCGGTGGAGGACGCACTCGCCCTGGTCGCCTGCCTGGAGGAGCACCCCTCACTGCCCGAGGCGCTGGCCGCCTACGAGGAGGAACGGCGCCCGGTGGTCGCCTCCACGCAGCGCGCGGCCCGGGCCAGCCTGGAGTGGTTCGAGAACCTTCGGCTGTACCTCGACCAGCCGCCCCGTCAGTTCGCCTTCAACCTGCTCACCCGAAGCCGCCGCGTCACCCACGACAACCTGCGGCTGCGCGACGCGCGCTTCACCGAGTCAGTCGAGCGCGAGTTCGGCTGCCCGCCCGGCACACCCCCGATGTTCACCCCCTTCCGGCTGCGCGGCCTCACCCTGCGCAACCGGGTCGTGGTCTCGCCGATGGACATGTACTCCGCCGTGGACGGCGTCCCCGGCGACTTCCACCTCGTCCACCTGGGCGCACGGGCGCTCGGCGGGGCGGGTCTGGTGATGACCGAGATGGTGTGCGTGAGCCCGGAGGGCCGCATCACCCCGGGCTGCGCCGGCCTCTACACCGGTCGGCAGGCCGAGGCGTGGCGGCGGATCACCGACTTCGTGCACAGCCAGGCGCCGGGCACCGCGATCGGCGTGCAGCTCGGGCACAGCGGACGCAAGGGGTCCACGAAGCTGATGTGGGAGGGCATGGACGAGCCCCTTCAGGAGGACAACTGGCCGCTCCTCGCCGCCTCCCCCATCCCGTACAAGCCGGGCAGCCAGACACCGCGCGAGCTCTCCCGCGCCCAACTGACCGACATCCGCGAACAGTTCGCGTCCGCCGCCCTGCGCGCCGCCCGCTCCGGCTTCGACCTGATCGAACTCCACTGCGCCCACGGCTATCTGCTCTCCGGTTTCCTCTCCCCGCTCACCAACCGCCGCACCGACGCCTACGGCGGCTCGCTCGCCGGGCGGCTCCGCTTCCCGCTCGAGGTCTTCGACGCCGTACGGGCGGTGTGGCCCGAGGAGCGGCCCATGACCGTACGGATCTCGGCTACCGACTGGGCCGAGGGCGGCACCACGGCCGAGGATGCCGTCGAGATCGCCCGCGCGTTCGCCGCGCACGGCGCCGACGCGATCGACGTCTCGACCGGGCAGGTGGTGGCCGAGGAGAAGCCGGCGTTCGGGCGCTCGTACCAGACGCCGTACGCCGACCGGATCCGCCACGAGGCCGGTGTCCCGGTGATCGCGGTGGGCGCCATCTCCTCCTGGGACGACGTCAACTCGCTGATCCTGGCAGGCCGGACCGATCTGTGCGCCCTGGCCCGGCCGCACCTGTACGACCCGCACTGGATCCTGCACGCGGCGGCCGAACAGGGCTACAGCGGGCCCGGCGCGGTGTGGCCCGCGCCCTACCGGGCGGGCAGCCGGCGCCCCAACACCGGCCGCACCGACGCCCCGAAACCACGTCTGGCGCTGGGGAGTTGAGGCCTGAAGGCGCCTACGGCACCTGCGGCGGATCCGCCACGCCCGCGAACACCGCCCCCGCGTCCCGCAGCCGCTCGTGCAGTGCCCGGAAGACCGCCGCCGAGCGGGCGCCCGGCCAGTTCGCGGGCAGCAGGCCGGGCGGCAGACCGGGGTCGGCGTAGGGCAGATGGCGCCAGGAGTCCAGGGCGAGCAGATAGTCGCGGTACGCCTCCTCGGGCGGCGTGTCCTCACGGGACTCCCAGTCGCGCAGCACGCGCGCGTGGCGGTCGAGGAACGCCTCGTGCTGCTTGGCGATCGCGGCCAGGTCCCACCAGCGGCCCACGGCCTGAGCGGTCGGTACGAAGCCGAGGTGTTCCCCGCGGAAGAAGTCCACGTACGCGTCCAGGTGCAGCCGCTCCAGGGTGTGCCGGGTCTCCTGGTACAGGCGTGCGGGGGCGATCCACACCCCGGGGGCCGCGGTGCCGAAGCCGAGTCCGGCGAGCCGGGAGCGCAGCAGATGCCGCTTCTGCCGTTCCGACTCCGGCACCGAGAACACGGCCAGCACCCAGCCCTCGTCCTTCGGGGGCGCCGTCGCGTACACCCGCCGGTCGCCGTCCTGAAGCAGCTGCCGTGCGTCCGGCGACAGCGCATAGCCGGCCGCGCCCGTGGCCGTGCGCTCCGGCACCAGCAGTCCGCGCCGTTTCAGCCGCGACACCGACGACCGTACGGAGGGGGCGTCCACGCCGACCGCGGCGAGCAGCCGGATCAGCTCGGCCACCGGGACCGGGCCGGGGACGAAGCGGCCGTAGGCACCGTAGAACGTGACGATGAGGGACCGCGGGGCGTGCTGGGCGTGCTGATCGGACACGTTGATCACTTTAGATCGTCGGCGTCACTCATGATCACCTCGCGGGGTCACCGGGTTGACGTCCGCGCGCAGCCGGAACCGCTGGAGCTTGCCCGTCGCCGTGCGCGGCAGCGCGTCCAGGAAGACGAACTCGCGCGGGCACTTGTAGGGCGCCAGCTCCGACGTCAGGAACGCGCGCAGCGCCTCCGGGTCGCGGCGCGCGCCCTGCCTGAGGACGGTGTACGCCACCACGACCTGCCCGCGCGCCTCGTCGGGCCGCCCGACGACCGCCGTCTCGACCACGTCCGGGTGGCGCAGCAGGGCGTCCTCGACCTCGGGGCCGGCGATGTTGTACCCGGCGGAGATGATCATGTCGTCGGCGCGGGCCACATAACGGAAGTAGCCGCCGGGCTCGCGGACATAGGTGTCCCCGGTGATGTTCCAGCCGCCCCGGACGTACTCCCGCTGCCGTGGATCGGCGAGATAGCGGCAGCCGACCGGTCCGCGCACCGCGAGCAGTCCGGGCTCGCCGTCCGGTACGGGCACCCCGTTCGCGTCCTGCACGCGCGCGTGCCAGCCCGGGACCGGGAGCCCCGTCGTTCCCGGCCGGATCCGGTCGTCCGCGGCGGAGATGAAGATGTGCAGCAGCTCGGTGGCGCCGATGCCGTTGACGATGCGCAGACCGGTGCGCTCGTGCCAGGCCCGCCAGGTGGCCTCGGGAAGGTTCTCGCCGGCCGACACACAGCGCCGCAGCGAGGTCGTGTCGTACCCGTCCAGCTCGTCCAGCATCGCCCGGTAGGCGGTCGGCGCGGTGAACAGCACCGAGACCCGGTGCTCGGCGATCGCGGGCAACAGCTGTCTGGGACCCGCCTGTTCGAGCAGTAAGGCACTGGCGCCGGCCCGCAGCGGGAAGACGACGAGTCCGCCGAGCCCGAAGGTGAAGCCGAGCGGGGGACTGCCCGCGAAGACGTCGTCGGGTCGGGGCCTGAGGATGTGCTTGGAGAAGGTGTCGGCGATCGCCAGCACGTCGCGGTGGAAGTGCATGCACCCCTTGGGGCGGCCCGTGGTGCCGGAGGTGAAGGCGATCAGCGCCACGTCGTCGGCCGCCGTGTCCACCGGCGCGTACGGCTCCTCGGGCACCGGCAGGCGCCACAGGTCGTCGGAGGTGTCGCCGCCGTAGGGGGTGATGCGCAGCCCGGGAACATCGGCCTTCACCAGGTCGTCGATCACGCGGACGTCACACAGGGCGTGGTGGACCCGCGCGATGTCGCACATCGTGCGCAGCTCGTGCGGGCGCTGCTGGGCGAGCACGGTGACGGCGATCGCGCCCGCCTTGAGGACCGCGAGCCAGCAGGCGGCGAGCCAGGGGGTGGTGGGGCCGCGCAGCAGGACCCGGTGGCCGGGGAGAACACCGAGACGGGAGGTGAGCGCGTGCGCGACGCGGTCGACACGGGTGCGCAGCTGCCCGTACGTCCACACGTGGCCGTCCGCCGTGCGGAAGGCGGGACGGTCGCAGGCGGTGTGGTCGAGCAGTTCCACCGCGGCGTTCAGCCGTTCGGGGTAGCGCAGCTCGGGCAGATCGAAGCGGAGCTCGGGCCACTGGTCGAGGGGCGGGAGGTGGTCGCGGGCGAAGCTGTCGCGGTGGGCGGTGGGTGCCGGTGACGGATCCTCGGCCGGCGCGCGGCTCGGGGAGTCCGTGGCGGTGGCGGTGTCCGTGACGCTCGCCGTGTCCGGGGCGCTCCCGGCGTCCCCGGCGCTCGCGGTGTCCGTAACGCTTGTGGCGTCCCTCGGGTCCATGGCGTCTCGCCCCCTTGTCGTGGTGGGCTCGCGCATCGAGCGTATCGTCTTGGTGACGACAGTCAATGGTCCGCGATACGTTCGGGTGAGCAGCCCACCGGGCCCCGAGGGGCCCTCAGGGAGAGGGGACCGGCCATGACCGCATTCTCACTCGACCCCGCCCAGCTGGCCTGGCGTGCCGAACTGCGCACCCTGGCCGAGCAGCGGCTGCGCCCGCTCGCCGAGAAGGGCGAGCCCGGCCGCGTCAACCGCGCCCTGGTCGCCGAGCTCGGCCGACTCGGGCTGCTGGACCGGCTGTTCACCTCCGGTGCGCTGGAGCTGTGCCTGATGCGGGAGTCCCTGGCCCACGCCTGCACCGAGGCGGAGACCGCCCTCGCCCTGCAGGGGCTGGGCGCCCACCCCGTGCACGCGTACGGGACACCGGCCCAGCGCGCCCGCTGGCTGCCCGGCGTCCGGGCCGGCACCACAGTCGCCGCCTTCGCGCTGACCGAGCCGGACGCGGGGTCGGACGCCGCGGCGCTGTCCCTCGCGGCCGAGCCCGACGGCCCCTCCCGGTGGCGGCTCACCGGCGAGAAGTGCTGGATCTCCAACGCCCCCGAGGCCGACGTCTACACCGTCTTCGCCCGCACCACGCCCGGCGCGGGCGCCCGCGGTGTGACCGCGTTCCTCGTCCCCGCCGACCGCCCCGGCCTGACCGGCTCCCCGCTCGACATGCTCTCGCCGCACCCCATCGGCACGCTCGCCTTCGACGCGGTGCCCGTGACCGGGGACGACCTGCTCGGCGAGGCCGACCGCGGCTTCCGGGTCGCCATGGGCACCCTCAACCTCTTCCGCCCCAGCGTCGGCGCGTTCGCGGTCGGCATGGCACAGGCCGCCCTCGACGCGACGCTCTCCCACACCGCTGCGAGGAGCGCCTTCGACGGCCGGCTGAAGGACCTCCAGGCGGTCTCCCACCAGGTCGCCGAGATGGCCCTGCGCACCGAGGCGGCCCGCCTCATGGTCTACGCGGCGGCGACGGCGTACGACGCAGGCGCCCCGGACGTCCCCAAGCGGGCCGCCATGGCGAAGCTGCTCGCCACCGAGACCGCGCAGTACGTCGTCGACACCGCCGTCCAGCTGCACGGCGCCCGCGCACTGCGCCGCGGCCACCTTCTCGAACACCTCTACCGCGAGGTGCGCGCACCCCGGATCTACGAGGGCGCGAGCGAGGTGCAACGCGGCATCATCGCCAAGGAGTTGTACGCCACCGTGGAGGCCCCGTGACCAGTGAGCGCGTCAACCCGCCCGCCCTCTCCCCGGCCAGGGGGTTCTCGCACGCGGTCGTCGCCACCGGCGCCCGCGTGGTCTTCCTCGCGGGCCAGACCGCCCTCGACGGCGACGGCAAGGTGGTCGGCGACACACTCCCCGAACAGTTCGAACGGGCCCTCGCCAACCTGCTCACCGCCCTGCGCGCCGCCGGCGGCACCCCCGCCGACCTCGCCCGCGTCACCGTCTACGCCACAGACGTGGCCGACTACCGCCTGCACGCCCCGGAACTCGGCCGCATCTGGCGGCGGCTGGCGGGCCGTGACTATCCGGCGATGGCCGTCGTCGGTGTCACCCGCCTGTGGGACGAGCAGGCGCTCGTGGAACTGGACGGCTTCGCGGCGCTCGCGTAGGACCGGGGCCGGACCCGGTGGGAGGACTCGCCACCGAAGGGGTGAGGATCACCAACCGCGCCGCGGCCTCCCGGTACCTGTGGAACCCCCTAGTCCAGGAGGTGCTTCCATGCTTCTGCGCCAGGTCGCCGGGCCGGTCGTCGGTGCCGCTCTGCTCCTGTCCGCCACGCCCACCGCGGGTGCCCTCTCCCGGTCGTCCGACGAGGTGACCGTCGACCCGACCGGGTACCTCACGCCCGGCGGCACGCTCACCCTCTCCGGCACCTACCGCTGTACCGGCGGCACCGGGGGCCCCGTCTTCGTGTCCTCCTCGATCTCCCAGGGCGACCCCCACGTCCGGCACGGCGTCGGCGGCACCCGGGCCGCGTGCGACGGCACCGAGCACCGCTGGACCAACTCCGAGACCCGCCGGGGCGCGTACACCCCGGGCCCCGCGCACGTCGAGGCCACGCTGATGGAACTGAGCGGCTCCGAACTCCCGCTGCCGCGCTTCCGCGCGGTCCGGCAGCAGGCCGTCACCCTGACCGCGAGGGGCTGACCCGGCGACATGCCGCCCGGCGCCGGTCAGCCGGCACCCGGCGGCAATGGCCGTTCAGATGTCCCGGAAGATCTCGATCTGCGCCCCCACCGAGTTCAGCCGCTCCGCCAGGTCCTCGTAGCCGCGGTTGATGACGTACACGTTGCGCAGCACGGACGTGCCCTCGGCCGCCATCATCGCCAGCAGGACGACCACCGCGGGCCGGAGCGCCGGCGGGCACATCATCTCGGCGGCGCGCCAGCGGGTCGGGCCCTCGACCAGCACGCGGTGCGGGTCGAGCAACTGCAGGCGCCCGCCCAGGCGGTTGAGGTCCGTCAGGTAGATGGCCCGGTTGTCGTAGACCCAGTCGTGGATCAGCGTCTTGCCCTGCGCGGCGGCCGCGATGGCCGCGAAGAACGGAACGTTGTCGATGTTCAGGCCGGGGAACGGCATCGGGTGGATCTTGTCGATCGGCGCCTCCAGCTTGGAGGGCCGCACGGTCAGGTCCACCAGCCGCGTACGGCCGTTGTCGGCGTGGTACTCGGGCGTGCGGTCGTGGTCGAGCCCCATCTCCTCCAGCACCGCGAGCTCGATCTCCAGGAACTCGATCGGCACCCGGCGCACCGTCAGCTCCGACTCGGTGACCACGGCGGCGGCCAGCAGGCTCATCGCCTCGACCGGGTCCTCCGAGGGGGAGTAGTCCACGTCCACGTCGATGTTCGGCACGCCGTGGACGGTGAGCGTGGTGGTGCCGATGCCCTCGACCTCGACGCCGAGCGCCTCGAGGAAGAAGCACAGGTCCTGGACCATGTAGTTGGAGGAGGCGTTGCGGATGACCGTGACGCCGTTGTGCCGTGCGGCGGCCAGCAGCGCGTTCTCGGTCACGGTGTCGCCGCGCTCGGTCAGCACGATCGCCCGGCCGGGGGAGACGGACCGGTCCACGACCGCGTGGTACAGCCCCTCGGTGGCGGTGACGTCGAGCCCGAACCGGCGCAGCGCGATCATGTGCGGCTCGACGGTTCGGGTCCCGAGGTCGCAGCCGCCCGCGTAGGGCAGCTTGAAGCGGTCGAGGCGGTGCAGCAGCGGGCCGAGGAACATGATGATGGACCGCGTACGGCGGGCGGCCTCGGCGTCGATGGCGTCCAGGTCGAGGTCCGCGGGCGGGACGATCTCCAGATCGACCCCCTCGTTGATCCACCGGGTCCGCACACCGATCGACGTGAGCACCTCCAGCAGGCGGTACACCTCCTCGATGCGGGCGACGCGGCGCAGCACCGTGCGCCCCTTGTTGAGCAGCGAGGCGCACAGCAGCGCCACGCAGGCGTTCTTGCTCGTCTTGACGTCGATCGAGCCGGAGAGGCGACGGCCGCCGACCACCCGCAGATGCATGGGTCCCGCATAGCCCAGCGACACGATCTCGCTTTCCAGGGCGTCCCCGATGCGGGCGATCATCTCAAGGCTGAGGTTCTGGTTGCCGCGCTCGATGCGGTTCACGGCGCTCTGACTGGTACCGAGTGCCTCGGCGAGCTGCGCCTGGGTCAGGCCGCGGTGCTGGCGTGCGACACGGATGAGCTTGCCGATGCGTGCGAGGTAGTCGTCTGACATGTGACTGAGGTTATCTCAGATATGAGATGACACATTCTGGGGGGTCCATTCGAGTGAATGGTCGTCAGTCGTGCCTGGGGAGGGGCGTCCGGCCCTGGCCATGTCGGTGCCGCCCGGCGTGCCGGCACCGGAGGACCCGCCCCGCATGACCTTCCCGCCCCCATGTACTAGAGTTATCTCGACATCGAGATATCTGCCGAGGCGCACCGCAGCGGCCGCTCCGGTAAGGGTTACCTGACTTAGCCTTACCTTAGCGGATCGGCCGAGCCGTCGTGGCGGCAGGATTGCGGTGGTAGCGCACATCAATGAAGGAGACTGTCGTGTCGGCGAACAGCTTCGACGCCCGCAGCACGCTGCAGGTGGGCGACGAGTCGTACGAGATCTTCCGGCTGGACAAGGTGGAGGGCTCGGCCCGCCTGCCGTACAGCCTCAAGGTCCTGCTGGAGAACCTGCTCCGCACCGAGGACGGCGCGAACATCACCGCCGACCACATCCGCGCCCTCGGCAACTGGGACTCCCAGGCCCAGCCGTCGCAGGAGATCCAGTTCACGCCGGCCCGCGTGATCATGCAGGACTTCACCGGCGTGCCCTGTGTCGTGGACCTCGCCACCATGCGCGAGGCCGTCAAGGAGCTGGGCGGCGACCCGGCCAAGATCAACCCGCTGGCGCCGGCCGAGCTGGTCATCGACCACTCCGTCATCGCCGACAAGTTCGGCACGAACGACGCCTTCAAGGTGAACGTCGAGCTGGAGTACGGCCGCAACAAGGAGCGCTACCAGTTCCTGCGCTGGGGCCAGACCGCCTTCGACGAGTTCAAGGTCGTCCCGCCGGGCACCGGCATCGTCCACCAGGTGAACATCGAGCACCTGGCCCGTGTGGTCATGGTGCGTGACGGCAAGGCGTACCCGGACACGCTCGTCGGCACCGACTCCCACACCACCATGGTCAACGGCCTCGGCGTCCTCGGCTGGGGCGTCGGCGGCATCGAGGCCGAGGCCGCCATGCTCGGCCAGCCGGTCTCCATGCTCATCCCGCGCGTCGTCGGCTTCAAGCTCACCGGCGAGCTGCAGCCCGGCACCACCGCCACCGACCTGGTGCTCACCATCACCGAGATGCTGCGCAAGCACGGTGTGGTCGGCAAGTTCGTCGAGTTCTACGGCGAGGGCGTGGCCGCCACCTCCCTGGCCAACCGCGCCACCATCGGCAACATGTCGCCGGAGTTCGGCTCCACCGCCGCGATCTTCCCGATCGACGACGAGACCCTGAACTACCTGCGCCTGACCGGCCGCAACGAGCAGCAGGTCGCCCTCGTCGAGGCCTACGCCAAGGAGCAGGGCCTCTGGCTGGACCCGAAGGCCGAGCCGGACTTCTCCGAGAAGCTCGAGCTGGACCTGTCCACCGTCGTCCCCTCGATCGCCGGCCCGAAGCGCCCGCAGGACCGCATCGTCCTCGCGAACGCCGCCGAGCAGTTCAAGCTGGACGTCCGCAACTACGTCGACGTCGTGGACGAGGCGGGCCAGGAGTCCTTCCCTGCCTCCGACGCCCCGGCCGTCGCCCCGAACGGCGCCCCGTCGAACCCGGTCCCGGTCACCGCCCCCGACGGCACCACGTACGAGCTGGACCACGGCGCCGTCACCGTCGCCGCCATCACCTCCTGCACCAACACCTCCAACCCGTACGTCATGGTCGCCGCCGCCCTGGTGGCCAAGAAGGCGGTCGAGAAGGGCCTGACCCGCAAGCCGTGGGTCAAGACCACCCTCGCCCCGGGTTCGAAGGTCGTCACCGACTACTTCGACAAGGCCGGGCTGACCCCGTACCTGGACAAGGTCGGCTTCAACCTGGTCGGTTACGGCTGCACCACCTGCATCGGCAACTCCGGCCCGCTGCCGGAGGAGGTCTCCAAGGCCGTCAACGACCACGACCTCGCGGTCACCTCGGTCCTCTCCGGCAACCGGAACTTCGAGGGCCGTATCAACCCCGACGTCAAGATGAACTACCTGGCGTCCCCGCCGCTGGTCGTCGCCTACGCCATCGCGGGCTCCATGAAGGTGGACATCACCAAGGACGCGCTCGGCACCGACCAGGACGGCAACCCGGTCTACCTGAAGGACATCTGGCCCTCCGAGGCCGAGGTCAACGACGTCGTCGCCAACGCCATCGGCGAGGACATGTTCTCCAAGTCCTACAGCGACGTCTTCGCGGGTGACGCCCAGTGGCAGTCCCTGCCCGTCCCGACCGGCAACACCTTCGAGTGGGACCCGGAGTCCACCTACGTCCGCAAGCCCCCGTACTTCGAGGGCATGGGCATGGAGCCGGCCCCGGTCGAGGACATCACCGGCGCCCGTGTGCTCGCCAAGCTGGGCGACTCGGTCACCACCGACCACATCTCCCCGGCCGGTGCGATCAAGGCCGACACCCCGGCCGGCAAGTACCTCACCGAGCACGGTGTGGAGCGCCGGGACTTCAACTCCTACGGTTCCCGTCGCGGCAACCACGAGGTGATGATCCGCGGTACGTTCGCCAACATCCGCCTGCGCAACCAGATCGCGCCGGGCACCGAGGGCGGCTACACCCGCGACTTCACGCAGGAGGGCGGCCCGGTCTCCTTCATCTACGACGCCTCGCAGAACTACCAGGCCGCCGGCATCCCGCTGGTCGTCCTGGCCGGCAAGGAGTACGGCTCCGGCTCGTCCCGCGACTGGGCGGCCAAGGGCACCGCGCTCCTCGGCGTCAAGGCCGTCATCGCCGAGTCCTACGAGCGCATCCACCGCTCGAACCTCATCGGCATGGGCGTCCTGCCGCTGCAGTTCCCGGAGGGCGCCACCGCCGAGTCCCTCGGCCTGACCGGCGAGGAGACCTTCTCCATCACCGGCGTCACCGAGCTCAACGAGGGCACCACGCCGCGCACGGTCAAGGTCACCACCGACACGGGCGTCGAGTTCGACGCGGTCGTCCGCATCGACACCCCCGGTGAGGCCGACTACTACCGCAACGGCGGCATCATGCAGTACGTGCTGCGCAGCCTGATCCGCAAGTAGGCGATCCGGCACGGCAGTCGAGGGCCGCATCCCCGCCCGGGGGTGCGGCCCTCCGCCGTGTTCGGACCGCCCCCTGAGCGGGGACATCGCCGGTGCCCAGTGCGGACACAGGGTCTTCTCAGCGGACCGGGACAGGATTGCGACATGTCTGGCACCCCTGTTTCCCCCGGCGGCCGTGTCCGTGTCCCGATCGTCGACGAGGAGCCCGGCCCCGTCGCACCGCCGTCCACGGCTGCCGCAAAGGCGCGGAGATGAGCTCCGGGCGCCCGAGGAGGCCCGCCGGGCGCTCGCTCCGCGCCCGGCTGCTGCTGTGCACCAGTGCCGTGCTCGCCGTGGTGTGCGCGGCCATGGCACTCACCACCGTCCACGCCCAGCGCGCCTGCCTGCTCGGCGGTCTCGACCGACGCGTCGGCGCCGACGCGCGGCACGCCCGAAACGAGGCCGGCCTCCATCCGGACCACGACATCGGCCTCGCCTTCCTGGGTGAGCGCGGACAGCCCGCCGGCATGCTCGCCGCCCGGCTCGACGAGCGCGGCAGGGTCACCGTGGCCGAGGTCGTCACCCGAGGTGCGGCGCCGCGGCCCCTCGGCGACGCCCAGCGTGCCGCCCTGGACGGCATCAGGCCCGACGGCTCGACACACACCCGGACCGTGCCGGGCCTCGGCACCTACCGGGTCACCGCTCTCGACGGCGACGGGGTTCGTGTCCTCACCGGGCTCCCGATGGACGAGGTGCAGGACGTGAGCGGGGGCTTGGTCGTGATCGAGGTCGCCGTGGCGGCCGTCGGACTCACCGCCGCGGGCTGCGTCTGCGCGGTGGTGATACGGCGTCAGCTGCGCCCGCTGCGCCGCGTCGCCGCTACGGCCGTGGAGGTCTCCCGCGCCCCGCTGGGCCAGGGGGAGGCCACCCGTCTCCTCCGCGTGCCGGACGGCGACACCGACCCCGGTACCGAGGCCGGACAGATCGGGGCCGCCCTCAACCGCCTGATCGCGCATGTCGAGTCCTCGCTCGCCGAACGCCGGCGCAGCGAGGAGCGGGTGCGCCACAGCGAGGAACGCATGCGCCGCTTCCTCGCCGACGCCGGCCACGAACTGCGGACGCCGCTCGCCTCCATCGCCGGCTACGCCGAACTCATGAACCGGGGCACGGGGCCGATCGAGCCCGAGCCGGCCTGGCGCCACGTCACCGCGGAGTCGGCCCGCATGACGCGTCTGGTGGAGGACCTGCTGCTGCTCGCCCGGCTCGACGAGGGTCGCCCGCTGCACTCCGCCGAGGTGGACCTCGCGTCCCTGGTCACCGAGGCGATGTGGGAGGCGCGGGCGGCGGGCGGTGACCACGACTGGCAGCTCGCCCTGCCTCTCGACACCCCGGCACTGGTCGTCGGCGACGAGGCACGGCTGCATCAGGCGGTGGCGCATCTCCTGGCCAATGCCCGTGTCCACACCCCGGCCGGCACCACTGTCGTCGCCTCGGTCGAGGCCACCGGCGAGCGGTGCGTGATCCGTGTACGGGACGACGGCCCCGGCATTCCGGCCGCACTGCTGCCGACGGTGTTCGAACGCTTCACCCGCGCCGACGTCTCCCGATCCCGCACTCACGGCACGGTGGGCGGTTCCGGCCTCGGCCTCGCGATCGCCGCGGCCATCACGGCGGCCCACGGCGGCAGTGCCCGGGTCCGGAGCGTTCCGGGCCGAACCGAGTTCACGCTCGAACTACCCTTGGCGAAACCGTCGTCGACGAGAAGCCTCGGTGCCCCGACAGGCACTAGATCCACCCCGCCACCTGGGCCACCGCGAACGGTGCCGGCACCAGAGTCGTCATACCGAGCCACAGGTGCAGCGGTCGGCCCTCCTGCCACGGCATGAGGACGTCCACCACCAGCACCATCCCGAGGACGAACCCTCCGCCCAGCACCGCGCCGAGCGTCATCCCGACGGTCTGGTCCGGTGATGTGCCACCACAGCCGAACCCGGTGACGCAGTGAAGCAATGTCCATCTGTTCAGCAGCCACCGGACGCACACGCCCGGGACGATCGCCAGCACGCCGATCAGGAGGTTCGCCACTGCAGCCGCCCACCAGGAGCCGGCGGTGGCCTTCTCGCGGCCACCGTCCGCACCGGAACCGTGCACAGCCCGCCCTTCTCCCCGGTCATCGCGTTCGTACAGGTAGATGACCACGAGAGCACTCGGGTTGCCCCGCGCGCTCGCGAGTGCGGCCAACACCGCCCCCACGAGTGACGGTTCGGGCGGCAGGGACTGTCAGGTCTCAGGGCGGACCGGGTGGCGGCTGTGCGCGCCACCCGGTCCGCGAGCCGGCCCGGCCTGGGGGGAGAAGGCCGGACCAGGGTCTGATGGCTTGTGGTCGACCGCGGAGGCGACAACGTTGTCGAGATGGTCTGTACATGACTGTACCCCGCGTGAGGACAACGATGTCAAGGATGTCCCACAGGGTTCACTCCCAAGGGGACATGTCGCGCTGAAGCCCGAACGGGGGCTCCGACAGGCGGCCTTCCGCAGGCGGCCTTCCGCAGGAGGCGTTCCACAGGCGGTCTTCCGCCCTGCGCCTGCGCACGCCACTGTCCCTGCGGCTTGTGCGACCCGTGGTGCGCGCCCGTCCGAAGGAGGAGGGGCCGCGTCATGCGTTCCCGTCCGACGTCCCTGCTGCCGGCCGCCGCCCTGGCGGTCGCCGGCGCCACCCCCGCGCTCGCCGCGGGCGCCCGACCATCGCCCGACCTGGTCCGTGACCCCACCGCGTACGTCGACCCGCTCATCGGCACCCGGAACGGCGGCAACGTCTTTCCGGGCGCCGTCGTCCCGTTCGGCATGCTGTCCTGGAGCCCCGAGAACACCCGGGGCGACGCGACGAGAACGGCCGCGCCCGGCGGCTACCAGTACGACGCCACCTGCGTCCGCGGCTTCGGCCTGACCCACATGTCCGGCACCGGCTGCGCGGGCGGCAGCGGCGACATACCGCTCTCCCCGTACGCGGGCGAGGTGACCTCCTCGCCGGCGAGCGACACCAAGGACGCCGTGTACGCGGCCGACTTCTCGCACGCCGACGAGACCGCCGGGCCCGGCCACTACGTTCACCGGATCGGAGCCCGGTGCGAACTGGACGTACCCGCCCGCCCCCTTGCCGGCGGCAGGACGGCACCTTCTCCGGCTGGGACGTCTACCGCGACCAGGTCCAGCTTCCACGACGTCAAGGTCACCGTGACTTCGGACGGCACCTTCTACGTCCAGCCGGTGGCGCTGACGGTCGCGGCCCCCGGCACACTGCTCGCCGCCTACAACAACACGGGGATCTCGGACGACCCGGGCGACCACGACGAGGCCGACTACGACGGCGGCGGCTGGAGCTACTCCCGCCAGGACCTCGCGGACGCCGGCCTGACGGCGGGCACGCACGGCACGGTGGACGGCCTGTCCTTCACCTGGCCGAACTCGCCGAGTGGCCGCCCGGACAACGCGTCCGCGACCGGACAGACCATCGAACTCACCGCTCCGGCAGCCAAGTTGAGCTTCGTCGGCAGCGCCGTCACGGCAACCAGCAGACCAGGGCGACCGTGACCCACACCGACGGCACCAGCGACAGCGTCGACCTCTCCTTCACCGACTGGACGTCGGCGGAGGCGGAGGCGCCGTCCAGTACGGCAAGGAGGTGGTCGCCAAGACGGCGTACGGCAACGTCGCCGGCGCCGACAAGGACCCCGTGACGACGTACGTCTTCGCCACCAAGCCCTTCGAGGCCCCGGCCGGCAGGAGCATCAGGAGCGTGACGCTGCCGGACGACACCGACCTGCACCTCTTCACCCTCACCACCAACTGATCCCCGCGGAGCTGATTTCCGCAGAGCTGATCATCACTGATCATCACTGATCATCACTGACCGGCACTGATCAGCACGGAGGGGCGGGCCCTCGTGGACCCGCCCCTCCGCCGTGCCGCGTGTGTCAGGCCAGCAGTTCCACCTCCGCCAGCGTCGCCTGAGTCGTGAACGTCAGGCGGTAGTGCGCGTACGTGCCGGGGTGCGGGATGGAGAACACCCTCGTCTGCCGGTCCCAGGTGAAGGACTCGCCCGACCGCTGGTCCACGGGCGTCCAGCGGGTGCCGTCCTCGGAGGCCTCCAAGGTCCAGCCCGTGGGGGCCTTGCTGTGGTCAGCCGGGGACGTCAGCGTGTACTGCACGGCCTCCGTGTCGTTTGTGACCGGCAGGTCCACGCTCGTCACGGTCGCCTCCGTCGCCGAGGTGTCGTCGAAGAGGGGGTCGTCACCCTTGAGCACGTCCGTCCGCGGGGCGGGCACCTTGTCGTCGTGGGTGATGGATACCGGTGCGGCGTTCTTCCCGGTGCCCCAGTCCGAGGGCCGCGGACCCATGTCGAAGTCCAGCACGCCGCCCCGGGAGAGCAGGGAATGCGGCAGCGACGTCGACGTCCACTCCTTGCCGTCGACCCTCAGGCCCTGGACGTAGACGTTCTTCGCGCTGTTCCCCGGGGCCTTGATCACCAGATCCCTCCCGTTCTCCAGGTGCACGGTCGCCTTGGTGAACAGCGGGGATCCGACGGCGTACTCACCGCTGCCCATCACCAGCGGGTAGAAGCCCAGCGCCGAGAAGACGTACCAGCCGGACTGCTCGCCGTTGTCCTCGTCGCCGTGGTAGCCCTGCCCGATCTCGCTGCCGGTGTACAGACGGGAGAGCACCTCGCGGACCTTCGCCTGCGCCTTCCAGGGCTGGCCCGCCGCGTCGTACATGTAGATCACGTGGTGCGCGGGCTGGTTGGAGTGCCCGTACATGCCCATCCGGACGTCACGGGCCTCCGTCATCTCGTGGATGACACTGCCGTAGGAGCCCACGAACTCGGGAGAGGCCGTCTCCGGTGTCGCGAAGTACTCGTCCAGCTTGTCGGCCAGCTTCGCCCGGCCGCCGTACAGGTTCGCGAGGCCCCGGCTGTCCTGCGGGACCGTGAAGGCGAAGCCCCAGCCGTTGGTCTCCGTGTAGTCGTAGCCCCACACGCGCGGGTCGTACTTCGAAGGGTCCAGCCGCCAGTTGCCCTGCGCGTCACGGCCCTGGAAGAAGCCCACCCTGGAGTCGAAGAGGTCGACGTACTCCCGGGCGCGGTTGAGGAAGTAGGCCGACTCCTCCTTGTAGCGCTGCCTGCCGGTCTTCTCGTACAGCGCCTGGCCCATCCTGGCGATGCCGTAGTCGTTGATGTAGCCGTCCATCGCCCACGACAGGCCCTCGCGGGTGGCGGTGCTGGTGTAGCCGAGGAACGGTGAGGTCGCCATGCCCTTGCGGCCCACACCGGACGACGGGGGCACGACGGTCGCGTTCTTCACCGCCGCGTCGTAGGCCGCCTGGGCGTCGAACTTCACGCCCTTCACATAGGCGTCCGCGAAGGCCACGTCCGACGAGGTGCCCGTCATCAGGTCCGCGTAGCCCGGGGAGGACCAGCGGGAGGTCCAGCCGCCGTCCTTGTACTGCTGCACGAAGCCGTCGACGAGCACCCCCGCCTGACCGGGCGTCAGCAGTGAGTACGCCGGCCAGGTCGTCCGGTAGGTGTCCCAGAAGCCGTTGTTGACGTACACCTTGCCGTCGACGATCTTCGCACCCGTGTGGGTGGGCGTGTCCGGGCCGGTCATCGGGGAGAACGGGGACGCGTACTGGTAGGCCGAGCCCACCTTCTCGAAGCCGGAGTTGGGGTAGAGGTACAGCCGGTACATCGAGGAGTACAGCGTCGTGAGCTGGTCGGCGCTCGCGCCCTCGACCTCGATGGTGCCGAGCAGCTTGTCCCAGGTCCGCTGGGCGCGTGCCCTGACGTCGTCGAACGACGTGCCGTCCGGGATCTCCTGGCGCAGATTGTCCTTCGCCTGGTCGATGCTGATGAGGGAGGTGGCGAGGCGGAGCGTGACCGTGTGGTCCGCGCCCGGCTTGAAGCGCAGATAGCCCTTCACACCCGAGGCCGCCCCGTCCGTCACGGGCGCGTCGAACACCCCGTACACGAACAGGCGGGTCGCCCCCGTCGACAGCCCCGACTTCACGTCCGAGAAGCCGGTCACGACGCCACCCGCCTTGTCCAGGGTGAGCCCGGCCTGCTCGGTCACGTTGTCGAAGATCACGCTCGCGTCGTCGCCGGGGTAGGTGAACCGCAGCACCGCCGCGTGGTCCGTCGGCGTCATCTCCGCCTTGAGACCGTTCTCGAAGGTCACGCCGTAGTAGTACGGGCGCGCGACCTCGTTCTCGTGCCGGAACGGCAGTGCCCGCGCCGTGCGCCCGGTGTCCGGAGCGCCGGACGCGGCCGACGGCATCACCTGGAACGTCTGGCGGTCACCCATCCACGGGCTCGGCTCATGGCTCGCGCTGAACGCCTGGATCGTCGGCAGGTTGTCGGAGTTGTTGGCCCGCGCGTAGTCGTACAACCAGCTCAGCGAGCCGGCGTTGGTCACCGGCGTCCAGAAGTTGAAGCCGTGCGGCAGGGCGGTCGCCGGGAAGTCGTTGCCCCGGGAGAAGGAGCCGCTGGAGTTGGTGCCGCGGGTGGTCACCGCGTAGTCGGACAGGTGTGCCCTGGGCTTGTCCGGCGGGGCGGCCCTCAGCGCGACGTCGTCCAGCCACCCCCGGAACTTCGCCGGTCCCTTCGGCGAGTCGTATGCCACCAGGATCCGGTCCACGGTCTTCCCGGCCGCCACCGACCCGATCCGCGAGACCACGTTGTTCCACTGGTTGACGTACAGCACCTTGGCCGCGCCCTGTCCCGTCGGGCTCAGCGGGAAGCCGTGCTGGTCGAGCGCGCCGAGGTCACTGAGATACGTGCCGTCGGTGAAGGCCAGGTCGACCGAGACGTTGGTGGCGTCGTAGTCCCGGTCGCCGTCCGCCATCGCCGGGAAGATCCGGTACGACAACTGGGTGTCCCGCTCGACGCGGACGTTCACGTCGAAGACCTTGTTGTACGAGTACGCCCGCCCGTCCGCCGTGTGCGTCCCCGCGTAGCGCAGCGCCCGCTTGCCCGTGAAGCCGGCGCCCGCCTTGGCGGTGGGGGAGCCGAGCGGGCCGCGGTCCACCAGCGTGCGCATGTCCCTCGGCGTGGGATCGGTGCTGCCGCCGGTGGAGAACTGCACATCGGCGAGTTGCAGTATGCCGCCGCCGTGGTTCCTGGTGATGTCCAGCCGGAAGTGCGCGTACTCGGCCGGCTCGGCGAGATCGTACGACTTGGTTCGGAAGCGCTGGTCGAA
The DNA here is from genome assembly GCF_042891915.1 of Streptomyces sp. NPDC001848. Classification (NCBI taxonomy): domain Bacteria; kingdom Bacillati; phylum Actinomycetota; class Actinomycetes; order Kitasatosporales; family Streptomycetaceae; genus Streptomyces; species Streptomyces sp. NPDC001848. Next base: position 434,075 of record NZ_JBIATP010000001.1, on the reverse strand, counting down.
CGACTCCCCGGTGCGGGTGTCCAGCGTCTTCCAGTCCTTGCCGTCGGTGGATCCCTGCAGGGTCCAGTCGGCAGGGTCCCGCTCGGCGTGGTCGTTGGCCGAGGTCAGCGCGTATGTCACCACCTTGACCGGCTGGTCCAGGTCGAACTCCGCCCAGCCCGTCGGCGCGAACGTCAGCCACTTGGTGCCCGGCTCGCCGTCGATCAGGTTGTCCGCGACCTCGCCGCCCTCCGTGTTCTCGGCACTGGCCCGGACATCGGTCACCTCGTCGGTCACATTGCCGGGAATGCCCGCGGTGTATCCCCCGTCCACGCCGGACGCCCGCTTTGTGCCGTCCGCCGTCGTGTCCACGGTGTTCAGCCACGTCGGGGCGGGATCCCCCGGCTCGAAGGAGGAAGCGAACTCACGGTCGGCGGCAGCCGCTTCGCCGGGCAGGGCCACCGCCGCGCCCTGGGCGGCCACCAGCAGCGCGAAGGCGGCCGTTGCCACGACCGCCGTAGGAGCCCATCTGTGCCGAGATCTGTGCTGCATGCGCGAGCACCCTCCCTGCGCCGGTAGAGAATGGACAACGTTGTCACTTCTTGCGCAAGGAACCAGTAGGTGGTCAAGTGCCCAGTGATGTCAAGGGCGTTGGCTGTGGCATTCGGGCTCAATGCGATGGATATCGCGTTCGAGAGCGTACGAGCACGCCGTATTTCCACGAGGTCTCAACTCGGAAACGCGCGACGCCAACCTTGCCTGCGATATTGCTCCGCCGACGGAGAGTGGACTATACCTGTCGGCGTCCGGGCTGCCGTCACTTCGGCGTACGACGGCTGTGGACAGGCACGACCGGGGGAAGCGGGAGGTGGTGGACCGTCCCGAGGACGAACCACTGCCGAGCCGTCCCTCCCGAATCGCTCATGCACGACCCCAGCTTCACCATCACCGCGGTGCCGGGGAGGAGCCGGTGCACCGCCTGAGTCCTGGAGAAGGCGAGGACTTGAGCATGGGATCCACTTCCGGCGAGCACACCACCACCCCCGACGGCATCGGTACCACCACCCCTGACGGCATCGGCACCGTCACCCCCGAAGGCGTCGGCCGCCGCGACCTGATCAGGCGTTCCGTCGCGTTGGGCCTGGTCTCCGTCCCCACGGTGAGCTTCCTGTCCGCCTGCGCCAGCAGCGGGGGCGGCGGCCAGGACAAGGCGAAGACGGGCAAGAAGACCAAGCAGAACCCGCTCGGCGTCAACGACACGGCGCAGATGGAGTTCGTGCTCTTCGACGGCGGATTCGGCAAGGAGTACGCCGAGGACGCGGTCAAGATCTACCAGAAGGACTTCCCGAAGGCGAAGGTGAAGTTCTCCGCCACCCAGAAGATCCAGTCCACCCTGCAGCCGCGGTTCAACCAGGGCAACCCGCCCGACCTCATCGACAACTCCGGCGCCGAGCAGATGGACATGGGCGTCCTCGTCAGCCGCAACCAGCTCGCCGACCTGACCCCGCTGCTGGACGCCCCCTCCTACGACGACCCGTCGAAGAAGGTCCGCGACACGCTGCGCCCCGGGATCGTCGAGATGGGCCAGTTCGACGGCAAGCCCGTGTGGATCCTGTACTACGCCTACACGGTCTACGGCGTCTGGTACTCGCAGAAGCTCCTCGACTCGCTCGACGAGAAGTACCCCGAGACCTGGGACGAGATGCTCAAGGTCTGCGAGAAGGCCAAGAAGAAGGGCGTCGCGGGCTGGACCTACGCCGGCAAGTACCCGTACTACATCCCCTTCTCCCTGTACCCGATGATCGGCAAGGTCGGTGGCCGCGAGGTCCTCGACGCCATCGACAACCTGGAGCCGAACGCCTGGAAGCACCCGGCCGTCAAGGCCTGCTTCGAGGCGTACTACGAGCTCTACAAGAAGGGTTACATCCTCAGGGGCACGCCGGGCCTCGACCACATCCAGTCGCAGACCGCCTGGGCCCAGGGCAAGGCGCTGTTCATCCCGAACGGCTCCTGGGTGGAGAACGAGTCCGCCAACGTCATCCCGGCCGACTTCAACCTCGCCGTCTCCGCGCCCTCCGGCATCGATTCCTCGGACAAGCTTCCCTTCGGCACCATCTGGGCCTCCGGCGGCGAGCCCTTCATCGTCCCGGCCAAGGCCCAGAACCCCGAGGGAGGCATGGAGCAGCTGCGCATCATGCTCGGCGAGGCCTCCTCGAAGAACTTCACCACCAAGGTCAAGTCGCTGACGGCGTTCAACGGCGGCACCACCGGCATCAGCCTCACCCCGGGCCTGAAGTCGGGTGTGGCCGCGCTGGAGAAGGCCGGCAGCAACGTCCTGAACCCGCGGCTGCAGGACTGGTACGTGCAGCTGCAGAAGGAGAAGATCGGTGTGTCCGGCCTCGGCGAGATGATGGCGGGCCGTATCACCCCGGCCGAGGCCATCAAGCGGATCCAGGGCTTCGCGGACGAGACCGCGAAGGACACGTCGATCAAGCACTACAAGCACCAGTGAGGGTCCGTCAGGGCCGGTGCCGTGGGCGTCAGGTGCGTCAGGGACAGGTCCGGCGGCGTCAGCGGAGGCGGTCGCCCGCGCGGCCGGATCGGGGTCGGTAGCCATGCATCACGGCAAGTACCGGTTCATCGTGGGGTTCCTGACGGTTCCCCTCGGCCTGTACGCGCTCTTCGTCGTCTGGCCGTTCATCCAGTCCGTCTACTACTCGTTCACGGACTGGACCGGTCTGAGCCCCGAGTTCAAGATGGTGGGTTTCGACAACTACACGAGGATGCTCGATGACGACATCTTCTGGAAGTCGCTGTGGCACAGTCTGCTGTTCGCACTGGTGCTGCCGCCGGTGACGATCGGTCTCGCGCTGTTCCTCGCCTTCATGATCAATGTGGGCGGGCGGCGGCGGAAGGGCGGCCCGGTGATCTCCGGGGTCCGCGGCTCGTCCTTCTACAAGATCGTCTACTTCTTCCCGCAGGTGCTCTCCATCGCGATCGTCGCCCTGCTGTTCGCGTTCGCGTACAACCCGGACAGCGGCGCCCTCAACTCGCTGCTGCGCGGCATCGGGCTCGGCGGCGTCCAGCCGCTGTGGCTCGGTGATCCGAGCCTCGCCCTGTGGTGTGTGATGGCGGTCCTCGTCTGGTCCACGGTCGGCTTCTTCGTGGTCCTGTTCTCCGCGGGCATGGCCTCCATCCCGGCGGACCTGTACGAGGCGGCGCTGCTGGACGGGGCCAACCGTGCCACCACCTTCTTCCGGATCACCCTGCCGCTGCTGTGGGACACCGTGCAGTCCGGTTGGGTGTACATGGGCATCCTCGCGCTCGGCGCCGAGTCGTTCGCGGTCGTACAGATCATGACGACCGGGCCGGGCGGGCCGGACTACTCGACCACCGTCATGGTGCTGTACGTCTACCAGAAGGCCTTCCGCGACGGTCAGGCCGCCTACGCAACCACGATCGGTGTCGCCCTGCTCGTCGTCACGCTGCTGTTCGCGGCGGTCGTGATGCGGCTGGGTCGGCGCGAGCGGCTGGAGTACTGACCATGGAGACCACCGAGACCCCCGCCCCGATCCCGGCCGAGCCGGAGGCCCCCGTCGGCAAGGCGGACACCCCGGCGGGCAGGCCGCCAGGGGGGAAGCAGGAGGGCACCGTCCTCAACGTCTTCTCCCACGGCATGCTGGTCCTGTGGGCGTTCATGGTGGTCATGCCGCTGGTGTGGGCGGTGATGACCTCCTTCAAGGACGACCGCTCGATCTTCGACTCGCCCTGGTCGCTGCCGGACAAGCTGCACTTCGAGAACTGGGCGCGGGCGTGGACCGACGCCAACATGAGCGACTACTTCCTCAACACCGTGCTGGTGGTGGGCGGCTCCCTCATCGGCACTCTGGTGCTCGGCTCGATGGCGGCGTACGTCCTCGCCCGCTTCGACTTCCCGGGCAACCGGTTCATCTACTACCTCTTCGTCGGTGGCATGAGCTTCCCGATCATGCTCGCGCTGGTCCCGTTGTTCTACGTGGTGAACAACATGGGGCTGCTGAACACCATCCACGGGCTGATCCTCGTCTACATCGCCTACTCGCTGCCCTTCACGGTGTTCTTCCTGACCGCGTTCTTCCGCTCGCTGCCCACCTCGGTGGCCGAGGCCGCGTTCGTGGACGGGGCCTCGCACTCCCGTACGTTCTTCCAGATCATGCTGCCGATGGCCCGGCCGGGCCTGATCAGCGTGGGGATCTTCAACTTCCTGGGCCAGTGGAACCAGTACATGCTCCCGACGGTGCTGAACACCGACCCGGACAAGCGCGTCCTCACCCAGGGCCTGGTGCAGCTGGCCGCCAGCCAGGGCTACAAGGGTGACTGGTCCGGTCTCTTCGCCGGCCTGGTGATGGCGATGCTGCCGGTGCTCGCGGCCTACATCGTCTTCCAGCGGCAGGTGGTGCAGGGTCTGACGGCGGGCGCGCTGAAGTAGTCAGCGGCAGTAGTCATCGACTTCCGACCTCCCCGGCCCGCCGGCGTCCTCTCCCTTAACCGGAGGCGGCGCCGGTGTGTCCGTCCGCCCACTTTTTGATCTCTCACGATTTCCGTCAAGGACTTGACTGCGGTAACCCGTTCAGCGGAGCTTGGAGTTCACAACTTGTACGTGGCCCGGATTCCGCTGCTGTGATCCGGATCACATGAGCGGCGCCGTGGCCGCCGCGCTGAGGGCAGGAGTGGATGAGTCGATGGAGACTCCCGGATCGCAGTCGTCGCTGCATCGGGCAAATCTGGAGCGCGTCGTCCGTGCGGTGCGTCTGGCGGGGTCGCTGACGCAGGCGGAGATCGCGCGGACGACGGGTCTGTCCGCGGCGACCGTGTCCAATATCGTGCGGGAGCTGAAGGACGGTGGAACCGTCGAGGTCACGCCGACTTCGGCGGGTGGCCGCAGGGCCCGCAGCGTCTCCCTCAGCGGTGACGCCGGCATCGTGATCGGCGTCGACTTCGGGCACACCCATTTGCGCGTCGCGATCGGGAACCTGGCCCACCAGGTGCTCGCCGAGGAGTCCGAGCCCCTGGATGTGGACGCCTCCGCGGAGCAGGGCTTCGACCGGGCGGAAGAGCTGGTCAGCAGGCTGATCGAGGCCACCGGGGTGAGCCGGTCCAAGATCGCGGGCGTGGGTCTGGGCGTGCCCGGGCCCATCGACGTCGAGTCGGGCACGCTCGGCTCCACCGCCATCCTTCCGGGCTGGACGGGCACCAGACCCGCCGAGGAGCTGCGGGGGCGGCTCGGCGTGCCGGTGCACGTGGACAACGACGCCAACCTCGGCGCCCTCGGCGAACTGGTCTGGGGCAGCGGCCGGGGGGTCAAGGACCTGGCGTACATCAAGGTGGCGAGCGGTGTCGGCGCCGGACTGGTGATTGACGGCAAGATCTACCGCGGGCCTGGTGGCACAGCGGGAGAAATCGGGCATATTACTCTCGATGAATCCGGTCCCGTCTGCCGCTGCGGCAACCGGGGCTGTCTGGAGACCTTCGCGTCGGCGCGGTACGTGCTGCCGCTGCTCCAGCCCAGCCACGGCACCGACCTGACCATGGAGGGTGTGGTGAGGCTGGCGCGGGACGGTGATCCGGGCTGCCGTCGGGTGATCGCCGATGTCGGCCGCCACATCGGCAGTGGAGTCGCCAACCTGTGCAATCTGCTCAACCCGAGCCGCGTGGTCCTGGGCGGTGATCTCGCCGAGGCCGGTGAGCTGGTCCTCGGGCCCATCCGGGAGTCGGTGGGCCGGTACGCGATCCCCAGTGCCGCACGCCAGCTCTCGGTGCTGCCGGGGGCGCTCGGAGGCCGTGCGGAGGTCCTCGGGGCGCTCGCTCTCGCACTGAGCGAGATGGGTGATTCAACCCTTTTGGACGGCACCCTGCCCACTGCGACGCCTGCCTTCACTTAGATAACGGATGGCACCGTTGCCATCTCGTTAAGGATTTACTTCTTGACGTCGCACGTGTGGCCGAGTTGACTTCCAGCCACCTCGGCCGCAACGACGCGGCCTCGTCAGGGAGGTTTCTAGAAGTGAACACGCGTATGCGTCGTGCGGCCTTTGCCGTTGCTGCTGGTGCCATGGCCGTCTCGCTCGCCGCCTGTGGCAGCGCCAAGGAGTCCGGCAAGAGCTCGTCCTCGTCCTCCAGCGCCAAGAAGGGCGACGCCATCAAGGTGGGTCTGCTTCTCCCCGAGAACCAGACGGCGCGTTACGAGAAGTTCGACCGCCCCTTGATCGAGAAGAAGGTCAAGGAGCTGACCAACGGCAAGGGCGAGGTCGTCTACGCCAACGCCAAGCAGGACGCCACCCTGCAGAACCAGCAGGTCGACACCATGATCACCAACAAGGTCGACGTGCTGATCGTGGACGCGGTGGACTCCGCGGCCATCAAGAACTCCGTGCAGAAGGCCAAGGACGCGGGCATCCCGGTCATCGCCTACGACCGTCTGGCGCAGGGCCCGATCAGCGGCTACACCTCGTTCGACAACGAGACCGTCGGCAAGACCCAGGGCCAGGCCCTCCTCACGGCCCTCGGCTCCAAGGCGAAGTCCGGCAAGATCGTCATGATGAACGGCTCCGTCACCGACCCGAACGCCGCCCAGTTCAAGAAGGGCGCCCACGAGGTGCTCGACGGCAAGGTGAACGTCGGCAAGGAGTACGACACCAAGGACTGGAAGCCGGAGAACGCCAACACCAACATGGAGGGCGCCATCTCCGCCCTCGGCAAGCAGAACATCATCGGCGTCTACTCCGCCAACGACGGCATGGCCGGCGGTATCATCACCGCCCTCAAGTCCGCCGGCATCAAGGTCCCGGTCACCGGCCAGGACGCGGAGCTCGCGGGTGTGCAGCGCATCGTCACCGGCGACCAGTACATGAGTGTCTACAAGCCGTACCCGCAGGAGGCGGACGTCGCCGCGGAGATGGCCGTCGCCATCGCCCAGGGCAAGTCGCTCGACTCGATAGCGAAGGACAAGGTCGACAGCCCGACCACCAAGCAGGTGCCCTCCGTCCTGGTCCCGGTCGTCGCTCTGACGAAGGACAACATCAAGGACACCGTCATCAAGGACGGCATCTACACCGTCGCTGACATCTGCACCCCGCAGTTCAAGTCGGCGTGCGACAAGATCGGCCTGAAGTAACCGGCCGCAAGCCCCTTTCCCCCAACGGGAATTCGTCCTTGAATTCCCGTACGGGACTGGCGCGCTGAAGCTCCTCCGGCGCCCCGCCGCCACCAGCCCCGCAAGCTCGTCGCGGGGCGCCGGACGGAACACCCCCCAAACTTCTGCACAACCTCCCGCCGGGTCAGGCGGCGAAGGAGATGGTTCACGTGTCCGCTACGCCCGTGCTGGCGTTGCGCGGGGTCTCCAAGCGGTTCGGTGCCGTTCAGGCGCTCACCGACGTAGAGCTTGAGGTCCACGCCGGTGAGGTGGTCGCCCTGGTCGGCGACAACGGCGCCGGAAAATCCACGCTGGTCAAGACGATCGCAGGCGTGCACCCCATCGATGAGGGCGTCATCGAGTGGGAAGGCAAGACCGTCCACATCGGCAAGCCGAACGACGCTCAGAACCTGGGTATCGCGACGGTCTACCAGGACCTCGCGCTCTGCGACAACATCGACGTCGTCGGAAACCTCTACCTCGGCCGGGAGATCCGCCGCCGCGGCGTCCTGGACGAGGTGGAGATGGAGCGGCGCTCGCGCGAGCTGCTGGACCAGCTGTCCATCCGCATCCCCAGCGTCCGTATCCCGATCGCCTCGCTCTCCGGCGGTCAGCGCCAGGTCGTGGCCATCGCCCGCTCCATGCTGGGCGAGCCCAAGCTGGTGATCCTCGACGAGCCCACCGCCGCCCTCGGCGTCGAGCAGACCGCGCAGGTCCTCGACCTGGTGGAGCGGCTGCGTGAGCGCGGTCACGCCGTGATCCTCATCAGCCACAACATGGCCGACGTGAAGGCCGTCGCCGACAAGGTGGCGGTGCTGCGGCTGGGGCGCAACAACGGCGTCTTCGAGGTCAAGACGACCTCGCAGGAAGAGATCATCTCCGCCATCACCGGCGCCACGGACAACGCCGTGACCCGTCGTGCGGCGCGCAGCAATGGGGAGATCAAGAAGTGAGCATCGACAAGACCTCCACGCCCCCCGAGGACACCGTCGTGGAGAACCCCGAGGCGGCCGCGAAGGCGGTTACCGCGGTCGACCCCCGACTGCTGGTGCGCGAACAGGGCTTCGCGGGCTACATCACCGAGTTCAAGCGGAAGATGAAGGCCGGCGACCTGGGTGCCATCCCGGTCGTCATCGGTCTGGCGATCATCTGGATCATCTTCCAGAGCCTGAACTCCAACTTCCTCACCGCGGGCAACCTCTCCGACATCTCCGTCGCCATGGTCGGCACGGGCATGATCGCCGTCGGTATCGTCTTCGTGCTGCTGCTCGGCGAGATCGACCTGTCGGTCGGCTCGGTCTCCGGTGTCGCGGGCGCCGCCTTCGCCGTCCTGAACATCACCCACGGCATGAGCGAGTGGCTCGCCTTCGTGCTGGCCATCCTCACCGGCACGGTCGCCGGCGCGATCCACGGCTTCGTCTTCGCGAAGATCGGTGTGCCCGCGTTCGCGGTCACCCTGGCCGGTCTGCTGTTCTGGAACGGCTTCATGCTCCAGATCCTCGGCGACAGCGGCACGATCAACCTGAACAGCGACGGCCTGGTCGCCAAGCTGACGACGTACTACTTCTCCGACGTGGCCGCCGCCTACGGGCTCGCCCTCGCGGTGACCGTTCTGTACTTCCTCAGCTCGTACTTCGGCAACAAGCGGCGCGAGGCCGCGGGCGTGCCGTCCCGGCCGCTGAGCGAGACGATCCTCAGGACGGCGCTGCTGGCGATCCTCGCGTTCGCCGTGGCCGTCGTCTACAACCAGTACAAGGGCCTGCCGCTCGCCGTGGTGATCTTCATCGGTGTGCTGCTGGTCACGGACTTCGTGCTGCGCCGCACCGCCTACGGCCGCAAGGTGTTCGCGCTCGGCGGCAGCGTGGAGGCGTCCCGCCGTGCCGGTATCAACGTGGCCGCGGTGCGGATCTCGGTCTTCGCGATCTCCGGTACGTTCGCCGCGATCGGCGGTCTGTTCATCGCCTCGAAGATCGCGTCCGCCAACCAGGGTGCCGGTGGCGGTGACCTGCTGATGAACGCGATCGCCGCCGCGGTGATCGGTGGCACGTCGCTGTTCGGCGGCCGTGGCCGCACGTGGAACGCGCTGCTCGGCGTGCTGGTGATCGTCTCCATCCAGTACGGCCTCGCCCTCGAGGGCATCGCCTCGCCGGTGCAGTACATGATCACCGGTGGTGTGCTGCTCGCCACGGTCGTCATCGACGCCGTGACCCGCAAGACCCAGAAGACGGCCGGCCGCGCCTAGCCGCCCGACTCTTCAGGCCACTGTGCCCGGCGCCAACGGCGGCGCCGGGCACAGTCCTGTGTCCCGGCCCGGGTTTGGGCGGACACGTCGGGGGGATCCGTGGGGCCATCGGTGATCCTCACAGGCGGAACATTAGACTCGACAGGCCCGGCGAAAGCTCGACACAGCTCTACTGCAAGGAGGCACGGGTGCCGCTGCTGACCCGCATCACGGGACCGCGCGATCTGGACCGGCTCAGCCTGGAGGAGCTGGACCAGCTGGCAGAGGAGATCCGGACCTTCCTCGTCGACGCGGTCTCCAAGACCGGCGGCCACCTCGGTCCGAACCTCGGTGTGGTCGAGCTCACCATCGCCCTGCACCGCGTCTTCGACTCGCCCAAGGACAAGGTGCTCTGGGACACGGGCCACCAGGCCTACGTCCACAAGCTGCTCACCGGCCGTCAGGACTTCTCCAGGCTGCGCAGCAAGGGCGGTCTGTCCGGCTACCCCTCGCGCGCCGAGTCCGAGCACGACGTCATCGAGAACTCGCACGCCTCCACCGTCCTCGGCTGGGCCGACGGCCTGGCCAAGGCCAACCAGCTGCTGAAGCGGGACAGCCACGTCGTGGCCGTCATCGGTGACGGCGCTCTCACCGGCGGCATGGCCTGGGAGGCGCTGAACAACATCGCCGACGCCAAGGACCGCCCGCTGGTCATCGTCGTCAACGACAACGAGCGCTCCTACGCGCCCACCATCGGCGGCCTCGCCAACCACCTGGCCACCCTGCGCACCACCGACGGCTACGAGAAGTTCCTGGCCCGCACCAAGGAGGTCCTGGAGCGCACGCCCGTCGTCGGCAAGCCGCTCTACGAGACCCTGCACGGGGCCAAGAAGGGCCTGAAGGACTTCATCGCCCCGCAGGGCATGTTCGAGGACCTGGGCCTGAAGTACGTCGGCCCGATCGACGGCCACGACATCGAGGCGCTGGAGTCCGCCCTGGCCCGCGCCAAGCGGTTCGGCGGCCCGGTCATCGTGCACTGCCTCACCGAGAAGGGCCGCGGCTACCGGCCCGCCGAGCAGGACGAGGCCGACCGCTTCCACGGCATCGGCCCGATCCACCCCGACACCGGTCTGCCCATCAAGGCGGCCGCCGCCAGCTGGACCTCCGTCTTCGGCGACGAGATGGTCCGGCTGGGCCGGGAGCGCGACGACATCGTCGCCATCACGGCCGCGATGCTCCAGCCGGTGGGCCTGAAGAAGTTCGCGGACGCCTTCCCGAACCGGATCTTCGACGTCGGCATCGCCGAGCAGCACGGCGCTGTCTCCGCGGCCGGCCTCGCCACCGGCGGTCTGCACCCCGTCTTCGCGGTGTACGCGACCTTCCTCAACCGCGCCTTCGACCAGGTGCTCATGGACGTCGCCCTGCACAAGTGCGGTGTGACGTTCGTGCTCGACCGGGCCGGCATCACCGGCGACGACGGCGCCTCCCACAACGGCATGTGGGACATGTCGATGCTCCAGGTGGTCCCGGGCCTGAGGATCGCCGCCCCGCGCGATGCCGAGCAACTGCGCGCCCAGCTGCGCGAGGCCGTCGACGTGGACGACGCGCCGACCGTGCTGCGCTACTCCAAGGGCGTCGTCGGCCCGGCCGTCCCCGCCGTCGGCAAGGTCGGCGGCATGGACGTGCTGCGCAAGGCCGAGGCACCCGTGCCGGACGTGCTGCTGGTCTCCGTCGGCGCGCTCGCGCCCATGTGCCTGGAGATCGCCGACCTCCTCGACAAGCAGGGCATCTCCACCACCGTCGTCGACCCCCGCTGGGTCAAGCCCGTCGACGAGGCGCTCGCCCCGCTCGCCGAGCGGCACCGGGTGGTCGTCACCGTCGAGGACAACTCCCGCGTCGGCGGTGTGGGTTCGGCGATCGCCCAGGCGCTGCGCGACGCGGGCGTGGACGTGCCGCTGCGCGACTTCGGTGTCCCGCCGCGCTTCCTCGACCACGCCTCCCGCAAGGAGGTCCTGGCGGAGATCGGCCTGACCGCGCCGGACATCGCCCGCCAGGTCACCGGACTGGTCTCCAAGCTCGACGGCCGGTTCGACCGACCCGGCAGCGCGCAGGACGTGGACACGGTGGAGCCCGCCCGCGACTGATCCGACCCGCTCCCGCGTCAGGGCCGGTTTCTCCATCCTTTACGGTGGCGAAACCGGCCCATTTGCGTGAATCTGCCCGTGCCGGGGCATACGGAGTACGCCCCCTCCCGATCATGTCGGGGACTGCGAGCGCGGGAGGTACGCCATGAGCAGCACCCTCTTCCGGACCAAGAACGTCGAGCAGTCGATCCGGGACACCGAGGAGCCGGAGCACGCGCTCAAGAAGACCCTGTCCGCCCTGGACCTGACCGTGTTCGGCGTCGGGGTCATCATCGGCACCGGCATCTTCGTGCTCACCGGCAAGGTCGCCAAGCAGAACGCGGGCCCCGCCGTCTCCCTGTCCTTCGTCGTGGCCGGCGTCGTCTGCGCGCTCGCCGCGCTCTGCTACGCGGAGTTCGCCTCCACGGTGCCGGTCGCGGGGTCCGCGTACACGTTCTCCTACGCCACGCTCGGCGAGCTGCCCGCCTGGATCATCGGCTGGGACCTCGTCCTGGAGTTCGCGCTCGGCACGGCGGTGGTCGCCGTCGGCTGGTCCGGGTACATCCGCTCACTGCTCGACAACGCGGGCTGGCACCTGCCCGCCCATCTCGGCGGACGGGAGGGCGCGCACGGGTTCGGCTTCGACATCTTCGCCGCCGCGCTGGTCCTCGTCCTCACCGCGATCCTCGTCCTCGGGATGAAGCTGTCGGCCCGGGTCACCCAGCTCGTCGTCGCCATCAAGGTGACCGTGGTGCTGATCGTCATCGTCGGGGGCGCCTTCTTCGTCAACAGCGCCAACTACAAACCGTTCGTGCCCAAGCCGGAGGCCGTGCCGCCGGGCAGCAGTCTCAAGGCCCCGCTCATCCAGCTGATGGTCGGCTGGGCACCGTCCAACTTCGGCCTGATGGGCATCTTCACCGCCGCGTCCGTCGTCTTCTTCGCCTTCATCGGCTTCGACATCGTGGCGACCACCGCCGAGGAGACCCGTAACCCGCAGCGCGACATGCCGCGCGGCATCCTCGGCTCCCTGTTCATCTGCACCGCCCTGTACGTGGCGGTGTCGATCGTCGTCACCGGCATGGAGCGCTACAGCAGGCTGTCCGTGGACGCCCCCCTCGCCGACGCGTTCAAGGCCATCGGGCACCCCTGGTTCGCCGGTGTGATCAGCTTCGGTGCCGCCGTCGGCCTGACCACCGTCTGCCTGATCCTGCTGCTCGGCCAGACCCGCGTCTTCTTCGCCATGAGCCGCGACGGTCTGCTGCCCCGCTTCTTCTCCCGCGTCCACCCGCGCTTCAAGACCCCGCACCGGCCGACCATCCTGCTCGGCGTGGTCATCGCCGTCGTCGCGGGCTTCACCAGCCTGAGCGAGCTGGCCGAACTGGTCAACATCGGCACCTTGTTCGCGTTCATCGTCGTCGCGATCGGCGTGGTCATCCTCCGCCGCACCCGCCCCGACCTGCACCGCACCTTCCGTACCCCGTTCGTCCCGGTGGTGCCGATCCTGTCGGTGTGCGCCTCGCTGTGGCTGATGCTGAACCTGCCCGCCGAGACCTGGCTGCGGTTCGCGATCTGGCTGGTCATCGGGTTCGTCGTGTACTTCGTCTACGGCCGCTCGCACAGCCGCGTGGGCCGCGCCGAGGCGCCCTCGACCGGTGGGGCGACAGGGCCGCCGGGAGCCGACGGGGCGTGACCACGGCCCGGCAGTGCCAGGCGGAGTGAGCAGCCATGACGCACCCCGGGCAAGGCACCACGCCTTCCGCCGGAGCGCTCAGCGCACCGTACGCGGGCCCGTCACCTCCGCGCCCAGATCCGTCACCCGGCGCCGCAACTCCCGGTCCGCCGTGACGACCAGGACCGGGCGGTCCCCGGCCTCCGCGACCAGTTCGACGATACGGTCGTCGCCGCTGCCGGGTGCCGCGTCCACCCGGATGCCGGGCACGGGCTCCACGCCGCGCGCGGCGCCCTCCACCACCAGCACCAGTTCCAGCGGCCCGGGAAAGCCGGGCAGCCCGTCGACGGCGTACGGCACGAGACGGTCCCGCAGCCGGTCCGCGGCCCCCCGCCGGTCCCGCCACCAGCCGTCGGGAACCGACCCGACGACGTTCGCGCCATCGACGATCACCAGGAGCGGGACACTCATGCCCCCAGCGTCCCACGAGCCTGTCCGGCCCGGCACGCTGAGCGCCTGCCCACCTTCAAGGAGCACACCACCCCGTCCTTCGCGGACGTGGACGGCATGCTGCACGCCTGGCGTCCGGGCGGCGCTCCGATTCCGCTGCTGTGCGCCGCGGGGCCCGGCCCGGTGGCGACACTCCGCTGAGTCATCGACGGCCACGACTGCACGTTGCTCGCCTGCCCCACCTGCCGGCCGAGGACGAGGAGGGACGCGTGGTCGCGGCGACCCTGACACCGGACGGCGAACTGCGTCCCCGTCAGAAGGACGAACCGGGCCTCGCCCCGGCGGCCTGGCAGACGGCCTGACCTGCCGCACCGGTTCCCGGAAGGGGAGTTCGCGCCCCCCTGGGAGGGTTCGGGCTTACTGAGACACATGAGCCCGATCAAGGGTTGTACGTCCTTGAAAGTGACAAGAGGCACTGGGGGGAAACGTGGTTGAAGTGTGAAAATATTGTTAGCCTCCTCACTCTTGTTCGATCAGGGAACCGACGGGGCCGAATCCTCGTCGGCCCGGGGGTTGGGGATGGTGTCGTGAGCAGAGCCACCACGGTGGATCTTGTCGTTGTCGGGCTCGGGTACGTGGGGTTGCCGCTGGCCAGGTCCGCGTCGGCGGCCGGCCTGAAAGTCACCGGTCTCGACCGCAACCGCCGGGTCGTCGACGGTCTGAACTCGGGCCGTTCGCACGTCGACGACATCACCGACACCGAAGTCCGCACGATGCTGGAGCAGGGCTTCAAGGCCACTGACCGGGCCGAGGCCATCGCCGACGCCGCCGCGGTCGTCGTCTGCGTCCCGACCCCCCTCACCGACCACGGCGCCCCCGACCTGGGCGCCGTCGAGGCCGCCGTGGAGGACATCGCGGCTCATCTGACGCCCGGCACCCTCGTCGTGCTGGAGTCCACGACGTACCCGGGCACCACCGACGAGGTCGTACGCCCTCGGCTGGAGGCCGGCGGCCTGCGGGTCGGCGAGGACTTCCACCTCGCCTTCTCCCCGGAGCGCATCGACCCGGGCAACGCCAGCTTCGGCCTGGAGAACACGCCCAAGGTGGTCGGCGGCATCACGCCCGACTGCACCAAGGCCGCCCGCGCCCTCTACGAGCGTTTCGTGCGGCAGGTCGTGGAGGCGAAGGGCACGCGTGAGGCCGAGATGGCCAAGCTGCTGGAGAACACCTACCGCCATGTGAACATCGCACTCGTCAACGAGATGTCGATGTTCTGCCGCGAGATCGACGTCGACCTGTGGGACGCGATCCGCTGCGCCTCCACCAAGCCGTTCGGGTTCGCGCCGTTCCACCCCGGCCCGGGTGTGGGCGGTCACTGCATCCCGATCGACCCGAACTACCTGTCGTACAAGGTCCGTTCGCTCGGCATCCCGTTCCGGTTCGTGGAGCTGGCCCAGGAGATCAACCAGCGGATGCCCGTCCACGTGGTCAACCGGGCCGCCGACCTGCTCAACGACCAGGGCAAGGCCGTACGCGGGTCGCGCGTCCTGTTGCTCGGCGTGACCTACAAGCCGGACATCTCCGACCAGCGGGAGAGCCCGGCCCTGGCCGTGGCCGACAACCTGCGCGCCCGGGGTGCCGAACTCGTCTACTTCGACCCGCGGGTCACCGAGTGGACGGTGGCCGGCGTACCGGTGGAGCGGACGCACGACTACCTCGCCGAGGCCGCGTCCGCGGACCTCACCATCCTGCTCCAGCCGCACCGCGAGATCGACCTGGGCCTGCTGGCCGACCGCGCCCGGATGCTGTTCGACACGCGGGGCAAGTCCGCCGATCACCCCCGGGTGGTCAAGCTGTGAGCACCGACGAGACGTACATACCCGGGGCCGTCGAGTCCGGCGGCCGTCGCGCGCACCGCAAGCGCCGGCACCTGAAGGTGTCGTACTTCGTCTTCCTCGCTCTGGCCGCGTTGATCGTCACGCGGCTGGACGCGAACTCCCTGCACCCCTACACCATGGGCGCCCTGGGCCTGCTGGCCCTCAAGATGTTCGGCGCCCTCTTCTACCGTCCGGCCAAGGCCGGGCGGGAGGAGCTGGAGTACCTGGAGAACGCCTGGGTCACCGCGGTCATCCCGATCTACAACGAGGACCCGGTGATGTTCGAGCAGGGCATGCGCAGCCTTCTCGCACAGAGTCGGCTGCCGAACGAGATCCACATCATCGACGACTGCAGCGCCGACCCGGCCGGTATCCGCGCGGCGAAGAGGCTGCGCCGCGAGTTCGAGGCCGAGGGCGTCAAGTACACGGTCAGCGTGCAGCCCGAGAACAAGGGCAAGCGCGAGGCCCTCGCGCTGGGTTTCGAGGCGGCGCCGTACTCGGACATCTTCCTGTGCGTGGACTCGGACACGGTGCTGGCCCGGGACACCGTCCGTGAGCTGCTGCTGCCGCTGGCCGACGAGAAGATCATGGCCTCCACCGGCATGGTCCTGGCGCTCAACCACGACAGCAACATCTTCACGCGTCTGCAGGACCTACGCTACGGCAACTCCTTCCTCTTCGAACGGGCCGCCTACTCCCGTCTGAAGTCGGTCCTGTGCTGCTGTGGCGCGCTCTCCGCGTACCGCGGCACGCTGGTGCGCAAGTACCTCCCGGACTTCCTCAACCAGCAGTTCCTGGGTAAGCCGGCCGTCTTCGGCGACGACCGCCGCATGACCAACTACTGCCTGATGGAGGGCCAGGTCGTCTTCCAGGAGACCGCCGTCGGCTACACGGCCGTCCCGGAGAAGCTGCCGCACTTCCTGCGCCAGCAGGTCCGCTGGAACAAGTCCTTCTTCCGCGAGTCCCTCTGGGCCTTCCGCCACCAGAAGAAGTACCGGCCGGCCTTCTGGCTGACCTGCATGGAACTGGCGCTGTGGCTGGTCTTCGGCACGGCGATGTTCTACTCGATGGTCATCACGCCGATCCTGCACCCGAACCGGTTCATCGCCCACATCGGCGACTACCTGGTCTTCATGGTGCTGATGGGCTACCTCCGCAATGTGCGGTACCTCGACTTCCCGCGCCGCGGCATGGGCTTCATCAAGCGGTTCGGCATGTTCCTGCTCGCGCCCCTCTACGGCGTCATCCAGCTGACCCTGCTGACCCCGCTGCGGTTCTACGCCCTCGTCACCCTGCACAAGGGCAGCTGGGGCACCCGGCAGGGCGGTGTCGAGGTGTCCGTGGCGGGCGACCACGAGGCCGACGTGACGGAGATCTTCGAGGAAGAGGACCCGTACTCCGACAAGAAGGTCACCGAGACCCTCCAGCTGATGCGCCTCGAAGGCGTGGCCCTCAGGCGCACGGCCCAGCGGGTGGCTCCGGCCGCCCCGGTCCAGCCGCAGCCGCTGCCGGGCTACGAGGAGCAGCACGCCTACGTGCCCCAGCAGCGCGTGTCCTGGGGCACGCCCGAACCATCCGCACAGCAGCAACAGCAGTGGCAGGGCGGCCCGTACGACGGTCAGTACCAGGGCCAGTACGCCGACCCGTCCTGGCAGCAGGGCGGCAACGGGCACGGACAGGGCTGGTAGGCACCGGCAAGAAAAACGGGGGGCGGCTCCGAGAGCCGTCCCCCGTCTCGTCGTCCTACGTGTAGTACTCCATCGCCTCCGCGACCGTCACCACCGGAATCCCCCGGTCGGAGATCGCCTTCATCAGCGTGTTCAGGCCGGCCTTGCTGATCTCCGTGCTGGCCATCGGCGTCCCGTCGACGATCCGGTGCAGACAGAGGATGAGCCAGTCGCCGTTCTTGGCGCACCGGTCGAGCCGGCCGCCCGCCGCCGTGAGGTTCGCCAGCGCCGTCCCGCCGATCCCCGAGCCGTCGTTGACGCCGGTGAGCGCCTTGAGGCGGTACGGCATCGCCGGGGCGAACGACTCGATGGTCTCGGAGATGATCGAGCGGGCCGTGGTGAAGTGCCGGCTCGCTATCTGGTCGACGGGCACGCCGTCCGTGGTGCTGTCGAACGCGCCGTGCGGATAGGCGAAGTGCTCGCTGGTGAAGCCGTTGCCGACCAGCCACTCCCGCAGGGTGCGCAGGTCGTCGTCCACCTGCTGCGCGGTGAGGGCGCTGTAGCTCGCGGTGTGGGCGCTCGAGGCGTAGGCGTGCCCGGCCATCTCCCAGCCCGAGACGTTCTGCAGCGATCGCATCTGGTCGAGCGTCAGGTAGCTGCTGGTGCCGATCGCGTCGGCGATGTTGTAGACGGTGCCGGAGCAGCCGTAGGCGTCCATCACGGGCCGGGCCAGGCCGTACACCGAAGTGTGGGAGTCGTCGAAGGTGATCGAGGCGACGCCCTTCGGGAAGACGGACGCGGTGTCCGGGATCAGCTCGACAGCCTGCAGATGGTACGTCACCGGACCGCCCGCGTTGTCGTACACCACGAACGACATGTCGGTGAACCCGGTCGTGGTGGAGGGCACCCCGGACGCGGAGACCGAGTACGTGCCGGCCGCGCTCGCGACGTCGGCCCACTGCAGGTGCACCGTGACCCACTCGCCGGACTGCACGTAGTTCGTCGAGCCGGAGGAGTGGGTGTGAAACTGCCAGAGGAAGTAGTTCGCGAGGGAGCCGGTGCCGAGGTAGAAGGACAGCTTCGACAAGTTCGTGGTGTCGTCGACGCGGAAGACCAGCCGGATCGCCTTGCCGCTGAGGCTGGTCGCCGGACCGCCGAGCCTGCGCACGTACGACTGCTTGCCCGTCCCGGCGGTGGTCACCCGGACCGACTGGGTGCCGCGCACGAAGACCGACGTGTCGTTGGCGTCGGCGGAGGCGGTGCCGGCGCCCGCGGCGGTCCAGCCGTGCCCGGACTGGAACTGCTGCGACCAGGTGGCGCGCCGCTGTCTGGGACGGCGGCCGGAGGGCGCGTACGTCGGCGGTGTGGTCAGGTTCCCGATGCCGGGCGCGGCGGCCGTCGGCGCGGCCGCCGCCGCGTGGAGCAGGGCGCCGCCGGCGGTCACCAGCCCCCCGGCACCGGCCAGCCCCAGCGCGGCCCGACGGCTCCATCCCTCTGTGGACTTCTCACGGTTCATCCGGCCCCCCAGGATCGGTTCACGACGTGGTGTCGAAGTAGTTCATTCCGTTCCGGCTGTAGTCCTTGACCGCCGCGTCGACGGTCTCGAGGGACAGCGCGTCCTCGGCGTTGTAGTAGAGCCAGTCGACCTTCATGTCCCAGGCACGTTCGCCGCTCTTGAACGGCAGGTCGATGAACCAGGTGTTGAAGTTGACGGACATACCGGTGCGCGGGGCGTAACTGCCGCTCGTACTGTAGATCTTCTTGCCGTCGATCCGGTACGTCACCACGTCGTCCTTGATCGTCATCACGAGGGTGTGCCAGCCGGCCAGGCTCTTGAGCGTCGTGTTGTACACGCGGTCCTGGACGGTGCGCCAGGTCACGTTGTCCAGCTTGGGTCCGAGCCGGCCCCAGCCGCCGTTCGGCAGGTACTCGTTGTCGAGCTCGCTGTACGTCGTGCCCTTCCCGCCGATGGCGTAGAAGGTCTGGTTGACGTGGTCGCCGTCCTTGCCGGTGGCCGGCTCGTCGCTGAAGTGGATCCGGGCGGCGTAGGTCCCGGAGCGGAACTCCCGGCCGGCGGTGCCCACGCTGGCCTGCTTGGTGCCGGCCTTCGTACCGTCCGTGGCGGCACGCAGGTTGAGCACCTGACCGTCGCCCAGGGCGTCCTTGTCCGTGGGGAAGCTGACACCGTCGGCGGACCAGGTGTCGTCGATACCGGGGCCGCCGTCGCTGGTGCGGACCAGCCAGCCGTGCTTGAAGAGGGCGGGGTCCTTGGGGCCGGTGTAGTGGAAGTCGTCGAACAGCACACCGGACGGGAGGGCGGGCACGGGATCGGCGGCGGCCCCGGGCGCGTCCTCGGAGTCGCCGTCCGGCTTCTTGCCGTCCGGTTCCTCACCCCAGGCGAGCACCCCGCGGTTGTACGCGGTGACCGTCCTGGACTCCTTGTACGTCGTCTTCTCGGCGTCGAAGGAGCGGTCGTTCGCCTGGTCCAGCTTCTCGTGGTCGACGCGGTACAGCTGCAGGTCGATGCCCTTGCTGTTCGCGCCGGGCTGCAGTGTGCCGGCGCCGGACGTGAACCGGAGCTCCAGGTAGTGGTCGGCGGTCCCGGTCGGCCTGTCGAGCTCGGTCACGGTCCCCGCGACGTTTGAGCAGTCGAAGGCGGCCTGCACGCAGTTGAAGGCGTACGAGCCGCCGTCCGCGGTGAAGTAGTAGCGGAGCGTCACATCGCCCAGCGGCAGCGCCTTCTTGGACTGGTTGAAGACCTCCAGCGAGGGCTCGGCCACCGCGGCCGTCGCCGGGGCGGCCGTCCGGTACCGGACGGTGAGCTGCGGCGGGTCCGGGTGCGCCGTGCGCCAGAGCGGATACAGCGCCGTGGCGCCCGCGGCCACGACAGCGACCAGGAGCAGCAACTTCATCTTGGGCCACACCCGACGTCGGGGGCGTTGGCGGCGGCGGGTGGACGCCACGGAAGCTCCTCCGCAGGTAATGAGGTGATTCGATCGTCTTTGATGGAGAACATCTGATGAATGCGAACTTTTGAGCCAGCTGTGTGGAGATCCTAGTCGCATGTGTACGAGCAAAAGGGGGCGGGCCGCACGGATCGGGTTCCGTGCGGCCCGCCCCCTCAAGGCGAGTGGCGTTCAGGCGAGTGCCGTTACGCCGGGACGCTCGCGACGCCCGGCTCCAGGAACGTCCTGCCGTTCACGCGCTCCGAGACGCCCTCGCGGTCCAGGTACGGCGTGATGCCGCCCAGGTGGAAGGGCCAGCCGGCGCCGGTGATCAGGCACAGGTCGATGTCCTGGGCCTCGGCGACGACGCCCTCCTCGAGCATCAGCCCGATCTCCTGGGCCACCGCGTCGAGGACCCGGGCGCGGACCTGCTCCTCCGTCAGGACCACATCGCCCTGCTTCAGCAGCGCGGCGACCTCCGGGTCCAGCTCGGGCTTGCCGCTGTCGTAGACGTAGAAGCCGCGCTTGCCCGCCTCGACGACCGCCTTGAGGTTCGGGGAGACCTTGAAGCGGTCCGGGAACGCCCGGTTGAGGGTCTCCGAGACGTGCAGGCCGATCGCCGGGCCGACCAGCTCCAGCAGGACCAGCGGCGACATCGGCAGACCCAGCGGCTCCACCGCCTTCTCCGCCACCTCGACGGGGGTGCCCTCGTCGATGACGTTCTGGATCTCGCCCATGAAGCGGGTCAGGATGCGGTTCACGACGAACGCCGGGGCGTCCTTGACCAGAACCGCCGTCTTCTTCAGCTTCTTGGCCACCGCGAAGGCGGTCGCCAGTGAGGCGTCGTCCGTCTTCTCGCCGCGGACGATCTCAAGGAGCGGCAGGACCGCCACCGGGTTGAAGAAGTGGAACCCGACGACCCGCTCCGGGTGCTTCAGCTTCGACGCCATCTCCGACACGGAGAGGGACGAGGTGTTGGTCGCCAGGATCGCGTGCTCGGGCGCGACCGCCTCGACCTCCGCGAACACCTGCTGCTTGACGCCCATCTCCTCGAACACGGCCTCGATGACGAAGTCGGCGTCGGAGAAGCCCTCGGCCTTGTCGAGGACACCACAGACCAGCGCCTTGAGGCGGTTGGCCTTGTCCTGGTTGATCCGGCCCTTGCCGAGCAGCTTGTCGATCTCGGCGTGGACGTAGGCCACGCCCTTGTCGATGCGCTCCTGGTCGATGTCCGTCAGGACGACCGGGACCTCCAGGCGGCGCAGGAAGAGCAGGGCGAGCTGCGAGGCCATCAGACCGGCGCCGACGACACCGACCTTGGTGACCGGGCGCGCCAGGCTCTTGTCGGGGGCGCCCGCCGGGCGCTTGCCACGCTTCTGGACGAGGTTGAACGCGTAGATGCCGGCGCGCAGTTCACCACCCATGATCAGGTCTGCGAGGGCCTGGTCCTCGGCGTCGTAGCCCTGCTGCAGGTCGCCGTTCTTCGCGGCGGCGATGATGTCGAGGGCGCGGTAGGCGGCGGGGGCCGCGCCGTGCACCTTGCCGTCCGCGATGAAGCGGCCCTTGGCGACGGCCTGGTCCCAGGCCTCACCGCGGTCGATGACCGGGCGCTCGACCTCGATCTCGCCCTTGAGGACGCGCGCCGTCCAGGTCAGCGACTGCTCCAGGAAGTCGGCGCCCTCGAAGACGGCGTCGGCGATGCCGAGGTCGTAGACCTGCTGCCCCTTGAGCTGCTTGTTCTGGTTCAGCGAGTTCTCGATGATGACCGAGACGGCCTTGTCGGCGCCGATCAGGTTCGGCAGCAGGGTGCAGCCGCCCCAGCCCGGGACCAGGCCCAGGAACACCTCGGGCAGGGAGAACGCCGGAACGGCCTTCGACACCGTGCGGTAGGTGCAGTGCAGGCCGACCTCGACGCCGCCGCCCATCGCCGCGCCGTTGTAGTACGCGAACGTCGGTACGGCCAGCTTGGACAGGCGCTTGAAGACCTCGTGGCCGCCCTTGCCGATGGCCAGCGCGTCCTCGTGCCGCTTCAGCAGCTCGACGCCCTTGAGGTCGGCGCCGACCGCGAAGATGAACGGCTTGCCGGTGATGCCGACGCCGACGATGTCGCCGTCCGCGGCCTCCTTCTCGACCTGGTCGATCGCGGTGTTCAGGTTCGC
Source organism: Streptomyces sp. NPDC001848 (assembly GCF_042891915.1). Taxonomy (NCBI): domain Bacteria; kingdom Bacillati; phylum Actinomycetota; class Actinomycetes; order Kitasatosporales; family Streptomycetaceae; genus Streptomyces; species Streptomyces sp. NPDC001848. The sequence goes on along the minus strand of NZ_JBIATP010000001.1, from coordinate 411,814 downwards.
GAGCGAGGCCGGGCCGAAGGTGGTCGGCTTGGTGTGGTCGTGGCCGTTGTCGAGGGTGATCAGGGCGAACCGGCCCACACCGAACGGCAGGTCGAAGTGGCGTACGTGCGCCTGCGTGACGACCTCGTCCGGGAACAGCTCGGCCGCGCCCTTCAACAGCTCAGCGGTGGTGCTCACTTGTCGCCTCCGTCGAAGTGCGGGTTCTCCCAGATGACCGTCGCGCCCATGCCGAAGCCGACGCACATGGTGGTGAGGCCGTAGCGGACCTCGGGCTGCTCCTCGAACTGGCGGGCGAGCTGCGTCATCAGGCGGACACCGGAGGAGGCCAGCGGGTGACCGAAGGCGATCGCGCCACCGTACTGGTTGACGCGCTCGTCGTCGTCCGCGATGCCGTAGTGGTCGAGGAAGGCCAGGACCTGGACGGCGAACGCCTCGTTGATCTCGAACAGGCCGATGTCGGAGATCGACAGGCCCGCCTTGGCGAGGGCCTTCTCCGTCGCCGGGATCGGGCCGTAGCCCATGACCTCCGGCTCCACGCCCGCGAAGGCGTAGGAGACCAGGCGCATCTTGACCGGCAGGCCGTTCTCGCGGGCGAAGTCCTCACTCGCGATGATGGAGGCGGTGGCGCCGTCGTTCAGACCGGCCGCGTTGCCCGCGGTGACCCGGCCGTGGACGCGGAACGGCGTCTTCAGGCCGGCCAGGTTCTCCAGCGTGGTGCCCGGGCGCATCGGCTCGTCCGCCGTGACCAGGCCCCAGCCGGTCTCGCCGCCCTCGGGGTTGGTGCGGCGTACGGAGATCGGCACCAGGTCCTGCTGGATCTTGCCGTTGGCGTACGCCTTCGCGGCCTTCTCCTGGGAGCGCACGGCGTATTCGTCGGCGCGCAGCTTGGTGATGTGCGGGTAGCGGTCGTGCAGGTTCTCCGCGGTCATACCCATGAACAGGGCGGACTCGTCGACCAGCTTCTCGCTCACGAACCGCGGGTTCGGGTCGACGCCCTCGCCCATCGGGTGGCGGCCCATGTGCTCCACACCGCCCGCGATGACGGCGTCGTACGCGCCGAACGCGATCGAGCCGGCCGTGGTCGTCACGGCCGTCATCGCGCCCGCGCACATGCGGTCGATGGAGTAGCCGGGGACCGACTGGGGGAGGCCGGCCAGGATGCCCGCGGTGCGGCCGAGGGTCAGGCCCTGGTCACCGATCTGCGTGGTCGCGGCGATGGCGACCTCGTCGATCTTCTTCGGGTCCAGACCCGGGTTGCGGCGCAGCAGCTCCCGGATCGCCTTCACGACGAGGTCGTCGGCGCGGGTCTCGTGGTAGATGCCCTTCGGGCCCGCCTTGCCGAACGGGGTGCGGACGCCGTCGACGAAGACGACGTCCCTGATGGTACGAGGCACGATGGCTCTCCTCCAGGGTGCGGGATGGCACTGCTGCGACACGCTGAGCGCGCGCTCAGCACCATGCTACTTGTGGGTAACCAAGCTGCCCAGTCCCGCACGCCCAAGCGGTGAAGGTCACACCTTCGGCGGAGCCGTGGAGCCCCGCGGGGTCGGCACGGGGGCCGGGACGGGATGCGAACCCTGCCTCTCCCGTGATCATCCCGAACAGCGTCCGCGCCGCGTCGGCCCCGAATCCGTACACGTCATGGCTCATCGCGGACAGCGTCGTGCTCTTCCGTCCCGAGAACGGAGCTGATGCACATGCACCGCCGTACAGTCCTCGCCCTGACCGCGGGCGCCCTGCTGCTCGCCGGGTGCACCGGCACCTCAGACAGGGGCGCGAGGCCAAGGCGAACGACGACCCGTCGCGGATGAGCGGGACCATCACGGTCCTCACCCAGCGGACCGACCTCGTGCAGGACGGCACGATGAAGACGTACGCCGCCGCGTTGTGGTGATCGTGAAGGGGACCACCGTCTGCAACGACCTCCACATCCCCTTCCTGTACATGTCCTCACGGGACCTTGGCGTGATCTCGACTGGTGATCCTGCCGACACTGATCGTGTTCCTGGTGCTGCAGCGCTTCATCTACAACGGGTTCAGCAGGGGAGCGACGAGGTGAATCACCCGGTGCCTAGGCACCCTTCACGGACAGCGCCTCGACCAGCACCGGAGTGACCTGCTCGACCTGCCACGCCCGCGCCCCGTACCCGGCGAGAGCGGAGGCCACGGCCTCCGCGTCCACCGGCTTGGGCGGCTCCCAGCAGACCCGCCGCACGGTGTCCGGGCTGATCAGGTTCTCCTGAGGCAGGTTGAGCTGCTCGGCCAGGGCCGACACCGCGGCCCGCGCGGCGGACAGCCGGGCGGCCGCCGCCGGGTCCTTGTCGGCCCAGGCGCGCGGCGGCGGCGGACCCGTCACCGGCTGTCCCTGGTGCGGTAGCTCCGCCTCCGGCAGCGCCCTGGCGCGGTCGATGGCGGCCTGCCACTGCTCCAGCTGGCGCCGTCCCATGCGGTGGCCGAAGCCGTTCAGCGCGGCCAGCGCGTGCACGTTCGGTGGCAGGGCGAGGGACGCCTCGATGATCGCGGCGTCCCCGAGCACCTTGCCCGGCGAGACGTCCCGGCGCTGCGCGATCCGGTCCCGGGTCTGCCACAGCTCCCGGACGGCCGCCATCTGCCGGCGGCGGCGCACCTTGTGCATCCCGGACGTGCGGCGCCAGGGGTCCTTGCGCGGCTCGGGCGGCGGCGCGGAGGCGATCGCGTCGAACTCCTGCCGTGCCCACTCCAGCTTCCCCTGCCGCTCGAGCTCCTTCTCCAGGGCGTCCCGCAGGTCCACGAGCAGTTCGACGTCGAGGGCGGCGTAGCGCAGCCAGGGCTCGGGCAGGGGCCGCGTCGACCAGTCGACGGCGGAGTGGCCCTTTTCCAGGATGAAGCTGAGGACGCTCTCCACCATGGCGCCGAGGCCCACCCGGGGGAACCCGGCGAGGCGCCCGGCCAGCTCGGTGTCGAACAGACGGGTGGGCACCATGCCTATCTCTCGCAGGCAGGGCAGGTCCTGGGTGGCGGCGTGCAGCACCCACTCCGCGTCGGAGATCGCCTCGGCGAGGGCCGACAGGTCGGGACAGGCCACCGGGTCGATCAGCGCGGTGCCCGCGCCCTCGCGGCGCAGCTGCACGAGGTAGGCGCGCTGGCCGTACCGGTAGCCGGAGGCCCGCTCGGCGTCGACGGCGACGGGGCCGGTGCCGGCGGCGAAGGCGGCGATCACCTCGGCGAGCGAGGCCTCCTCGGCAATCACGGGCGGAATGCCGTCGCGCGGCTCGAGCAACGGGATCGGCGCCGTTTCGACGTCGTCCGGAGGGGCGCCTCCGGTGGTTCGCAGTGGACTGTCTGCTGCGGTCTCTTGGGCGTCGGTCACCTGTCAAGGGTATCTGTGCGTGGACTACGCCCGCCGACGGAACGTTCCGTCGACGGGCGATGGGGGGTCGTAAACCAGTCATGTGTCACAGGGGTCCATCATGTCCGCGCGGGGGGCGCGGTGCCGGTGCCCGGCGGGAAACGGCGGGTGTCCCGGGCGGGCGGCCGGGTTCCCGGACGCGGCTCGGTGGCGGCTCGGTGCGGACGCGGGCCGGGGTGGGTGGTGGAGGTCGGTCAGTGGATGATGCCGGTCCGCAGGGCCACGGCCACCATCCCGGCGCGGTCGCCGGTGCCGAGCTTGCGGGCGATGCGGGCCAGGTGGCTCTTCACGGTCAGCGCGGACAGGCCCATCGAGACGCCGATCGCCTTGTTGGACTGTCCCTCGGCGACCAGACGCAGCACCTCCACCTCGCGGCCGGACAGCTCGCGGTAGCCGCCCGGGTGGCTCGGGGCACCCGGGGGGCGGCGGTGCAGGCGCGCGGCGGCGGCGCCGATGGGGGCGGCACCGGGTCGGGTGGGGAGCCCGATGTTGGTGCGGGTACCGGTGACGACATAGCCCTTGACACCGCCCGCGAGGGCGTTGCGGACGGCGCCGATGTCGTCGGCGGCGGACAGGGCGAGCCCGTTGGGCCAGCCCGCGGCCCGGGTCTCGGACAGGAGGGTGAGACCGGAGCCGTCGGGGAGATGGACGTCGGCGACGCAGATGTCGCGCGGGTTGCCGATACGAGGACGGGCCTCTGCGATGGACGACGCCTCGATGACGTCGCGCACTCCGAGCGCCCAGAGATGGCGGGTGACGGTGGAACGAACGCGCGGGTCGGCCACCACGACCATGGCGGTCGGCTTGTTGGGGCGGTAGGCGACCAGGCTTGCGGGCTGCTCGAGGAGAACGGACACCAGGCCTCCTGGAGGGGTGCGGGGACGGGGCCGGCTCGGGGAAGCGGCCGGGACGAACGTGGTTTGAAGGTCACAGTCGTCTTCGGCACCAAACTCGTGCTCCTTTAGAGAATGATCACGATTTGGTGAGTAACAATCCGTGCAATTCGGACGCGCGAGCGATCATCTGAGGATCGAGTCGGTTCGGTCCATGGTCGATACGAGGCCGAAAGTGGCCGTATCGACAAAGAGATGGCAAGGAAGGTCAAGAGGACATTGACAGGCCCGGCGGACGCGCCGGCGTCAGCGGGGCTGCGGCCCGCGACGCTGTGGCAGCGTCACCACCGAGGCGTCGCCCGGCCCCGCCGGGGGCAGGCCCGCCACCTGGCACAGCAGATCGCACCAGGAGGCCAGGTGCGCCGCGGTGTCCGGGACGCCGCCGATGCCCTCCCGGGGCGTCCACGAGGCGCGGATCTCGATCTGGGAGACGGCCGGACGGGCGGCGAGACCGCCGAAGTAGTGCGAGCTCGCGCGCGTGACGGTCCCGCTCGGCTCGCCGTACGCCAGCCCGCGGGCCTGCAGCGCGCCGGTCAGCCAGGACCAGCACACGTCGGGCAGCAGCGGGTCCGCCGCCATCTCCGGCTCCAGCTCCGCGCGCACCAGCGTCACCAGGCGGAAGGAGCCCTGCCAGGCCTCGTGCCCGGCCGGGTCGTGCAGCAGCACGAGGCGCCCGTCGGCGAGGTCCTCGTCGTCCGCGACCACGGCCGCCTCCAGCGCGTACGTGTGCGGGGCGAGCCGCTGCGGCGGGCGCGACGGCTCGATCTCGATCTCCGGCCGCAGGCGTGCGGCCTTCAGGGCGTCGACCGCGGCGCGGAAGGGCAGCGGAGCCGTCTCCATCGCATCGCCCTCCCCCTCCGCGTCGTCCATTCCGCCGGCGCCGTCCGTCTGTCGTTCCCGAGCCGCAGCCATGCGGGGAAGATTAAGGGGAAGAAAGCGCGTTCGCTTGGAGAGACACCCGATGCCGCCGGGGGTTCGGGAGCCGTACCGCGGTTCGTCGTGGCTGGATCCTGTCGTAGGGCGGACGGGTCCTTCCAGGTGTGGCGCGCTGACGCCGCTCAGCCGCGCACGGACACAGCCCCGCGCCCCTTCCAGGGGCGCTCACGCCCGGAGGCCGGGATCGCTCCGGTGGCGTGCGAGACTTTTGGCGTGAGTGTCAATGACCGCCCCGCCACGGGCCAGCCGAAAGCGACGTACGACTCCGCCTTCCTGAAGGCGTGCAGGCGCGAGCCCGTGCCGCACACCCCGGTGTGGTTCATGCGGCAGGCGGGACGCTCCCTGCCCGAGTACCGCAAGGTGCGCGAGGGCATCCCCATGCTGGAGTCCTGCATGCGGCCCGAGCTGGTCACCGAGATCACCCTGCAGCCGGTCCGCCGACACGGCGTGGACGCGGCGATCTACTACAGCGACATCGTCGTGCCCCTGAAGGCCATCGGCGTCGACCTCGACATCAAGCCCGGCGTCGGCCCGGTCGTCGAGCACCCGATCCACACCCGCGCCGACCTGGCCCGGCTGCGCGACCTGACCCCCGAGGACGTCCCCTACGTCACCGAGGCGATCAAGCTGCTCACCGCGGAGCTGGGCGAGACACCGCTGATCGGTTTCGCCGGCGCCCCCTTCACCCTCGCGAGCTACCTCATCGAGGGCGGCCCGTCCCGTACGTACGAGCACACCAAGGCGCTCATGCACGGCGACCCGCAGCTGTGGGCCGACCTGGTGGACCGGCTCGCGGACATCACGGCCGCCTTCCTCAAGGTCCAGATCGAGGCCGGTGCCTCCGCCGTCCAGCTCTTCGACTCCTGGGCCGGGGCCCTGGCCCCCGCCGACTACCGCCGCTCGGTGCTGCCCGCCTCGGCGAAGGTCTTCCGGGCCGTCGAGGGCTACGGCGTCCCCCGCATCCACTTCGGTGTCGGCACGGGTGAGCTGCTGAGACTGATGGGTGAGGCCGGCGCGGACGTCGTCGGCGTCGACTGGCGGGTCCCGCTGGACGAGGCGGCCCGCCGCGTCGGCCCCGGCAAGGCGCTCCAGGGGAACCTCGACTCGGCGGTGCTGTTCGCGCCGTGGGAGGCCGTCGAGGTCAAGGCCCGCGAGGTCCTGGACGCCGCCGCCGGTCTGGAGGGCCATGTCTTCAACCTCGGCCATGGTGTCCTGCCGTCCACGGACCCGGACGCCCTGACCCGGCTCGTGGAGTACGTCCACACGCAGACGGCCCGCTGACGGGACTCCTCGTACCGCACGGGCGGCCGGCACGTCCGCAGCTCACTCGGAGCGCTCGTCGGTCTCCTTCCGTGCGTCGGTGGCCTTCGTCGCGGGGCCACCGGACGTGTCGGGCTTGGACCGCCCCTGCTCCTCCGGGTGCACGTCCGGCTCGCCGGTCTCCCGCTCGAGCGGCGACTGCTGCTCGCGTTCACGTTCGCGTGGGTCGCCCATGATGACGCCCATAAGTCGCATGTCGGACGCATCGGGTTCCGTGGTGCGTGTCGCCGAAACGCCCTGGGGCACGGTCCCGCCGTGCTCCACAGGGGCCCGTCGCCGGTCGTCGACCGGGGCGCACAGGTGCTTGCCTGTCAGGCCGTCATCGGTGAGACGTCCGAGAGGCGAGCTCGGACCGGGGGTGCAGTGAGTCGGTGAGAGCGTCGCTGCCGCCGCGGCCGACCGTCGACCTCGTCGCGACCGAGGCCGTTTCGCCACCACGGGCCGCCGAGCTGTGCTAAGGTCTTTGGAGTTGCAGTTGTGGTACCCATGAACCTATGTGCGCCTGACGGGAACGATTCTCCGCAGGCGCATTATTTGTTTTTCCGGCATCTCCGGATGGGGCCTCTGCCTATCAGAAGGAGAAGGTCATGGCACAGGGAACCGTGAAGTGGTTCAACGCCGAAAAGGGTTTCGGCTTCATCCAGCAGGACGGCGGCGGTCCCGACGTCTTCGCCCACTACTCGAACATCGCGACCCAGGGCTTCCGTGAGCTCCAGGAAGGCCAGCGGGTCTCCTTCGACGTCACGCAGGGCCAGAAGGGCCCGCAGGCGGAGAACATCGTCCCCGCCTGATCGCCGGACGCGTATCCGCTCACCGGGGTCCGCACCGTCATGGTGCGGACCCCGGTTTGTGCTGTTCCCAGGAAGGCAGATAACTGCATGTCCCGCAGGCCCCAGAAGCCGAACCGGCGCGCCTCGTCACCCGCACCGTCCGTATCGTCGCCGAGGGAATTCCGGCTGCCGGAAGGCACGACACCCGCACTGCCCGCCGTCGAGGACTTCGGCGGTATGGACTTGCCCGCGGGGCTGCTGAACACCCTCACCGCACAGGGTGTGACCACCCCCTTCCCGATCCAGGCCGCCACCCTGCCCAACTCGCTCGCCGGCCGTGACCTGCTGGGACGGGGACGCACCGGCTCCGGCAAGACCCTCGCGTTCGGGCTGGCGCTCCTGGCCCGTACGGCCGGACTGCGCGCGGAGCCCAAGGCGCCCCTCGCCCTCGTACTGGTGCCCACCCGGGAACTCGCCCAGCAGGTGGCGGACGCGCTGACCCCCTACGCGACGGCGGTGAACCTCCGGCTGGCCACCGTGGTCGGCGGGCTGTCCATCACCAAGCAGGCCGACGCGCTCCGACGCGGTGCGGAGGTGCTGGTGGCGAGCCCCGGCAGGCTCAACGACCTGGTGGAGCGCGGGGACTGCGTGCTCGACGACGTCCGCATCACGGTGCTGGACGAAGCCGACCAGATGACCGACATGGGCTTCCTGCCGCAGATCACCAAGGTGATCGAGCGAGTACGGCCCGACGGACAGCGCATGCTCTTCTCGGCCACCCTGGACCGCAACATCGACGGCCTGGTGCGGCGGTTCCTGACCGACCCCGTGGTGCACTCCGTGGACCCGTCCGCGGGAGCGGTGACCACCATGGAGCACCACGTGCTCCACGTCCAGGACGAGACCGACAAGAAGGCCGTCACCGCGCGCATCGCGGCCCGTGACGGCCGGGTCATCCTCTTCCTCGACACCAAGAGGTCCGCCGACCGGCTCGCCAAGCGGCTCCTGGCCGTCGGTGTCCGCGCGGCGGCGCTGCACGGAGGCCGCTCCCAGCCGCAGCGGAACCGCACCCTGGAACAGTTCAAGAACGGCCAGGTCACCGCCCTGGTGGCGACGAACGTCGCGGCCCGGGGCATCCACATCGACGATCTCGACCTGGTCGTGAACGTCGATCCGCCCACCGACCACAAGGACTACCTCCACCGGGGTGGCCGCACGGCTCGCGCCGGCGGCTCCGGCAGCGTGGTCACACTGGTCCTGCCCGCCCAGAAACGGGACGTCACCCGGCTCATGTCGGACGCGGGCATCCGCCCCCGGACGGCCCGCGTGACGTCGAGCGACGCGGAACTGGCCACGATCACCGGCGCCCGGGAGCCTTCCGGCGTGGCCGTCACCATCGAGGTCCCCCAGCCGGCGACGCCGACGGCGTCCCGCCCGGACCGGAAGACCGGCACGAAGACCGGCAGGCGATCCGGTCGCCCGCGCCGCAACGGCGGCGTGGGCGAGGCGGCGACAGATCCTGCCACCGGGACGGGGAGCCGAGGCTCCGACCGCCGGGCCGGGGCGACGGCGCCCGGTGGCACCTCCGCAACCGGCGGGCGCGGATCTGCCCGCCGGGCGGGTTCCGGCGGGGCCCCGGGCGGTGCCGTCGGAGCGGGCGGCCGCAGTTCCGACCGCCGGTCCGCGGCCGGTGCGTCGACCGGCTCGGGCAGGGCTGCGCGCAGCTCCGGCCGCCGGGCGGCGGCGGACGGAGCCACGGGCGGCGCCGTCGGGACCGGCGGCCGCACCTCCGGCCGTCGAGGCGGCCGCCGCACCTCTCCCGCATCAGGCAACGCCGGCCCTGGTGACGACCTTTCGTAGGCGTTCGTCCCGCGCCTGCTTGTTCCGCCGGATGAGGGAGCGGCGGATCATGCCGACGAAGGCCCCCGGACCCGAGATCGGTCCGGGAGCTCGGCGCCGCACCCGGGCGATTGCCGGGTGCGGCGTGCAGGGATTCGTCGCGGTGTTACGGCGTCGGCGTCTTCCATATGCCTCGGCCGTGGGTGGCCACGTACACCTGGCTGCCGTCCGGGCTCGGCGAGAGGTAGACCGCCGGCGAGGTGGGCAGGTCGGTGCCCAGGCGCGCCCAGTGGCCCGCCGAGGTGCTGGTGAACACGCCCAGGTCGGTGGCGACCACGAGGGTGCCGTCCTTGGTGACCAGCGCCGCGTTGGCCGGGGCGTCCGGGAAGGAGTCCGAGGCGGAGGCGTCGCCGCTGATGTCCGTCCAGGTCGTACCGCCGTCGGTGGTCTTCCAGACGTGGCCGTAGCCGGCGCCCGGGCCCTCGTTCCAGTGCCGCGAGAAGCCGTTGATCACCGCGTAGACCGTCCTGCCGGAGGCGTCGGACGGGTCGATGGTCAGGCCGGAGATGTAGCGGTTCGGGAAGGCGGCGGGCAGGTTCACCTGGTGCCAGGTGCCGCCGTAGTTGGTGGCGATTCCCCGACCGAAGGTGCCGTCGACCTTCGAGCAGGGGCCGCACCAGGCCGCCCACGTCACGTGGTTGCGGCTGGCGACCGCAGAGGCCGAGTGGCCCGCGCCCAGGTCGTACAGCTGGGTCCAGTCGGCGCCGGAGGTGCTGTTCCAGGTCTTGGTGTTGCCCCAGACGTACTGGCCGCCCGCGACCCACAGGCCGTTCGGGTCGGTCTCGTCCGCGCTGAACGGGGCGATGAAGCGGGCGCCGGGGTCGCCGGGCGCGATGTCGGTGATGACGTCCTCGGAGCCGTCGTCGCTCGCGGTGTAGCCGCAGGTGTTCGTGATCTGCAGCGCCAGGTCGACGTACTCGCCGACGGTCTGGCAGCCGTTGGCGGGGTTGACCAGCTCGTCGCCGCCGTCACCGCCGAACGGGGAGACCATCTGGCCGTCCGGGTTGAGCTGCTGCCCCTGGTAGGTGGCACCCTTGGGCGCGAGCAGCGAGACGCCGTTGTCCTGCAGGCCGCCCCAGACGGCCTCGCCGCTGCCGTCGGTCATCCTGCCCGCGCGCACCGAGTAGTACTGGAGGGTGCGCAGGGTTCCCGATTCGTTGAGGTTGCGCCAGCCGGTGGTGGTCTGCGTGGTGGGGCGGGCGTAGGCGCCGCCGTCGTTGCCGACGAACACCTCCGGTGTGCTGCCCTTCCACTGCGCGAAGGCGAGTGCGTGCTGGTCGGAGTGCATCACATCGCCGTCGCAGGAGTTCGCGGCGGGGTCGTACGAGAAGCACGGCATACCGAAGTTCCAGTAGCGGCCGATCGCCTTCCAGGTGGCGCCGCCGTCGCGGGACTCGAACATCTCCTCAAGGCCCAGGTAGACGTGGTCGGGATCGCTCGGATCGACCGCGATCACCTGGTCGTACCACGCCTGGGAACCGGGCTGGTAGCCGCTGCCGATCTCGTTGACCTTCATCGCGGAGCCGCTCGTCGACAGCGACGAGGAGGTCGCGATCTGCTTGAACGGACCGTCGGCGTTGCCGCTTTGGCTGACGTACACACCCGCGAGGACCGAGTACACACCGGAGCCGGAGGACTTGTTGAGGAGCTTGGGGGACTCCATGGAGACGTACAGCTTGCTGCCGTCGGCCGCGTAGGCGAAGGCGGCGTTGCCGATCTCGGCGGGATTGATCGCACCGGTCGGGTTGGCGCGCTTCCAGGTCGTGCCCGCGTCGGCGGAGTAGTAGAAGCCGTTGTAGTCGGCGCCGCTGCGCCAGGCCACGTTGGCCAGCAGCTTGGTGCCGTCGCTGCCGGGCTGCACGGCGATGTCGTTGGCGATGTCCGCGTAGTGGCCGTCCACCCCGCAGCTCACGCCGCTGATGCCGATGCCCGTGCAAGGGGCCAGGACCTTCGTCCAGGCGGTGGATTGCCCGGCCGACAGCGGACGCCGGAAGACGCCGTGCGAGGAGGCCGCGAAGACGTACCCGGCGGCCTTGTCGAAGGTGAGGGTATGGATGGAGCTGCTGTCCAGCTCGGTGCCGCCCACCTTGTCGCTCTCGCTGAACGTGCCGGTGACCGGGTCCGCGAGGCGGTAGACGCCGCTGCCGAGGTAGTTGTCGGAGGCGGTGGTGGCCTCACCGGTGGCCAGCCACAGCGAACCGTCGGGCGCGACCGCGAGGGCGCCCACGGACAGGGCGGGCAGCCGGTCTGCGATCGGCGTCCACGTCCTGCCGTCGTCGGTGGAGCGGAACACGCCGCCCCCGGCGGCGCCCGCGTAGACCACGCCCTGGTGGGTCGGGTCGGCGGCCAGAGCGGCGATACGGCCCGCGGAGTGGCCCGCTCCGCCACCGGAGTTGGAAGCGGAGTGGTCGCGGTAGTGCAGCGCGTCCTCGTTGTACGGGGAGGTGGTGACCTCGCTCCAGCTCCCGGACCTGACCGGCATGTTCTTGATGTGCGCCCAGGCGTCGGCGTACGCGCCCGGCGCGATCTGGCCGCTGGGGGAGAGCCTCGGCTCGTTGAACGCGTCGAGGGACTCCATCAGTTCATGGGACTCTTCGCCCGCCACGTCATGGCGGCCGGCGTCCGTGCCGCTCACCCCGTAGGCGGTGACGGATCCCGTCCCCGCCATCAGGAGTGCGGCGGCGACGACGGCCAGTGCCGCTCTGCCGCCGCCCTCCGCCCCGCGGCGCGGTCTGCGCCGTGCGGAATACACACGCATGGACTGTCTCCGGCTTCTTCGGCGTAAGTCGCGGCCGCCCCTACGACCGCACTTGATCCCCTACTGCCGAGCGCCGGAACCGTACTCCTGTGCCCTCCCTCAACCCCAGAGGTTGACAGCGACTTTATAGCCTGACAAACGTAACGATTGTCAAAAATGGCCTCGTTCGCCATTTCTTCTCGCAGAGTGCCGGCACACCTCATTACTTGCAGCGCCGTCGGCCGCCCATCCGTTACTGACGGCCGCCTGGCCGGCCGCAGGCCCGGTCGCGACCGCGAGGCCTCCACGCGGCGTCAAACTACGGTGCTCAAGGGGGAGTCACGGTTCAAGAGGCCCGCAAACGTAAACTCCCCACCATTTTTCCTGTGAGGCCTTTGTGTGACTGTTGTGGTCACGCCAAGATCCCCTCTGTGCCGGGGCACCCCCATATGCCCGGTGCAGGGAGGAGAGGGCATGTTGCCCCCGAAGCACCAGCGGCGGTTCATGATCTGCACCGTCGTAGCGGCCGCGTTCGGACTGGTAAGCACCCAGTCGTTCGCGGCGTCGAACGACACCAGACCCCGGCCCTGGCAGGCGCGCCACCAGGCCGCCCTGGGCCGCCAGCACATCAAGGCGGTGCACGCGGGCCAGGGAATGTCCGCGTTCGCCGCGTCAGAGGGAGACGACGGCGCCGACGAGGCGGAGAACTCGGCCGAGGCGACGGCCCAGTTCACCGAGGCCCGTACCGCGCCCGGCGTGGTCGCGCCCGGCGCCTACGGCGCCGCCTGGCAGCAGCTGCAATCCATGAAGCACACGAGCGGCGGCTGGGACCACGTCACCAAGAAGGCGTACAACTCCGACGACCCCCGCTATCGGGACGTCAACTCCAACTCCAGCGGCGGCGCGGGTGACGTCACGGGCCGGATCACCGGTATCGCCGCCGACGACCAGGGCTATGTGTACGCGGGCGGCGCCAATGGTGGCGTCTTCCGCTCCACCACCGGTGGCGGTCACTGGAAGCCGATCGCCGACAAGCTGCCGTCGCTGTCGACCGGCACCCTCTCGCTGGACGGGCAGAACCGGCTCTGGTACGCGACCGGTGAGTCCAACACCGGGGCGACGTCCTTCGTGGGCACGGGTGTGTACGTCCTGAAGGACCCGCGCCACGGCCAGTTCGAGCCCGGCGACCGCGTCGGCGGTGCCGAACTGGAGTCGACCGTCATCCACGCCCTGCGCTTCGCCGGCACCAAGGTCTGGGCGGCGACCAGCACCGGCGTCTGGTCGCACTCCACGACCACCCTGTCCGGGCCGTGGAAGCACGAGTTCGTCCCCAACCCGGATTACCTCCCGGGCGGTTCGAAGGCGGACGACCCGAGCGCGCCGTACAAGAACATCGCCAACGACGTCGCTGTCGACCCCAAGGACCCGAACAAGGTCCTCCTGGCGGTCGGCTGGCGCGGCGGCGACACCTACAACGGGCTCTACGCCAAGCAGGACGACGGCAGCTGGAAGCCGGTCAGCGGGCTCGGCGACCTGCCCACCAGCAGTGACGACGTCGGCAACATGACGTTCGCCGCGGCGGCCGACGGCTCGCGCCTGTACGCCATCGACCAGTCGCCGGCGCAGATGGCCGCCAACCCGGACAGCGGGCTCAAGGGCGTGTACGTGTCGAAGAACGGTTCGCCGTTCGGGCCGTGGACGCTGATCGCGGACTACACCAAGCTGAAGGCGTCCGGGTCGGCCCTGCAGAGCGCGGGCTACATGCCCGGCATCCAGTCCTGGTACAACCAGTTCCTCCAGGTCGACCCGGCCGACGCCGACCACGTCTACCTCGGCCTGGAAGAGGTCTTCGAGACCAAGAACGGCGGCCAGAGCTGGATCACGCCGGGCCCGTACTGGAACTTCCCGTTCCCCTGCTGGAGCATCGACCCGGCCAAGCAGACCGGCGACTGCTCCCCGACCACACACTCCGACCAGCACGCGGTCGCGATCGGCAGCCACAAGGGCAGGACGTGGGTGTACGTCGGCAACGACGGCGGCATCTACCGGCGCCCGCTGAACGGGGCGGTCGACTCCGGCGGTCACGCCAAGGACTGGCAGTCCCTGAGCGACGGCACGCTCGACACCCTTCAGTACTACTCCGTGGGCGTCGGCAAGGACCTCGCCAACGGTGGCGTCTCGGTGACCGGCGGCCTGCAGGACAACGGCCAGTCGATCCTGCGCGGCCGGGACAAGGTCATGGGCTCCGACTTCGGAGGGGACGGCGGCGACACCATCGCCGACCCGGCCAACGGCTGCAACATCGCCGAGGAGTACGTCTACCTCGACATGTGGGTCACGCAGAACTGCGGCGTGAACGACGGCTCCTGGACGGCCGACCCGACCAAGGCCACCGAGTACGAGGTCGCCCCGCCGGACAAGGACCAGGGCGGCGCGGGCGCCCGCTTCATCGCACCGATCACCGCCGACGCCAAGAACACCAACATCTGGGTGGCCGGCGGCCGGCACGTGTGGGTGCAGACCAAGGGCTTCGCGATCCGTTCCGGCAAGGAGTGGACGGACGCCTACGACCTCGGCGAGGGCCACGTGGCCACCGCCGTGGCGTCCTCCGGCGGCACCGTCTACGTCGGCTGGTGCGGCCCCTGCAACAACCAGGGCTTCACCCGCGGCATCGCGGTCGGCAACGCCGACGGCACCGGCTGGCACCAGCTGAACCTCCCGGTCGACGGCACCGTCCCGAACCGCTACATCTCCGGCTTCGAGATCGACCCGACCGACGCCCAGCACGTCTACGTGGCTGTCAACGGCTTCTCCCGCAAGTGGACCGAAGGCCCCGGCGCGGGCGTCGGCCACGTCTTCGAGTCCAAGGACGGTGGCGCGAGCTGGACGGACATCTCGGCCAACCTGCCCGACGTCCCCGCCAACGCGGTGAAGCTCCTCCCGAACGGCGGCCTCGCCCTCGGCACCGACCTGGCGACCTTCTACCGGCCCGTCGGCGCCACCCAGTGGCAGGTCCTCGGCCACAACCTGCCCACCACGGCCGTCATGCAGCTCCGCCTCGGCCCCGACGGCAAGCTGTACGCCGCCACGCACGGACGCGGTATCCGGTCCTTCGACGTACGGCGCCTCAAGGGCCGTAACGACTGATCACCACCCGTACGCTCTGGAGCACAACGACGGCCGGTGCGCACCCCACGCGGGGACGCACCGGCCGTTTCCTGTTCCGTTCACTGCACCGGATAGGCCGCCACACTCAGCCGCAGCGTGAAGAGCGGCGCGCTTTCCGGCCCCCAGGTCACGGTCACCGCCCCGATGCGCGCGGCCCGCACCGTGACCCGGGTGACACCCTTGCTGTCGGTGGCGGACGAGGTCACCAGCGCCAGCACCGGGTTGCTGCTGCGCGGCTTCGGCCAGGCACCGTGGGCGCGGGGCGCCAGGACGACGGTCACCGTCGTGCCGGATCGCACGCACAGACTCCGGACGGAGGCGTCCTCGGATCCATGGGTGACGGTGGCGGAGCCTGCTATGCATCCCGTCGACGGGGTGGCCGTGGCCTGGGCTGTCGCGGTGGCCCCCGGGGACGACGACGGTGTCCCGGGAGGTGCTGTTGCCCCCGGGGACATGGAGGGCGAGGCGGGGGGCTCTGCCGTGCCGGCACCTTTCCCCGACGGCGTTGCGGCGTGCGGGTCGGCGGAAGGGCGCGGCGGCGTCGAGTCGGACTGCGAGCCGCCACCACTGCTTCCGCAGGCGGTCAGAAGGCAGGCGACCGCAAGCAGGGCGGCCCCTGACCACGGCCGCCCGTGGCCCCGTCCGCGTCTGCGCCGCTCCGGCGCCACAACTGCCTCCCTACGTCGCCGCACGCCACTGTGACGCTCTGGTTCGGCACCCGGTTCCTGTGCCCGTACAGAGTTGGCGGCTCACCAGCCCGGCCGCGCACGCCTGCCCCACTGCAGGCCGTGCGGCTCGGGTGGCGGCGGGGTCCCCTGGCGCAGGGGCAGGGCAAGGATCATGCCCACGAGGAAGCCCACCACATGGGCCGCGTACGCCACGGTCCCGGCCGAGGAGACGCCGTTCCCGGACGAGTAGACCGCCTGCAGCACGAACCAGAAGCCGAGCACGATCCACGCGGGCAGCCGCAGCGGCAGGAACAGCAGGAACGGCACCAGGATCCAGACCCGCACCCTGGGATAGAGCACCAGATACGCGCCGAGCACGCCCGCGATGGCGCCCGACGCGCCGATCAGCGGGTCGCTGGAGCTCGCGTTGAGGTACGCGTAGCCGTACCCCGCCGCGTACCCGCACGCCACGTAGAACAGCGCGAAGCGAATGTGGCCCAGGCGGTCCTCGATGTTGTTCCCGAAGATCAACAGGAACAGCATGTTGCCCAGCAGGTGCAGCCAGCTGCCGTGCAGGAACATCGCGGTGAACACCGACGCCGGCGGCGACTTGTGGTAGCCCGGCGGGGCCACCACACAGCCCGGCCCGTGCGCGCCCACCCCGACGGCGCCCGTGGGCACCAGCCGGGGCAGCTGGTCGTGGATCAGCTCGCGCGGCACCGCGGCGTAGTGGTCCAGGAACGCCTGGAGGTGGCAGAACTGGGACAGGTCGCTCTGCCCCGCCACCGAGCCCGCCAGGCCGGGGGTGAACAGGAAGACGACGACATTGGCTGCGATCAGCGCGTACGTCACATAGGGCGTGCGGCGCACCGGGTTCACATCATGGACGGGGATGACCACAAGGAAGTACTGCCCTCGATCGGCCGGGCGAATCGGTGAACGCGGCGGTCCGCGCGTGCGTATGTCTCCTCAACCGCCCGCGGTGCGGGGAAGGCGTGTCGCGGGGACGACGTGAGGAACAGGCGATGAACGACCGAGTTACTCCTCCGATACACGCCCTGCCCGACGGCGAGGCCGAGCTCGCGCTGGTGATCCAGCTGCCCTGGGAGGACGTCGCGCGACTAGGCCAGGAGGCCGCGCGGCTCGCGACCCAGATGCAGCGGCCCGTGACCCTCGACGAGGCGGTCAGCCACCGGCTGCGGTCCTCGCGGGGCGCCGCGGCGCATGCGAAGCCGATGGCTCAGCCGCAGCCGGCCGCGGTGACGTCTTCGGCGTCCGTCTCCTCGCTGCCTTCCCGGCCGCCGACCGAGCAGGCCCGGCAGGCCATCGAGCGGATCAACGGGGTCGGGCAGCACGAGACGGCTTGATACGGGGCTCGCCGTGGGGGCTGCGGTGGCGGGCCGGGTGCCGGTTGCCTTCGGCCGGCCGCGCTCACGCGGCGGAGCCGCAGATTGCCGCAGCCCGGCGCGCCCCCACAGGGGCGCCTCCGCTCACCCGGAGTTTCGCCGTACCGCCGCTGCCGCCTTCCGGGCCGCCACCAGGATCGGGTCCCACACCGGTGAGAACGGCGGGGCGTACCCCAGGTCCAGGGCCGTCATCTCCTCCACCGTCATCCGCGCGGTCAGCGCCACCGCCGCGATGTCCACCCGCTTCGCCGCGCCCTCCCTGCCGACGATCTGGACGCCCAGGAGGCGGCCCGTGCGGCGTTCGGCGAGCATCTTGACCGTCATGGGGGCCGCGTTCGGGTAGTAGCCCGCGCGGCTCGTCGACTCGATCGTGACCGTCTCGTACTGCAGCCCCGCCCGCCGCGCGTCCTTCTCGCGCAGCCCGGTGCGGGCGATCTCCAGGTCGCAGACCTTGCTGACGGCGGTGCCGACGACACCCGGGAACGTGGCGTAGCCGCCGCCCAGGTTGGTGCCGATGACCTGCCCGTGCTTGTTGGCGTGCGTGCCCAGCGGAATGTGCCGCTCACGGCCCGAGACCAGGTCGAGGACCTCGACGCAGTCGCCGCCCGCCCAGATGTTCTCGTGCCCGCGCACCCGCATCGCGAGGTCCGTGAGCAGTCCGCCGTGGTCGCCGAGCGGCAGCCCGGCGGCCCGCGCCAGGCCCGTCTCGGGCCGTACCCCGATGCCGAGGACCACCACGTCCGCCGGGTACTCGGCGTCCTCCGTGCCGACCGCGCGGACCTCGCCGTCGTCATCGGTGAGGATCTTGGTGACCTCGGCGTCGTCCACCATGGTGATGCCGAGACCCTCCATGGCCCGGTGCACCAGCCGGCCCATGTCCGGGTCGAGGGTGGACATGGGTTCGCTGCCGCGGTTGACGACCGTGACCCGGTAACCGCGGTTGATCATCGCCTCGGCCATCTCCACGCCGATGTAGCCCGCGCCGACCACCACCGCCCGGCGCCCCTTCGCGGCGGCAAGGGCGTCCAGGAGCGCCTGGCCGTCGTCCAGGGTCTGGACCCCGTGCACCCCGGGCGCGTCGGCGCCGGGCAGGTCGGGGCGGATCGGGCGGGCCCCGGTCGCGATCACCAGCTTGTCGTACGACGTCCACGCCTCGGCTCCGGAATCGACGTTCCGGGCGCGGACCCGGCCGGCCGCGACGTCGATCTCCGTGACCTCCGTCCGCATCCTGAGGTCGATGCCGCGCGCGCGGTGCTCCTCGGGGGTACGGGCGATCAGCTCGTCCCGGCCGGCGACGTCGCCGCCCACCCAGTACGGGATGCCGCACGCCGAGAACGAGGAGAAGTGGCCGCGTTCGAACGCCACGATCTCCAGTTCGTCGGGGCCCTTGAGGCGGCGCGCCTGCGATGCGGCGGACATGCCCGCCGCATCGCCGCCGATGACGACCAGACGCTCGGGTGGGCGGCTCGTACGGCTCGCACGGCTCATGCTCATGCTCATGGGGACACGCTACGGCCAGGGGCACCTCGGTCCTGCTCGCCCCGACCCTCGTGCTCCGGTGCCGTGCGGGCCAGGGGGAGCGGGCCGAGTGCGGTCGCCGTCGGCACCCGGTCCGGGCGGCGCGGCAGCAGCGTTCGGGGTGAGCTTCGGTGTGCTGCCGCGTGCCGTGGCGCCGCCGCCCGTGCCGTTGCCGGCGGCGCCCTGTCGCTGTGCCTGCGCGCCCGAGGCGGCCTTGGCCTTGCTGTCGCTCGACGCGCCGGTGCCGTCGGCGCTGCAGCCCGCGAGCGCGAGCGCGGCGGCGAGCAGCATCGCGGCCGACACCCGCACCGGGCGTGGAGAGCGTGGAGTGTGCATGCGGTCAAAATCCCCGGAAGTCGTCGTGACGGACGCTTCTTCGACGCCAGGCCCCGGCGGTACGTCGGCCGGATCCGGTCCCGATGCGGTCGCGGTCGGCACTCGGACGGGACACCGGGCGCCCGCCGGGTTGTCAGGGGGGTCTGAGAGGCTGGGGGCATGAGCGCAGTGGAGGCCCGCGGGGGCGCGGGGCATGTCGTCGTCATCGGGGGCGGGATCGCGGGTCTGGCCGCCGCCCACCGGCTGCTGGACCGGGGCGCGCGGGTCACGGTCCTGGAGGCGTCCGACCGGGTCGGCGGCAAGCTGCTGCCCGGCGAGATCGCGGGCGTGCGGGTCGATCTCGGGGCCGAGTCGATGCTGGCGCGGCGGCCCGAGGCGGTGGCGCTCGCCCGGGAGGTGGGCCTCGCGGACCGTCTCCAGCCGCCGGCCACGGCGACCGCCTCGATCTGGACCCGCGGCGCTCTGCGGCCCATGCCGAAGGGGCATGTCATGGGTGTCCCCGGCACCGCCTCCGCGCTGTCCGGCGTCCTGTCCGACGAGGGACTCGCCCGGATCGAGCGGGACGCGGAGCTGCCACGCACCCGGATCGGCGACGACGTGGCGGTGGGGGAGTACGTGGCGGCACGCCTCGGCCGCGAGGTCGTCGACCGTCTGGTGGAGCCGCTGCTCGGCGGCGTGTACGCGGGCGACGCCTACCGCATCTCGCTGCGCTCGGCGGTCCCGCAGCTCTTCGAGGCCGCCAAGGCGCACGACTCGCTGACGGAAGCGGTCCGCGAGATCCAGGCGAAGGCCGCCACGGCACAGCAGACCGGACCGGTCTTCATGGGGATCGAGGGAGGCGTCGGCCGACTGCCGCTCGCGGTCGCGGAGTCGGTGCGGTCGCGGGGCGGTGAGATCCGGCTCGGCACCGCCGCCGACCGACTGCGCCGCACGCCCGACGGGTGGGAGGTCACCGCCGGGGGCCGCACGGAGAGGGCGGACGCGGTGGTGATCGCGGCGCCGGCCGCCGTGGCCGCCCGGCTGTTGGCCGCCGAGTCCCCGGACGCGGCCGCCGAACTGCGCACGGTCGAGTACGCCTCGATGGCCCTGGTCACCCTCGCCTACCGCCGTGCCGACGTCTCCCTCCCGGAGGGCAGCGGCTTCCTGGTGCCGCCCGTCGACGGGCGCACGATCAAGGCGTCGACCTTCGCGTCCCAGAAGTGGGGGTGGACAGCCGAGGAGGACCCGGACGTGCTGGTGCTGAGGACGTCCGTCGGGCGGTACGGCGAGACCGAGATCCTCGAGCGGGAGGACGCCGACCTCGTGGCCATCTCGCGGCACGACCTGCGCGCGGCGACCGGCCTGGACGCCGCCCCGGTGGCGACCCGCGTCACCCGCTGGACCGACGGCCTGCCGCAGTACCCGGTCGGTCACCACGCGCGCGTGGCCCGCATCCGTGAGCATGTCGCGAAGCTGCCGGGGCTCGCGGTGTGCGGGGCGGTGTACGACGGGGTCGGTATCCCGGCGTGCATCGCGAGTGCGTACGCGGCCGTCGACCAGCTCGGCGGTGACGTTCGCGGTGTGCAGGAGCTCACCGCGAACCCGGTGCAGAGCCTGCACGGCGGAGCGGGAGAATAGGTGCATGAGTGACGACGCCCCCACCACCGAGTCCGGCAGGATCCCGAACAAGGGCAAGCTGGCCAAGGACCTCAACGAGGTCATCCGCTACACGCTGTGGTCCGTCTTCAAGCTGAAGGACGTGCTGCCCGAGGACCGCGCCGGGTACGCCGACGAGGTCCAGGAGCTGTTCGACCAGCTCGCCGCCAAGGACGTGACCATCCGCGGCACGTACGACGTGTCCGGCCTGCGCGCCGACGCCGACCTCATGATCTGGTGGCACGCCGAGACCAGCGACCAGCTCCAGGAGGCGTACAACCTCTTCCGCCGCACGAAGCTGGGCAGGGCCCTGGAACCGGTGTGGTCCAACATGGCGCTGCACCGCCCGGCCGAGTTCAACCGCTCGCACATCCCGGCGTTCCTCGCCGACGAGACGCCGCGCAACTACGTCAGCGTCTATCCGTTCGTGCGTTCCTACGACTGGTATCTGCTGCCGGACGAGGACCGCCGCCGCATGCTGGCGGACCACGGCAAGATGGCCCGCGGCTACCCGGACGTGCGGGCCAACACGGTCGCGTCGTTCTCCCTCGGTGACTACGAGTGGATCCTGGCCTTCGAGGCCGACGAGCTGTACCGCATCGTCGACCTCATGCGCCACCTGCGCGGCTCCGAGGCCCGCAGGCACGTCCGCGAGGAGGTGCCCTTCTTCACCGGGCGGCGGAAGTCCGTGGCCGAGCTGGTGGCCGGGCTGGCCTGATACGAGGGGGTGCCCTGTCGGTCGGCCGGGGGTCTGGGGGTTGTCCCCCAGATGGTGCAGCATCGGGCGGCGGAAGTCCGTGGCCGAGCTGGTGGCTGGGCTGGCCTGATACGAGGGGGTGCTCTGTCGGTGGGCCGGGGGTCTGGGGGTTGTCCCCCAGATGGTGCAGCATCGGGCGGCGGAAGTCCGTGGCCGAGCTGGTGGCCGGGCCGGCCTGAGCGCACCAGGACGGGGGCGCGGGTGGCCACGCCCCCTCGGTTCGTCAGGGCGGTGGGCTGGAGGCGGCCGGCGGCAGGGAATAGGTCTGCGACGGGGTCACCGGTACCGGTGTGCCGGGGTCGTCCGTCGGCCCCGGCGGAGCGGGGGAGTGGGTGAGCGGCGGCGGGCTCGCGGTGGCCGCGTCCTGCGCCAGGGCGTCGAAGTCGACGTAACCGGTGGCCTCCAGGACCTTGATGTGGTCCAGCACCGTCGCGTTCGCATCGTCGGCGAGGGCGCGCACGAGCGAGTTGCGGGTCGTGGCGCGGACCTGGGCGACGACGGTGAAGACCTTGCCGTGTGCCCGGCGCAGCAGGTTGGCGAAGTCGCGGTCGTACTCCTCGCCCTGGGCGGCGTCCAGGGTCGTGAGCCACTGACGCTGCTGGGCGTTCGGCTGGTTGGGCAGGGCGAGGCCGAGCCGTGCCGCGACGTCGCGGACCCGGGCGTCCAGGAAGGTGTGGCCCGTCACCAGGTGCTCGCCCGCGGTGCGGACGGCCTGGGTGGTGCCCTTCTGCTCGGCCTGCTGTCCGGCGGGCAGCTCCCACAGCCCGGCCAGCCGGACCTTGGTGATGAAGTCGCGGTCCAGCGCGGACAGCGGGCCGTACTGCGTCGACACGGACTCGGCGTTCAGGGTGTCCACGCCTGTACCGGAGCGGTCCGCGTAGGACCAGATCGGGAACACGAGCGCGGCCAGGGTCCCCGCGAGCAAGATGACGAGGGTCCCGGTGCCGCTGAGGATACCGCGGCCTCGGACGGGTCTCGATCTCATGGTGCCTCCTGCTTGCGGCACCGCACGCTAGTGCGCTTCGGGTGCGAGTTGGCATATTACTGGGCCGTATGCGCCAACTGCTGCCGGAGACAAAGCGCTTGAAAAAAGGCATCACACGCTGAATGCCGCGGTGACAAGGGTGGGCATTGCGGGACTAACCGCGGCAAGCAACCGCTCTCGTCGTTGGGCGCGACTGTTGTGTTAACCGCGGCACATTCCCCTCGGACGGCCCCGGAGTGGGCGCGGGAGTGATAGGCGGCGGGTGGACGTGGGCGGCGCCCGGCGGGAGTGCGCTTCAGTGACGCCGCAGGACCCGGCGCGTGGCGCGCAGCATACGGGCGGCAGGACGCCGGGACGGCGGCGTGGGGCCCGAACGCTCCAGCCACCACGCGCGCAGCCGGCGCCGCGCCTCGCTGTCCTCGGGCCGCCCGGTGAGCAGCAGGTGCCCGGCGAAATCGAGGGCGTCGCGCCGGTAGCCGCCCGTCATCGGGTGCCGCTGGGCGTAGCCGAGGAAGGCGGACCGGTAACCCTCCCCGAGGATGCCGGGCAACTCGGGCGCGACCTTGGCCACCACACCGGCCCGCTTGGCGGCGAGGGCCCGGGCCTGCACCCCGAGCCGCACCCGGTCGAACCCCTCCGGCACCGGAGTGCCGGCGACGAGACAGGACAACAGCGCGGCCTGAGCGAGACCCAGCCGCTCCCGGGCCGCCTCGGTGTCGGCCTCCGGACGCCCGCTCCCCGCCGCCCCCAGGGGTGTACTCGTCCGCGGCCCGGGCGCGGCCTTCTCCACCGTCTCCCGGACGACGGCCAACTCCCGTTCCAGCTCGGCCGGTTCCGGGAAGTTCTCGTCCCGTTCCAGCAGGACGCCGGGTGGCGCGGTACGGGACGCCAGGTCCGCCAGGATGTCCAGTACCGGTGGCGGGACCGGGTGGGCGTGGCTGTCGTGCCAGACGCCGTCACGTTCGTAGCCGCCCGCGACATGGACGTACGCGATCGCCTCGACGGGCAGCTCGTCCAGCGCCTTCGCCGGGTCCTCACCCCGGTTGACGTGGTTGGTGTGCAGGTTGGCCACGTCGATCAGCAGCCGTATGCCGGTGCGCTCCACCAGCTCGTACAGGAACTGCCCCTCGGTCATCTCCTCGCCCGGCCAGGAGATCAGCGCCGCGATGTTCTCCACGGCGAGCGGCACGGGCAACGCGTCCTGAGCGATCCTGATGTTCTCGCAGAGCACTTCGAGCGCATCCCGGGTGCGCGGCACCGGTAGCAGGTGCCCGGCCTCCAGCAGCGGCGACGCCGTCCGTGCCCCGCCCGCCCGTACGAACGCGATGTGCTCGGTGACGAGCGGCGCGCCCAGGGCCTCGACCCGCTCGGCCAGGGCGGCCAGCCGGGCCTCGTCGGGGCGGTCCGCGCCGCCGAGACCGAGGGACACACCGTGCGGGACGACGGTGACTCCGCGCTCGCGCAGCCGCAGCAGTGACTCGGGGAGGTGTCCGGGGCACACGTTCTCGGCCACGACCTCGACCCAGTCGAGGCCCGGCATGCGCTCCACCGCGTCGGCGATCTCCGGCCGCCACCCGATGCCCGTTCCCAGTCGGTCCATCGTCCCCTCCCTCGCACCGGCCCGCCGGGACCCGGGGACCACCCGCCGACGTTGTCGCGGTGACGGAGTCATGGCCCCGGCCGTCGGCACCGAACCCCGCGCCGGGGACCTTCAGAGCGACATTTGAGGTTCTGCCGGTTCGGGGCCCCGGCCCGGCAGCCGTAGCGTCGCCTGCGGCGGGTCCGCTGTACGGGCTGCTTCCGGGGCGAGGGCGGACCGTGGTCAGGTCCGGCGCAGACCCGGATGGTCCGCCACCACCGTGCAGCTGCCCGGGGCGATCTCCGTGAAGCCTGCGTCGCGGACCAACGGCAGGCCCGAGGTGGTCAGTTGACGCCATCGGGACCGGGGGGCGGTGCGGACCGCCAGGGGAAAGCCGGCGTCACGCCAGGCCGCGCGCTCCTCGTCCGGCAGGGCCCACCAGGCGAGTTGGGCGCCGTGGCCCGCCTGGGCCATCGCCTTGCCGGCCGACATCTCCAGATCCGGGTTCAGCCACAGCACGGGGGCCGTCGGGTCGGCCTCCAGCGGCGGCTCCGGGTCCTCCAGATCCGTGCCGGAGACCTGAAGCCGGGCCAGGTCCTTCGGCCAGCCGTCCAGCGGGACCGGAGGGAAGACACGGACCTCCGCCGACTTGCCGGTGACCGTGATGCCCGGCAGCGCCTCGGCCCGTCGCCACTCCGCGCCGCGCGCCCGCCGCACCACCTTGCGGATCCGCGCGTCCTGCCAGTCCCGCATCGCCCGCGCCCACTCCCCGTCGCTCAGTGAGCGCTCGTCGCTCAGCATCACGAGCACGGCGCGTGCCGCCGTCTCCAGGGCGTCCGTGCGGGCCGGGGGAGCGGCGCGCTCGATGCGCACGACGAGCGGCAGTACGAACTGCGGCGCCTCGTCGCGCGCGGTGGGCTCGGAACGGAACGGGCTGTCCTCGCGGGTCTGGTCACTGGTCACGACGTCCAGTCTGCCAGGCGGAAGATCGGAGGATTCCATGCCCGAAGCCTGTGCGTGCGTGTGCGTGCGTCCGGACAACTGGGCGAGGATGCCTCCATGCGACACGATCTGCACCTGGCGGGTGTCGGCCGCCGTCACGGCCTCCGCGGGCCCTGGGTGCTGGGTCGACCTCACGGTGCCGCCCGGGCTCGCTGATCCGGGTCGAGGGCGCGAACGGCAGCGGCAAGTCCACCCTGCTGCGCCTCCTGGCCAACATCGACGCGCCCAGCGAGGGCCGCGTCACCGGCCGCAACGCCGTCATCCGGAGCAGGCGGTGCGCTGGGCCTCCTGCCACTCGCAGACGGGGCAGAGCGTGATCCCCTTGTACGACTCCGGGTACTCCGTCGGCTCGCGGCACAGCACGCACTCGGCGAACGGCGGGCCGCCCGCCTCGGGCGCCGGGTGCGGGGTGCGGGTGTCGCAGTAGGCGCTCATGGCGCGGTCATCGCTCATGGCCCCAGCGTAGGCATGCCTGTCGCGGTCCCTACCGGCGCCGGCCCGAGGCCTCGATCAGCTGCGAGACCTTCACGAACCGGTACCCACGCGCGCGCAGCTCCGGCACCACCGCCCGCACCGCCTCCTCCGTCACCGGGGCCGCGCTGCGGGTGCAGTGCATCACCACCACGGAACCGGGCCGCACCCCCTCCAGCACCTGCCGCGCGACCCGGCTCGCGTCCGTGGTGGACGCGTCCCCGCTCACCACGTCCCACTGGATGACGGTGACCCCGAGAGGAGCGATCGCGCGCAGGGCTCGGTCGTCGTAGCAGCCGCCGGGGAAGCGGAAGTACGGCATCACGTGGGGCACTCCGGCCTTGCGGATCGCGGTGAAGGCGCGCTCCACGTCCGAGCGCAGCTGCTGCTCCGGCAGGACCGGCAGGCCGAAGCAGCTCCGGGTGAAGGAGTAGTGGCTGTATGAGTGGTTGCCGACCTCGAAGAGCTGGTCCTCGCCGATGTCCCGCGCCTCCTCGGGGTACTGGTCCGCCCAGCGCCCCGTCATGAACACGGTCGCCGGCACCTCCAGGTCCCGCAGCGTGTCGATCAGGTCCGGGTTGTCGAACGCTTCGCCGTCATCCGCCCGCTGTCCCTGGTCGGCGGTCATGTCCGCGTCAAAGGTGAGGGCGACAGTCTTGTCGCGCGTCGGACCCTTCTGGAAGACGGGCGCGAGTCCATCGGGCACCGGCGCGTGGATGGGCGGCGTGCCGGGGATCGCCGAGGGGGAGCCGGGGTGGTCCGTGGCGCCCCGCACGGGGTGGTGCCGGGGGGCCTCGTCGGCTCCGCAGGCGGCGAACGCGGCGCCGAGGGCACAGAGCGCGGCAAGGCAGGCGACACGTCGTACAAGAGCGATCACCGTACGAACGTAAGGCGGCGGTTGCCGTCAAAAGCGAATATTTCGGGTGGTCCCGGTGGGAGCGGTCGGTCCTGTCACCCTCCCGGCCGCAGCCGCGGCCGCACCGCGCCCTCCGCCAGCAGTGCGCGGCACGCTTCCACGTCGAAGTCCGCCGTCGGGTACTGAGGATCCAGCTCGCGCAGGTGCTCCAGCAGGAGCCTGCTGACCGCCCAGTTGCGATACCACTTGTGGTCGGCCGGGATCACGTACCAGGGCGCGGCCAGGGTGGCGCAGCGGGTCAGAGCCGTCTCGTACGCCCGCTGGTAAGCCGGCCACAGGGCCCGTTCGTCGAGGTCGCCGGGGGCGAACTTCCACCGCTTGTGCGGTTTGTCGAGCCGTTTGAGCAGGCGGCGCCGCTGTTCCTGGAAGGAGATGTGCAGGAAGCACTTGACGATCGTCACCCCGTCGTCCGTCAGGGACGTCTCGAAGCCGTTGATCCGGCCGTACCGGCTCTCGATCTCGTCGTAGGGGGCCAGCGAGCGGACCTTGGCGATCAGTACGTCCTCGTAGTGCGAGCGGTCGAAGATGCCGATCTCGCCGGGGCGCGGGAGCGCCTGCACCACGCGCCAGAGGAAGTCGTGCCGCCGTTCCTCGGGTGTGGGCGCCTTGAAGGCGTGGATGCGGCAGCCCGCCGGGTTGAGCAGGCCGATGACGTGCTTGACCGTGCCGCCCTTGCCGCTGGTGTCCATGCCCTGGAGCACCAGCAGGATCCGGCGGCGGTCCCCCGCGGTCGCGGCGGCCCACAGGCGTTCCTGCAGGGTGGCGAGGTCCTTGCCCATACGGGCGGTGGCCGCGACCCCGGCGGCCTTGTCACCGGGACCGCCGGGTGTCGCGCCGGCATCATGGGCGGTCAGGTCGACGGGTTCGCCGACGGGGAGGCGGAGCAGGTCACGCAGCGGAGCCCCGTCACGCTTCTTCGCCATGGCGCACCCTTGGTGGACGGCCGCACGCATCCGGGCTCTAGAACGGAGGCGTCACGGCGTTCTCGGAGGACAGTGCGCGGGTCGTCTCCTCCGGGAGGTCGGGGAGGTCGCGGGTCGTCTCCTCCGGGAGGTCGGGGAGGTCGCGGGTCGTCTCCTCCGGGAGGTCGGGCGCGGGCTCGCTCGTCGGCGGGGGAGCGGACTCGGCCGGAGGTGTACGGGCGGCCGTGGCGTCGTCCTCGGCCGCCTGCCCGGCCGTGACCGCCGGCGGAGCCTGTGGGGCCGTCGGCGAGGGGGCGCGGGCACCGTCCGCCGCGGGCTGCCCCTCGTGCTGCTGCGCCGCGCGTTCCAGGAACCTGAGCAGCTCCACCGGGAACGGCAGTACCAGCGTCGAGTTCTTCTCCGCCGCGACCGCCACCACCGTCTGCAGCAGCCGCAGTTGGAGCGCGGCGGGCTGGTCGGACATCACCCCGGCGGCCTCCGCCAGCTTCTTGGACGCCTGGAGCTCGGCGTCCGCGTTGATGATGCGCGCCCGACGTTCGCGGTCGGCCTCGGCCTGCCGGGCCATGGACCGCTTCATCGCGTCCGGCAGCGACACGTCCTTGATCTCCACCCGGTCGATCTGCACGCCCCACCCGACGGCGGGGCTGTCGATCATCAGCTCCAAGCCCTGGTTGAGCTTCTCCCGGTTGGACAGCAGGTCGTCCAGGTCGCTCTTGCCGATGATCGAGCGCAGCGAGGTCTGCGCCATCTGCGACACCGCGAAGCGGTAGTCCTCGACCTGGATCAGCGCGTTCGCCGGGTCGACCACCTTGAAGTACACGACGGCGTCCACCCGCACGGTCACGTTGTCCCGGGTGATGCCCTCCTGCGCGGGGATCGGCAGCGTCACGATCTGCATGTTGACCTTCTGCAGCCGGTCCACCATGGGCACGATCAGGGTGAAGCCCGGCGGCCGGGGCGCCCCGAGGAGCCGCCCGAAGCGGAAGACCACCCCGCGCTCGTACTGCTTGACGACCCGTGCCGCCGAGGCGAGGCCCACGAGTCCCGCGACGCCGGCCCCCACCAGGGCACCCACCAGCTCCTGGAGCATGACGACCCCCTCGTCGAGAGGCCCGGTATGTGTGCACTTGCCACGATAGTTCCGCAGGTGCCCACCAGGCGAGGGACAGCCGAGGGCCGCCGGTGCACAACCGAGGGCCCGCCGATGCACCACCGGCGGGCCCCAGGGGTTCGGGGGCCGAGCGGCCCCGGGTCGTCAGGTGCCGGACGCCATCTGCAGCGGCTCCGTGCCGGACGTCACCCGCACCGGCTCGGTCCCGGGCACGCTGTGCCGCTCCGCCCAGTTGTCCAGGGCCGTACGGCAGGCGTGGTCCACGTGGTGCAACCCGGAGAGGTCCAGCTCCACGGGCCGGTCCTGCGGGAGGGCCTCCAGACTGTCGAGGATCTTCGGCAGCCGCAGGAACGTCGCATTGCCCGAAAGGTACGCCTGGATGGGGCCGGCGCCCTTGTCGATGACCTCCAGCTTGACCTGCGACGCCTCCCAGGCGGTCTTGACGACCGACAGGGCCAGACCGATCAGCACGCCCTCGAACATGTTCACCGCGACGATCGAGGCGGCGGTGACCACGAGGATCAGCGCCTCGCCCCGGTGCGACCGCCACAGCGACGCGACCTGTCGGAACGGGATCAGCTTCCAGCCGGCGTGGACCAGAATGCCGGCGAGGGCGGGAATGGGGATCAGCGCCAGGGCCCACGGCATCGCGGCGGCGAACAGCAGCAGCCACACGCCGTGCAGGACGCGGGAGGCCTTGGTCTTCGCGCCCGCGTTGACATTGGCTGAGCTGCGCACGATCACCGCGGTCATCGGCAGGGCGCCGAGCAGACCGCACACCGTGTTGCCCGCACCCTGGGCGATCATCTCCTTGTTGTACTCGGTGCGCGGACCGTCGTGCAGCCGGTCCACTGCCGCCGCGCTGAACAGGCTCTCCGCCGAGGCGATCAGCGTGAACGCGAGGATGGTGCCCCAGATGGCCGGGGAGGCCAGCTCACCCAGGGCCTCGGCCCCGGGCGGCTGGACGACGCCGATCAGACCCTCCACCTTCACCGTGGCGACCGGCAGGCTGAAGGCGAGCGTGGCGACCGTGGCCAGCACGACCGCCGCGAGGGCACCGGGCACGGCCTGCGCGGCCTTGGGCATCTTCTTCCACAGCAGGATGACGGCGATGGTGCCCGCGCCGATCGCGAGCGAGGTCAGGGCCTCCGTGCTGCTCAGGACGTCGACGAAAGCTCCCGGCAGGCCCGCGATCTTGCCGACGCCGGTCTTGGGGGCCTTCAGGCCCGCCGCCGCGTATATCTGACCGGCGATGATCACGAGCCCGATGCCGCAGAGCATGCCCTCGACAACGGAGACGGATATCGCCCGGAACCAGCGGCCCACCTTGAGAAAGCCCATGGCGAGCTGGAGCAGTCCGGCCACCAGCACGATCACGCCGAGCGCCGGCACACCGAACTCGCTGACGGCCTCGAAGACCAGCACGGTCAGGCCGGCGGCCGGCCCTGACACCTGAAGGCTGCTACCGGGCATGAACCCTGTGACGAGCCCGCCCACGATGCCGGTGACCAGTCCGAGCTCTGCCGGGACGCCGGAGGCGACCGCCACGCCGACGCACAGCGGCACGGCGACCAGGAAGACGACTATGGAGGCGGCGAAGTCCTGCCTCAGGTAAGGAAACTTGGTCATCGGTCCGCTCACAGGGCCTCGAACCTGTCGGTCTCGGTGCGGTGTTCGTGCACCGATCCCGTGTGGACCTCGTAGTACCAGCCGTGCAGGCGCAGTTGATCCGCCTTCAGGCGCTGCTCGACGCACGGGTAGGAGCGCAGGCGCAGCAGCTGCGCCAGCACGTGGTTCTGCACGGCCTCCGCGACCGTCGGGTCGTCCGCGGCGGACGAGCGCGGCTCGGGTGCGGCGTGCGCCAGCCAGTCGCGCACGGCCGGTACGGCGGTCAGGTCGTCGCCGCGCACCAGCGCGCCGACGGCTCCGCAGTGCGAGTGGCCGCAGACCACGACGTCCTTGACGCCGAGGACCTCCACGGCGTACTCGATGGTGGCCGCCTCGCTGGTGGGGTGCTCGGAGGCGTACGGAGGCACGATGTTGCCCGCGGTGCGCAGTTCGAACAGTTCACCGGGCCGGGCTCCGGTGATCAGCGCGGGCACGACCCGGGAGTCGGAGCAGGTGATGAACAACACCTGTGGGGACTGGCCCTCGGCCAGCCGCGCGAACTCCTCCGGGCGTCGGCCGTGCGCACGGGCGTTGTCGATGAGGGGCTGCATTGTCAGTTCCTCCTGGCGCGCCCTGGATGGCGCGTCGGTGTACGAAACATGGCAGATGCGGGTACGGCGACATGACCCACGTCGGCGCGCTCGGCCGGTGTGGCGTGGCGAGAGCCGATGTGGCGTGGTGAGGGGAGGTCGATGTCAGCCCGTACCGGGTGACGGGCTCAGCAGCGGAACACCTGGAGTGCCGCTGGTGTGTGAGCGGTCGAGGATCTTGATATGTGCAGCGCGGCGGGAGAGGCGGCCGGGGGCCGCACGGCCGTGGCGTCGTGTGCCAGCGGTACGAGCGCGGGGGGCTCCGGGGTGGAGTCCGCCGCCGCGCGGTGCCGGTCGCGGGTGCGCAGCGGGCCGGTGGGGCCGGCCGGGTGTCCGTGGTCGCCGCAGGTGACGACCTCGTCCGTCTCGTCGGCGCGCTTGGCGGTGACCGCCTCCGGGGCTTCGGCGGCCCTCAGATGGACCTGGTGC
This sequence comes from Streptomyces sp. NPDC001848, assembly GCF_042891915.1. NCBI lineage: Bacteria > Bacillati > Actinomycetota > Actinomycetes > Kitasatosporales > Streptomycetaceae > Streptomyces > Streptomyces sp. NPDC001848. Next base: position 380,709 of record NZ_JBIATP010000001.1, on the reverse strand, counting down.
GCGGAGGCGGCGAAGGACGCGGTGGGCGCGAAGAGTTGCAGGGCGAGCAGGACGGCGGAGAGGATCGTGAGCACGAACCGGACCGTCGCACCGCGTACCATGCGCCTCCTTCCCCCTTGCCCGCGTCCGTAGAAGGTGTCTCGCGAACACGTTAACCCGGCAACCGCCTTTGCAGGGTTAACTTTACGTTTCAGGTAAAGGAAAGCCCAAAAATCGAGGTGGGGATGGCTGGAAGTCGTCGCTGACGCACGTCTGTTTGAAACTGCTACGCGTGAACGGGTCTGCGGGGGCTACTGCTCCCGAACGAGGCTTCCGGCGTCCCGTGCGAGCGCGGTGAGGCGGGAGATGGCGCGGAAGTACTTCTTGCGGTAGCCGCCCTTCAGCATCTCCTCGCTGAACAGCTGGTCGAACGGCAGCCCGGAGGCGAGCACCGGCACCTCGCGGTCGTAGAGCCGGTCCGCGAGCACGACGAGCCGCAGCGCCGTCGACTGGTCGGGCACCGGCCGGACGTCCGTCAGGCACACCGCCTTCACTCCGTCGGTCAGCGCGCCGTACCGGCTGGGGTGGACCCGGGCGAGGTGCTCGAGCAACTGCGGGAAGGCGTCGAGCGAGGCGCCCTCGGTGGCGTACGCCGTCTTCGTCACCTGCGCGTCGGTGTACGGCGCCGGCGCCTCGGGCAGGCCGCGGTGGCGGTAGTCCTCGCCGTCGATGCGCAGCGTGCGGAAGTGGGCCGACAGGCCCTGGATCTCGCGCAGGAAGTCGGCCGCGGCGAAGCGGCCCTCACCGAGCTTGCCCGGCAGGGTGTTGGAGGTGGCGGCGAGCGCCACGCCCGCCTCGACGAGCTTGCCGAGCAGGGTGGAGACGAGGACCGTGTCGCCGGGATCGTCCAGCTCGAACTCGTCGATGCACAGCAGGCGGTGGCCGGAGAGCGTCTGCACGGTCTGCTGGAAGCCGAGCGCGCCGACCAGGTTCGTCAGCTCCACGAAGGTGCCGAAGGCCTTGAGCGAGGGCTCGGCCGGGGTGGCGTGCCACAGGGAGGCGAGCAGGTGGGTCTTGCCGACGCCGTAGCCGCCGTCGAGGTAGACGCCGCGGGGGCCCGCGGGCGTCTTCGGGGCCTTGCTCCTGCCGAACCCGAGGAACCCGCGCCTGCCGTTGGTCCGTTCCGCGCCGAGCCCGGCCGCGAAGCCCTCGAGGACCCGTACGGCCTCGCTCTGACTGGGCTGGTTCGGGTCCGGTATGTACGTCGAGAAGCGGACCGAGTCGAAGCGCGGCGGCGGCACCATCTCGGCGACGAGCCGGTCGGCCGGGACGTGCGGCTCGCGGGCGCACAGGGACAGCGGGGCCGCGTCGGCTATCGGTTCGGTCCGGGAGGCGGCGGTGGAGGACGACACGCTTCCCCACTGTACGTGTCGTGCCACACTGCACGACATGCGACGCCTGTTCCCTGTGACGGACGAGACAGCGGCCCGGCCGGGTGCTCCGGCCCCGGACACCGGGGAGGTGCCGGGCGCCGGCGCGGCGGGCGGGTCCGTCGACCGCGAGTGGTCGCTGGAGGAGCTCGCCGCGGCCTACGCCTACCCGGAGCCCCCGCCCGGCGGTCGGGAGCCCTGGCTGCGCGCCAACATGGTCTCCACCCTGGACGGTGCCGCCCAGCACGAAGGGCGGTCCCACCCGATCTCCAGCGCCGCCGACATGCGCATCTTCGGCACGCTGCGGGGGCTCGCGGATGTGGTGATCGTGGGTGCGGAAACGGTACGGCAGGAGGGGTACCGGCCGGCACGCGAGCGCGAGGCCTTCGCCGCGATGCGCCGGGCGGCCGCACAGGGCCCGGTGCCCGCCATCGCGGTGGTCAGCTCCAGCCTGGAGCTGGACTTCTCCTGGCCGCTGTTCACCTCGCCCCTGGTGCCCACGATGGTGCTCACCGGGGCCGCGGCGGCACCGGACCGGGTGGCGGCGGCCGAGAAGGCGGGCGCCCGGGTGGTGATCGCCGGGGACGGCATGGGTGTGGACCCGGTCCGGGCCGTACGCGCCCTCGCGGACCTCGGCATGACCCGGCTGCTCAGCGAGGGCGGGCCGCGTCTGCTGGGCCAGCTGGTCGTCTCCGGGGTGCTGGACGAGCTGTGCCTGACCGTCTCGCCGATGCTCACGGCGGGCGACGCGCAGCGGATCGCCGGGGGCCCCTCGCTCACGGTGCCCAGGCGCTTCGCGCTGGCGTCGCTGCTGGAGGAGGAGGGGTTCCTGTTCGCGCGGTACCGCCGCGCCTGAGCGGTGCGGGCATACGGGCGTTTTCTACCTGAAGCTCCCGATGTGCGGCGACGGTGTGGAATCACCCGTTCCGTTCAGCGTTCGGTGGGCACACTAGTTCACGCGGATCCCGCGCCGGTGCCGGGGCAGGATGGTTTCCGCAAGGGCCGTGACGGCCCACCGGGGAAGGTCCGCGGTCCATGGAGGAGAAGGGCGCCTGTCGTGTTCACGAGCGTACTGATGATCGAGAAGGCCCTCACGTCCGCCGACGTGGAGTTCGTCACCACCTTGCACGGTGACGAGCCGGTCTCCTTTCACATCCTGCTGCAACCCCGCGGCGACCAGGCGGACCGCCTGCTGCGGGCCATCGACGACATCGCCCTGGGCGAGCTGGACGAGGCGGCGCACGAACGGGAGACACCGGAGGGCAAGGACGCCGCCCAGCTGGGGCGGCAGGCCCTGGAGGTGTCGCTGTCCGCGCTGCGCGCGGCGGGCAGCGCGGCGGAGGGCCGCCTCATCGAGGACCATCCGCTGGACGCGCTCAAGGGTCTGGTCGACGAGGTCGGCGCGGACGAGGTGATCGTGCTGACCGACCCGCACTACGTGGAGGAGTTCTTCCACCGCGACTGGGCCTCCAGGGCCCGGCACAAGGTCGGCGTACCGGTGCTGAAGCTGTTCTCGCACAGCAAGGCGTGACGGTCGCCGGGACCGTCCCGTGACGCACTAGGGTGTGTCGCTGAACGTCCGCCGTACCAGCACCCAGGAGACACGCATGGCACCCGGCCTCCCCACCGCCATGGACCGACCGCACTTCATCGGCATCGGCGGCGCCGGAATGTCGGGCATCGCGAAGATCCTCGCGCAGCGCGGGGCCAGGGTGGCGGGCAGCGACGCCAAGGACTCGCCGACCGCCGAGGCCCTGCGCGCGCTGGGCGCGACCGTGCACATCGGCCACGCGGCCGGGCATCTCGCCGACGACGCGAGCTGTGTCGTCGTCTCCTCGGCGATCCGTGAGGACAACCCGGAGCTGGCCCGCGCGGCCGAGCTGGGCATCCCGGTGGTCCACCGCTCCGACGCCCTCGCGGCCCTGATGGAAGGCCTGCGCCCGATCGCGGTCGCCGGCACCCACGGCAAGACGACCACGACGTCGATGCTGGCGGTGTCCCTCACCGAGCTGGGCCTGAAGCCGTCGTACGCGATCGGCGGCGACCTGGACGCCCCGGGTTCGAACGCCCTGCACGGCGACGGCGACATCTTCGTCGCGGAGGCGGACGAATCGGACCGCAGCTTCCACAAGTACGCCCCCGAGGTCGCCATCGTCCTCAACGTCGAACTCGACCACCACGCGAACTACGCGTCCCTGGAGGAGATCTACGACTCCTTCCGGACGTTCGCGGGCCGGATCGTCCCGGGCGGCACGCTGGTGGTCTCGGCGGACCACGCGGGCGCACGCGAGCTGACCCGGCGGCTGGCCGGCTCGGTGCGGACGGTGACGTACGGCGAGGCGGCGGACGCCGACGTGCGCATCCTCTCGATCGTCCCGCAGGGCCTGAAGAGCCGGGTGACGGTGGACCTGGACGGCTCGGAGCTGACCTTCACGGTCTCCGTCCCCGGCCGCCACTACGCGGCGAACGCGGTCGCGGCCCTGACGGCGGGAGTGGCGGTCGGTATCCCGGCGGCGGAGCTGGCCCCGGCCCTGGCCGCGTACACCGGTGTGAAGCGCCGCCTGCAGCTCAAGGGCGAGCAGGCCGGTGTCCAGGTCGTCGACTCCTACGCACACCACCCCACGGAGATGACGGCGGACCTGGAGGCGATGCGGGCGGCGGCCGGCGAGTCCCGCATCCTGGTGGTCTTCCAGCCCCACCTGTTCTCCCGCACCCAGGAACTGGGCAAGGAGATGGGCCAGGCGCTGGCGCTCGCGGACGCCTCCGTGGTCCTGGACATCTACCCGGCCCGCGAGGACCCGATCCCGGGCGTGACCAGCGAGCTGATCATCGAGGCGGCGCGGGCGGCGGGCGCGGACGTGCAGGCCGTCCACGACCAGGCGGAGGTCCCCGCGGTCGTCGCGGGAATGGCGAAGCCGGGTGATCTCGTTCTCACCATGGGCGCGGGCGACGTCACGGAGCTCGGCCCGCGGATCCTGGACCGTCTCGCACAGCAGTAGAGGGGTTGGCCTTCATGTCGTACGACGTCGACAAGCCGGACGAGCAGTGGCGCGCGGAACTGACCCCGGCGGAGTACGCGGTCCTGCGCCAGGCCGGCACCGAGCCCGCCTTCACCGGTGAGTACACGAACACCAAGACCAAGGGCGTGTACTCCTGTCGCGCCTGCGGCGCCGAACTGTTCACCTCGGACACGAAGTTCGAGTCCCACTGCGGCTGGCCGTCGTTCTACGACCCGAAGGACAGCGACGCGGTGGAACTGCTGGAGGACCGCTCGCACGGGATGGTGCGGACGGAGGTGCGGTGCGCCAGGTGCGGCTCCCACCTCGGGCACGTGTTCGAGGGGGAGGGCTACCCGACGCCCACGGACCAGCGGTACTGCATCAACTCGATCTCCTTGCGCCTGCTCCCTGACGAGAGCTGACCAGGCCGGGTGTCACGGGGGACGGGGACGGTGGTCCCACCGGTCCCGCCCCTGTGCGTCGGCCGCCGAGGGAGCGCGGTGGTTGCGGGGGCGGTCGCCGTCCCCGTTCTCCTCGCTGTCGGGCCTCGCCGTTTTCCCGGCCTCCTCCGGCGCGATCCTCGCCACCATGTCGGCGAGCTGGCGGCACGCCTGTTCGATCTCCTTCCGGTTCTGTCTTTGCTCGCTGATCGTCGCGCCGAGCAGCAGGGCCGTCAGGGCGACCGAGCCGTTGAACGCCTGCAGGGTGATCATGTCGGTGAGCAGGTTGTGACCCGCGAACGGGCCCGTCCTCCGGGCCGCGGCGAGGATGGCGAACGTGGACACGGCCAGTGCGCAGGGTGCGGCCCCGGCCCGCTGGAAGCGGAAGGCCGCCCAGATCAGCAGCGGCAGGGCGACGAAGAGCAGCGGTACCCGACTGACCTCGAGGAACCCGACCCCGACGGTGGCCGCCACCAGCAGCGCCCCCTCCCACCACCGGTACGACGGCACGTCCCTCGGCCGGTGCGCGGAGCGCAGCACCAGCAGGACCGGCGTCACCAGCAGCACCCCCATCGCGTCGCCGGTCCACCACACCGACCACGTCGGCCAGAACGCGCCGGCGGACAGCGCACCGGCGAGCAGCAGGGTGCAACTGCCCACCGTCGCGCTGATGAGCATGCCGGCGAAGGCCCCGAGGAACACCAGGGCCAGCGCGTCGCGCAGCCGGTCCATCTCGTTACGGAACCCGGCGCGGCCCAGCAGTGCGTACGCGCACAGCGGCGCGACCGTGTTCCCGGCCACGATCGTGAGCACGGCGGGGACCGACGGCCCGAGAGAGATGTTGATCAGAAGCGCGCCCAGGGCGATCCCCGGCCACACCCGGGGCCCGAGGAGCAGCAGCCCGGCAAGCGCGATCCCGGTCGGCGGCCACAGCGGGGTGACCTGGCCACGTACCAGTTGCTGGAGCAGCCCGAGCCTGCCCGAGGCGTAGTACAGCGCGGCGATGACGCAGATCTCCAGGGCGGTCACCGCGCCGCGCCGGAGCAGTTCGTGCCGCGCGACGGACATCGGGGTCTCCCCATCGGCTCGGCCCCGTAACCCATCGTCCGTCGGCCGCGCGTGATCCACCAAGCGGTCGGCTACAGGAAGGGCGCGCCTGTTGTGCGTGTTCCTCAGACGGGTGGGGTGCGCAGCGCGAGGATCGCCATGTCGTCGTGGCCGTCGCTGGGGGCGTGGTCGGCGAGCGTCTGGACCAGGTCCTCCAGGGGCAGGCCCGCATGGGCGGTGGCGACACCGGAGAGCTCGTCCAGACACTCGTCGATGGGGCGGTGGGGGTGTTCGACCAGACCGTCGGTGAAGAGGACCACGGTGCTGCCCGGGGGCAGCGGGTGGATGTGGTCGGGGCGGGCCTGTTCGGTGTCGACCCCGAGGGGCAGTCCGGGCTCGGCGAACAGGTACTCCGCCTTCCGGCCGGGAGCGATCACCAGGGGCGGCACGTGGCCCGCGGCGCTCCAGTGCAGCCGCCACCCAGGCCCGTCGGGTTCGATGCGCGCCAGGTTCGTGGTGGTCACGGGGGTGTCGGTGATGCCCTGCAGGGTGCGGTCGAGCTGGGCGAGGATCGCGCTGGGCGGAGTGCACCGGTCGAAGAGCAGGGCGCGCAGCATGTTGCGGGTGGAGGCCATGGCGGCGGCGGCCTCCAGATCGTGGCCCACCACGTCACCGATGACGACCGCCACCGCGTCGTCGGGCAGCAGGATGGCGTCGTACCAGTCGCCGCCGAGTCGGCTCGGCTCGGCGGCGGGCCGGTAGATGGCGGCGGCGGTGAACGGCCGCAGATCGGGCAGGGCCGGCAGCAGGAGCCGCTGGAACTTCTCGGATGCGGTGCGCACCTGTTCGAACAGGTGGACGTTCTCGATCGCGATGCCGGCGGCGCCGGCCAGGGCGACGACGATGTTCTCGTCGTGGACGTCGAAGGGTCGCCCGTCACGTCGCTCGGACAGATAGAGGTCACCGTAGATCTCGCCGCGCACGCTGATGGCCACACCGAGCAGGGTGCGCAGGCGCGGATGGCCCGGCGGAAAGCCGACGGAGGAGTGGTGCGCGGGGATGTCGTCGACCCGCAGCGGTTGGGGATGGCTGATCAGGTGCCCGAGCAGGCCCCGACCCTCGGGCAGGCCCACCGCGGCCAGGTCGGCGTACTCCCGCTCGGACAGGCCGGCGGCGATGAACTCCTTCAGGGACTCACCGGACTCGTCGAGGACTCCCAGTGCCCCGTAGCGGGCGCCCACCAGGTCCATGGCGGTGGTCACGATGCGGTTCAGCACCCCGGGCAGCTCCACCTCCCGGCTGATGGCCACCACGGCGTCCAGCAGCCCCTGAAGCCGGTCCATGGCGGAGACCAGGGCGCGCAACTGATCGTCGATCCGGACCAGCTCGTCACGCAGCCGCAAACGCAGGTCATGGGGGCCTGACCGCCGTGGTTCCCGCCTCCGTCCGGTCATGACGGACGCCCCTGCGGCCACTCACGCGGACGGTACACCCAGCCTCCTGGTAGGACCGTGATCGAACAGGACGACAACGTGGCACGACTCGATGGCGAGAAATCACGCATATCACGGCAAAAGTTACATGTCGTGGTCCTGGGCGGGAAGGGTCGCCCCGGATGCCGGACGACGGACGCCCGCGTGGAGCGGCCCGTGGCCGGCGGCACGGCCGCTGGGCCCGTGGCCGGCGGGCGGAGGGCGGCCGGGCTCGGGCGCCCGGCGGGCGGAGATCATCACAATGCGGCAGCAACAGCCGACTACCCGGGGTCGCTCACTTGACCACGGGCGGTCACCCGCGATTGGCTCCGGCTCAGCGTGAGCCACCGAGCCGGTACGTCCCGGCTCACTCCGCTCTTCCCGTACGACCGCCGTCCTCTGGCTCGGCTGCACAGCGAGGTGCCGCACCCCCCATGAAGACCTTTCCCTCTCCGCACAGGTCCCGCAGAACCCCGCTCGGCACCGCCCTGACCGCCGTCGCCGTCGCCGCCTGCCTGCTGCTGGCCGGCTGCTCCGGTTCCGAAGGCGCCGCAGCCGGCGACGCGAAGGCGTCCGGACCGGGCCGGCTCAAGGTCGCCCTGGTCACCCACGGAGCCAAGGACGACGCCTTCTGGGAGCTGGTGCGCAAGGGCGCCGAGGCGGCCGCGGCCAAGGACGGCGCCGAGTTGACGTACGCGGGCGACCCGGACCCGGCGGGACAGGCGGAGTTGGTGCGGGACGCGGTCAAGGACCGGGTCGACGGCATCGCGCTGACCCTCGCCAAGCCGGAGGCGATGAAGGGAGCGATCGCCGACGCCAGGGCGGCGGGCATACCGATCGTCGGGCTCAACTCCGGGATCGACGCCTGGCGTTCGGAGGGCGTTCTGGAGTACTTCGGCCAGGACGAGAGCGTCGCGGGCCGCGCCGTCGGCGACAAGCTGAACGACCTCCACGCCAAGCACGCCCTGTGCGTCATCCACGAGCGCGGCAACGTCGCCCTGGAAGCGCGCTGCGCCGGGGTGAAGAAGGCCTTCGGCGGCCGGACCGACCTGCTCTACGTGGACGGCACCGACATGGGCGCCGTGACCGGCGCCGTCGCCGCCCAGCTGCGGCAGGACCCGAGCATCGACGAAGTGGTCACGCTGGGAGCGCAGTTCGCGCTCGGCGCGGTCAAGTCGGTGCAGCAGGCGGGCAGCAGGGCACGCGTCGCCACCTTCGACCTCAACACCGACCTGGTCAGGGCCGTCCAGGACGGGGACGTGCAGTTCGCCGTGGATCAACAGCCCTATCTCCAGGGCTACCTCGCCGTGGACTCGCTGTGGCTGTACAGGACCAACGGCAACGTCAGCGGCGGCGGCACCGCCCCGGTGCTCACCGGTCCCGCCTTCGTCACCAAGGCGAACATCACCTCGGTGGCGAAGTTCGCGGCGGGCGGCACCCGCTGACCGGGCACCTCCTCCCGAGAACCGCCAAAACGATCCGTCGCTGTCGGTGCGCCAGGTCACACGGACCGATAACATCCTGCGCACCCCTGTGCCGCACCGGACGCGCGCCCACCCCCACGCGTCCGTCCCCTTCCCTCGACTTCCCCCGTCCCCCATGGACCGTTCTAGGACCACGATGTCTCGACGGACACCGACACCTATCCGGCGCCGTCTCGGCTCCATACGCCTCTCCCTGATCCTCCTGGCCCTGGTGCCCAGCGTCACGCTCGCCGCCGTGTGGGCGGTGACCACCACCCAGATGTTCTCGGAGGGGCTGCGGCTGCGCGCACAGACGGAGCTGAGCCGGTCCACCGGCGCCATGGGTACCGAGGCGGCGCTCGCCCTGCAGCGGGAGCGGCAGCTGTCCGCTGCGTGGCTGGCCTCCCCGCACGGCTCCCGGGCCGCCCTGGACGCCCAGCGCAGGGCGACGGACGCGGCGGTGGCGCAGCTCACCGGACAGGCCGACGCCATCAAGCGGGCGCCCTCCCGCATCAAGGACCCGATGTACTCCGTCGTCGCGTCGGTGGGCAGCCTGGAGTACTACCGCGACCAGGTGGACCGTCCCACGGACATCACCGCCCAGCAGGCACTGGACCAGTACACCGCGATCATCGGTCGGCAGATCCAGGCCTTCCAGGAGCTCTCCCAGGTCGACGACGGCGACCTCACCTCGCAGGCCGGCCCGCTGGTCGCGCTGGAGAATGCAGCGGAGCTGGCCTCCCAGGAGGACGCGGAGCTCACCCTGGCCTGGCCGTCGCGGCACATGGACGACGCGTCGTGGGAGCAGTTCATGCAGCTGGTCCACGCCCGCCGCTGGCTGGTCCAGGACCAGATCGTGCCCTCGCTGCAGGGCAGCATGAAGACCCAGGCCGAACGGATCCTGCAGTCACCCGAGTGGGCGAGCCTGCGGGACGTCGAGGACCAGGTGCTCGCGGCCCGGGCGGCCTCCGGCGGGCGCGGGGTCGCGCTGCCGGACGCCCGGCAGCGCTGGAGCACCGCGATGAACACGCTCGCCGACCGGTACGCGGCACTGATCCGGCAGCAGACGGCGCAGCTGCTCGACCGCAGTGCCGCCACGGCGCACGGCCTGCTGGTCAAAGCCGGCTCGCTGAGCGCCGGAGGACTCGCCGCCCTCCTGGTGTGCGTCGGCATGTCCTGGCGGATCACCCGCTCCCTGTCCCGGCGGCTGCGCGGTCTCAGGCTCGCCACGCTCTCCCTGGCCCAGGAACGGCTGCCCGACGTCGTGGCCCGGCTGGAGCGGGGCGAGAAGGTCGACGTGGAGTCGGCGACGCCACCGCTCGACTACGGGCACGACGAACTGGGCCAGGTGGCCCAGGCGTTCAACACCGCCCAGCGCACCGCCGTGCACACCGCCGTCGAACTCGCCGAGACCCGGCGCGGCTTCCAGAAGGTGATCCTCGGCATCGCCCGGCAGAGCCAGAACCTGGTCAACCTGCAGCTCAGCAAGCTGGACGCGCTGGAGAGACAGCACCAGGACCCGGACGTCCTCAAGGGGCTGTACGAACTGGACTCCACCGCGAGCCAGTTGCGCCGCTACGAGGAGAACCTCGTCATCATCAGCGGCGAACAGCCCCGGCGCAGCTGGACCGAACCGGTCGCGCTGATCGACATCGTGCGCAGCGCCGTCGGTGAGGTCGCCGAGTACCAGCGGGTGGAGGTGCACACCGACGAGGACGTGTACCTGTCCCCGCCCGCGGTGGCCGACCTGATCCACCTGCTGGCCGAACTCATCGACAACGCGACCGCGTACTCGCCCGCCCCGAGCCCCGTCCAGGTGCGGGCCGCGCTGGTCGCCAAGGGCCTCGCCATCGAGATCGAGGACCGCGGACTCGGCCTGTCCGAGGAGGACTACGCCCAGCTCAACGCCCAGTTGGCGGTGGCCCCCCAGTTCGACGTGGTGGCCCTCGCCGACGACCTCAGGCTCGGCATGTTCGTGATCGCCCGCCTGGCCACCCGGCACGGCATCGCCGTGACCCTGCGCCCCTCGCCGTACGGCGGCACCACGGCGATCGTGCTCGTCCCCCACGACATCGTGGTGCGCGAGGCCCCCGGGTCCACCGAGGCGCCCGACCACGCGCCCGTGCGAGAGCCCCGGCCCGCCCGCCCGGCCCGCACCGCCGAGACCGCCGCCGCGGCCGACGCCCACCGGGAGCCCACCCGGAGGGAGGCCGCCGTGCACACCCACCCGGCCGGGAGCGCGGGAGGGCTTCCCCCGCTGCCGCGCCGGGTGCCGCAGACCAGCCTGGCCGCCGAGCTGCTCGAGGAGGCCGCGCCCGCCGAGGCGCACGGCGTGCTCGACGAGTTCACCGCGGAACGCGCCGCCTCCTCCCTCGCCGGCTTCCAGCGCGGCACGCTCCGGGCGCGTGACGAGGGCGCGCCGGCGCAGTACGACCAGGAGGAGCCCGCCGCAGCCGACGCCTCCGAGGCCGCCCCGACGTCCACACCGCTCGCCGACCGCTCCTGAAGGACACCGACATGACACGCTCGCCTGCCACCCACAGCCAGCTCGACCAGTTGCTCACCTCACTCGTGGACCGGGTCGCCGGGGTCGCCCACGCGGTGGTGCTCTCCGAGGACGGACTGGTCGTCAGCCACTCCACCGGATTCGTCCGCGACGACGCCGAACGGCTCGCGGCGACCGCGTCCGGCCTGATGAGCCTCAGCAAGGGGGTCAGCATGGACTTCCGCGGCGGCCCGGTGCGTCAGGCGCTCATCGAGATGGCCCACAGCTACCTGATCCTCACCCAGGCCGGGCCCGGCGCCCACCTCGCCGTCCTCACCGGCCCGAACGCCGACGTGGGCGTGGTGGCGTACCAGATGAACATGCTGGTGAAGAAGATCGGCGAGCACCTGAGTGCGGCACCCCGGGCCGGCCTCGGCGTCTCCCGCAGCGGCGAGTGAGGTGAGCGGAGGCGACGCGGCGGGCCGGCTGGTCCGGCCGTTCACGCTGACCGGCGGACGGACCCGGCCCAGCCGCGCCGACTTCACCCTCATCACCACGGTGACGGCGGTGGACCCGCCGCCCGCGTGGGCGCCCCGGCTCCAGCCCGAGCACGCGCGGATCCTGAAGCGGTGCGCCGAGCCGATCGCCGTGGCGGAGCTCGCCGCCCATCTCGACCTGCCGGTGAGCGTGGTCGTCATCATGCTGTGCGACCTGCTGGAGGCGGGCCGGATCACCATCCGCCCGCCGCACCCCGTCTCCCGCACCCCGGACCTTCGACTGCTGCAGAAAGTGAGGGACGGCCTTGGCCGGCTCTGACACCGCCACCCGTACGGCGTCGGCCCCCGACACGGTGAAGATCCTCATCGCCGGGGGGTTCGGCGTCGGCAAGACCACCATGGTCGGGTCGGTCAGCGAGATCGTCCCGCTGCGCACCGAGGAACCGCTGACCACCGCCGGGCTGGACGTCGACGACCTGGTCGGCATCGAGGAGAAACGGGCCACCACCGTGGCCCTGGACTTCGGCCGCATCACGATCGGCCGGGACCTCGTGCTGTACCTCTTCGGCACGCCCGGTCAGCAGCGGTTCTGGTTCATGTGGAACGACCTGGCGATCGGCGCGCTCGGCGCCGTCGTCCTGATCGACGTCCGCCGCCCCGAGTCCAGCTTCGCCGCCATCGACTTCTTCGAACGCCGCGGTATCCCCTTCGTCGTAGCCGTCAACGGCTTCTACGGGCAGCACCCGTACCCGCCCGAGGAGATCCGGGACGCCCTGGCGCTGCCCGGGCACGTCCAGGTGCTGCTGTGCGACGCGCGGGAGCGCGAGTCGTGCCGGGACGTCCTCATAGCCCTGATCGACCAGTTGATCGCCTCGGTGGTGTGAGGCGGAGCCGGTCGCCTCGTCAGTGCACCGCGTCTGACAGGCGCACGAAGGTGTGACCGCTCGCCAGCAACTTCGGTACGGCGGCGGCGATACCCCGGGCGGTGCCGCCCTCGGGGTGGTTCATGTGGCAGATGACGATGGAGCCGCCGGGCGCGGACGCCACGGTGGTGCGGACCTGCTCGGGGGTGAAGGTGGCACCGCCGTCGCCGTTGACCGAGAAGCTCGCGAAGCGTTCCCCCAGGTCGGTGACGATCCGTGCCGCGACGTCGTCGCAGTACGCGGTGCCGGACCGGAAGAAGCGCGGCGGGGCGCCCAGCAGCCGGGTGAGCCTGGCCCGGTTGCCGGCGATCTCGTCGTACACCTCCCCGGCGTCACGGGTGCCGGGAATGCCGTAGGCGGAGCGCCCGGTGACCGACAGCGGGCGGTGGCGGGTGCCGTGGTTGGCGATCTCGAACAGGGGCTCGGCGGCCAGCCGGCGGAAGAGGGCCGGGTTGGCGTCGATCCAGCGGGAGTTGATGAAGAGCGTCGCCGGTACCTCCCGCCGGCGCAGGAAGTCGATCAGCGCTTTGTCGTAGCCGCTTCCGCCCCGTCCGCCGCAGGCGTCGAAGGTCAGCGCGATCTCACGCCTCCCCTTCGGCAACGCGTGCACGACCCCGGGGCCGTCGAAGCCCCAGGAGTGCGGCACGGTATGACCGTAGCGGGCCACGATCTCGGCACGCGTGACCGCCGGTGCCGTCGCCGAGGGCGCGGACGTCGGGGCGGCGGTGGTGGACGGCGCGGGCCCGGTGGGCGGGCCGGACGTCGGCGTCCCGCCGCTCGTCGCGCTCTTCGAGCCCGCGCATCCGGCGAGCACGCCACCCGCCAGGGCGGCCAGCACGGCCCGGCGACCCGTCGTCATCCACACTCCCACCCGGTCGAAAGGTCGGCGGCGGACAGCCGCCGCACCACCGCAACGGTACGGGGCCAAAGATCCACGACCGGGAAGGCACCGGTAAGGGTTCCCCAACAATCCGGTCATGTGGCCCGGAGGCGGGATGGCGGCGGCGTACTCTTGACCGGTCGAGCATGCGTTGTGCAGGCGGAGCGCTCAGCTCCGGCGCCGGGACCGGGAGGAGGCGAAATGGACAGTAGTCCGGGCCATAGTCGGCCCCGTTCCGCGTTGTCCTGGTCGTCCTTCCGCGGTCCCGGGCAGCACGCCGTTCCCCGCTGAACCGCCCGGCGACCGGGCCGGTGCCGCACGCGCCTCACAGGGCCGCGTGTTGCCGTGTGCGCACCAGCGGAAAAGGCCGCTGCCGTGGGCCGCCCGGTACCCGCCCCGACGGGGCGAGGGGGTGTTCCTCATGGCTGCCCACACTCTGCTCATGTCCACCACGACCCGGCTGCGTGACCGCCGGGTCCGTCTGGAGCGCCGCGCCACCGCCTCCAAGGCGGTCCGCAGCTCCCTGGTCTCGCTGGCCGGACTGGTCGGCGGGCCCGTCACCAACCAGGCCGGCGAGGAGGTCGGCCGCCTCGTGGACGTGGTCGCCCGGCTGTACGGGGCGGATGCGTACCCGCCGGTCACCGGGCTGATCCTGCGCATCGGGCGGCGGCGCACCTTCCTGCCCGCCGACGCCATCGGCAAGGTGCACGCCGGACAGGTACGGCTGCGCGCCGCCCGGGTGGACCTGCGGGACTTCTCCCGCCGCCCCGGCGAGGTGCTGCTGGCCAGGGACGTCCTCGACCACCAACTGGTCGACGTGGACGGGGTCCAGGTCACCCGCGCCGCCGACCTGTACCTGGCGCCGCTCGTCGACCGCGTCGTCCTGGTCGGGGTGGACGTGTCGCTGCCCACGCTGCTGCGCCGGCTGGGCCCGCGCCGCTGGCAGGCCCGGCCGACCCCGGAGCGGGTCCTGGACTGGCAGGCGGTGGCCCCGTTCGCCGAGGAGGCCACGGACGGGCCGCCCGAAGTGCGGTTGCGCGCCTCCCGGACCGCGCTGCACCAGCTGCGCCCGGCCGACCTCGCCGACATCCTCGAGGACCTCGGCCGCGCCGAACGGCAGCAGCTGCTGGGCTGGCTGGAGCCGGAACAGGCCGCCGACGCACTGGAGGAGATGGAACCGGCCGAGCTGGAGAACCTGCTGCGGGAGGCGCGGCCCGAGCACGCCGCCCGGCTGGTGGACGAGATGGAGCCGGACGAGGCGGCCGACGCGCTGCGCGACCTCACCCCGGAGGAGCGCGAGTCGCTGCTCACCCGTATGCCGGACGACCAGTCGGCGGAGCTGCGCCGGCTGCTGGCGCACCGGGAGGGCACCGCGGGCGGCGCCATGACGACCCTGCTGGTCACCGTCCACCGGGACGCGACCGTGGCCGAGGTGCGGGCCCGGCTGGCCGAACAGGCCGAGCACCGCACCGAGATCGACGCCGTCGCCGTCGTGGACGACGAGGGCCGGCTGCTGTGCGACATGGCGCTGTTCGACCTGGCGGTGGCCGAGGACGCCGCCCCGGTGGCCGATCTGGTGGCCTGGCTGGCCCAGTTCGGCCCTCCCGTCACCGTGCGCGCGGACACACCGCTGTCCGAGGCCGCCGACCAGCTGGTCGCCGCCCGCGCCTCCTCGCTGCTGGTGGTCGACGACACCGACCGTCCCCTCGGCCGCATCCTGGCCGACGACCTGCTCGACGCTCTGCTGCCCGAACGCGGGCGTGTGCACTTCAGGAGGTTCCTCCAGTGACCGGCGACCTCGAGACGCCCCCGACGACCACGGCACCGGGCTCCACCGGCGCACCCGCCGCCGCCCGCCCCAGCGGATGGCGGCGCCTGACCATGGTCGCCGCGATCGCGGGCCCCGGGCTGGTCGCGGCCAACGCCGGCAACGACGCGGCCGGGATCGCCACCTACGCCTCGGCCGGCTCCCAGTTCGCCTACGGCACGCTGTTCTTCATGGTCCTGGTGACCGTGGCCCTGGTGATGGTGCAGGAGATGGCCGTGCGCCTGGGCGCGCACACCGGCAAGGGCCTCGGCGCCCTGATCCGCGAACAGTTCAGCCTGCGCCTGACCGCGCTCGCCGTGTTCTGCCTGCTGCTCGCCAACACCGGCCTGGTCGTCAGCGAGTTCGCGGGCATCGGTGCCGCCTTCCAGCTGCTGGGCGTGCCCAAGTGGGCGGTCATCCCGCCGGCCGCGATCCTGCTGTGGGCGCTGGTGCTGTTCGGCTCCTACCACTGGGCCGAACGCATCTTCCTGATCATGTCGCTGGCGTTCTTCGCCTATCCGGTCGCGATGATCCTCGGCCACCCCGACTGGGCGGCGGTCGGCCGCCACCTCGTCGTCCCGCACGTCGAGCCGAGCAAGGACTTCATCCTGCTCGCGGTCGCCCTGATCGGCACCACGGTCAGCCCCTACATGCAGTTCTACGCCGCCGCCGGTGTCGTCGACCGCGGCGCCAAACCCGCCGACTACCCGCTCATCCGCGCCGACGCCGTCCTCGGCGCGGTCTTCGCCTGCGTCATCAGCCTGACCATCATCATCGCCACCGCCTCCGCGATCGGCGGCACCGGGCCGCTGGACTCCGCCGCCCAGGCCGCCGAGGCGCTGAAACCCGTCGCCGGACAGAACGCGGAACTGCTGTTCGCGATCGGTCTGATCGGTGCCTCCGCGCTCGCCGGAGCCGTCGTCCCGCTGTCGGCCAGCTACGCCATCGGCGAGGCGGCGGGCGTGGAACGCTCGGTCTCCCGCAGCTTCCGCGACGCCCCGCTGTTCCTGGGGCTGTTCACCGCCCAGATCGTCCTCGGCGCCACGCTCGCGATGACCCCGATCGACGTCATCCAGCTGCTGATCGGCACCCAGGTCCTACAGGGTCTGATCAGCCCGGTCGTCCTGGTCTACCTGCTGGTGCTGACCAACCGCCGCACCGTGCTCGGGCCCGCCGCCAACGGGCCCCGCTACCGCATCGCCGCCACCGCGGTGGTCGTCGGCGTGGCCACCATGTCCACGATCCTGCTCGTGCAGACCGTCCTCGGCTGGTTCGGCCTGGCCTGAGGGGCCCTTGCACCATGCCCGCCCGGGTCGCCGCGCCCTGGTACCGCACCTCGCCGCGTTGCCGGGATCGCCCGCGCACGCCCAGTACGCGGGCAACCCTCCGCCCTGCGATGCACGGCACCGGACCACGCGACCTCATCGGGCGCTCATGGTGCAAGGCCCCTCAGCCTCCCGGCGAGCGTCAGCCCCGCTGCCGGCGGATGCGCTGGGCGACCTCGTTGTCCTCCGTCTCCCACCAGGGGCGTACGCGGTCCTCGTCCGCCGTCTGACCAGGGGCGGGGGCCGCGGGGACCAGCTCCGTGTCCAGGCGGCGGTCCAGCGCGACCGTCTGGGCGCGTTCGGTGCGCGCCCACTGCACCAGGATCGCGAGCAGGAAGGGCAGCGCCACCAGCTCCGCGATGCTGATCATCGCGCCGCCGCCCAGCTGCTGGTCGTGGTGCACGTCCGGGGACCACGGCGGCGCGTGGTGCAGGTACCAGGCACCGGCGATCAGCGTGCCGTGGGTCATCACCACGATCCCCGGCACCGCGTCGATGATCCCGTCGACGAACACCAGCGCCGCGCGCACCGGGTGGGTGCACCAGGCGGGCAGCGCCCCCTCATGGGTGAGAACCGGCACCACGAACAGCGCCCCGGCGAGCAGCAGATGGAGATACATCAGCTCGTGCAGCCAGCCCAGGCGCAGAGCGGTGGCGAAGTACGGCGTGAAGTACACCGTCAGCTCGGTCGCGAGCACCAGGGCCGTGCTGACCAGGGGGAAGGTGAGCAGCCGCACCACCCGTCCGGTCATCGCCCGCCGCACGCGCCCCGAGGCGGGCTCGGGCAGGGCGCGGACCGCCAGCTGCAGCGGGTCGCCCAGCGCCAGGCCGAGGGGCGCGACCAGGTCGAGCAGGATGTTCTGCACCGCGGCGGGCCAGAACAGCGTGCGGTCGTACACGGCGAGCGCGGACATCGTCGCCACGACGAGCGTGCCGAGGCCGAGCAGCGCGAAGGTCGCGGTGCGGGCCACGGGCCAGGGCTCGCCCCGGCGCCTCAGCCTCGCGACGCCCCAGCCGTAGAGCGTGCCCAGGAGGAGGACGAGGAGGAGCGCCGGGACGTCGAGGTGCCACGAGGACAGCAGCCGTCCCGTGGTGAGCTCCGGCAGGTCCGCCGTCGGCATGGCCATCTCGTTCAGCGGCATGCCGGTCATGCTCTCCCTCGCCTGCGGATTTGCGCAAACCCGCAAGTCAAGGGTGCGCGTCGATCCGGCCCCGGTGGCTCCCGCGAGGTCCCGTCGCACGCGCCATGGTGCCGCAACATACGCCGTCTACACTCTCCCCGCAGCGGCCCGTGCCACCTCGGCCGAGCCGCGGCCGCTCCTGCCACACCCGAAGGGCATTCGGCGTTTTGATACGGATAGATTCAGTCACGAAGCGGTATCCGGACGGCACGGTGGCGGTCGACAGGCTGTCTCTCGAGATACCGGACCGATCGATCACCGTCCTCGTCGGCCCCTCGGGCTGCGGCAAGACCACGACCCTTCGCATGATCAACCGGATGGTCGAGCCGAGCGAGGGCACGATCACCCTCGACGGCGTCGACATCGGCGAGCAGCCGGTCAACGTCCTGCGCCGGTCCATGGGCTACGTGATCCAGAACGCCGGGCTCTTCCCGCACCGCACCATCGTCGACAACATCGCCACCGTGCCCCGGCTGCTCGGCTGGAGCAAGGACCGCGCCCGCGCCCGGGCCCGGGAGCTGATGGAACGCGTCGGGCTCGACGCCTCCCTCGCCAAGCGGTACCCCTACCAGCTCTCCGGCGGGCAGCAGCAGCGCGTCGGCGTGGCCCGGGCGCTCGCCGCCGACCCGCCGGTGCTGCTGATGGACGAGCCGTTCTCCGCCGTCGACCCGATCGTCCGCAAGGGCCTGCAGGAGGAACTGCTCAGGATCCAGGCCGAGTTGGGCAAGACCATCGTCTTCGTCACCCATGACATCGACGAGGCGATCAGGCTCGGCACCATGGTCGCCGTCCTGCGCACCGGCGGCCGGCTCGCCCAGTTCGCGCCCCCCGCGGAACTGCTGTCGTCCCCCGCCGACGCCTTCGTGGAGGACTTCCTCGGCACCGACCGCGGCATCCGGCGGCTGTCGTTCTTCACCTCCGAGACGCTCGAACTCACCAAGTCCCCGATCGTCTCCGTCGACTCCACCGCCGAGCAGATCGCCGCCCGCGCCACGCCCGAGGTGCCGTACCTGCTGGTCACCGACCTCGACGGCCGACCGCTCGGCTGGAGCGAGCCGGGCGGGCTCACCGCCAGGGACATCGCGCCGGAGCGACTGCTGCCGTACGGGCGGCCGTTCGCGTACGGCAAGGACTCGCTGCGCGCCGCTCTCGACGGCGCCGTCCTCTCGCCGACCGGGTGGGCCGTCGCGGTGGACGACACCGGCCGGGCGGTCGGTGTGGTCTCGCAGGCGACCATCGGCGAGGCGATCCGCACCGCCCACGCCGAGGGCCTCGACGACACGAAGGTCGCCGGATGAACGGGTTCTTCGACATCCCGAGCGACCTCCAGCACAGCTGGCTGGGGCTGATCGGACTGCACCTGCGGGAAGCCCTGCTGCCGGTGCTGGCCGGCCTGGTCGCCGCCCTGCCGATCGCTCAGCTGTGCGTGCGGTTCCGCTGGCTGTATCCGCCCGTCCTCGGAGTGACGACCATCCTGTACGCCGTCCCGTCGCTGGCGTTCTTCGTCGTGCTCATCGACTACACCGGTCAGACCGAGCTCACCGTGATGATCCCGCTGGCCGTCTACAGCCTGGTCGTACTGGTCCCGGCGATCGTGGACGGTGTCCGCTCGGTGCCGCAGGAGACGCTCGCGGCGGCCACCGCCATGGGCATCGGGCCCGTACGGCGCTACGTCCAGGTGCAGTTGCCGATCGCCGCGCCCGCCATCCTGGCCGGGCTGAGGGTGGCCACCGTGTCGAGCATCTCCCTCGTCAGCGTCGGCGCGCTCATCGGCAACCAGGGCGCGCTCGGCAACCTCCTCGCCGACGCGATGTTCTACCACCGGCCCGTCCTCGCGGTGAACTCCGTGGTCACCACGGCCGTCCTCGCGATCCTCGTCGACGCCCTCCTCGTCCTGGTACGCGTCCTGCTGACGCCGTGGATGCCCCGCGGCACCGGCAGGAGGCGCAAGGCCGCCGCACGGCCCGAACCGTCCGCACTCGCCCTTGAGGACGTGACCCGGTGAACGTCCTGAACTTCGTCAACGCGTTCTTCAGCGACAGCGCCCACTGGCACGGCTACGACGGCATCCCGCAGCGCCTGCTCGAACACGTCCAGTACTCCCTGCTGGCCCTTGCCGTCGCCGCCGCCATCGGACTGCCGGTGGGCCTGCTCACCGGCCACACCGGGCGCGGCGGCAACGTCCTCGCCTTCGTCGCCACGGCCGCCCGCGCACTGCCCAGCTTCGGCCTGCTGGTCCTGATGTTCGTGCTGCTCGGCCTCGGGCTGCTGCCGGTCATGATCCCGCTGGTGGTGCTCGCCGTGCCGCCGATCCTGGTGACCACGTACGAGGCCGTGCGCTCCGTCGACCCGTCCCCGGTGGACGCCGCGCGGGGCATGGGCATGAGCGAGCCCAGGATCCTGTTCCAGGTCGAGGTGCCCGTCGCGCTGCCGCTGATCCTCAGCGGTCTGCGCTCGGCGGCCATCCAGATCGTCTCGACGGCCACCATCGCCGCGTACGTCAGCCTCGGCGGCCTCGGCCGGTACATCGTGGACGGGCTCTACCAGCGCGACTACGAGAAGGTCGTGGGCGGGGCCACCCTGGTGGCCGTGCTGGCGCTCGCCACGCTCACGGTGTTCTGGGCCATCGCGCGGGCGGCGGTGTCGCCGGGAGTGCGCAGAAGCGCCTGACGGCGCGCCCTCGCAACCGGCCCTGCGTCGAGGCCGATCGGTGACCAGGGCGCTCTTGACTGACCGAGAAGGTGCTGGATTGGATCGGTGAAATGCGTACCGGCACCCCGCACAGCTCCGCACATTCCGCCCCATCCCCAAGCACGGAACGGGAATCGTGACCTCTACCGCGAACGTCAGCACGTCCAGCAGGAGACTCCCCGGCGCGGCCACCGTCGCACTCGCCGCCACGGCGGCACTGCTCGCGGGGTGTTCCTCGTCCTCCGACACCAAGTCCGACAACCCGCTCCAGGGCGGCAAGGCGAGCGGCGACACGGTCGTCGTCGGCTCCAACAACTTCTCCGAGAGCATCCTGCTCGCCGACATCTACGGCGAGGCCCTGAAGGCCAAGGGCGTCAAGGTCACCTACAAGCCGAACATCGGCAGCCGCGAGACGACGTACGGCCTGCTGAAGAACGGCACCATCACCGTCCTGCCCGAGTACAACGGCGCGCTGCTGGCCTACCTCGACAAGAAAGCCGCCCCGAAGACGGTCGCCGCCACCACGGCCGCCATCAGCGCCAAGCTGGACCCCGGGCTGACGCTCCTGGAGCCGGCCCCAGCCCAGGACAAGGACTCCGTCACCGTCAACCAGGAGACGGCGAAGAAGTACAACCTCACCGAGAAGTCCTCCATCGCCGACCTGAAGGACATCGCCAAGGACCTGGTGATCGGCGCCTCGCCCGAGTTCCAGGCCCGGCAGCAGGGCCTGCTCGGCCTGCAGTCGGTCTACGGCCTGCAGTTCAAGTCCTTCAAGGCGCTCGACGCGGGCGGCCCGCTCACCCAGGCGGCGCTGCAGAAGAACACCGTGCAGGCCGCCGACATCTTCACCACGGACTCGACCATCTCCAAGGAGAAGTTCGTGGTCCTGCAGGACCCGAAGAACCTCTTCGGGTTCGAGAACGTGCAGCCGCTCGTCCACAAGTCGGGCCTGCCCCAGAAGGGCGTCGACGCGCTCAACGCCGTCTCCGCCAAGCTCGACACGGCCGCCCTGCTCGACCTGGACACCCAGGTGCAGATCGAGAAAAAGGACCCGCTCGACGTCGCCAAGGCCTGGCTGAAGTCGGTGGGCCTGGGCTGACGTCCACGCCGCGGACCACCACCGCGGACGGACCGACGCGGGTGCCCGCGCCCTTCGGAGCGGTAGGCGCCCGCGTCGTCCCGGACGGCGCGGGCCCGGGCGGGCGCTCGGCCGGGAGTTGTGGCCGAACGCCCTTGCCAGGGTGGTGCGGGGCCGTGCGCTACGGCTTACGGGCGATGGCCCCGTACATCGCGATGTCCTCGTCCCGGATCCCCTGTTCCCCGGTGCCGTCCGGGTGCCACTTGTGCACCTGCACGATCCCCGGCTCGACCAACTGGAGCCCCTCGAAGAACTCGTGGGCCTCGTCGATCGTCCGCAACCGCATCGGCATGTTGCGCGCCGCGTACTCCCGTGCCACCCGGCCCACCTCCTCGGGCGCGAACTCGGCGGTCCCGATGGTCATCGCCAGGTAGCTTCCGGACGGCAGCGGTTCCAGCAACCGCCGTACGATCCCCACCGCGTCGTCCTCGTCCAGGATGAAGTGGACGATCGCGATGACCGTGAGGGCGACCGGCCTGCCGAGATCCAGGGTCTCCCGGAACTCGGGAGCACCCAGGATGGCGTCGGGGTCGCGGAAGTCGGCCTCGATGTACGACGTCTTCCCCTCGGGCGCGCTGGCCAGCAGCCCCTGGGACAGGGTGAGCACGATCGGGTCGTTGTCGACGTACACCACCCGTGACTCGGGCGCCACCGACTGGGCGATCTCGTGCAGGTTCGGGGAGGTGGGGATGCCGGTGCCGATGTCCAGGAACTGGCGTATGCCCGCCTCCTCGGCGAGCCAGCGCACCGCCCGGTTCATCCAGTCCCGGTTGGCACGCATGTGGATGGGCAGGGCGGGCCACTCGCGTGCCATGGCGTCGCCCGCCTCCTTGTCGGCGGGGTAGTAGTCCTTGCCACCCAGGATGTAGTCGTAGATGCGCGCCGAGTGCGCGCTCTCGGTGTCGATACGGTCGGCCGGCCATCCGTTGTCGGGCAACGCCGTCTCCTGTTCCGGGGTCTCGGTGGTGGGGTGGGAGAAGAAGGCTCTGCTGAGGACGCAGAGTCGAGCACACAGGACGCAGAGATAGAAGAGGGTCGGCGACGGCGAGTGGCCGCGCCTCACAGCAGGAAGTCGGCCTCGCCCGCCTTCACACTCGCCAGGAAGCCCGCCATCTCGGTGCGGCTGAGGACCAGCGCCGGGCCGTCGGGGTCCGTGGACTGCCGCAGGGCCACACTGCCGTCGGACAGTTTCTTGGCCTCCACACAGGCGCCGCCCGCGTCGTCGCTCCAGGGCTTGGACCAGCCGCGGACGCCGAGGGCGTGGGACGGCACGCAGGTGCGTATCGGGGGGTGCACTTCTCACAACTCCTTGCGGATCGCGCCGAGGACGGCCTCGGTCTTCTTCGCGGGCGCGGACTGCGCGCCCAACCGGTCCAGGGCCTCGCGGTAGACCACGACATCGTCCGCCTTGTCCAGGTAGACGGCGCCCACGAGACCGCTCAGATAGACGATGTCCGGCAGCTCGGGCGCCCGGAACCGGAAGAGATGGAACGCACCGGCGCGCATGGCCGGGTGCGGGCCGTTGCGAAACGGCATGACCTGCAAGGTGACATGGGGGAGCGCGTTCATCGCGATCAGATGGTCGATCTGGGCGCGCATCACATCGCGGCCGCCGACCGGCCAGCGCAGTACCGTCTCGTCCATCACCACCCACACGCGCGGCGGCGAGGGCCGCGACAGCAGCTCCTGGCGCCGCATGCGCAGCGCCACCCGGCGCTCCGTCGCCTCGGCCGGGGCGTGCGGGTTGCCGGCGCTCAGCAGGGCGCGGGCGTAGTCCTCCGTCTGCAGCAGCCCGGGTACGAACTCGGCCTCGTACGCGCGGATCTGCAAGGCCGCCTGCTCCAGGCTGAGGTAGGCCGCGAACCAGTCCGGCAGCACATCGCGGTAGGTGTGCCACCAGCCGCGCTTGTTGGCCTCGCGGACCGACTTCAGGAACGTGTCGATCTCCTGCTGGTCCGTGACGCCGTACGTCTGCAGGAGCTTCTCGACGTCGGCGATCCGCAACCGGGCCACCTTGGCGGCCTCCATCCGGCGGATCGTGAAGTGGCTGACCCCGATCGCCTCGGCGGCCTGCTCGTACGTCAGGCCGGCTCGGGTGCGCAGCTCCTCCAGCTGCCGGCCGAGGATCATGCGCAGCACGGTGGGGGCGCCGCCCCAGTCGGTTTCCGCGGTCACGCCTACCCCCTCGCACGGGATGCACGGTCGCAGTCTGTCACGATCTTCCGCCGACCGGAGCAGGATGCACCTCGCGAATTGCAATTTTCAACTTGCTGGTTGCGGTGCGTTGTTGCCGGATGTCACAGTGTTCCTACCGCTCGTAGACGGTGAACCGTGGTGCTGAACAGCTCAGTTGGGGGAGACGGGCTGGTTCGGTGCCTGCGGCGCGAGGTGCGCGGTTCGCGCCGTGGCCGGAAGGCGGTGGGTACCGGCCAGGGTTCCCAGGCAGACGAAAGGCGAACGGCGATGGCTCCGCCCTCCCTCCCCCGGTCCGTGGGCCGCCTTCCCGCGGACGCGGCACATCCGAGAACCGGTGTCTTCGATCTGCCGGCGGTCCCCGCCGCCGTCGGCCTGGCCCGCAGAAGCGTCCGGCGGCTGCTGGGCGGCTGGGGCACCGGGGACGGCACGACCGACAACGCCGTGCTGGTGATCTCGGAGCTGGTCACCAACGCGGTCAAGCACACCGTCGGCGACCGGATCGTCTGCCGGGTCCGTACCGACGGCCACCGGCTGCACATCGAAGTCGAGGACGAGAACCGCGGCGGCACGCTCCCGACCCGGCGCCGGCCCGGGCCGGACGACCAGTGCGGCCGCGGGCTGATGCTGGTCGGCATGCTCAGCGGCGACTGGGGCGTGCGGGACGCCCCGGACGGCTCCGGCCACATCGTCTGGGCCGAACTGGCACCGGAACCCGGCGAGGCCGCCGTCGGCGGCCCGTCCCCGCTCCCGCACACCCTCGGACCCGCCCCCCACCCGGCCGCCGAAGGCTCAGGCGTCCCGGAGGCGATTGAGCAACAAGGATCCCCACACCATGCAACGACCGCACGTCTCTGACCCGCTGTCCCCTCCGATCCCCGCCCCCTCTCCGCACCCGTTCCCGCACACGTCCCTCCTGCCCGAGCCGCCCGGCCGCCTGCCCCTCCCGGAGGGGCTGACCGCCGCCCTCGGATACGACGCCGTGGGCATACCCAAGGGCCACGGCGAACGGATCATGAACTGCCTGCCCCGCGTCGGCTGCGTCTTCGCCGACGACCTGCGCTGGTGGTGGATCGTTCCCGCGGGCTCCGACACGGGAGTCACCTGGCCGCCGACGACGAGCTACGCCGTCGACGCGCGCCTGGTGCCGGGCGCGGTGGCCCATGCCCGCCGCGACCCCTCGTGGAGCGGTCCGCGCCCCGGCCGGCCCCGGCTGATCCACCGCCCGGACGGTGACTCTCCGTACACGCCCCCGATCCCGCTGTACTTCCTGGCCTGCCGCCTGGTCGGCAGCACCCCGCACTGGTCGCCGGGAGTGGGCGCCTGAGGCGGTTCCGGGCCTCAGGCGTCCCGTCTCGGGATGAAACCCGGCGTTCGTTGGCGCATCCTTGCAAGGGTGCGATCGGGGTACCCGGAGACCCTCAGCGAACGACGGCAGGAGGTGCCCGGCGTCGGCTCAGGCGCTCCGGAGGCGAAGTCGTGGAACACGTACCGGGCGGTGTGGTCATGGTGAAGAACGAGTCACGCGGCAAGGGCGAAGTAACCAGTCACTCGGTGTTCGGCGCTCCGTGCTGGGTGAGTCTCGCCACGCGCGACCTGGAGGGCGCGGAGGAGTTCTACCAGGCCGTTCTCGGCTGGAAGTGGCGGCCCAACAGCCTCGGCGACCGGTTCCGGGTGGCGCTCGCGGACGGGGTGCCCGTCGCCGGGATCGCCGCCGTGGCCTCGATGTGGCAGATGGCCGTGGCCTGGACCGTGTACTTCGCGGTCGACAGCGCCGACGAGGCCGCGGCCCGGTGCCGGGAGCGCGGCGGGACGACGGCCGTGGGGCCGCTCGCGCTCCCGCCGGGCCGGGCGGCCCTGCTCGCGGACCGCGACGGGGCCGTGTTCGGCATCTGGGAGGGGCCGCTCATCACGGACTGGGAGGAGTGGCGTGCCGCCGCGCCCACCTTCATACGGCTGCACACGCGGGACGCCTTCGACGCCGCCATCTTCTACGGCGAGGTCCTGGAGTGGGCCGCCGCGCGCCCCGGCCGCTGCGAGGTGCACTACGACGGTGACGAGGTCGTGCTGCGCAGCGGCGGAGCGGTGGTGGCGCGGATCCACTCGGGGGCGGTGGAGGCGGCGCCCGATCCCACGATCCGCCCGCACTGGCAGATCCACTTCACGGTCGACGACGTCACCGCCTGCGTGCTGGCGGCCCGCGCGCACGGCGGGTCCGTCCTGCAGTGGGAGGAGGGCGCCGGCGAGGCGGTGCTGGCCGACCCTGACGGCGCACGCTTCACGGTGACCGCGAGGCAGCGGGAACGCTGAGGGGCCGGCCGCGGGGGACACCGGCTGAGCGTACGGCCTCGGCGGGCGGGATCCGGAGGGGAGCCCCGTCGCGGTGTGGGGTCGGGGCGGCCGGAGCCCGCCCGCCGAGGGGCCGGGGGTCAGGACACGGCCGAGCCGGTGGTGGGGGCCTCGGCGCGACGGCGGCGCAGCACACCCCGGCGCGGCTCCTGGTCCGGCAGCCAGCCGAACGCCAGACAGCTGCCCACCGCGCCCAGCAGCAGGCCGATCAGGAAGCCGCCCAGGTTGGACGTGACCCAGCTGCCCAGGGACAGCAGCATGCCGAGGATGGAGTAGAACAGGCGCTGGACCGGGTTGAAGAGGATCAGCAGCCCGCACAGCAGCATCACCGCGGGCAGCAGGTAGCCCGCCACGCCCTGCATGCCGATGTGCACGACCACCTTCATCGAGGCCTTCTCCGTGAGGAGGATCTCCGCCCCGCCCAGCGTCAGCAGCAGCCCGCCCCAGAAGGGCCTGTTCGACCGCCAGCGCCGGAAGGCCGCCTTCGCCCCGCCGGTCATCAGGGGCAGTCCGAGTCGTTGAAGCCGAGCTTGAGTCCGGGCAGCTTGAAGGTACCCGCCGTGGTGGCGTAGTTGGTCTGCCGCAGGTTGGCGATGTGCACGGTGTCGGCCTGCTGGCTGAAGACCCCTGCCTTGCCCTGCACACCGGCCTTGGTCAGGGTGCTCGCGTCGTTGCCGATCTCGATGTTGTTGAAGTCGGCGTCGCCGGTCAGCTGGGTGGAGTCGGTGGTCAGATCGCTGGCGGTCACCTTGTCCTTGCCGCCGCCCGCGGTGATCCTCAGATAGGTGCCGCCGAGGTCGACGCTCTGGCACAGCTTGGTGAGCGTCGCGTTCTTGATCGCGGAGGTGACGACCAGCACCTGACCGCCGGTGTCGCCGGCGTTCGGGCTGTGCGGCGCCATGTTGTCGAGGTCGCCGAACTGCTCGAAGCCGGTGCCGGTCAGGTCCGTGGCGGTGACCGTGAAGGGCATGCCGGAGATGTAGAACTGCACGCCCAGCGCTCCCTGGGCGGTCATGATCGCAAGACCGGCGGCGACCGCGGTGGCGGGCAGCGCCATCACCGCGGCGCGGCGCAGGCGGACCCGCCCGCGTCTTTCGGAGGACCCTTCGGCGGCGGAACCGCTTTCCGGGGACTCGGGGGTGGAACCGGGGGACGCCGTGACGTCCGAGGACGAGGCCATGTCTGCTCCTGGGCATGGTCAATGCGAGTAGGGCTTCACTGGCACGGTGTCCTGGCGCGGACAGCGGCTGCCGCGCACGCCTCCTCACACCTCCCGGCGTGTGCAAGGGCTTGCTCGTGGCGCGACAGTGGCCACCGATGAAGTTACCGGGGGTTACATCTAAGGGTCAAGGGAGTTGTGGCAAAACCGTGTTGATTGTGTGGCGCCCGTGACCGGTGGGGTGGTCAACGGCTCCGGTGCGGCACTCGCGACCTGCGCCCTCGCAGGTCCGGAACTCCAACTTGTGTTCCACGTATTGACGTTGACGATGCATCAGGTCTACAACATCCCCTGTTTCCCACGGATCCGTGGCGCCGGATCCGTCGCACGGCGCAATGTCACCCTCCCGGCCCCTGCCTCCTGGGGCGTGTCGTGACACCTCCGCACACGCGGTGCGCCGCACGGATCCTTCACCTCCACCCGCGATCCGCTCACCCCTCCGCGTCACCGGCACGTCCGCTTCCCCCTGTCCGCGGGCCGTCCCGGTGACCCGTCCGCCGCTGCCGCCCGTCACGTACGGAGAAGGCGTGACGGGCCGGCAGCGGTACCACACGGCACAGCCCCCCACTTCCGAAAGAGGCACCCCATGCGTACCACCCGATCCCTGCTCGCCGTCGCCGGCGCCGCCGCGGCCCTCGCCGTGGCCACGTCGTCCCCCGCCTCCGCGGACGGCGCGGTGCTCACCGCGGGCGGCACCGCCGTCGCCGTCGGCGACGTCCTCAACGCGTCGCTCGCGAGCGGCACCACGGCCACGCTCTACTCCAGCGCGACCGGCACCAGCGGTGTCTCCTGCACCTCGTCCACGTTCACCGCCGCCGTCACCGACAACCCGGCCGCACCCGGCACCGCCACCGAGTCGCTCACCGGCCACAGCTTCGACAGCAGCAGCTGCACCACCAACGTCACCGGCGTCCTCGGCGTCAGCAGCATCACCGTCGACAACCTGCCCTACACCACCACGGTCGGCTCCGACGGCACGGTCACCGTCACCCCGGCCGCCGGTTCCACGATCCAGACCACGGTCAAGCTGCGCACCCTGCTCGGCGCGATCACCTGCGTCTACCAGGCGCCGAGCCTGACCGGCACGGCGAGCAACACCGACAACAGCATCGCCTTCACCAGCCAGCACTTCACCAAGACCTCCGGCTCGTCCCTGTGCTTCGCCAACGGCTACTTCACGGCGAAGTACGCCCCGGTCACCGACACCAGCCAGGCCGGCAGCCC
This sequence comes from Streptomyces sp. NPDC001848, assembly GCF_042891915.1. Classification (NCBI taxonomy): domain Bacteria; kingdom Bacillati; phylum Actinomycetota; class Actinomycetes; order Kitasatosporales; family Streptomycetaceae; genus Streptomyces; species Streptomyces sp. NPDC001848. Next base: position 351,968 of record NZ_JBIATP010000001.1, on the reverse strand, counting down.
GGTCGTCTCCGTCAACTGACGGCCGACGGCTCACGGTCCACGTACGGCCCACCATGGCCCACGGCCGCCTCCGGTCTCCGGCGGGACCGGAGGCGGCCGTCTCAGCCGCGCCCACGGCGCAACAGGGCGAGCGCGGCGCCGCCCACGAGCAGTACGACCGCGGCGGCGCCGCCCGCCAACAGCGGCATCGAGGGGCCGCGGTCCTCGCGGGGCGCGTCGGCCGCGGCCGGGGTACCGGGCACGGTCATCGCCGGGGCGGCGGGCGCGGTGGTCGCCGGGGCGCTGGGTGACGCTGCCGACGAGCCGCTCGCCCCGCCCCTGCCTGCGGCGGGGCCCGAGGCGCCGGACGTGGCGGACGCGGTGAACACCACGTCGGAGCACGAGTAATAGGTGTCCGTCGTGCTGGAGTTCTGCCAGATCGTGTAGAGGACGTGGTGCCCCGACCGGTCCGCCGGAAGGGTCGCCCTGATCCGGTAGGCGCCGTTCCGCAGCGGCGGGTCCGTCACCTCGGCGAACGGCTTCTCGGGGAGGTCGGACCAGGTCAGCGGCTTCGTGGGGTCGTAACCCCGCCGCGTCAGGAACAGTTTGAACGTGCCCGTGTGCGGGATCGTCGAGCTGTACGTCATCGTCAGGGTGGCCCCGGGCGTGAGCCGTGTCGACGGCCAGTCGGAGCGCGCGAGGTCCAGGCCCTTGTACGCGGGCAGCCCTCCGCTGCACAGCCGACCGTCGGGGATCAGCTGCCGGTCCCTGCCGTTCACATCGGCCACCCGCAGGTTGTCCCAGGCCGTGAACGGGGCGCCGTTCGCCGCGATCGCCGCCCGGCACGCCGCGGTCCGCGCGCGCTCGCCACCCTCCGGAGAGCACGCCACCACCCGGCTCACCGGATCCGTGGGCGCGCCGTGGGCGAGGGCCGGGGTCGCGGGCAACAGCGTGGCCGCCACGGCGACGGCGGCCGCGGCAGCGGTGCGGTGAGCGGGCATCCGGTGTCTCCAGGCGCGTCGGGTCCGGCGGGCGCGGGGTGCGCATCGAGGAGTACGGGGATGCGGCGGCTTCTGTTCAGACGTACGGCGCCGCACCGCTGCGCCGCTTAGGGCCCTGGACGCGCCGGTTAGCGTAGGCCCATGGCAACGGAGAGCTCCCCGGAGGCGGTTGACGTGAAATGTCCGGGCTGTGGCTCGGCCGCCGTGCGGTCGGTCCCCGAGGTCTGCGCCGATCACGCGTCCATGCGCGACGGCCTCGCCGACCGGCTGGCCCGGTCGCCGGGCGCACCCACACGGTTCGACAGCGGTGTGCACTGCCTGGAAGGCATGCTGCTGGCCGGCGTAGGCATCGCCCTGGCCTACGGCGGCATCGCCCACCACCGTCCGCCGTACACGGCCGGCGGAGCGCTCCTCGCCGCCCTGCTGCTGGTCGGTACGGCCGTCGTGGTCCGCCGCGAGGCCCGCGAGCGCGCCCTCGTCACCGCCGGTGAGTCCCGCGCCGAGGCGCTGTGGCGACCGGCGTACCACTGCGCCGGGTGCGCGTCGGTGTTCTGCCCCGGCGGCACTCCGTGGCAGGGTCTGCTGACGCCGGAGCAGTTCAAGAAGTTCGTGTGGACCGAGGCCGGCTACGACAAGGAGCTCGAGGAGCGGTTCACGGACGTGGACCTGCCGCCCGGGATCCCCACCGGCCCTTGAGGAGCCAGAGACCGATCATGCCCGACGCCCCTGTGATCCTCGCCGACGAGCCGGGCTCCTTCCCGCACGGTGTGCTCTCCGCACGGCATCCCGCGCTGATCCGCGCGGTGCGGGACGCCTTTCCGTACGGACCTGACCGGCGGCGCGCCCTGGAGGCGCTGCTCATCAGCGCCACCGAGGGCGTCATCGAACCCCTGGGCACCGAGGACGACGCGCGGTGGGCGGACTGGGGCGCCCGGGAGTACCTGGGCCGATCCTGGTTCGAGGTCCCCTTCCTGTGGTCCGAGAGCTACTTCTACCGCCACCTGCTCCAGGCGGTGGGCTACTTCGGCCCGGGCCCCTGGCAGGGCATCGACCCGTTCCGCCCCTTCAAACTCGCCGAACTCGACTCCCCGGAGACCGACGAGGAACTCGCGGCATTGGACCGACTGGCCGCGCAGCCGGCCGACGCCCGGGCGCGTGCACTGCTGCACGGCTCACTGTGGGGCAACCGCGCGGACCTCGGCTTCCGCATGTCCGCTCCCGACGCCTCGACGGCGGCCTCCGGGCTCGTGGCCGACGACAGCGACGTGTTCTGGTCCCTGCTGCCCTGTGACACGGTCTGCCTGGTCGCCGACAACGCGGGCCGCGAACTGATCCCGGACCTGCTCCTGCTGGACCATCTCATGGGCCACGGCCAGGTGCGGCGGGCCCTGTTGCACGTGAAGGCCTACCCCTACTACATCTCCGACGCCACGACCGCCGACGTCGTCGACGCCGTGCGCCGGCTGACCGCCGCGCTGGGCGAGGCGGCGGCTGCCGGGGAGCGCCTGTGGACCGCCCTGGCCGAGGGACGTCTGGAGGTCCGGGCGCACCCGTTCTCCTGCGCCCCGCTGCCGTACACCGACATGCCCGACGACCTGCGGGCCCAGTTCGCGCAGGCGGACCTGACCATCCTCAAGGGCGACCTCAACTACCGCCGCCTGGTGGGCGACCGGCTCCACCCGCCGACGACCCCGTTCACGGAGGCCACGGCGTACTTCCCGGGCCCGGTCGCGGCGCTGCGCACCCTGAAGTCCGACGTGATCGTGGGCCTCACCGCCAAGACCGAGGAGTCGCTGGTCGCCGCCGAGGGACAACGGTGGCGCACGAGCGGCACGCACGCGCTGATCCAGGTCAAGGACGACGGGTAGCCGACCGGGGATCCCGCTGCGTGTTTTTCCAAAGAGCGCCGCACGACGTCCCGATATGTGGTGATCATGCCAATGCCTGGGTCATCATGCGCCCATGGCGTTACGTCGATTACGTTCCCGAACCGGAAAACCGGCGGTGGCGCTCGCAGCCCTCGCCCTGACGGTGACCCTCGCGGGCTGCGGCGGCGAGGGCAAGTCCGGCTCCGACGGGAGCGGGCGGCAGCAGATCACCGTGGCGGCCCTTCCCCTCGTCGACGATGCCGCGCTCTACCTCGCCCGGGATCGCGGACTGTTCCGCAAGGAAGGGCTGGACGTGCGCATCGAGGCCGTCCAGCAGAGCACCCAGGCCCTGCCCGCGCTCGCCACGGGACAAGTCGACGTCATCGCGAGCGCGAACTACGTGTCGTACCTCCAGGCGTACGACAAGGGCACGCTGGACGTGCGCATCCTCGCCGAGGGCGCCCGCGTCGCGCCGCACATGATGGATGTACTGGTGCCCAAGGACTCGCCGATCAGGAGCATCGCGGACCTCAAGGGCAAGAAGGTCGCCGTCCACGTCCTGAACAACATCCAGTCGCTCACTCTGGACGCCATCCTCGACGCCCGGGGCGCGGGGCGCCCCGTGTACCGGCAGATCCCGTTCGCGCAGATGGGCGCCGCCCTGCAGAAGGGGGAGGCGGACGCCGTGCACGCGGTCGAGCCGTTCGACAGCGCCATCCAGAAGGAGCTGGGCGCACGGGTGCTCGTCGACGGCGCGTCCCCGCCCGTGCGTTCCCTCCCGGTCAGCGGGTACGTCACCACCCGCAGGTTCGCCGAGAGGAACCCCGGGACGGCGGCCGCGTTCCGGCGCGCCATCGCCGCCGCCTCGGCGCTCGCGGCACGGTCCCCGGACGCCGTGCGCCAGGAACTGCCCAAGTACGCCCATGTGACCACCCAGCAGGCCGCATCGCTGCATCTGCCGCTCTATCCCACGGCGACCGACGTGGAGCAACTGCGGCGACTCATCCGGCTGATGCGGCAGCAGGGGATGCTGACGAAGGACGTCGATCCTGCCGCAGTGGTGGTGAAGTGAGGGACCGGTCCGGGTGGCTCGGATGAGGCGGCGGCGGGAGGCCGCGCTCGGAGTTCTCGGAGCGCTGCTCGCCTTCGGTGGATGCGAAGCCGTGAGCCGGGCCGGGATCGTGGACCGGACCTATCTGCCCCCTGCTTCCCAAGTCATCTGCCAAGCGGCCCAGTTGGCGGGCGACCCGGGATTCCTGAACGACATCGCGGTCACCCTGCGCGCCTGGGCGCTCGGACTGGGGCTCGCCTGTGCGCTGGCGGTACCGGCCGGGCTGCTGCTCGGCAGCGTGCCCGTGGTCGACGCCGCCGTCCGGGCCGTCGTGGAGTTCCTGCGGCCGTTGCCGTCCGTGGCGCTGATCCCGCTGGTCTCGCTGCTGCTCGGTTCCGGCACGCAGACCAAGGTCGCACTGATCACGTACGCATCCGTCTGGCCCATTCTGTACAACACGGTCTACGGGCTCGGCGAGACCGATCCTCTCGCCAAGGACACCCTGCGCGCCTTCGGTTTCGGCCGCCTGTCCGTGCTGCTCCGGGTGGAACTGCCCGCGACCGCGCCCTTCATCGCGGCGGGCGTCCGCATCTCGGCGGCCGTCGCGCTCATCCTGGCGGTGGCGACGGAGATCCTGTCCGGCTTCGGCGAGGGGCTCGGCACCTTCATCGCCCAGGCGGAACTGGCGCCGGACGGGGCACAGGACGTGCTGGCCGGCGTGGTGTGGGCCGGCCTGCTGGGCCTGGTGATCAACGGTGCGCTGGAGCGGGTGGAGCGGCGGCTGTTCCCGTGGACGCCGACCCGGCGGGGGGTGCCGACGTGACGCGGGGGAGCAAGAGGCCGACACCCGCCGGCCGGCTGCGCGGCCTCCTGCTGCGCTGGGCCGTACTGGCGGCCGCCGTCGCCGTCTGGCAGTACGTGGCCCGTGCGCGCGGCAGCGTCTACTTCCCGCCGCCCGGGCGCATCCTGCGCCATGCGCACCACTTGTGGTTCTCCGGCCCGGTCCGGCACCTCTTCCTGACCCGGGACGCTCTCGACAACATCCTTCCCAGTCTGGGCCGGATGGGCGCGGGCTTCGCGATCGCCGCCGTCAGCGGAATCGCACTCGGCGTGCTGCTGGGGCGCTCCCACCGGGCGTACGCGCTCTGCAACCCGGTGCTGCAGTTCGCGCGGGCCGTGCCGCCACCCGCACTCGTCCCCGTCTTCGTCGTCCTCTTCTCCTTCGGAACGCCCATGCAGCTGGCGTCGATCGTGTTCAGCGCCGTCTGGCCGGTCCTGATCAACACCGCGGAGGGGGCACGCACCACCGAGCCCCTGCGCATCGAGGTCGCCGCCGTGCTCCGGCTGACCGCGGCCGAGCGCCTGTGGCTGCTCCACCTGCCCTCCGCACTGCCCCGCATCTTCGCGGGACTGCGACTGAGCCTCTCGCTCTCGCTCGTCCTCATGGTGTTCTCGGAACTGCTGCCGGGCACCGCCGACGGCATCGGCTTCACGCTCACCGACGCCCAGTCGCGCTCCGACCTGCTCACCGTCTGGGCGACGCTGGTCCTGCTCGGTGCGCTCGGGTACCTGCTCAACACCGGCCTTTCCATGGTGGAGAAGCGCCTGCTCGTACGGGGAAGGGAAGGCGTCGCATGACCAAGCCGACAGTCCTGACGTGCGTCCGCGAGTTCTGCCGGGACACCGGCATGACCACGGTCTTCGGCAACCCGGGCTCGACCGAGCTGCGCATGTTCCGCGACTGGCCCGACGACTTCTCGTACGTGCTGGCGCTCCAGGAGTCCATCGCCGTGGCCATGGCCGCGGGACATGCGACGGGTACGGGCCGCGCAGCCCTCGTCAGCCTGCACTCGGCAGGAGGAGTCGGCCACGCCCTGGGCGCCGTCTTCAACGCGTACCGCGACCGCATCCCGCTCGTCCTGATCGCCGGACAGCAGTCCCGCCCGCTGCTCCAGTTGCGCCCCTTCCTCGGCGCCGACGAACCCGCCCTCTTTCCGCGCCCGTACGTCAAGTTCAGCCGCCAGCCGGAACGGGCGGCCGACGTGCCCGCCGTGCTCGCCGAGGCGCACCGGATCGCGATGACCCCTCCGCGCGGGCCCGTCTTCATCTCCGTCCCGGAGGACGACTGGGACCGACCGGCGCACCCCGTGGCACCGCGCGTCGTGCACAGCGCGTACACGGCGGACCCCCAGGCGCTGCGCGCCCTCGCCGCGCGCCTCGACGGCTGTGAGCGCCCCGCCCTGGTCGTCGGTCCCGGGGTCGACGACGAACACGCCCTCGACGAGGTCCGCACGCTCGCCGAACGCGTCAGGGGCGCCGTGTGGATCAGCCCGCTCTCCGGCCGCTCCGGCTTCCCCGAGTCGCACCCCCTCTTCCAGGGGTTCCTGCCGCCGGTCCCCGACCGGCTGGCGGCGCGCCTGCAGGCGTACGACGTGGTCGTCGTCCTCGGGGCACCGCTGTTCACCTACCACGTGCACACCCAGAGCCCGCCCCTGCCCGTCGGCACGGAACTCTTCCACCTGGACTGCGACCCCGCACAGGCGGCCTGGCTGCCCACCGGCACGAGCATCGTGACGACGCTCAAGCCGGCGTTGGGCCGGCTGATCCGGCTGGTGGGGGAGTCCGCGCGCAAGCCGCCCCCCGTCCGTCCCGGCCCACCGCCCGCCGAACCCGGCGCGTTGACCCCGGAACTCTTCTTCGACCTCCTCCAGGAGCGGCTGCCGGGCGACCGGGTACTTGTCGAGGAGACTCCCAGCCACCGTGACACGCTCCACGCGCGCGTGCGTGTCGACACCGACGGCGGCTTTCTCACCACCGGCAGCGGCGCGCTCGGCTGGGGCCTGCCGCTCGCGGTGGGACGGGCACTGGCCGACCGGCACCGGGTGGTGTGCGTGGTCGGTGACGGCTCGGCCCTGTACTCCGTGCAGGCCCTGTGGACCGCGGCCCGGCACCGTGCCCCGGTGACCTACGTGCTGCTCGACAACGGCGGTTACGGGGCCGTCCGTGCGCTCGGGCGCCGCATCGGCATCGTCCCGGTTCCAGGAACGGACATCGAGGGCGTCGACTTCGCCGCGCTGGCCGCGTCGTTCGGCTGCCCGTCGGCATCCGTCGCCGACCCTGCGGCCCTCGAGTCCGCCCTGGACCGGGCGCTGGCGGCAGGCGACGACACCGGCCCGTTCCTGCTGCACGTCCGGGTCACCGGCACGGAAGGCGAGCTGTACGGACCGCAGGACGCCACCATGCCGTGGGCCGGGTGACGCGGCCGTGCTCGAACTCGACGCGCTCGGACAGCGCTACGGCGATCATGTCGTCCTGCACGATGTGAACCTCACCGTCCCGGACGGCCAGCTCCTGTGCGTCGTGGGCCCGTCGGGCTGCGGCAAGTCGACTCTTCTGCGCACCATCGCGGGACTGCTTCGGGCCCACGAGGGCACGATCGCTCTCGACGGCGCCCCGGTGAGCGGGGTGCCGGACCGGCTCGCGGTCGTCTTCCAGGACTACGGGCGCTCGCTGTTTCCCTGGCTCTCGGTGCGGGAGAACGTGGCGCTGCCGCTGCGCCGTCGGAATCTCGGGCGGGCCGCGCGGCGCGCGGAGGCCGATCGCATGCTGGAGCGCGTGGGCCTCGGCGACGTCGCCCGCCGCCACCCCTGGCAGCTGTCCGGCGGGATGCAGCAACGGGTCGCCATCGCACGGGCATTGGTCTGCCGACCCTCCCTGCTGCTGATGGACGAACCGTTCGGCTCCCTCGACGCGCAGACGCGCGAGGATCTCGAGGACCTGCTCCTGGAGGTGCACCGCGCGGACACCACGACGATCGTCCTGGTCACGCACGACATCGACGAGAGCGTGTACGTGGGCGACCGGGTGGTGGCCCTGTCCCCGGGCCCGGCGTCCCATGTCGTCCTCGACCTCCCGGTCCGGCTGCCCGGCGAGCGGGACCGGATAGCCACGCGGGGGCTGGCGGAGTTCGTCGCGCTGAGGGCGGAGGTCGGCCGGGCGGTGCGGGACGGTGGCGGGCGGACGGTGCGGGGAGGAGGCCACCGGGGCTGAACCGGAGGGGTGCGCTGCCGATTCACGCGATGGGGTGATCATGCCCCATCCGGCGGATGCCCCGCCCGGCACCCGGGCAGGACCCGCCCATGACGCAGCCGTTCGACCTCCCGCACTTCTACATGCCGTATCCCGCACGGCTGAACCCGCATGTCGACGAGGCCCGTGCCCACTCCACGGAGTGGGCCCGCGCCATGGGCATGCTGGAGGGCTCCGGCATCTGGGAGCAGTCCGACCTCGACGCGCACGACTACGGGCTGCTGTGCGCGTACACCCACCCCGACTGCGACGCCGCTGCCCTCTCCCTGATCACCGACTGGTACGTGTGGGTGTTCTTCTTCGACGACCACTTCCTGGAGACCTTCAAACGCACCCAGGACCGCGAGGGCGGCAAGGCCCATCTCGACCGGCTCCCCCTGTTCATGCCCCTGGACCCCACCACCCCCGTACCGGCCCCGGAGAACCCGGTGGAAGCGGGACTCGCCGACCTGTGGGCCCGCACGGTGCCGTCCATGTCGCCCGACTGGCGAAGGCGGTTCGCCGTCGCCACCGAGCACCTGCTCAACGAGTCCCTGTGGGAGCTGTCCAACATCAACGAAGGGCGGATCGCCAACCCCGTCGAGTACGTCGAGATGCGCCGCAAGGTGGGCGGCGCGCCCTGGTCCGCGGGGCTCGTCGAGTACGCCACCGCCGAGGTACCCGCCCGGGTGGCCGGCTCCCGCCCGCTGCGCGTGCTCATGGAGACGTTCGCCGACGCCGTCCACCTGCGCAACGACCTCTTCTCCTACCAGCGGGAGGTCGAGGAGGAGGGCGAGAACAGCAACGGCGTCCTCGTCCTGGAGACCTTCTTCGGCTGCACCACCCAGCAGGCGGCCGACGCCGTCAACGACATCCTCACCTCACGCCTGCACCAGTTCGAGCACACCGCGTTCACCGAAGTCCCCGCGCTGGCCCTGGACAAGGGGCTCACCCCCGACGAGCTCGCCGCCGTCGCCGCGTACGCGAAGGGGCTGCAGGACTGGCAGTCCGGCGGCCACGAATGGCACCTGCGCTCCAGCCGGTACATGAACGAGAAGGCCCGCTCCCGGCGGCGGCCCTTCGGCCTCTCCGGCCTCGGCACCTCCGCCGCCGACCTGCGCGGCCTGCTCGCCGACGCCGGCGCCGAGCGCATGCGGGCGTACACCCACCGTCCCTTCCAGCAGGTGGGCCCCTCACGGATCCCCGACCTCCACATGCCCTACGAGGTGGAGCTCAGCCCCCACCTGGACGGCGCCCGCGGCCGGCTGACCCCCTGGATGCACCGGATGGGCATGCTCCGGGAGGGCGTCTGGGACGAGGACAAACTGGCCGCGTACGACCTCCCGCTCTGCGCGGCGGGACTCGACCCGGACGCGACCTGCCAGGCGCTCGACCTCAGTTCGCAGTGGCTGGCCTGGGGCACCTACGGCGACGACTACTACCCGCTCGTCTTCGGCCACCGCCGCGACCTCGCCGCGGCCAGGCTGTGCACCGAGCGGCTGTCGTCGTGCATGTCCCTCGACGGCGAGGAGTCCCCCGTCCCCGCCAACGGGCTGGAACGGGGACTGATCGACCTGTGGGCGCGTACCACGGCCGGGATGACCCCGGACCAGCGGCGGTCGCTGCGCGCCGCCGTGGACGACATGACGGAGAGCTGGCTGTGGGAGCTGTCCAACCAGCTCCAGAACCGCATCCCGGACCCCGTCGACTACCTGGAGATGCGCCGCGCCACCTTCGGGGCCGACCTCACCAAGAACCTCTGCCGCCTGGGACACGGCCCCGCGGTCCTGCCCGAGGTGTACCGCAGCGGCACGGTCCGCGCGCTGGAGAACGCGGCCATCGACTACGCGATGCTCGTCAACGACGTCTTCTCGTACCAGAAGGAGATCCAGTACGAGGGCGAGATACACAACGCGCTCCTCGTGGTGCAGAACTTCTTCGGCTGCGACTACCCGACGGCGGTGCGCATCGTGGGCGACCTGGTGAACCAGCGCATGGAGCAGTTCCAGCACGTGGCCGCCCGCGAACTGCCGGTGCTCTTCGAGGACTTCGCACTCTCCAAGGAGGCACGCGAGGTCATGGACGGCTATGTGGCCGACCTGCGCAACTACATGGCCGCCATCCTGAACTGGCACCGCAACTGCCACCGCTACGGCCCCGACGACCTGGCCCGCCGCTGCCACGGCTTCGTCCCGGACCTGGCTGCCGCCCTCACCTGGGAGGTGACACCGCAGGCACGCTGACCGCACGCCGGGCCGCCTCGGAGAGTTCCGCGAGGAGCACCACGGCGGCTTCGGACCCCTCGCACCGCCCGGCGGCCAGGTCCGGGACGTCCTCGGCGGCACGGGCGAGGCGGTGGTGTTCCTCGACGACGAACGAGCCGAGGTTCGTGCCGCGCCAGTGCGCCAGGGAGGAGTCGCCGGGCCGGGCCAGGACGTCCCGCAGCCGGGCCAGGGTGCGTACGGCCGCGGCAAGTTCGCCTGCCTCACGCTCCAGACGGGCGAGCGTGGGCAGCGCCGAGGCCCGCTCGTCCGCCGTGGCCGCCGGATGGGACACGTACAGCCGCTGGGCACGCAGCGCCTGGAAGGTGTCGCCCAGGTCCTCGAACCCGTACACCAGCGTGCGAAGGCCGCGGACCACGACCGACTCGGGCGTCGAGCGGTAGAGCCGCAGGTCGATCTCGTCCAGGCGGCGGATCAGCGCCGCCCGGGCCAGTTCGTCCAGTCATCCTCTCGCCGGACGCGCCGGGCTCCGGCTCGGCGGCGACGCCCGCTGGCTGGACGCCCCCGACGCGGGCCTGCCGCTGGACCGACTGCGAGCCGTGGCCGGCGGCACGGGCTTCCGGCCGGCCCTGCGCCAGGAGGGCACCGATCTGCGCACGCTCACGGGGCTCGCGGCGGCCGGCCACGGCCTCGCGGTCCTGCCGCGCTGGGCGGCCACCGGCGTACCGGGCGCGGTCGCCATCGCGCTCAGGGCCCCCCGCGCGGTCCACCGCACGGAACTCGACACGGCCGGGGACTTTGGGGAGCCGCGGCGACACCGGCCGGGCGGTTGCTCGAGCCCGCGGCGCAGGCCGCGCGGTGACCCGGTGCGCGGGCGGGTGCCCCGGTGCGCGGTCGCCATGGTCGCAATGGGCTCGCGTCCGCCCCTGCGGAGGGGCAGGATGCTGCCCGTAGACCCTGCGAGGACCCGGACCAGCGGAGGTTATGGATGACCGGCACGCCCGCATCGCCCCACACGGACGGTCCCGCGCCCTTCACCGCCGAGGACTACGCGGCCCGGATGCGGCGCGCCGCGCACGCCGCCGCCGAGGCCGGGCTCGACGGGGTCCTCGTCGCCCCCGGACCCGACCTGGTGTGGCTGACGGGATACCGCCCGGTGGAGACCGAACGTCTCACCCTCCTGGTCCTGCGCGCCGGGCACGACCCCGTCCTCGTGGTGCCCACCCTGGAGGCGCCCGACGCCGCCGAGGCGCCCGGCGCGTCCGCCCTGACCCTGCGCGACTGGACCGACGGCAAGGACCCCTACGAGGCCGCCGCCTCCCTGCTGACCGCCGCCGGCCGCTACGCCATCAGCGACAACGCCTGGGCCCTGCACCTGCTCGGCCTGCGCGAACGGCTGCCCGACGCCGGCCATGTCGCGCTCACCCACGCCCTGCCGATGCTGCGGGCCGTCAAGGACGCCGCCGAACTCGACCGGCTGGCCGCCGCGGGCGCCGCCGCGGACGCGGCGTACGAGGAGATCCGTAAGGTGCCCTTCGCCGGGCGCCGGGAGCGTGAGGTCGCCGCGGACCTCGCCGATCTGCTGCGGCACTTCGGCCACTCCCAGGTCGACTTCACCATCGTCGCCTCCGGCCCCAACGGCGCCAACCCGCACCACGAGGCCGGCGAGCGCGTCATCGAGCGCGGCGACATGGTCGTCCTCGACTTCGGCGGCCTCAAGCACGGCTACGGCTCCGACACCACCCGTACCGTCCACGTCGGGGAACCCACCGACGAGGAGCGCCGGGTGCACGACCTGGTGCGCGCCGCCCAGGAGGCGGGCTTCCGCGCGGTCCGGCCCGGCGCGGCCTGCCAGGACGTCGACCGGGCGGCTCGCGCGGTCATCGCCGACGCCGGGTACGGGGAGTACTTCATCCACCGCACCGGGCACGGCATCGGCGTCACCACGCACGAGCCGCCGTACATGATCGAAGGGGAGGAACAGCCCCTCGTCCCCGGCATGTGCTTCTCCGTGGAGCCCGGGGTGTACCTGCCCGGCCGCTTCGGGGTCCGCATCGAGGACATCGTGACGGTGACCGAGGACGGCGGACGCCGCCTGAACAACACGCGCCGGGAGATGGCGACGGTCGACTGAAGAAGTGGTCGACTGAAGGAGGGAGGAGGCAGTGGCCGACCGCCGGCGCGACCGCGAGGCGGCGAAGGCCGCCCGACCCGGCAGCAGGAGCCCCGAGCAACGCCCCCGAGACGACTACGGCCCGATCATGACCCAGGCACCGACACCGACGGCGGAGACCGTACGCCGACTGGTCCGCACCCTGCTCCACGACGGCGACGGACCGGACGTGACGCCCGTCGCCGAGGGTGGGCACGCCACCTGGTGGGTCGGCACACGCCATGTGCTGCGGCTGGCGCCCGACCGGGACGCCACCGCCCGTCAGCGCCGCGAACTGCGGCTGCGGGCCCTGGTGCGGCCACACATCGGAACGGCGGTGCCGACGAGCGTGGCGCACGGAGAGTGGGCCGCCGGCCTCGGCTACACCCTCGACGCCCGGCTGCCCGGCTCGACCGGAGGCGAACGGGACGTCTCCGCGCTCGGCGAGGCGGACCTCGCGGCGCTGCTGTCTGGCCTGCGCGAGGTACCCGTACGGCAGGCCGAATCGCTCGGCGTGCCGCACGTCCCGCCCCGCTCCCTGGACGCCCTGCGCACCGCCGCCGCGCACGCCGCGCAGCGCCTGGCCGAGCGGGACGAGTTCGACGCGGCCCGGCTCGCCCCGTTCCCCGCGCCCGCCGCCCGCCAGCTCGCCCCCCAGCCGGGCGCGGCCGTCCTGGTGCACCGCAACCTCCGGGGTGACCACCTCGTGGTGAGCGACGAGGGGCGGGTGCGCGGCGTCCTCGGCTGGTACGACGCGGTGATCGGCGACCCGGCCGAGGACATCGCGGGACTCGCCGGGGCCGTCGGCGCCCCCGCCGCGGTGCGCGCCGCCACCCTCGCCGGCTACGGCGCCCGCCCCTGCCTGCGCGGTCTGTGGCTGGCTCGCTGCGACGCGCTCGTCGCCCTGGCCGACGGCCTGCGCGGCCGAGGCGGCACACCCCTGCCGGAGCTGCGGGCCCGCCTGCGCCGTGCCTGGGAACCGATCCTGCTGGAGCGCGTCACGGAACTGCCGGGGCAGGAGACGCCGTAGGCGGATCGGGGCCGCGGGTGCCGGGGCGGGGGCGTGGGGTGCCGGGGTGGCCGGCGCGAGTGTCACGTCCGACGCGTGCGTAAACGCGTGCGCAAGCGTTTACGCGCCCAGCTCACTCCTGTGTCAGCACCACGCACGACTCGCCCGGCAGCGTCACCACACCGTCTTCGCCCGGCGGCTGAACCGTCTCCCAGGCGGCCAGCACGCGCGCGTGGCGGAGGCCGAGGGGGATCGGTGCCGGCTCCTTGGCGAGATTGACGGCGACCCGGACGTCCCCGCGGCGGAAGGCGAGCCAGCGGGCGTCCTCGTCGTGGCTGACCTTCACATCCCCGAGGTCGGGATCCGTCAGGTCGGGCTGGGTGCGGCGCAGGGCGACCAGCTCCCGGTACCAGGCCAGCACGCGCGCGTGGGGCTCGCGTTCCGGCTCGGACCAGTCCAGGCAGGACCGGTCCCGCGTCGCCGGGTCCTGGGGGTCGGGCACGTCCTCCTCCGCCCAGCCGTGCGCCGCGAACTCCCGGCGCCTGCCCCGGCGCACGGCGTCGGCGAGTTCCGGATCGGTGTGGTCGGTGAAGAACTGCCAGGGCGTGCCCGCGGCCCACTCCTCGCCCATGAACAGCATCGGCGTGAACGGCGCCGTCAGTACCAGCGTCGCCGCGCACGCCAGGAGCCCCGGCGAGAGCGAGGCGGAGAGCCGGTCACCCCGGGCCCGGTTGCCGACCTGGTCGTGGGTCTGGGAGTAGCCGAGCAGGCGGTGCGCGGACACCCGGCTGCGGTCCAGCGGGCGGCCGTGCCGCCGGCCCCGGAACGTCGAGTACGTGCCGTCGTGGAAGAAACCTCCCGTCAGGGTCTTGGCGAGGGCCGCGAAGGGCGCACGGGCGAAGTCCTCGTAGTAGCCCTGCGACTCGCCGGTCAGCGCGGTGTGCAGCGCGTGGTGGAAGTCGTCGTTCCACTGCGCGTGGACACCGAGGCCGTGCTCCGCGCGCGGCGTGATCAGCCGTGGGTCGGCCAGGTCCGACTCGGCGATCAGGAACAGCGGCCGGCCCACCTCGGCGGCCAGCGCGTCCACTGCCCGCGACAGCTCCTCCAGGAAGTGGATCGCGCGCGTGTCGTGCAGCGCGTGCACCGCGTCCAGGCGCAGGCCGTCGATCCGGTAGTCGCGCAGCCAGGCCAGCGCGCTGCCGATCAGGTACGCGCGCACCTCGTCCGAGCCGGGCGCGTCCAGGTTCACGGCGGCGCCCCAGGGCGTGTGGTGAGTCTCCGTGAAGTACGGGCCGAACGCGGGCAGGTGGTTGCCGGAGGGACCGAGGTGGTTGTGGACCACGTCCAGCACCACGCCGAGACCCAGTTCGTGCGCCCGGTCGACGAACCGTTTCAGCGCCGCGGGCCCGCCGTACGGCTCGTGCACCGCCCACAGCGAGACACCCTCGTACCCCCAGCCGTGCCGCCCCGGGAACGGGCACAGCGGCATCAACTCGACGTGCGTGACACCCAGTTCCACCAGGTGCTCAAGCCGTTCGGCCGCCGCGTCCAGGGTGCCCTCACGGGTGTACGTGCCCACGTGCAGCTCGTACAGCACCGCGCCCGGCAGCCCGCGCCCCGGCCACGCGGCACGCCACGCGTACCGTCCGTGGTCGACCACCGCGCTCAGTCCGTCGGGCCCGTCCGGCTGGCGCCGCGAACGCGGATCGGGCAACACCGGACCGTCGTCCAGCGCGAACCCGTAACGCGTGCCGTCCTCGGCCTCCGCCTCGCCCGCCCACCATCCGGCGCGCTCCGGATCGCGCTCCAATGCGCGCGTGGCACCGCCGCAGTGGAGCGTGACCCGGGTGGCCTGTGGTGCCCACACCTCGAACCGCACTGACGTTCCCCCTCGTCTGCCCATCGTGATGTAGCCCGTCCATGGTGCGGCAAAACGCGATCACTTCGCGGCCCGATCGACCCTTTGTCACACGGAACGACCCTGACGGCCGTCGTGGCCGTCTCCTCGTTCCCTGGACATGCCAGGGCCGACTGACCGACAATCACGTCCGTGACGTCGTCTTTCGAGTTCCGCACGTACCCCGCGCGGCTGTCGGACGCCGAACGCGACAGGGCGCTGGAGGTGCTCCGCGACGGCGTCGCCCTGGGGCGTCTGTCGCACGACACGTTCATCCGGCGCATGGAGCTGGCCCTGGCCGCCCGGCAGCCGCACGAGCTGGCCGCGCTCACCGCCGATCTGCCCTCCGAGAAGCGCTGGTCGCGGATCGTGTTCGGGAGCGTGGAGGCGGTCTCCGGGTTCACCGTACGGCTGCGGCGGGCCTGGCAGGCCGAACGGCTGCCCAAGCTGCTGCTGCCCCACGGGGGCGGCCCCTGCCCGCTGCGGATCGGCCGTGACCCCGCGAGCGGCCTCAGGCTCAGCCACGAGACGGTCTCCCGTGTGCACGCCGAACTGAGCCGTCAGGGCGGCCTGTGGGTACTGCGCGACCTGGGCTCCACGAACGGCACGACCGTCAACGGCCGCCGGGTGATCGGCGCCGCGGTCGTCCGCGAGGGCGACCAGGTCGGCTTCGGGAGGATGACGTTCCGCCTGGCGGCGGAGTAGCCGGTCCGCCCCCGAGGACCGGCGTGTCACGCCGAGCGGGGCCACGACGCGGTGCGCCGCACCACCGCGCGTTACGCCGTCGGAGTGGCGCCCGCCGCCACCCGACCTCCGGTACCGCCCATGGTGTTGACGTACCTGCCCAGCCGTGACTGACTGTGCGTACGCCATGTACAGCAGGTGAGCCGACGGCACCGCATAGGGGAGGTGTGCTCTGCCGCCCCTCCTCCGCTACCCGACCGTGGACGAACTCGGCGCCCGGGCCGCCGCGCTGGTCGCCCGCCGTCCGCGCGACGCCCGACTGCGGCGGGTGGGCACGTCCCGCGGCGGCACGCCCCTGTGGCTGCTCTCCGTCGGCCACGGCAGCCGCCACGCCCTCGTCGTCGCCGGACCGCACGCCAACGAGCCCGTCGGCGGCGCCACCGCCCTGCGTCTGGCCGAACGGGCGCTGGCCGACCCCCGGCTCGGCAGGGACGCCGACGCCACCTGGAACCTGCTGCTGTGCCTCGACCCCGACGGCGCCCGGCGCAACGAGGGCTGGCTGTCCGGCCCGTACACCCTCGGCCGGTACTTCAGGAACTTCTTCCGCCCCGGCTTCCTCGAACAGCCCGAGTGGCTGCCCGACGGCGCCGACCACGCCGCCCTGCCCGAGACCCGCGCCCTGCTCGACCTCCAGGACGAGCTGCGGCCCTTCTTCCAGTGCTCCCTGCACGGCGTCGACGTCGGCGGCGGGTTCGTCGAACTCACCCGCGACCTGCCGGGCATGGCCCAGCGGCTCGCCCACGCCGCGGCCCGGCTCGGCATCCCGCGCGAACTCGGCCCGTACGACACCCTGTACTGGCCGCTCCTAGGGCCTGCCGTGTACCGCATCCCGCCCCCGCGCCGCGGCGACCTCGCCGCCGCCATCACGGAGGCCGCCGTGGAGTCGACCTGGTTCCACCCGCACCGCTACGGCACCGTCACCGCGGTCGTGGAGGCGCCCATGTGGGGCGTGACGGCCGTGGAGGACCCCTCACCGCTCGCCGACCCCGACGCGGCCCTGCGGGCCGTCAGCGGCACACTGCGCCGCGACACGCGCCTCCTGGAGGGCCTGCTGGCCCGTCTCCGCCCCCACCTGGACGCCGTGCCGGACGCGGCCCGGCTGCTCGCCCCCGTGGACGACTATTTACTGGTCGGCCCCGGACTGGCCGACTCGTGGGACCCGGACCGGTACGGCGCCGGTCAGCGGCCCCTGCCGCCACTGGACACCGCACGGCTGACCGCCCTCGGCATCTCGGGCCGCCGCGTCGCGCTGCGCACCGCGGGACTGCTGCACCAGCTCGCCAGGGCCGGCGGGCGCGCGGCGGCCGAGGTGCTGCCCGAGCTGGACCGGCTGATCGACGCCTGGTGCGCCGACTACCACGACGGCTACGGGGCACGCTGGATCCCGGTGGCCCGTCAGGCCGAGTACCAGGCGCGCGTGGTGATCGCCGCCTTCGAACTCGCCGGGCAGTGCACGGCCGTACGGTCCCGTTCGGGTGAGACGGACTGGGGTTCGGCGCCCGCCGTGCCGATGCACAGGGAATGAACAAGACGATCCTGGCCCTGCGCGGCGCACTGCTTGCCGCGACCGCCTTGCTCATCGCGACACCGGCCCAGGCCGCGCCCCGATCGGCCACCGGCGGCAACTGGCTCTATCTGACGGTCACCAAGGGCGACGCCCGCTCCCGGGACGTCCGCGGCACGCTCCTGATCTGCGACCCGCCCCAGGGGCACGCACGGGCCGCCCAGGCCTGCGACCAACTCACCGCCGTGCGGGGGGACATCCGCCGCATCCCGCCCGAGCACACCTACTGCACGATGCTCTACGCCCCCGTGACCGTCTCCGCGCGCGGCGAGTGGGACGGCCACCAGGTGGCCTACACCCACACCTTCGCCAACAGCTGCGACCTGGCGGCGAAGACCGGCGCGGTGTTCGCGCTGTCGGAGCAGACACCCGTCCGGTCGGTGCCGGGCGGGCGTCCCGCACCCGGCGCCGCCGACGGCGCCCCACGCGCGCGGGGAACGAGCTGACGTCCCCACACGCGGACGCGCGGACTCACTGCCGGTGAGTCCGCGCCTCTGCGCGCCTCGGCACCTCCCGGCCGTACCCGGCCGGCCCATGCCTCACCGCCCGCCGGCCCGCTCCAGTAGCGCGACCGGCAGCCGCGCGAACAGGTCCGCCACGCGCGCGTGCCCCTCGAACTCCCGCTCCGGAGCGAGGACGTCGGCCCACCGGCCGGGCGGCAGCGGAAGGGACGTGTCGCGCCAGCCGCCCGCCTGAGCCAGCCGCAGCGACAGCCGGGTGACCGCCGTGAGCACCTCACCGGAGCGCACGAAGCCCACGCAGTGCGCGGCGCCCGGACCCTCGGCCGCCAGCGGCGCGTACGTCGCCGCCGCGCCGAAGAGCTCCGGGCGCCGGCGGCGCAGGAGCAGCGCGGCTCTGGTGAGGTCCGCCTTGTCCGAGGCCGACTGCTGCGGTGCGAACGGCTGCCGGTTGTCCGGGTCGACCAGCGCCCGGTACTCGCCCTCGGTGCCCTGGTAGACGTCAGGCACGCCCGGCATCGTCAGCTGGACCAGGGCGGCCCCCAGGACGTTCGTCCGGATGTGCGGTGCCAGCTCGTCCCTCAGGGCCGTCACGGGCCGTCCCGGCGCCCCGCAGGGGCCCTCGGAGACGAACGCCGCCACCGCCTCCTCGTAGGCCGGGTCCTGTTCGGTCCACGAGGTGTACAACCCCGCCTCCCGCACGTGCTTGAGCAGCGCCCCCTTCAGGCGCTCCTCGTCCGCCTGACCGAGCCCGAACAGCGTCTGCCAGGCCGCCCAGGCCAGCTGCGGGTCGGGCGCGTCGCCGTCCGCGCGGGTCGCCTCGGCCAGCACGTCGTCCCAGCGCTGCGGGCACTGCGTGAGCACCGAGATCGCCGCCCGCACGTCCGCGCTGCGCTTGGTGTCGTGCGTCGACAGCGCGGTCCCCGTGGCGGGCCAGTCGCGCTGCACGCGCGCGCAGTACGCGTGGAAGTCCTCCGGGGCGACGGCCGGCGCGCCGGGCTCGCCGCCCACCTCGTTCGCCGACAGCAGCGGCACATAGCGGTAGAACGCCGTGTCCTCCACGGACTTCGCGCGCAGCGCCGACGCGGTCTGTGCGAACCGGGCCCGGAACTCCGCGAGGTCGGGCCCCTCCCCGGCCCGCCCCAGCACCAGGTCCCGTACGACGGTCACCGCGTGCGCCTCCTCGGGCACCGTGAACGCGGCCCGGGCCTCGGCGGCGGCCGCCTCGGTGACCACCGCGGAGGCGTCCTGGGAGGCGTAGGGCCGGTACACCTCCATGCGGACGAGGAGTTCCCGCAGCGCGGTGCGCAGCGCCCAGGGCGCGTGGTCGCGCAACGCCGGGTCCGGGGACGCGACGCACAGGCGGCTCGCCACGCGCGTGAGGCGCTCCACCTCGGTCGCCAGCTCGTGCGTGACCACCTCGTAGGCGGCGCGCCGCGCCGTGGAGGCCCACTGGCCGCCGCGGTCGCCGCGTGGGATCGCGAAGAGCCGGTAGTGGCCGAGCAACTCCTCGGCGCCCTCGGGGTCCGTGAACAGCCCGTCCACGTGCCGCAGCGCGTCGTACCCGGTGGTGCCGGCGACCGGCCAGGCGGCGGGCAGGTGCTCGCCGTCCGCGAGGATCTTCTCCACCACCGTCCAGCGGCCGCCCGTGGCCTCGTCGAGCCGGCGCAGATACGCCTCCGGGTCCGCGAGGCCGTCGGGATGGTCGACGCGCAGACCGTCGATGACACCCTCGTCGAGCAGCCGCAGCAGCGTGCCGTGGGTCGCGGCGAAGACCTCCGGGTCCTCCACGCGCACCCCGATCAGCTCGGAGATGCTGAAGAACCGCCGGTAGTTGAGCTCGGTACGGGCCAGCCGCCACCACACCGGGCGGTACCACTGGGCGTCGATCAACTGGGGCAGCGGCAGTTTCCCGGTGCCCTCGCGCAGTGGGAACACCTGGTCGTGGTAGCGCAGCACGTCCCCGTCGACCTTGAGATCATCGATCACCTCGCCGAGCCGGCCCCCGAGGACCGGCACCAGCAGCTGCCCGCCCTGTGCGTCCCAGTCGATGTCGAACCAGCGGGCGTACGGCGACGCCGGGCCCTCGCGCAGCACCTCCCACAGCGCCCGGTTGTGGCGCGGGGAGGCGGCCATGTGGTTGGGCACGATGTCCACGACCAGGCCCAGTCCGTGCTCCCGTGCCGCGCGCGCCAGGGAACGCAGCCCCGCCTCGCCGCCGAGTTCGTCGCGCACGCGCGCGTGGTCGACGACGTCGTAGCCGTGCGCCGAGTCCGGGACGGCCTCGAGGACCGGCGACAGATGCAGGTGCGAGACGCCGAGGGCGGCCAGATACGGCACGGTCGCCTCCGCCGCGCCGAACGGGAACCGCGGCTGCAGCTGCAGCCGGTACGTGGCCGTGGGCACCGTCGGGGCGGGGCGCTCAGGTGTCATGGAAACCTACGTACCCGCCCCGCGCCCTTTCCTGTCACCGACGCGCCGCCGACCTGACCGCCCACGGAAAACGTCCTCCACGCGCGCGTGCCCCGCGACCGGCCCCCGGCTAGTCCGGCCGCTGCAGCACGACCAGGCTCCGGTCCACCAGCCTCAGCCGGCCCCCGGCCTCGATCTTCGAACCGGTGCCCGGCGGCACCCCCTCCGGGACGGCGGTGTCGACGACCACCTGCCACTGGCGCCCGTGGTTGACCGGCACCACGAAGTCGAGGGTCTTCGGCGAGGGGTTGAACATCAGCAGGAACGAGTCGTCCGTGATCCGCTCCCCACGCGGCCCCGGTTCCGAGATCGCGTTGCCGTTGAGGAACACCGTCAGCGCGCTCGCCTGCCCCGACGTCCAGTCCTGCCGGGTCATCTCCTCACCCTCGGGGGTGAACCACGCGATGTCGGACAGCTCGTCGTGCGTGCCCTGCACCGGGCGGCCGTGGAAGAAGCGGCGCCGGCGGAAGACCGGGTGGTCCCGGCGCAGCCACACCATCGCGCGCGTGAAGTCCAGCAGATCGCTGCCGTCCTGCGGCCACTGGACCCAGGACAGCTCGCTGTCCTGGCAGTACGCGTTGTTGTTGCCGTTCTGGGTGCGCGCGAACTCGTCACCGTGGCTGAGCATCGGCACGCCCTGGGAGAGCATCAGCGTGGCGATGAAGTTGCGCATCTGCCGGCCCCGCAGTTCGAGTACCGCCGGGTCGTCGGTCTCGCCCTCCGCCCCGCAGTTCCAGGACCGGTTGAAGCTCTCGCCGTCGCGGTTGTCCTCGCCGTTGGCCTCGTTGTGCTTGTCGTTGTACGAGACCAGGTCGTGCAGGGTGAAGCCGTCGTGGCAGGTCACGAAGTTGATGGAGGCCAGCGGGCGGCGGCCGTCGTCCTGGTAGAGGTCGGAGGAGCCGGTCAGCCGGGAGGCGAACTCGGCGAGGGTCCGCGGCTCGCCGCGCCACAGGTCGCGCACGGTGTCGCGGTACTTGCCGTTCCACTCGGTCCACATGGGCGGGAAGTTGCCCACCTGGTAGCCGCCCTCGCCGACGTCCCATGGCTCGGCGATCAGCTTCACCTGGGAGACCACCGGGTCCTGCTGCACCAGGTCGAAGAACGACGACAGCCGGTCGACCTCGTGGAACTGCCGTGCCAGGGTCGCCGCCAGGTCGAAACGGAAGCCGTCCACATGCATCTCGGTGACCCAGTAGCGCAGCGAGTCCATGATCAGCTGCAGGACGTGCGGCGAGCGCATCAGCAGCGAGTTGCCGGTCCCCGTGGTGTCCATGTAGTACCGCGGGTCGTCGGCCAGCCGGTAGTACGAGGGGTTGTCGATGCCCCGGAAGGACAGCGTCGGGCCCAGGTGGTTGCCCTCGGCGGTGTGGTTGTAGACGACGTCCAGGATGACCTCGATACCGGCCTCGTGCAGCGCCTTCACGGCCGACTTGAACTCCAGGACCTGCTGGCCCCGGTCGCCCCAGGAGGCGTACGCGTTGTGCGGGGCGAAGAAGCCGATCGTGTTGTAACCCCAGTAGTTGCTCAGGCCCATGTCCGCCAGACGGTGGTCGTTGACGAACTGGTGTACGGGCATCAACTCCAGTGCGGTGACACCCAGCTCGGTCAGGTGTTCGATGATGGCCGGGTGGGCGAGCGCCGCGTACGTGCCGCGCAGCTCGTCGGGAAGCGCCGGGTGGCGCATGGTCAGGCCCTTCACATGGGCCTCGTAGATCACCGTACGGTGGTACTCGGTCCGCGGCCTGCGGTCGTCGCCCCAGTCGAAGTACGGGTTGATCACCACGGACGCCATGGTGTACGGCGCCGAGTCCAGGTCGTTGCGCCTGTCGGGGGACCCGAACGGGTAGCCGTACACCTCCTCGCCCCACCTCACCGTGCCACTGATCGCGCGCGCGTACGGGTCGAGCAGCAGCTTCGCCGAGTTGCAGCGCAGCCCGCGCTCGGGGGCGTACGGACCGTGCACCCGGAACCCGTACCGCTGCCCGGGCATCACCCCCGGCAGATACGCGTGCCGGACGAACGCGTCCGCCTCCCGCAGTTCGACCGCCGTCTCCGAGCCGTCGTCGTGCAGCAGACACAGTTCGATGCGGTCGGCGACCTCCGAAAAGACCGCGAAATTGGTCCCGGCGCCGTCATAGGTGGCACCGAGCGGATACGCCTCTCCAGGCCAGACCTGCATGATTACGACTCTCCCAGCTTTGCCGGCCCTCTGGGGGCGCCTTGCGGCCGAGTTCCCGAAAGTGACTGCTCCCCCTCCTGGGCGAGCGGGAATCCTGATTCATCCTGCTCGGTCGCTCACCGAGTGACGAGTATGGCGCGAATCGCCGGGAGCGCCCTTCGAGCCCTCCGATCGTGGAACCTCCCGGCGCGTGCGCCCCTCTTAACGGCCGACCAGCGCACACCCGGCGCGCGCTGGCCACCGCGCGCCGTGGTGTGCCGAACCAGTGGGGCTAGAGCCACTCCCGCAGCGCAGGGGGAGTAGGGGGACATGTGCGCCGGACAGTGCGCCGCCACCTGGGCAAGGTGGTGGCGGGTGCGGCCGTCGCGGTGACAGGCACCGCCGTCATGGTCGGGATCACGCTGCCGGGCTCGGCGGGGGCCGAGGAGTCCGGTGGCAGGGGCGGCGGGCTCGCCGCCCGGCAGCAGGACGGCTCCGTGGGGCTCGGCGTCGTCGAGCAGGCTCTCGCCGAGGGGGCGACCGGCAAGGGCGACGACCCGCTGACCGACGACGAGGCGCGGCGCGCCGAGCGCATCGCGCTGAGAGATCGTGCCCGGCCCGTCGACCAAGTACCTCGGCCACGACTTCACCAAGCACGACGTCTACTTCACCGAGTACAACCCGTGCGAGCAGTTCGCCAGCGACAACGTGGGCAACTGCGGCACGGGGGCGGCCAAGACCGTCGACACGTGGGTCAACGGCCAGACGCTCACTCACCCGGTGGTGTGGGTGAACATCGGTTTCCACCACATCGCGCGCGACGAGGACCAGCAGCCCATGCCGGTCCACTGGCAGGGCTTCTCCATTGCTCCGCGCGACGTCACGGCTATGAATCCGCTCACTCCGCCCGCCCTCGCCGACCAGAACGGGCGGCCCCGAAGCGGTAGTTGAGAAACTACCCTGTCCATCCGGCTGCACCGTGCCGCACTCCCGGAGTAGTCTTCCTTGATCGTTGGCCGGGGTCTTGCCCCTGGGGAGGCTCGGGGGAGCGGAAGGCGGTGCGCGGGTGGGCTCGGGAGGGCTGGAGCTGCCCCCTGGTGACGACGGTCACGAGGGGAACTCCACGGATGTCCCGCCCGGGGCGGTGTCCCTGGCACGGCCGATGGAGATGGGCTCCATCGGACCGGAACTGGACTGGGACGCCGACGCCTGGCGCGAGGTGCGGACCCGCGCCCAGCGGGCCGGTCGGGCCTACATCTGGCTGAACCTGGTGGAGCAGCGGCTGCGCGCGGTCGTGGCCGCCGTGCTCCGCCCCATCTACGAGCCGGTGCACGGCGACGACTGGGTGGTCGCCGCCGCCGGACCGGCCGGCCAGGAGTGGGTGCAGCGGGCGGTCGCGGTACGTGAGGTCAGCCGCCGCAAGGGGTATCTGCTCGACCCCGCGGACGACAACGTGCTCAGCTTCCTGACGCTGCCGCAGCTGCGCGAACTGATGGTGCAGCACTGGCCGTGCTTCGAGCCGTACATAGACGAGCGCCGTGACGTGGAGCTCGCCCTGGACGAGCTGGAAGTGACCCGGAACGTGGTCTCCCGCAACCGGGCCCTGTCCCAGGCGGTCCTCGCGCAGGCCGAGCGGGCCTCCGCGCGGCTGCTGGAGATCCTCGGCGCGGGCGGTGACGTGCCCTCCGCACGCCGGCTGCCCGTCGACGCGGTCGAGGACCTGGTCGGCGACCGGTACGCGGACGTGGTCGCCGTCCACCCGGACCGGGTGCGGCTGCTGCGGCAGTTCCCCGCCGAGGACATCTTCGGCGGTGCCCGCCGCCTGGACGCCATCGGCATCGGGCTCAACCTGCTGGTGCAGAACTTCTCCGGGCGGCGGCTGGTGCGGCTCGCCGAGTCCGGCTGCCGGGTGCGGCTGCTCTTCCTCAACCCGGCCTCCAGCGCGGTCAAACGGCGCGAGCGGGAGCTGGGCATCAGAAAGGGGGAGCTGAGCCGCGCGGTCGAGATGAACATCCTGCACATGCGCCGGGTGCGCTCCAAGCTGCGCGACCCGGGCGCCTTCGAGATCCAGGTCTTCGACGAGACGCCCCGTTTCACCGCGTACCTGGTCAACGGGGACGGCACCGACGGCATCGCGGTCGTGCAGTCCTACCTGCGCCGCACCCGCGGCATGGAGGCGCCGGTCCTGGTGCTGCGCGGCGGCAGCCGTGTCGTCAAGTCGGACGACGTCGAGGAGAACGGGCTCTTCCCCACCTACCGCGAGGAGTTCGAACTGGCTTGGGCGGATTCGCGTCCGGTGTCCTGAACTGTCCCATGGTGCCGACCAGAAGCGGAATCCGGCCCTCGGATTGTCAGTGGCGCATGCGAGGGTGGAGGCCACTGGGGGAAGCACCACCATGAAGGGGGGCCCGCCATGGCCTGGCACCGGGAGCTGCTGATCGGCTTCGACCTGGAGACGACCGGGACGGATCCGTATGAGGCGCGCATCGTCACGGGGGCGGTGATCGAGGTCAAGGAGGGGGAGCCGCTCGGCCGCCACGACTGGCTGGCGGATCCGGGTGTGGAGATCCCGGCCGACGCGGTCGCGGTGCACGGGATCAGCAACGAGCGGGCGATGTCCGAGGGCCGCCCGGCCGACCGGGTCGCGGACGCGATCGCCGAGGTCCTGGTGGCGTACTGGAGGACGGGAGTCCCGGTCGTCGCCTACAACGCGGCCTTCGACCTGACCCTGCTCTCCGCCGAGCTGCGTCGGCACGGACTGCCGTCCCTGCGCGACCGTCTGGGCGGCCTCGCCCCGGCCCCGGTCATCGACCCGTACACGATCGACCGCTGGGCCGACCGCTACCGCCGCGGCAAGCGCAACCTGGAAGCGGTCTGCGCGGAGTACGGGGTGGCGCTGGAGTCCGCGCACGACGCGGGCGCGGACGCGCTGGCCGCGGCCCGGCTGGCCGCGGCGATAGCCGGCCGCCACCCGAAGCTCGCGGCCCTCGGCCCGGCGGAGCTGCACCGCCGCCAGATCGAGTGGCACGCGGACTGGGCGGCGGACTTCCAGGAGTTCCTGCGCGCCAAGGGCGACGCGGAGGCGGTGGTGGACGGTATGTGGCCGCTGCGGGAGACGGTGGACGGGAGGGTCTGAGGCGGGCGGGTCCGAGACGGGCGGGGCGTCAGGAACCGGTGGGTGCCGTGGTCCCGTGCGTGGTGTCCCCCTCGGTTCCGGTGTGATGCGCGAAGGCGGGGCGGTGCGCCGGGCCAGGTGCGGCCGTACGGTGGGCGCGCTCGACGGACTGGCCCCAGTAGGTTCCGGCGACCATCAGGGCCGCGCCGAGGCCGGTGAGCGGGGTGAGGTGGTCGCCGCCGAGGACCACGCCCACGGCCACGGCCCACACGGGCTCCGTGCCGAGCAACAGGCCGGCGCGGCTGGCGGAGGTGCGCTGGACGGCCCAGGTCTGTGCAAGGAAGGCGAACACGCTGCAGAACAGGGCGAGATACAGCAGCTGAACCCAGGTCGCGGCGCCGGCGTGCGCGAAGCCGGGCAGGGCGGTGGCGGCCGCGGGGAGGAACAACGCCGTGCCGATGAGGGTTTGCAGCGCCGTCAGGTGCAGGGGACGCACCGCGCGGCCCGCGGTGAGCCGACCGACCAGGGCCACGTGCACGGCCCGGACGACGGCGGCGCCGAGCATCAGCAGGTCGCCGAGTCCGGGCGCGTGGAAGCCGTTGCCGGACATCAGGAGCCCCACGGCCAGGACGCACACCCCCGCGGCGGCGTGGAAGGAGGGCGGCAGCCCGCC
Source organism: Streptomyces sp. NPDC001848 (assembly GCF_042891915.1). Taxonomy (NCBI): domain Bacteria; kingdom Bacillati; phylum Actinomycetota; class Actinomycetes; order Kitasatosporales; family Streptomycetaceae; genus Streptomyces; species Streptomyces sp. NPDC001848. Next base: position 325,537 of record NZ_JBIATP010000001.1, on the reverse strand, counting down.
GGGGTGACCCGAGCGGTCGAGCAGCGGGGTGAGCACGATGGTCAGGCTGATGATCAACCCCGCGTTGGCGGCGCTGGTGTGGGCGACTCCGTACGTCTCCACGACCAGCACCGCGGCCTGGGTCAGCCCCAGCGGCACTCCGGCCCGTACCTCGTCCTGCGTCCACCGGCGCCGTCCACGGCGGGCGGTGGCCAGGACCAGGAGGAGGCAGGCCAGTGCGGAGAGCGCGTACCTGGCGAACAGGACCGCGGGGACGGGCAGCGCGGACACCGCCGTCTGGGCGGAGAGATAGCTGGAACCCCAGACGAGCGCGACGAGGAGGAGTACCGCATCGGTACGGCGGGCGTCGAACACCCGCCCACGGTGCACCGCGCACGACCCTGAAGCCCAGCACCAGTTCCTAAAACGATCTTTTAGTGTGCCTACATACTTCCCCTACACTGCGGGAATGGACGAACGCCAGTTGCGGATCCTGCGGGAGCTGGGCGAACTCGGCAGTGTCACCGCGGTGGCGGAGGCGCTGCTGGTGACGCCGTCGGCCATCTCCCAGCAACTGCGGTTGCTGCAGCGTTCGATCCCGGTGCCGCTGACCGAGCGGCACGGACGGCGGCTGGTGCTCACCGACGCCGGGCAGGCCCTCGCGGGCGCGGCGGTGGAGGTGGAGACGGCGCTGGCGCGGGCCCGGGGCGCCGTCGAGGAGTTCGTCGGCACAGCGGACGGCGAGGTGTCGGTGGCGGCGTTCCACAGCGCCGGCTCGGCGTTCTTCCCGCCGCTGCTGCGAGCCTGCAGTGAACCCGGTTCACCCCGGCTGGCGCTCGCCGACGAGGACGTGCCCCAGGAGGACTTCCCCCGGCTGACGAGGGAGTACGACCTCGTGCTCGCCCACCGCCTGGATCACGCCCCGCCGTGGCCGGGCACGGTGACCGTGACCACCCTGCTGCACGAACCGCTCGACGTGGCGCTGCCCGCGGGCCATCCGCTGGCCGGCAAGCGGAGGCTCACCCCGCGGGACGTGGCCGACGAGCCGTGGATCACCGTGCACGACGGGTTCCCCGTCATGGCCACCATCGAGGCCATCGCCGCCGCGGCCGGGCGCCGGCTGCGGCTGGTCCACCGCATCAATGAGTTCGCGGTGGTCGCGGAGGCCGTGGCCGCCGGGGGCGGTATCGCCCTGATGCCGCGCTGGACGATGCGCCCGCACCCCGCGCTGGTCCTCCGACCGATCGACGGCGTCCAGGCCAGGCGGCACATCGACGCCCTGTGCCGCCCCGAGCGCACGGCCCGCACCGCGGTCCGCACGGTGCTGGCCGAACTGCGCCGTGCCGCAGGGACGATCAAGGACCGGGACGCGGGGGAGCCGGCGCCCGCCACGGCGTGACGGCGCCGCGGAGCGGGTCGGTGAACGGGCCGAAGGTTCTCAGAACGGATACCAGCGCACGGTCTCGTCCCCGTCCCGCAGCGACGCCACCCGGCGCTCGAACTCGGCGAGGGCCTTGGGGTTGCTCGGCGCGTGCTGGGCGACCCAGGCGCAGCTGGCCGTCTCCCGGGCACCGCGCAGCACCGAGCAGCCCTCCCACGCGCGTACGTCCCAGCCGTAGGCGGCGGTGAAGGAGTCGTACGCCTCGACCGAAAGGCCGTAGCGGTCCCGGGAGAGTGCCATGACCACCAGGTCGTGCTCGCGCAGATCGGCGGAGAAGGTCTCCAGGTCGACCAGGACCGGGCCGTCCGGGCCGATGTGCACATTGCGCGGCAGCGCGTCGCCGTGGATCGGCCCGGGCGTCAGATGCGGGGTGAGCGCGGCCGCCGCGGCGGCGAACCCGTCGCGGCGCTCGCGCAGATAGGCCGCGTCCGCCGGGTCGATCGCGTCGCCCGCGAGCCGCAGCCAGCGTTCCACCCCGCCCAGCAGATCGCGGGGCGGCAGGGCGAAGGAAGGGGAGGGCAGGACGTGCACGATCCGCAGCAGTTCGGCCAGGTCGCGCGGTTCGGCGGGGCGTACGGGATCGGGCAGCCGGTGCCACACGGTCAGGGGATGCCCGTCGACGAGCAGCGGTTCGGGCTCGGCGGCCCGCACGGCCGGGACACCCGCCTCGGCCAACCAGAGCGCGATGTCGAGCTCCCGCCGTGCCCGCCCCAGCAGTTCGGCGTCCCGGCCCACCTTGACCACCAGGTCACCGACGGCGAACACCGCGTTCTCCCCCAGGGCGAGCAGCCGCGCGTCCCGTGCCGCACCCGGCAGTACGCCCGCCGCGTCCAGCACATCCCGCGCCCGCGTCTCGTCCATCGCCCGCCTCCGTGTCCCGAACCGGCTCCTGTGGTCTGCCAGTGTCGCATCCGCGCAGGTCGGGACGGCGACCGCACCCACAGGGGGAGGGCCCGTCGGCTCCCCGGTCGCCGACGGGCCCTCGCTCGGGTGGGTTCAGACCTCCAGCCGCTCGCTCTCGCCCCGCACCGCCGGTGCCACCGCCTCCGGCGTCTCGTCGTGCGTGAGGTCCGGCAGCCGGTGCAGCCACTTCGGCAGGTACCAGTTGCGCTCGCCCAGCAGCGCCATCACCGCCGGGAGCAGCACGCCCCGGATGACGGTCGCGTCGATGAGGACGGCGGCGGCCAGGCCCACGCCCATCTGCTTCATGGACTGCATGGACAGCGTGCCGAAGATCGCGAAGACGGCGACCATGATGACCGCGGCGCTGGTGACGACCCCGGCCGTGGTCACCACACCGTGCGTGATCGCGTCCTTCGTGGTCCGGCCCCGCATCCGGGACTCGCGGATCCGGGAGACCACGAACACGTGGTAGTCCATCGACAGGCCGAACAGGATGACGAAGAGGAACAGCGGCAGCCAGGTGACGATGGCGCCCACACCGTGCGCGCCCACCAGCGACGCGCCCCAGCCGTGCTGGAAGACGGCGACCAGGATGCCGTAGGCCGCGCCGACCGAGAGCAGGTTCAGGACGATCGAGGTGACCGCGATCGTCAGTGAGCGGAACGACAGGAGCATCAGCAGGAAGGCGAAGACCACGACGAACGCGAAGACCGGGAGCACCGAGCCGACGAGCTGGTCGTTGAAGTCGTGGGAGCCCGCGACCTGCCCGGTGATCGGCGCCTGCACCCCCTCCACCTTGCCGAGCGTGTCGGGCCGTACCTTGTCGCGCAGCAGCTCCAGGCTCTTGCCCGCCTTGTCCAGGTCGGAGCCGCCGACGAGCGGCACCGAGATCACGGCCACGTTCTGCGCGTCGTGCAGTTTGACGTCGACCGGGCCGCGCGAGGCACCCGACGCGATCGCCTCCGTGCGGAAGCCGGTGATCGCGGACTTCACCTCGGGCGCGTTGATGTCCTCCGCCTTGACGACGACCTGGGCCGGCTCGGAGCCGCCGGGGAAGGCCTCGTTGACCCGGTTGTACGTGGCGACGATCGGCAGCTTGTTCCCGAACTCCTGGTCCAGCGTGAGGTTCTGGGTCTTCATACCGAGCGCGGGCGCGGCGATCGCCAGCAGCGCACCGGCCGCGACCACCAGGGAGACGGCGGGCCGGGCGAGAACCACCTTCAGGACCGCGCCCCACAGCCGGCTGCCCTCGCCTGCGCCGCCACCGGCCCGCGCACGCCGCTTCTCCGGGTGCAGGAACGGGATACGGCCCTTCTCGACCCGCTTGCCCAGCAGCGACAGCAGCGCGGGCAGCACGGTCACCGAGCCGACCATGGCGACCGCCACCACCATCAGCGAGGCCAGGCCCATCGCCTCGAACGTGGCGAGCCCGGTGAACAGCATGCCCGCCATCGCCACGCACACCGTGACACCGGAGACGATCACGGCCCGCCCGCTGGTCGCGGCGGCGATGCGCAGCGCGGTCCCCGCGTCACGCCCGGCCACCCGCTCCTCCCGCTCGCGGCGCAGGTAGAACAGGCAGTAGTCGACGCCGACGGCCATGCCGACCAGCAGCATCACGGAGTTGGCGGTGTCGTTCATCGCCTGCAGATGGCTGACGATGCCCATCAGGCCCATCGTCGCCATGATCGCGGTGATGGCGAGCGCCACCGGCAGCAGCGCCGCGACCAGCGCGCCGAACGCGATCAGCAGGATGCCGAGCGCCACCGGCACCGCGGAGTACTCGGCCTGCTTGAAGTCGTCGCCGAACGCGTCGGAGAACGTCTTGCGCATGCTGGCGGCGCCGATCTCCTCGATCCGCAGCTGCGGGTGGTCCTTCTGGATCCCGGCGACGGCCTTGAGCACGGGCTCGACACGGTCGCCGGCGGTGTCCGCGTCGCCGCGCATGTCGAACTGCACCAGGGCGCTGCGGCCGTCCTTGGAGATGGTCTTCGTGTCGTACGGGGAGGTCACGTCCGTCACCCGGCCGGTGCCGTCGACGGCCCGCACGACTGCGGTGACGGCGGCGCGGAAGCGCGGGTCGGTGGCCGTGGTGGTGCCGTCCTTCGCCTGGATCAGCACGCTCTCGCCGGCCGGCTGTTTGATCCCCGCATCCTCGATGATCTTCGCAGCGGTGTGTGTCTCGCCCTTGAGCTCGTCGCTGTCCTTGACGTCGACGCGCCCGGCGGCCGAGCCGACGGCCATGGCCAGGACGACGAACAGCACCCAGATGCCGACGGCAGCCCATCGGTGCCGAGCGCTCCAGCCGCCGGCCCGGGCGGCGATGCCCCGCACCCGCGTATCTCCGTTCCCCATGACGGGCTTGCCCCCCTCTGTGCGGGTGACGGCCCCCTGCCGTCACCGTTCGCTTCGAAGGTAGGGGCGGCATAAGCGCGACTCGTCGTGCTGCCCGGTGAACCCTGAGCGCCCCGGCTCATCCCCTCGGACCGGGCGGCCTCACCATCCGGGAGGACAATGGCCCCTTACACCTTTCCGGGCCGCTCGGGGGCCGGGATCAGGGCCCGGGCGTCCGCGCGAGCATCCGTTCTAGGGTGGGAGCATGACGACGACGTACGCGGCGCTGTTGCGGGGGATCAACGTGGGCGGCAACCGGAAGCTGCCGATGGCGCGGCTGCGGGAGCTGCTGACCGGGCTCGGGCACACCGGCGTGGCCACGTATCTGCAGAGCGGCAACGCGGTCTTCACCGCCGACCACGGCGACGAGGCGTCCCTGGCGGCGGAGCTGGAGGCGGCGATCGAGAAGGAGCTCGGCTTCCGGGTCGACGTGCTGGTACGCGACCACGCGTACCTGAAGGCCGTGCGCGATGCCTGCCCGTTCCCGGCCGCCGAGTTGGAGGGAAGGCAGCTGCATGTCACGTACTTCTCGGAGCCGGTGGACGCCGAACGGTTCGCGGAGATCGACCCGGCCGCGTACCTGCCGGAGGAGTTCCGGCTCGGCGACCGCGCGCTCTACCTCCACGCCCCCGACGGCCTCGGCCGCTCCAAGCTCGCCGAACAGTTGTCCAGGCCCCGGTTGAACAAGGGGCTGATCGCCACCACCCGCAACTGGAACACGGTCGTCAAGCTGGAGGAGCTGACCCGTGCCTGAGCACAGCCCGGCGGTCGAGGCGGCGATCGAGCGCGAACTACGCCTCCTCGACCCGGAGATCCGCCACACACCCGAACAGGTCGGGGCGCTGCTGCACCCCGACTTCCACGAGTTCGGCGCCTCCGGACGGCACTGGGACCGGGCCTCCCTCATCGAGATGCTCACCTCGACGACCGACCCGGGGGCACGGCCGTCCGTCACCTCCCCCATCGAGGCCACCCAGCTCGCCGCGGACCTGGTACACCTGACCTTCGACACGGAGAACAACGGCCGCCACGCGCACCGCAGTTCCCTGTGGCGGCGGACCGAGGACGGCTGGCAGCTCTACTTCCACCAGGGGACGCCGTTCAGCCCCGGGACGAAGTGACGCAGCAGGTCGAACCCCGGACGCCACACACCGTCCCAGGGAAGAGGCCGACGAGCACGTGTGCGAGGCTCCTTGGCATGCGCTACATCATCATCGGAGCAGGGGCCGTCGGCGGAACGGTCGGCGCGCGCCTCGCCGAGGCCGGTCACGAAGTGGTTCTGGTCGCGCGGGGTGCGCAGTACACGGCGCTGCGCGAGTGCGGACTGCGCTTCCTCGCCCCGGACGGCGAGCACACCCACCGCCTGCCGGTCGTCGACGGGCCGTCGACGCTGGGCGAGCTGCGCAGGGACGACGTCCTGGTGCTGGCCGTCAAGACCCAGGACAGCGAGGCCGCGCTGGACACCTGGGGTCCGACGCCCGTGGCGGGGGGCGGTACGGCGGCCGAGCACCTTCCGCTGGTCTGTGCGCAGAACGGCGTGGAGAGCCAACGGCTCGCCCTGCGCCGCTTCCGCCAGGTCTACGGCGTCTGCGTGTGGCTGCCGTCCACCTTCGTCGAACCGGGCGTCGTCTCCGCCGCCGGTGCCCCGCTCACCGGGATCCTGCACCTCGGCCGGTATCCGCACGGCACCGACGACACCGCCCGCCGGATCGCCGCCGACCTGGAGAAGGCCCAGTTCGAGGCCCCGGTCGTGCCGGATGTGACGCGCTGGCAGTACGCCAAGTTGCTGGGCAATCTCGCCAACGCCGTCGAGGCGGTCAGCGGTCCGCTCGCCGGCGAGGAGGCGCGGGCGTTGTACGGGAGGGTGCGGGCCGAGGGGGAGTCGGTGCTCCGGGCCGCCGGGATACCGTACGCGAGCGACGCGGAGCAGCAGGAGGCGCGCGGCGACAAGGTGCGCCTGGTGCCGCTCGCCGGTGCCGAACGCGGCGGCGGTTCCTCCTGGCAGTCCCTCACCCGCGGCACCGGCACCATCGAGGCCGATCACCTCAACGGTGAGATCGTCCTCCTGGGCCGGCTGCACGGTGTGGCCACCCCGCTCAACGAGCTGCTGCAACGGCTCGCCACCACGTTCGCGCGGGAGCGCCGGGTGCCCGGGTCGCTGCCGGTCGCGGAGCTGGAGCGGCTGGCCGACGAGGCCGAGGCGACCGCCGCCGGGGAGTCTGTCGCGTTTGTTCAAGAGGAGCACGGCGGCCGTTCCTAGCGTGGAGGCATGAGCGATGCCTACCAGAACGTCCACCCCTACCTGGTCGAATGCGCCGCGGAGGCCGCCCGCGTCGCCCGGGGAGTCCGCGCCGAGCGGCTGTCCGAGCCGACCCACTGCACCGGCTGGGACGTCCGCGCCCTGGTGAACCACTGGGTCCTGTACACCTCGCACGGCCTGGAACACCGCGCCCTGCGCAAGCAACTGCCCGAGGAACTGACCGCACGTGACTTCACCGCGGACCCCGGCTGGGCGCGAGGCTACGCCGAGCAGCTCGACCGCGCCGTCGCCGCCTGGGACGACCCCGCCGTGTGGGAGGGAGAGATCGACCTCGGCATGGCGGAGATTCCGGCGGAGGAACTGGCGCGGATGATCGTCAAGGAGCTGGCCGTCCACGGCTGGGACGTGGCCACGGCCACCGGCCAGGAGTACCGGATCTCCGAGGACGCCGCACGGCTCGTCCTCGATGTCGTCGAGACCCACGGCGACCTCTACCGGCAGTACGACGGTTTCGCCGACCCGGTCCCGGTCGCCGACGACGCGCCCGTGTTCGAGCGGGCGCTGGCGGCGAGCGGACGGAACCCGAGGCAGGGCCCGGTGGGCGAAGTGGACCACTGAACAGGGCGGTGATTGGACCAGGTGGCTGTGCCGGCCGGGCACTAGCGTCGGCGGCATGCCGAACACCTCTCCCGTCCGCGTCGACGCCTACTTCGACCCCGCCTGCCCCTTCGCCTGGATCACCTCCCGCTGGCTGCTGGAGGTCGAGCGCGAACGCCCGCTCGACCTTCGCTTCCACGTGATGAGCCTGTACCTGCACAACATCGGGAACGAACTGCCCGGCTGGTACCGGGAACTGGTCGACAAGTCGATCGGTCCCGTGCGAGTGGCGGTCGCCGCGGCACAGCGCCACGGCGAGAAGGTCCTGCGCGACCTGTACACGGCGTTCGGCACCCGCATCCACGAACGCAAGGAAGAGGACTTCGACGCGGTGATCGCCGAGTCGCTCGCCGAGATCGGTCTGCCGGCCGACCTCGCCGCCGCCGCGCACGATCCGGCCCACGACGAGGCCGTGCGCCGCAGCCATGATGCGGGCGCCGAGCCCGACTCGGGCGGCTACGTGGGGACGCCCACCATCCATGTCAATGGATCGGTGTGGTTCGGACCGGTGCTGCGGGCCATTCCCCGGGGCGCCGCCGCGGCCGAGCTCTTCGACAGCTTCCAAGTCCTGGCCAGCCACCCGGACTTCTTCGAGCTGAAGAGGACCAGGACGGGAGCGCTGCGCTTCGACTGACAAGCCGGCAACAGGGCGGTCCCAGACCGCGTCAAGCCCCGAGCGCCTCCAGAGCCGGCAGGGATGCCGCGTCGTACCGCTCCAGCAGCACCCGCGCGACCTCCGGCGACGGGCCCAGGACCTCGGCGAGTACGTCCGCCCCGGCCGCGCCCCGCGCGATACGGTCCGGCAGGAAGCCGGGCGCCAGGACGTACGGCGCCACGGCCACCCGGGCGCAGCCCAGCTCGCGCAGTTCGCGTACCGCGTCCTCGGTGCGCGGAAGGGATGCGGAGGCGAACGCAGGCCGCACGGCGCACCAACCGGTGTGCCGCCACTCCCGCGCGATGTCAGCGATCACTGCGATCGCCTCCGGGTCGGTGGACCCCGCCGAGGCCAGCACGACCCCGGTCGAGGACTTGTCGGCGGGGGTCAGCCCCGCCTCGTACAGACGGCGTTCGAGGGCCTGCGTCAGCAGTGGTGAGGGACCCAGGACGTCCGCCTGCCGGATCCGCAGCCGCGGCGGCGCCTCCCGCAGGACCGCGGGGATGTCGGCTTTGGCGTGGAACGCCCGGGTCAGGAGGAGGGGGAGCGCCACCACGTCCCGGACGTCCTGCGCCGCCAGGGACGTGAGCACCCCGTGCACCGAGGGGACGTTGAAGTCCAGGAACCCGGTCTCCACGCGCAGTCCGGGCCGCAGCGACCGCACCCGCCGTACGAGGGCGTGCACGGTCGCGGCGTGCCGCGGGTCGCGGCTGCCGTGGGCGATCACGAGGAGAACCGGGTTGGGCATGCGGCGGCTCAGCCCTTCACCAGCAGGCCGCGGCTGCGCAGCACCGACCGCTCCAGCGGGCTGAAGATCAGCAGGTCGATGGCGATGCCGACGAACAGGATCAGGATGATCGCCTCGAACACCATGGACATGGAGCTGGCGTTGCGGCCGTTCTCCAGCAGGGCGCCCAGGCCGATGCCGAGATCGGGCGAGGAGGCGATGATCTCCGCCGCCATCAGCGAGCGCCAGGAGAACGCCCAGCCCTGCTTCAGGCCCGCCAGGTAGCCCGGCAGCGCGGCCGGCAGCACGATGTGCCAGGCGCCCCGCAGGCCGGTGGCGCCCATGGTGCGGCCGGCGCGCAGGAACAGCGGCGGCACCTGGTCGATGCCGGAGACGAGGCCGTTGGCGATGGAGGGCACGGCGCCGAGCAGGATCACCGCGTACATCATCGAGTTGTTCAGCCCCAGCCAGATCACCGCAGGCGGTACCCACGCCACCGACGGCAGCGACTGCAGTCCGGACAGGACCGGACCGATGGCCGCGCGCACGAACTTCACCCGCGCCACCAGCAGGCCCAGCGGGGTGCCGATCGCCAGCGCGAACAGGAAGCCCAGCAGGCCGCGCGAGACGCTGGTCCAGATGTAGCCGAGCAGCGTGCCCTGCAACCAGGCGTCCTTGAACTCGCCCGCCACGGCGCCGGGGGAGGGCAGCTTGGTCGGGTCGTCGACGACCTTGAAGGAGATCAGCGCCTGCCACACCACCAGGACCAGCGCGATCCCGACGAGCGGCGGGAAGATCTTGTTGACGAAGGTCTGCCGGAAGGGCGTACGGCGGGTGACCGTGGTCTCCAGTGCGTCGAGACCGGCCTCCACACCGCTCAGTTCGGTGCCCTCGGTCGTCCTGGTCTCAGTGCTGGCCATGGCGGCGGATCTCCCCACGCAGTACTTCAGTGATCTCGAGGGACAGTTCCGCGACGGGCGCGTCCTCGATACGGCGCGGCTGCGGAATGTCGACCGTCCACTCGCGGGCCACGCGCCCCGGGCGCGAGGACAGCAGCACCACGCGCTGCGCGAGCCGCACCGCCTCGCGCACGTTGTGCGTGACGAACAGGACCGAGAGACCGGTCTCCTGCCAGATACGGGTCAGCTCGTCGTGCAGCAGGTCCCGGGTGATGGCGTCGAGGGCGGCGAACGGCTCGTCCATCAGCAGCAGCCGGCTGTCCTGCGCCAGCGCGCGGGCCATGGCGACCCGCTGGCGCATACCGCCGGACAGCTCGTGCACCCGCTTGTCGTACGAGCCCTTCAGACGCACGAGTTCGAGCAGTTCCTCGGCCCTCTCGCGCCGGTTGCCCTTCGGAACGCCCCTCAGCTTCAGGGCGAGTTCGATGTTCTTGCCCGCGGTCAGCCACGGGAACAGGGCGTGCTCCTGGAACATCAGGGCCGGGCGGCCGTCCGTGGTGATGGCACCGCCGGTCGGCTTGTCCAGGCCCGCCACCAGGTTCAACAGCGTCGACTTGCCGCAGCCCGAGGCCCCCAGGAGGGTGACGAACTCGCCCGGCGCGACATCGAGGCTGATGTCGTCCAGCACCAGTTGCTGCCCGCCCGGCACCGGGAAGGACTTCGAGACGTGCTCAAGGCGTGCCGCCTGGTCGACGGACTCGGCGGCCTCGGCGAGGGTCGTGGCCATGGTCGTCACCTCCTGGGAACTCATCGGCTGCGGGTCTTACTTGACGCCGAGACCGGCGTCGCTGACGGACGGCTCACCCTCGGCCTTCAGGACCTTGTTCAGAAGGGTGAGGTCGTAGATGCCGTCCAGCTTCGGGTTCTTCAGCAGACCCGCCTTGACCGCGTGCTGCGCCTCGGTGTTCAGGGTGGCGGCCAGCGGGTCGTCGGTGAACTGGATGGACTTCCACGCCGGGTCCAGGACGTTCGCCGGGAGCGCCTTGCCGGAGTCGGCCGCCAGCTGCTTGTTCGCCGCCGCCTTCGCCGCGTCCGGGTTGGCCTTGATCCACTTGTTGGTCTCGACGGAGGCCTTCAGCACGGCCTCCACGGCCTTCGGGTGCTCCTTGAGGAACTTCTGCGACACGACGATGTTCGTGATCACGAACTTCTTGTCCGGCCACAGCGAGGACTCGTCCAGCAGCACCTTGCCACCCTCGGCGACCAGCTTGGACGCGGTCGGCTCCGGCACCCAGGCACCGTCGATCGAGCCGGACTTGAAGGCGTCCGGGGTGACCTTGTTGTCGGTGCGCACCACCGACACGTCGCCCTTGCCGCTCTGCGCGTCGACCTTCCAGCCCTGCTCGGCGATCCAGTTGAGGAACGCCACGTCCTGCGTGTTGCCGAGCTGCGGGGTGGCGATCTTCTTGCCCTTGACGTCCGCCAGGGACTTGATCTTCTGGGGGTTGACCACCAGCTTCACGCCGCCGGACGCCGAACCGCCGATGATGCGCAGGCTCTTGCCGTCGGACTTGGTGTAACCGTTGATCGCCGGGGAGGGGCCGATCCAGCCGATGTCGATGGAACCGGAGTTCAGCGCCTCGATCTCGGAGGGGCCCGCGTTGAAGATCTGGTACTTGGCCTGGGTGGCGCCGAGCGCCTTCTGGAAGAAGCCCTTCTGGACGCCCACGAGCGCGGTGCCGTGGGTGAGGTTGCCGAAGTAGCCGATCTTGACGGAGTCGAGGCCGTCGATCTTCTGGGCGCCGGCGGCGACCTTCTGGTCCGAGGGGGTGCTGGTCGCCTTGGAGCCGTAACCGCAGGCGGCGAGCGTGAGGAGGGGGAGAGCGGCGACCACGGCTATGCCGCGGCGGAGGAGTGTCGAGCGGTTGGCAGGCACGGGAGGTGTTCCTCTCGTTGGCCCGGCGGTCACGGTCTTTCAGGTCGTGGCCGGGAGATCGGCAGGTCTTCGTTCACGCAGGCGGTGGGGGGTGAGGGCGCGCAGGCAGTGCGCGTACGTCATCGCGCACATCGCGCCACTCCGCCCTGCCCGCTGCCGAGGGCGCCGCTGCCGACACGGCCGCCCTCCTTCGCGAACGTCGAGTAGAAGTCCGTCGTCTTCATGTTCAGAAGTCCCACCCGTCGTCGTCGGCCTCGTCCTTGACCGGGTCGGGCGCGGCGAACGACTCGCCGACCATGCCCGCGGTCAGCGTGGTGCCGTCGGACGGGTCGATCAGGATGAACGAGCCCGTGCGGCGGGAGTCCGCGTAGGAGTCCACCGGCAGGGGCTCGGCGGTACGGATCTTCACCCGGCCGATGTCGTTGGCGACGAGCTGTCCCGGGTGCGGGTGCAGGGACAGGTCGTCGAGCGTGAGCCGGGAGGGGATGTCCTTGACGATCGACTTGACCGTTCGGGTGCCGTGCTTGAGCAGCACCCGGTGGCCGACCGTGAGCGGCTGGTCGGCGACGTGGCAGACGGTCGCCTCGATGTCCTGAGTGGTCGCCGGCGCGTCCTTGGTGGGCACGATCAGGTCGCCGCGCGAGATGTCGATGTCGTCCTCGAGCAGCAACGTCACCGACTGCGGGGTCCAGGCCACCTCGACCGGCTCGCCCAGCAGATCGATGCCGGACACCTTCGTCGTACGGCCGGACGGCAGGACCGTGACCTGCTCGCCGACGCGGAAGGAGCCGGCCGCGATCTGGCCCGCGTAGCCGCGGTAGTCGGGGTGCTCGGCGGTCTGCGGGCGGATCACGTACTGCACGGGCAGCCGCGCGTGGCAGTGCGCCAGGTCATGGCTGACCGGCACGGTCTCCAGGTGCTCCAGGACGGTCGGGCCGCCGTACCAGTCCATGTGCGCGGACGGCTCCACCACGTTGTCGCCCTCGAGCGCCGAGATCGGGATCGCGGTGACCTCCGGGACGCCCAGCTCGGTCGCGTACGCGGTGAACTCCTCGGCGATCTTCGCGAAGACGGCCTCCTGGTAGCCGACCAGGTCCATCTTGTTGACGGCCAGGACCACGTGCGGGACGCGCAGCAGGGCGGCGATCGCGGCATGACGGCGGGTCTGCTCCACGACACCGTTGCGGGCGTCGACCAGGATGACCGTCAGCTCGGCCGTGGAGGCGCCGGTGACCATGTTGCGGGTGTACTGCACGTGGCCGGGGGTGTCGGCGAGGATGAACCGGCGGCGGGGCGTGGCGAAGTAGCGGTAGGCCACGTCGATGGTGATGCCCTGCTCGCGCTCGGCCCGCAGACCGTCGGTGAGGAGGGCCAGGTCCGGGCCCTCCTGGCCGCGGCTCGCCGAAGCCCGCTCCACGGCCTCCAGCTGGTCGGCGAGGACCGACTTGGAGTCGTGCAGCAGCCTCCCGACGAGGGTGGACTTGCCGTCGTCGACCGAACCGGCGGTGGCGAACCGCAGGAGGGTGGTGGCGGAGAGTTCCGTGGTGGTGGTCATGGCTAGAAGTACCCCTCGCGCTTGCGGTCCTCCATGGCGGCCTCGGAGAGCTTGTCGTCGGCCCGGGTCGCGCCGCGCTCGGTCAGCCGGGAGGCGGCGATCTCGGTGATGACCTGCTCCAGGGTCACCGCGTCCGAGTCGACGGCACCGGTGCAGGACATGTCACCAACGGTGCGGTAGCGGACCAGCCGCTTCTCCACGGTCTCGCCGTCCTTGGGGCCGCCCCACTCGCCGGCGGTGAGCCACATGCCGTTGCGTCGGAACACCTCGCGCTCGTGGGCGAAGTAGATCTGGGGCAGCTCGATGCCCTCCCGGGCGATGTACTGCCACACGTCCAGCTCGGTCCAGTTGGAGAGCGGGAAGACGCGCACGTGCTCGCCGGGCGCGTGCCGGCCGTTGTACAGCTGCCACAGCTCGGGGCGCTGACGGCGCGGGTCCCACTGCGAGAACTCGTCCCGCAGCGAGAAGACACGCTCCTTCGCGCGCGCCTTCTCCTCGTCGCGGCGTCCGCCGCCGAACACGGCGTCGAACTTCTCGCTCTGGATCTTCTCGGTCAGCGGCAGCGTCTGCAGCGGGTTGCGGGTGCCGTCCGGGCGCTCCTTGAGCACCCCGCGGTCGATGTAGTCCTGCACGGACGCCACGTGGAGCCGCAGGTTGTGCTTCGCCACCGTGCGGTCGCGGTACTCGATGACCTCGGGGAAGTTGTGCCCGGTGTCCACGTGCAGCAGCGCGAACGGCACCGGCGCGGGCGCGAACGCCTTGAGCGCCAGGTGCAGCATGACGATGGAGTCCTTGCCGCCGGAGAACAGGATCACCGGGTTCTCGAACTCGCCCGCCACCTCGCGGAAGATGTGCACCGCCTCGGACTCGAGGGCGTCCAGGTGGGAGAGGGCGTACGGGCTGCTGTCCGTGCCCTCCTGGATACCGGCGACGGTCGTCATGCCAGTCCCCTTTCGCTGAGCAGGGCGTACACGGACGCCGCGGACTCCTGCACGGTCTGGTGCTGCGACTCGATCCGCAGGTCCGGCGACTCGGGCTCCTCGTACGGGTCGTCGACGCCCGTCAGGCCCTTCAGTTCGCCGGCGGCCTGCTTGGCGTACAGGCCCTTCACATCGCGCACCGAGCACACCTCGACCGGGGTGGCCACGTGCACCTCGACATACGCGGTCCCGTTCTGCTGGTGGCGCTTGCGCACCGCCTCACGGCTGTCCGCGTACGGCGCGATGACCGGGACGAGAGCCTTGACGCCGTTACGGGCCAGCAGTTCGGCCACGAAGCCGATGCGCTGCACGTTGGTGTGGCGGTCCTCCCGGCTGAAGCCGAGGCCCGCGGAGAGGAACTCGCGGATCTCGTCGCCGTCGAGCACCTCGACCCGGTGGCCCTGCTCGCGCAACCGGCCCGCCAGCTCGTGGGCGATCGTGGTCTTGCCGGCGCTCGGCAGACCCGTGAGCCAGACGGTGGCCCCGCTCGTCACGTGTGTCTCCTGGTTCGTAGAAAGCCCGGTCATGGTCAGCCGTGCAGCCCGCACTCGGTCTTGGCGCGGCCCGCCCAGCGGCCGGCACGCGCGTCCTCGCCCTCCAGAACCCTGCGGGTGCAGGGCGCGCAGCCGATGGAGGCGTAGCCGTCCATCAGCAGCGGGTTGGTCAGCACGCCGTGCTCGGCGACGTACGCGTCCACGTCGTCCTGGCTCCAGCGGGCGATCGGCGAGATCTTGACCTTTCGCCGCTTCTCGTCCCAGCCGACGACCGGGGTGTTCGCCCGGGTCGGGGACTCGTCGCGGCGCAGGCCCGTCGCCCAGGCGTCGTAGCCCTTCAGGCCCTCTTCCAGGGGCTGGACCTTGCGCAGCTTGCAGCACAGGTCCGGGTCGCGGTCGTGCAGCTTCGGGCCGTACTCGGCGTCCTGCTCGGCGACCGTCCGGAGCGGGGTGAGCGTGATGACGTGGACGTCCATCACGGCCTCGACCGCGTCGCGGGTGCCGATGGTCTCCGGGAAGTGGTAGCCGGTGTCGAGGAACACCACGTCGACGCCGGGCATCGCGCGGGAGGCGAGGTGGGCGACCACCGCGTCCTCCATGGAGGAGGTCACGCAGAACCGCTTGCCGAAGGTGTCGGCCGCCCACTGGAGGATCTCCAGCGCGGAGGCGTCCTCCAGGTCACCGCCCGCCTGCTCGGCGAGCGCCTTGAGTTCGTCGGCTGTCCGTTCGGTCTGAGCCGTGGTCATATCTCGTCCCCTCCGCTGTCGGCTCGCTGAAGCCCCCGGGCCAGCAGACCCAGGAACTTCAACTGGAAGGCTCGGTTGCACGCCGCGCATTCCCACGTACCGTGGCCCTGCTCGCTCGGACGCAGGTCCTCCTCGCCGCAGTAGGGGCAGTAGAACGGCGCCGCACGCTCGCTCACGACAGCGCCTCCTCAGAAGCGCGCGAAACCCAGGTGGCGAACCGCTCGCCGTCCTCGCGCTCCGCCTGGAACCGCTTGAGGACCCGCTCGACGTAGTCCGGCAGCTCCTCCGCGGTGACCTTCAGGCCGCGCACCTTGCGGCCGAATCCCGGCTCCAGACCCAGCGCGCCGCCCAGGTGCACCTGGTAGCCCTCGACCTGCTCGCCCTGGTCGTTCAGGACCAGCTGGCCCTTGAGACCGATGTCCGCGACCTGGATACGGGCGCAGGCGTTCGGGCAGCCGTTGAGGTTGATGGTGATCGGCTCGTCGAAGTCCGGCAGGCGGCGCTCCAGTTCGTCGATGAGCGAGGAACCGCGCTGCTTGGTCTCGACGATGGCGAGCTTGCAGAACTCGATGCCGGTGCAGGCCATGGTGCCGCGCCGGAACGAGGACGGCCGGGCGGTGAGGTCGAGCGCCTCCAGGCCGTCGACCAGCGAGTCGACCTGCCCCTCCTCGACATCGAGGATGATCATCTTCTGCTCGACGGTGGTGCGGACCCGGCCCGAGCCGTGTGCCTCCGCCAGGTCGGCGATCTTCGTGAGCGTGGTCCCGTCGACGCGGCCGACCCGGGGCGCGAAGCCCACGTAGTAGCGGCCGTCCTTCTGACGGTGCACGCCGACGTGGTCGCGCCACTGCTGGACGGGCTGCTCGGGAGCGGGACCGTCCACCAGCTTCCGCTTGAGGTACTCGTCCTCCAGCACCTGGCGGAACTTCTCGGCGCCCCAGTCGGCGACGAGGAACTTCAGACGGGCCCGGTTGCGCAGCCGCCGGTAGCCGTAGTCACGGAAGATGGACACGACGCCCTCGTAGACGTCCGGGACCTCCTCCAGCGGAACCCACGCGCCCAGCCGCACGCCCAGCTTGGGGTTGGTGGACAGTCCGCCGCCCACCCAGAGGTCGAAGCCCGGGCCGTGCTCGGGGTGCCGCACGCCGACGAACGCCACGTCGTTGATCTCGTGGACCACGTCCAGCAGCGGCGAACCCGAGATGGCCGTCTTGAACTTGCGGGGGAGGTTCGAGTACGCCTTGTTGTTCAGGACGCGGCGCTTCATCTCCTCCAGCGCCGGGGTGGCGTCGATGATCTCGTCCTCGGCGATGCCGGCGACCGGGGAGCCGATCATCACACGGGGCGTGTCACCGCAGGCGGTGACGGTGGACAGACCCACCGCCTCCAGGCGGTTCCAGATCTCGGGCACGTCCTCGACCTGGATCCAGTGGTACTGGACGTTCTGCCGGTCGGTGATGTCGGCGGTGCCGCGCGCGAACTCCTGCGAGATCTCACCGATGACACGCAGCTGCTCCGTGGTGAGCGCGCCGCCGTCGATGCGGACCCGCATCATGAAGTAGCGGTCGTCCAGCTCCTCCGGCTCCAGGATCGCGGTCTTGCCGCCGTCGATCCCGGGCCTGCGCTGGGTGTACAGGCCCCACCAGCGCATCCGGCCGCGCAGGTCGCTCGGGTCGATGGAGTCGAAACCCGCCTTGGAGTAGATCGTCTCAATGCGTGTCCGCACATTGAGACCGTCGTCGTCCTTCTTGACCTGCTCGTTGCCGTTGAGCGGGGTGAAGTGACCCGCGGCCCACTGACCCTCGCCACGGTGACGGCTCACCTTGCGGCGGGGCGTGGCGGGATTCTGGGGGGAGGCGGCCATGGTGATAGTCCTTCGGGACAGCGATCGGGCGGGGCCGGCGCGTAGCGCCGTCGATGAGGGGTGGTGGTCGGGCGGCGGGAGGGAGGCTCTGACCTGCGCGCGCGGGCACACGGGAAGCCGTGCGCGTCCTTGCGCGAGGGCGGAAAAGGGAGAAACCGGACTGGCTGGAGGCTGTCAGCTCGCCGGACAGATGGCGCTGGACATGCGGCCGAGGTCGACGTGCCGTCGACTCACCAAGGCAATTCCAGTTCCAGACATGACGGAAGCGTGTCATGGCGATCTGGACACAGTCCAGCTTCGTCCATCATGCGGACACCCTTGTCCCGTCATGTGGGACAAGGGTGTTGCCGATCACATCGCCCGGACACGCTCCCGTCCGCGCAGGTCAGAGCGCGTGCGCTCCTGGCCAGGGGCCCGGTGCGGCAACCTCCGCCTGCTCCTCGACCTTGGTGTCGAACAGCCGGAACCCGCGCCGGCGGTAGTTCTCCATCGCGTGCTCCCCGTCCAGGCTGCATGTATGCAGCCACACCCGCTTCGTCGGCGTTCGCCGTGGCCAGCGGTCCGCGAGGTCCCAGGCGCGGGCGGTCCCGTACGACAGCAGGTGCCCGCCGATCCGCCGGCCCCGGAAGGCCGGCAGCAGCCCGAAGTAGACGATCTCCACGACCCCGTCGTCCTGCGGATCCAGTTCGACGTACCCCGCGGGTGTGCCCCGCTCGTAGGCGACCCAGGTCTCCACGCCCGGCCGGTCCAGGTGCTCCTGCCAGCGCGCATACGTCCAGCCGAGCCGGTCGATCCAGCGGATGTCCCCGCCGACCGACGCGTACAGGAACCGGCTGAACTCCGGCGACGGCACCTCGGCACGGACGATCCGGACATCGCCCTCGGGGGCCGCGGCGGGCAGCAGATCGCTCGGGGACGTCTGCTCCAGGGACCACGTGGTCACGGTGATGCTGCTCATGCGGTCAGGGAATCACGACGCCGAACGGTACGACAAAGGGGGCCCGGCACCCTGCCCGCCTGGAAGCGCGCCACTTCAGGGACTGCTTCAGGGACTGCTTCAGGGCTTTTTCAGGGCCTACTTCAGGGTGTCGTCCACCGCGTCCAGTGGCACCGCGTACAGCACCCGCCCACCGGCCGGCCCCGATCCGTCGTCGCTTGCCGCGCCCTCCGTGAGCGTCCAGAGTTCGCCGGTCTCCCGCCAGTACGACAGGGACGCGGTGTGCCGGCCCCAGCAGGCGTGGGTCTCGTCGGCCGCGCAGGTCGCCGCCTGCGCCCCGGAGGTGGTCTGCCGCCACAGCGTGCCGTGCCGACCGCCGACCGAGGGCGCCCGGTCGACGTACCAGTCGGTGCGCGCCGCCCCGTCGCGCCGGTGCGACAGCACGCCCTGCACCCCGGTCGCCGCCGTCTCGTAGGCCTCCGTGGCCCTGACGTCGCCGTGCGCGTCCGCGGCGAGCAGGCCTGTGCGGCCGGGCGCGGTGCTGAACGCGTACCGCCACACCCGGGCCGCCCGCCCGTTGCCCCCGGGACTCAGTGACTCGCCCGCCACCAGGCTCGCCGGGATGGTGGTGCGGTCGATGGAGAGCGTGGACAGGCAGGGCACTCCGTGGTCGTCGGCCGCCGAACAGGGGCCGCCGGTCAGCCGGTAGGAGCCGACCGTCGGCAGCACGTACTGGTAGCCGTCCGCCGCGTAGCCGCCGTCGACCCGGCCGATGGCGCTGCTGTCGACATTCGTCCGAAGGATCCGGTGCAGGTCGAAGACCAGCAGCGAGTCGCGTGCGGTGACGAACAGTTTGTCCCGGTACCACACCATGCCGGACAGGCCGGTGCGGACGGCGGTGAAGTCCTGGCCCCCGGCGCGCGGAGCGACCAGCAGGACCCAGCGGTAGGCGAGGCGGTAGGGGTCGTCGGCGTCGACGAAGGCGACCCGGGCGAGTCCCCGCTCGGCGGCCGGGCCGTGAGGAAGGTCGTGGTGCGTCCAGCCGGACAGGATGACCCGGTCCGGGCCCCACAGGCCGTCGGCCTCGGCGTCCCCGGAGGTGGTCACGGACCGCGGCACCCATTGCGGGGTCGTCGCGTCGCCGTGGTCCCAGCAGTACGCGCGCGTGGCGGCCGGCTGCACGGGCAGCGCGGCGGTCTCGGCGGCGTCACACGCGGAACGGTCGCGCATGGTGCGGTCGGCGGAGGACAGGACGCCGTGGACGTCGACGGCGCCGCCCATCGCACGGGTGAGCGTGTCGAGGGTGCGGTGGTCGGTGAGGTCCTCGTGGAGGCGGAGCTTGACGGTCTCGGCCACGGCGGTGACCCGGGTCAGGCTCCCGGGGTTGTCGCCGCCCGCGGCCTGTGAGGTGCTGATCAGCGTGGCGGCGGCGGTCAGCGCCAGCGCGGTGCCGGCCAGCGTCGCCCGCAGCGCACGCCCCCGGCGCCTGCGGCGGTGCCTGCCACGGTGCTTCATACAACCTCCCGGCGTAGGCCAACTGCTCCTCGCGGTCCGTACGTTGACTTCAGGAGCGGGTGGGGTGGCCTGTAAGGAGGGATGCTACGGCAGACGGATGCGGCACCGGTCGAAGACCCGGGAAAAGCAGGGTTATCCCCACGTTCGGCTGCGCCGTACGCGTACCACCCCCGGCGCCGTCGAGTGCGGCAGCAGGTCGTTCGGGTCGTCCGGGGTGAGCAGGTCCACCTCCGCCGACTCGCGGAAACGATACGGCCGGTGTTCCAGGAACGCCCCCAGATACCGCCGTACCCGGGACATCTCGGCGCGGACCGTGACCGTGCGGGCCGGGTCGCCGAACAGGTCGGACGCGAGGGCAGCCGCCGTGCGGCCCTCGCGGTGCAGGGCCAGCAGGTACAGCAGTTCGGCGTGCCGGGGGCTGAGTTCATGGGTCCAGGACCCCGTGTCGCCGAAGACCGTCACCGACCAGCGGCGCGGATGGGAGACATCCAGGACGATCCGCGTCGGCTGCGCGGGGGTGGGGCTGTCCGCGGCGCGGATCAGCCAGCCGCCCGGCAGCGGCTCCACCGTGCAGGGGCCCAGCGTCGGCAGCAGACAGCGGCCGGGCGCGAGCGACGCGGGCAGCGCGACCCGGCCGGTGTACGGCATCCCGGTCACCGCCGCCGTCCAGCCGTCCTTGTCCACGGCCACCGCCCGGCCGCCGAGCCGTGCGAGCAGGGGTGCCGCCACCGCGCGCAGCCCCTCCAACGCGGTCAGGTGCATCTCCCGCAGCCGGGCCTCCGCGAGCCTGGCCACCGACTCCACCCAGGCGAGCGTCGCCGGATGCATCGACTCCAGCGGGCCGCTGACGTCCACGACGCCGATCAGCCGGCCGTCGCGCGGGTCGGTGATCGGGGCGCCGGTGCACGTCCAGGAGGCGTGGGAGCGTACGAAGTGCTCGGACGCGAACACCTGTACGGGGCGACGGGTCACCGCCGGGGTGCCCACGCCGTTGGTGCCGACGACCCCCTCGCCCCAGTCCGCGCCGAGTTCGAAGCCCAGTCCGTCCGCCTTGCGCAGCACGGGCGCACTGCCCTCCCGCCACAGGATCCGCCCGTCGGCGTCCGCGACGACCATGATGTGCCGCGCGACGTCCGCCACCGACAGCAGGCCCTCGCGCAGTACCGGCAGCACATGCCGCAGCGGGGAGTCCCGCCGGCGGCGCTCGATCTCGTCCCGGCCCAGCGGGTCGGCACGGACGTCGTGGTCGGGGTCGACCCCGCGACGCAGCATCCGCTCCCAGGACGCCTCGATCACCGGACGCGGCGGGACGGGAGCGCGCTGCCCCGCGAGCGTCGCGCTGCGCACCTCGCTGAGCAGGCGCGCCGCCTGCCCGGCGTCCAGGGCGGCGAGCCGCGTGACCTCTCTGGCCGAATACGCCACCGGAACCTCCCCCAAGGCTGTCCGTCCCGTCGACGGGTTCCGGCCGGAGACGTCCCCCGGCCCGTGTCGACGGTGGTGCTCATACTGCCGTTTCCCGCGGACGGAGGGACGGAGTCCGGCCAGAGCGGAGGCGGGTTGCAACCCTTTGCAACCCTGGCGGAGGGCCAGGCTGTGGTTGAAACTTGTGCAACGCCGCTCAGACGGCGTCCGTGCTCCTTGAACCGGGGCCGGCAGACGGGGGTGGTGCCGAGTCGGCGCAGCACCACCCCCGTCGCCATGGATCCGCACGGCCGCCGCCATGGATCCGTGCGGCCGCCACCATGGATGCGTACGGCCGGAGGGCCTCAGGCGACCGGTCGCGCCCGCTCCACCACTGTGGCAAGGTCCAGGGTGTGCGGCAGGGTGCCGAACGCCGCGCCCCAGTCGCCGCCCAGCCGGGAGGCGCAGAAGGCGTCCGCGACCTCCGGGGGCGCGTACTGCACAAGGAGCGCCCCCTGGAGCACCGATGCGATCCGCTCCACCAGGCGGCGCGCCCGTGCCTCGATGCCCTCCAGATCGGCCAGTTCGGTGAGCAGGTTCTTGATCGCGCCGTCCAGACGGTGGTCCGCTCCGCGCGCCCGGCCCACCTCCTGGAGGTAGGCGTCGAGGGCCTGGGGCTCACGCTGGAGCGCGCGCAGCACGTCGAGCGTCTGCACATTGCCCGCGCCCTCCCAGATGGAGTTCAGCGGCGACTCGCGCAGCAGCCGGGGCATGCCGGACTCCTCGACATAGCCGTTGCCGCCGAGGCATTCGGCCGCCTCCGTCACCACCGGCGTGCACCGCTTGGTCACCCAGTACTTGGCGGCCGGCACCGCGAGCCTGAGGAACGCCCGCTCCCGCTCGCCGCCGTCGTCGTACGCCGCCGCGAGCCGCAGGCCCAGCGCCGTCGCCGCCTCCGACTCCAGGGCCAGATCGGCCAGCACGTTGCGCATCAGCGGCTTGTCGACGAGCTTCCCGCCGAACGCCTCCCGGTGGGTGCAGTGGTGGATCGCCTGCACCACCGCCTGCCGCATCAGCGACGCCGAGCCGAGGACGCAGTCGAGCCGGGTCGCCGCCACCATCTCGATGATGGTGCGCACCCCGCGCCCCTCCTCGCCGACCCGGCGTGCCCAGGTGCCGTCGAACTCGACCTCGCTGGAGGCGTTGGACCGGTTGCCGAGCTTGTCCTTCAGCCGCTGGATCATGAACACGTTCCGCGTGCCGTCCTCGAGCACTCGCGGCACCAGGAAGCAGGTCAGCCCGCCGGGTGCCTGCGCCAGCACCAGGAACCCGTCCGACATGGGCGCCGAGCAGAACCACTTGTGGCCCGTGAGCTCGTACGTCCCCTCCTCGGCGAGCGGCCGGGCGGCGGTCGTGTTGGCGCGGACGTCGCTGCCGCCCTGCTTCTCCGTCATGCCCATACCGAAGAGCACGCCGGCCTTCTCGGCGACGGGGCGCAGCCCCCGGTCGTAGACCAGGGACGTCAGCCGGGGCTCCCACTCGGCGGCGAGGACGGGATCCGTGCGCAACGCGGGCACGGCCGCATGCGTCATCGACAGCGGACAGCCGTTGCCCGCCTCCACCTGGCTCCAGATCACGAACGCCGCCGCCCGGCGCACCTGCCCGCCCGGCCGCGACCAGGCCGCGGTCAGCCCCGCGGCGACGCCCTTGCCGAGCAGCCGGTGCCAGGCCGGGTGGAACTCCACCTCGTCGATGCGGTGGCCGTAGCGGTCGTGGGTGCGCAGCTTCGGCGGGTTCTCGTTGGCCTGCACCCCCCACTCCTGCACCTGCGCGGAGCCCGCGCTGAGCCCGAGCCCCGACAACTCGGCACGCACCTCGTCGAGGAGCGCGGGGTCCAGATGCCGCTCGACGGCCTCCACAAGGGCGCGATCGGCGGTGAAGACGTCATATCCGACCAGCGGCGGAGCCTGATTGGTCACGGTGTGCGTGCTGGCTGCCATGAGCTGAACCTACCGTTCCTGGAGTCCGAGCGGGAGTGAGTGCTGTTGCCAGGACTGATGCTCAGCCGGACGCCCCGAACGGTGTTGGGTGTTCTGGTCCGCCGCGTTCCATCCGCGTCCGGCGCGCACGGATCGTGTCCGTGGTCCGGGGATGCGGGGGCGGTATCCCTCACGCCCGGGGGTGCCCGGTCGGGCCTGGAGGGTCCGATGCCCCTGCTCATCGCTCGGGTGAGCAGGAGGTGGTGCCGTCCGTCGCCGGATCGGGTGCCCCAGGGCGCGCCTGCCGATCGCCACGGCGGCTGCGTCATGGCGAGTCGTCTTGCGGATGTTGCTGGTGAGGGGCTTCTGCCAGTGCTGGGCGCCCCACTGGGAAGTGTAGGCCGGGTCGACGGCGATGATCGTGATGCCGAGTTCGGCCGCCATGCCGCCCAGGCGGGCCCGCGGCCTGGAGACGGGTATGCCGCAGATGAGGTTGCGGAACCTCTTGCGGCAGCCGTGTTTCTCTCGCGTCCTCTCCGCTTGGAAGTCGAGGTCTTCGATCGCGATCGCCAGGCCGTGCCGCTTGGCCCGGTGCAGCAGGCGGATCAGCGCGTGCCGGACCTGGGCGTCGCGGCGCGGGGGTGGTGCCGGTGAGGTCGTATGCGAACCGCAGCGGTGCGCCGACCGGGTTGCCGTGTGCGTCCAGGCGGCTCGGCCCACTGCCCGGTGTCGTGTTCCAGCCCGGCCGCGCAGCGGGCCTTCAGATCCCGGGAGGCGAGCGCGCCCAAATGATCGCCGACCAGGCGAAGGACCTCCTCGTCCGCGGCGGTCAAATGCGTGAGCCGGTCACGGACCGCCACACCCGAAGGGCCGGGCACCACGAACGAGGCCGCCGGCTCCCGCAACCCGGCCACTCTGCCACCCCCGTCCGCAGACCGCAGATCCTCCCAGCGCGTTCAACGACCACCACCCGCCAAGGTCACGCATTCGACGGACGAACACATACTTCCCCTCAGGGCGCGTGCGCCCTGACCAAGACGCTCACTCGTGCATGCCAGAACACGCTCATACGCAATCGACAGGCAAAAGCTCCCGACCCCTCGTTACGCCGTTGGTCACCCGTGTCGCCCGAGGGCGTGTGCCACACCTCGGTGCCGCCCACCGGGGACGAGCGCCGGTCCGGGCGGCGGATACCGTTGAGGCGTGCAGCCAGCAGCAAGCAATACCTCCGAGCGGCCCTCCGGCCGCCTCCACCGGGCGCGTGCCCTCTACCGGAACGTCTCCAAGCGCAGGACCGCCTGGCTGTTGCTGAAGGACATCGTCAACTCGTGCATGGAGTACCGCGTCCTGGGGCTGGCCGCCGAGGCGGCCTTCTTCACCCTGCTCTCCGTGCCGCCGCTGCTGCTGTGCCTGGTCGGACTGCTCGGCTACGTCGACCGCTGGACCGGGACCGACACCATCCAGAGCCTGCAGAACAACATCCTGGACGCGTCCCGCACGGTGCTGTCCGACCGGGGTGTCAAGGAGATCGCCCAGCCGATCCTGCACGACGTGCTCAAGGCCGGCCGGCCCGACGTCGTCTCCATCGGTTTCCTCTTCGCTCTGTGGTCCGGCTCCCGAGCCGTGAACGTCTTCATCGACACGATCACGGTGATGTACGGCCTGGACGGCACCCGGGGCATCGTGAAGACCCGGCTGCTGGCGTTCGTGCTGTTCATCGTCGCCCTGCTGATCGGCTCGGTCGCGCTGCCGCTGATGGTGGCGGGCCCGGACGCGGTGGTGAACGTCGTACCGTGGTCGACGACCGTGGTGCAGGTCCTGTACTGGCCGGTGGTCATCGTCCTGTCGATCGTGTTCCTGACCACCCTGTACCACGTGTCCGTACCCGTGCGCTCACCGTGGGTGGAGGACGTCCCGGGAGCTTTGGTCGCCCTCGCGATGTGGGTGCTGGGCAGCTTCCTGCTGCGCATCTACCTGACGCACACGGTGGAGGGCCCGACGATCTACGGTTCGCTCGCCGCGCCCGTGGCCGTGCTGCTGTGGATCGGTGTGTCCGCCTTCGCGGTCCTGGTGGGCGCCGCCGTCAACGCGGCGATCGACCGGGTGTGGCCCGCCGCGGCCACGGCGGCGGCCCGCGAGGCGAACGAGCGGCTGCGCGAGGAGCAGGCCGCGGAGTACGTGGCCCGCGCCGCCGCGGCCCGCGCGGCCGACCCCGACGACCCGGACATGCCGTCGGAGTTCCCGGAACGCTGGTCCCGCTTCCTGCCCCCGGAGGACGTCACGGCCCGCCTGCGCACCCAGGTGCGCAGCGGACCTCCTCAGGGGCCGAAGGGGGAGGGCGCGGAGGACTGAGCGGACCGCTGCGGCCGGACCGGGGACCGGCCCGCTCAGGTGGCGAGCCGCGTCCGACGTCGTGGCGTGGTGCCGGTGAGCGGTTCTTCGAGCCGGGTGGTGGTGCGGGTCGTGTCCGGGAGGTGGTGTACCGGCTGAACTGCGACACATCCGGGAAATGTGTCGCACTTGCGGATTCGGCCGCCTGCGCGCAGGTCGGCGTAGCCTGGCGGTCGTGTACATGGAGAGGGGGTCACGGCTGACCGGCGCCGTGGTCTGGAACCGCACCCTCGAGGATCCGGTCGTCCGGCCGGTCCTGCCCGACGGCTGCATGGACCTGCTGTGGACCGAGGGAAGGCTCCTCGTCGCCGGTCCGGACACGCGTGCCTACCGGCCCGGCGGATCACCCGCGCGCTGGGCCGGCGTCCGCTTCCACCCCGGCACCGCACCCGCCTACCTGGGCGTCCCGGCGTACGAACTCCGCGACCGCCGCGTCGAGTTGGCCGATCTGTGGCCCGCTGCCGAGGTGCGTAGGCTGACCGGGCGCGTGGACGCGGCTGACGACCCAGGGACGGCGCTGGAGGAGATCGCTCTGGACCGGGCCGCACGCGCACCCGCCCCCGACCCGCTGCTGCACGCGGTGGTCGCGGCGCTGGACGCGGGCCGCCCGGTCGCCGCCACCGCCGACGGGCTGGGCCTGACCGCACGCCAATTGCACCGCCGCTCCCTCGCCGCGTTCGGCTACGGACCCAAGACGCTGGCCCGCGTGCTGCGGCTGCAACGCGCCCTCGCACTGGCCCGCTCCGGTGTTCCGTTCGCCGGCACCGCGGCCCTCGCGGGCTTCGCCGACCAGGCGCACCTGGCCCGGGACGTACGGGAGCTGGCGGGGATGCCGCTGGGCGAGCTACTGGCCCGGTAGCGGGGCGAAGAGGTCGACGCCGTTGCCGTCGGGGTCGTGCACGACGGCGTACCGCTGTCCCCAGAAGGCGTCCCACGGCTTCAGCTCACCGTGGTACCCCGCACCGACCATGTCCTCGTAGACGGCATCCACCTCGGCGGGCGAACCGCACCGCAGGGCCGGCGCGGCCCGGCCGCTCCCGGTGGGCGGCTGCCAGCCGGGGTGGAAGGAGCGGACGGTGTCCTCGGTGTCGAGGAGCAGCCGCAGCCCGCCGGGCAGCTCCGCCTCCGCGTGCGGCAGCGCCTCTGCCCCCTCGGCGAAGACGAACCCGAGCCGACGGTAGAACGTTACGGCGGCCGCCATGTCGGAGACGACCAGCCCGATGGCGTCGAATCGTGGAGTCATGCGGCCACAATGAGGACGTAGGGAATACGGTGCCGGTCCAGCCAGGCGTACTGGGACGGGGTCGGCTCGGCCAGGTTGAACAGGACGCCGGCGGAACCGCGCGCCGAGAGCTTGTCGAGCCGGCCGCGCTCCGGGCGCCCGTCCCGGGTGCGGTTCGGGCTCGTGGGGACCACCACCTCCAGGCCCGCGTCGTGCGCGGCCTCCGACACGCCGTGCAGGATCGTCCCCGACCGGGAACTCTCCAGCGAGTGCACCACCAGGTCGATGAGGGCGGGCGGCTTGTTCGCCTCGAAGCGGGGTCTTCTGACGTAACCGAGCCGGTCCAGGGCCTCGGTGACCCGGCGGCGGGTCTCGGGTGCCACGTCCTCGCGGCCGTTGACCACCTTGGACGCCGTCGGCACAAAGACCCCGGCCTCGCGGGCGACGACCGCGAGGGTCGGTCCGGCCGCGCCTGCGGTACGCACCATGGGCCCACCTCTCCGGCCCCGTCCCGAGGCCCTGCAACGACGTTGACGGCAAGCACTTGCGGCAAGCGGTGCGGCGAGCGACCTCATGGCAAGCGCTTTCTAACATTAAGGGCGTTGGTGAGTTGCCGTGGAAGACACGGGATGGGCGGGGCGGCGATTCGGGGAAGTGATGTCATGTGGGCAGCCCCGCGGTGAGGAGAGGCCGGATGGACCCTGCGGACGACGTGACCCTGAACCCGGCGCACCCTTCGGACCCCGTGGTCCGTACCCCTCACGGGGCCGTGCGCGGCCGGTACGAGCACGGGGTCGCCGTCTTCCGCGGCATCCCGTACGCCGCCCCGCCCTTCGGCCCCCACCGCTTCCGCCCGCCGGTGCCGCCGGAGCCGTGGGACGGGGTGCGCGACGCGGGCGCGTTCGGGCCTACGCCGCCGAAGCCGCCGTACTCGGAGGCCTTCGCGCGCTATCTGTCCGACCCGGTGGTCGCGGGGGACGACTGCCTCAACCTCAACGTGTGGACGCCGGCCCCGGCCGCGGGTGCCCGGCTCCCGGTGATGGTGTGGATCCACGGCGGCGCCCTGACCCGGGGCTCGTCGGCCGTGCCCGTGTACGACGGCAGTGCCTTCGCCCGTGACGGGGTGGTCCTCGTCTCCTTCAACTACCGCCTGGGAGTGGAGGGTTACGGCCTCTTCCCGGACGCCCCGCCCAACCCCGGGCTGCGCGACCAGCTCGCCGCGCTGGAGTGGGTGCAGGAGGCCGTCGCGGAGTTCGGTGGTGACCCGGACCGGGTGACCGTCTTCGGCGAGTCGGCGGGAGCCATCAGCATCGGCGCGCTGCTGGCGAGCCCACGCGCCCGGGGCCTGTTCGGGCGGGCGGTGCTGCAGAGCGGGCCGCCGGAGGCGACGGAACGGGAGAAGGTACGGCGCCTGGTGCGGCGCATGGCGGCCAGGCTGAAGGTGCCGGCGACGGCCGCGGCGTTCGCCGCGGTGGACCGCGCGGTGCTGGCCGAGGCGCAGGCGGAGGTCGGCCGCCGGGCGAGCCCGATCCTCGGCGGCCCCGCGTTCGGGATCGTCGTGGACGGCGACCTGGTACCGCGCGACCCGCTGGAGGCA
The DNA here is from genome assembly GCF_042891915.1 of Streptomyces sp. NPDC001848. Lineage (NCBI taxonomy): Bacteria > Bacillati > Actinomycetota > Actinomycetes > Kitasatosporales > Streptomycetaceae > Streptomyces > Streptomyces sp. NPDC001848. Next base: position 297,005 of record NZ_JBIATP010000001.1, on the reverse strand, counting down.
CTGCTGGACGGTGCGGCCGGGGACGTACCCCTGCTGATGGGCTGGACCAGCGAGGAGTACCGCCTCTGGCTGGTGCCCACCGGCCTGACGGAGCGCGTCGACCGGCTCGGTCCGGTCGCCGTGGCCGGCGCGATGGCCCGCTGCCACTGCGGCCCGGAGGTCCCGCGCGGCTACCGCACGGCCCACCCGGAGGCCCTCGCCTCGGAGTTGGTGGGCCAGATGGTGACGGACCACCTGCTCCGCCACCCCTTGCACCGCCTGGCCGACGCCCGCGTCGGCCACGCGCCCACGCACGTCTACGAGTTCGCCTGGCGCTCGAACGTCCCCGGCCTGGGCGCCTGCCACGCCCTGGAACTGGGGTTCGTCTTCGACAGCGCGGAGGTCCCGGAGTCGGCGAAACTGGCGGGCCCGGGCGCCCCGCGCGCACTGGCCCGCGAGATGCACGGGGCATGGGTGCGTTTCGCGACGGACGGCGACCCGGGCTGGCCGGCGTGGGACGCCCGGCACCCGGTACGGATCTTCGGCGGGGACGGGGAGCCGGTGGCGTACGGGCCCCGCGACACGGAGATGGCGCTGTGGGAGGCGGCCCGCACCCGCCCGGAGCCGGCCCTCGTACCCGGGAACGGGGCGGTGCGGCGGGGCACGGTACCGCTGTCGGTGGTACGGCGGCTGCGGCGCCCGGGCGGGCCGGGGCGTCAGTGACGCCGGCCGTGCGTCGCCCGTCCGGTCACCCCGCCGTGCCGGCCCGGGCGGCCCACTCGCCCTGCAACCGGCCGAAGGCCAGGACCGGCGGGGTGTCCGCCGCCTGCTGCGGCGTCGAGATCTCCGCCTGTTCGTCCACGGACCCGGCTCCCTCCCGTCGTCCCCGTAACCCGTCGTCCCGTAACCCGTCGTCCCGTGACGCGTCGTCCGATCATCCCGCACGGCTGCCGGCGGCTCGGGTGCTCAAGGACGGCCGTGGTGGCCTCGACCGCCGAACGCCCCCGCGATCCCCCGGATCGCCTCCGGCCCCACCCGGCAGCACCCCCCGACCAACCGCGCCCCCGCCTCGCGCCAGCCGGTCACCTCCAAGGGCGTGAACGTGGAGCGGCCGTCCCAGGAGCGGGAGGCGGCGTCCCAGGACTCGCCGCTGTTGGGGTAGACCACCACCGGCTTGCCGGTGACCCGGGCGGCCGTGGCGATCGCGCCGTCCACGTCCTCGGGGGCGCAGCAGTTCACGCCCACCGCGATCACCTCGTCCGCCTCGGCGGCCAGGGCGAACGCCTCCTCCAACGGCTGGCCCGCGCGCGTGCGGTCGCCGGAGACGGTGTACGACAGCCAGGCGGGGACACCCAGTCCGCGTACCGCCCGCAGGAGCGCCGTGGCCTCGTCCGTGTCCGGGATGGTCTCCAGCGCCAGGACGTCCGGGCCGGCCGCCGCCAGCACCTGAAGGCGCGGGCGGTGGAAGGCCTCCAGTTCGGCCACCGTGAGGCCGTAGCGGCCCCGGTACTCCGAGCCATCCGCGAGCATCGCCCCGTACGGGCCGACGGACGCCGCCACCCACAGCGGACGCGTGACGCCCTTCTCCCGTGCCTGGCGCGCCGCCTCGCGGGCCAGTTCGACGCTGAGGGACAGCAGCGCGGTCGCTCGGTCATGGTCGATGCCACGCTTGGCGAAGCCCTCGAACGTCGCCTGGTAGCTGGACGTGATCGCCACGTCCGCGCCCGCCTCGTAGTACGCGAGGTGCGCCTCGGTGATCGCCTCCGGCCGCTCCGCGAGCAGCCGCGCCGACCACAGCTCGTCGCTCAGGTCGTGCCCGGCCGACTCCAGCTGGTTCGACATGCCGCCGTCCAGGACGAGGGGTCCGGCGGCCAGCGCCTCGGCGAGGGTGGGAGTGGTGTTGCTGCTGGTCATGTCATGACGCTAGTCGAACGGCGGCCGGACGCCCGGTGGCCGTCCGGTACGTGGGCATCCCGGGCGCCCGTCGGCCGCCGTCCTGGGCCACGCGGATGCCCACGATGCAGGTGTCGTCGTCCGTGTCCGACCTGCTGTAGGTGAGCAGGCGGTCCCACTGCTGGTCCGGCGTGGGAGATACGGTGCGCGCGGCCGTCAGCAGCTGCGCGAGCGACTCCTCCACGGAACGGTCGCGGCGTTCGATCAGCCCGTCCGTGTACATCAGCAGGGTGTCGTCGACGGCCGGCTGGACCTCGTGCTCCTCGTACGTGGCCTCGGGCACGGCGCCCAGCAGCAACCCCTTGACCAGGGGCAGCGGCGCGGCCTGGGCGCCCCGCACCAGGACCGGCGGCGGATGTCCCGCCCTGGCCCACCGCAGGGTGTGGCGGGCCGGGCCGTACAGGCCGCAGACCGCGGTGGCGGTGACCGCGCCGGTCAGATGGTGGGCCACCATGTTCAGCCAGGACAGCAACTGGCCGGGCCCGGCATCCGTCACGGCGAGCCCTCGCAGCGCGTTGCGCAGCACGACCATGCTGGTGGCCGCCTCTATGCCGTGCCCGGCCACGTCGCCCACGCACAGCAGTACCAGCTCGGACGGCAGCACCACCGCGTCGTACCAGTCGCCGCCGACCAGCTGTTCCGTCTCGGCGGGCCGGTAGCGTACGGCGACCTGCAGGCCGGGGCCTCCAGCGGCGCCTGCGCCGAGGGCATGATCGCGTGCTGGAGCTGGAGGGTGAGCCGGTTGCGTTCGCTCGCCTGCTGCTCGGTGTGGGCGAGCTGGTCACGGGTGGCGGCGAGCGCGACCTCCGTCCAGTGGTGGGCGGAGATGTCCTGGTAGGCGCCGCGCACGACGAACAGCCGGCCGTCGGAGTCGAGCACCGGCTCGGCCACCACACGGAGGTGACGCGTCACCCCGTCGGGGCGTTGCAGCCGGAACGCCGTGGACGCGGGACGCCGGTGGTGGAGCAGGGTGCGCAGGAACCTGCCGATGGCGACGGCGTCGTCGGGATGGGCGTGCGCGGGCAGGTCCTCCAGCGACACGGGGGCGCTGGAGGTGGGTCTGCCGTAGAGGCTGTAGAGCTGGCCGTTCCCGGCGATCTCGCCGGTGAGCAGGTTCTCCTCGAAGCCGCCGATCCGGCCGAGGCGCTGGGCGTGCTGGAGGCGGCTCGCCAGGCGTGCCGTCTCGTCCTCGATGCGCCAGATCAGCAGCACGTTGCCGGCGTGCCGGGTGATGTTGATGTCGGCGACCGCGGCCAGGGGGACGTCGTCCACCAGGGCGGTGAGCCTCACACGGTGGGCTCGGAACGGCTCTCCCGTGGCGTAGACACGCTCGATCCGGGTGAGGGAACCGTCGGAGCCCACGGTCCAGATGGCCACGGCCACCGCGCCGAGCGGCGTCAGGGCGTGCTCCAGCAGGGAGTCGGCGACGGCCTGGGTGTCGTGGGCGGCCAACGCACCGGCCTCGGCGGCCCGCAGCCGTACGACGGAGGACCGGTTCCCCGGCGAACCGCCCGCCTCGGCGGAGGCAGCCCAGGGCGTGGCGTCCGCCGTGGCCGCGAGCAACGCGGGGCCACCTCGGACAGCCGGTCACACGATGCCTGGTCGATGACCTCGACGGCGAACTCCAGCGGGGTCGCGCCCGCCTGCTTGGCCAGTTCGGCGAGTTGCCTGGCGGCCTGCGCCGGCCCGCACCCGAGCCGCTCGACCAGGATGCCCTTGGCCAGTTCGATCAGGGCACGCCCGTCCGCCTCGGCCTGCGCCGCCCGCACCTCGCGCCGCAGCCGGTCCACGGTCGCCGCGAGCCTGCCGACGGGGACGTCTGCCCGCGCCCGTCCTCCCGGGCGGCACGGATCTGCTGTCGGCGGCGGCCCAGTTGTACTGGCTGGCCCGGGGCACCGCGACCGGGTCCGCCCATCAGGCCTGGCCCGCGACCTGATCGTCGCGGCCCTGTCCTTCGCCTTCTCCTTCTGGCTGATCGCGGGCGCCGGCTACGCGGCCGTCTACCAGGGCGTGCTGTTCCTGTTCGCGGGCATCCCCGTGTACGTGTGGCTGCGGGGGCGCCGACGGGGGCAACAGGAGTCCGTCCAGGCGGACCCCCGTCCGGGCGGCCTTGACGCGTCCTAGCCGTTGACGTCCAGCGCCGTTCCGTACATCCGGTGCACCTTCAACCGGATGACCACCCGGCGCTCGGCGACCAGCTGCTCCAGGAACGCGCCTTCGTCCTCCGGCTTCGCGGCCTGCGGGATCATCCCGAGCAGCTCCCGGCCGACCGCGTCGCCCGGAACCGTCGTGATCCCGGAGACCTCCGCCTCCCCTTCGGCGACGGCGAACGACCACATGTCGCCGCCCTGCACGTGCAGAGCCGCACGCGGGTCACGCCGCAGGTGCCCGACCTTGGTGCGATCGGCCGTCGTCGAGAACCGCGCGATGCGGGTCTCGGCGTCCCAGCTGTAGAGCATGGTGGTCAGGTGGGGGTGGCCACTGCGCTTGACGGTGGCGAGCGTGCCGAACTGCTGCTTGCCGAGGAGGTCGGAGAGTGCTTCCTCGGACAGGGGGCGAGGCGCTGGTCCTTGAGTCATGACCTGATCAACGTCCGGGCCCGCCCAGTAGTTTCACGGAGGTCGTGAGCCAACGGGCGGGGCCGGGAGCCGCGCGTCCGGGCTCAACCGGACCGTCTGCCCTGGGGCAGCTCGCGAACTGCGCGGAGGAGGTCCGGCGGCCGGCGCCGGACCTGGGGCTCCCGCCCGCCCCTCGGCGTAGGGCACCGTCAGTCGTCGAACGCCGTCGCCCGCGTCACCTTCTCCCAGGCCGTGATGTCCGCCCGTACCTGGTCCAGGTGCCCGAGCACCGCGTCGACTCCGTCGTTGCCCAGCGGCAGCCGCAGCGGGGTCTCGTCCGCATCCAGCGCGGCGAGGATCGCGGCGGCCGCCTTCGCCGGGTCGCCCGGGTGCTGCTCATCGCCGCCGGCCACCATCGCCCGGGTCGCACCGACCGTCGCCGCGTAGTCCTCGATCTGCGTGCTGGTCGCGGTGTTGCTCATCAGGCTGGTACGGAAGGCGCCCGGCTCCACGATCAGCACCTTGATGCCGAGCGGCCGCACCTCCTGGGCCAGCGCCTCCGACAGGCCCTCCAGGGCGAACTTGGTGGCGCTGTACGCCGCGAAGCCGGGCGCGGACATCTGCCCACCCATGCTGCTCATCTGCACGACCGCCCCCGAGCGACGGGCCCGCATGTGGGGCAGGACGGCCCGCGCCAGCGCGGCCGGCCCGAAGAGGTGCACGTCGAAAAGGGAGCGCAGCTCGGCGTCGGTGGTCTCCTCGACGGCGCCGACGTGGCCGCGCCCCGCGTTGTTGACGAGCACGTCGATCCGTCCGTGCCGCTCGGCCACGTCCCGCACCACGGCCTCGACCGCGGCGGTGTCGGTGACGTCGAGAGCCACGGCCTCCACCTGGTCCGGGTGCTCCGCGACCAGGTCCGCCAGCGCCTCGGCGCGGCGCGCGGCGGCCACCACCACGTCCCCGGCCCCGACCGCCGCCTCGGTGATCGCCCGACCCAGGCCGCTGCTCGCCCCGGTCACCAGCCACACCTTGTTCATCGTCAGCTCCTGAAGTAGGCAACTCCTGCTGATGACAAGTCTGTTGGGCGTATCGGCGGTCCGTCCAAGACCCGTCGTGATAACCATTGGCTATGGACGTGCACGGTCGGGATCTGCGTTACTTCGTCGCCGTCGCGGAGGAGATGCATTTCACCCGCGCCGCCGAGCGGTTGTACGTGTCCCAGCCGGCGCTGAGCAAGCAGATCAGGGCGCTGGAGAGGCAGCTGGGGGCGCCGCTGTTCGTACGGGAACCGCAGGGCGTACGGCTGACCCGGGCGGGCGAGGCGCTGCTGCCGCACGCCCGCGCGGTCCTGGCGGCCTGGGACGAGGCGGCGGCAGCGGTGGAGCACGCCAAGACCGAGCAGGCCGCCACCCTCGTCGTCGGGATGAGCACCAGCCCTGCGCGCGGCGGGCTGCTGCCGGCGATCCGCTCCCGGTTCAGCGAGGCGCACCCGACGGTCACGGTCCGGCTGCGGCAGATCGGCTGGGAGGACCCGACCGCGGGGCTGGCGGACGGCTCGGTCGACGTAGCCTTCATATGGCTGCCGGTTCCGGACGAGGTCCGGTACGCCCACGTGCTGGTCGCCGAGGAGCCTCGGCTGGTGGCCCTGCCCGAGACGCACCCGCTGGCCGCCCGGGAGTCGGTGGAATTCTCCGAGTTGCTGGACGAGCCGTTCCTGGCGCTCCCGCCCGCCGCCGGAGCACTGCGTGACCATTGGCTCGCCCTCGACGCCCGGGCCGGCCGGCCGCCCCGCATCGGCGCCGAGATCGCCGGGACGGAGGAAACGTACGAGGCGCTGGTGGACGGCCGCGGCATCTGCCTGGTGGCCGCCGGTAACGCGTCTCTGATCAGCCACGGTGGCGTCGTCACCCGCCCGGTCAGCGGTCTGACCCCCGGCCGCCTGGTCCTGGCCCGCCGTGCCGACGACCAACGCGGCCTGGTCCGGGGCTACCTGCACGCGGCACATCAGGTGGTGGAGGCGGCGGGCTGAGCGGCAGTAGGTGTCGCGGGACGTGACGTTGGTGGCATGGGCCGGACACCGCCGATGGCCGGTTCACGGCCACCGCCTCGCCCTTGGAAGGGTTCACCACCCCCTCGGTCGGTACGTTCGCAGGCGGCGGCAGATGGACCGTCGACGACGGCGGGCGTTCCGTGGACCTGCTGCGGGCGCCCCGCCACTTGGCACGAGCTCGGATGCGGAGCCGCCTTCTCCGGGCGTCGTGCGCAACAGCGACGGCATCCAGGTGTGCATCCTCTCCGGCGACCCCGGCGTCCTGTGTGACCACCTACTACGGCGCGTCGCCGCGTAGCGCCGATCGGCACCAGGACGGTGCGGCGCCGATGTCGCCTCTCGCGTTCGGCGCGCCGTTCGCGCGCACGATGGGATCGCCACCAGTACCCAGGGCACCCTCACCGTGTCATCGAGCCGCGTGTCGTCCGCCCTGTCGTGCGCTCGCTCGCGCGGTGCGGTTTCGCTCGCGGAGGATCGCCGGGACCATCAGCCCGGCGACCATCGCCACCCCCAGCGCGTACCCCGGCCACCACGACAGCGAGCCGTTGCCCGTGGCGTCCTCGGTCCTCGTGTGGTCCGTCGTGCCGGACGACGGGTCGGTGAGCGCCTTGACGGACGGGGTTCCACCGACGGCGGTCAGGACGACGTCGTTGCCGTCGCCGCCCTTGTAGCTGATGCGGTAGGTGGTGTCGGCGAGTTGCACCTTCGCCCCTTCCCGCAGGTCCGCGAACGTGCCGTCGGTCTTCGCACGGCCCCGGTGGTCGAGGACGGTGATCTGCCTGCGCGAGGGCCCCTTGAAGGTGACCGGCCGGGTGCGGCTGGCCGGTGGCCTCGACCTGGGTGCCGTCCACCCGGATGTTCAGTTGGTTCAGCCGGTAACCAGGGGTGTTGTACGGGAAGTGGCCGATCAGGCCGCTGGAGCCGCCGGTGCCGTACTGCAGCGTCGCACCGCGTTCCACCGTGATCGCGGGCGGGTCCGGGTTGGTCACGGTGGTGTACGGATGGTTGCCGCCCTGCGTCGTGACGCGTTGCCGCTGCCGGGCGGCGGGCAGGGTGAAGTCGCTGTCCTGCGTGAGGACCAGTGTGCCGCTGCCGCGCACGGTGAGCGTGCCCTCGCCGCGGAACTCCCCGTCGTAGGTGGTCGTCCCGGCCGGCACGGTGACCACCGTGTCACCGGAGAGCGTCACGTCCCGGCCCGCGAGCAGGTCCGCGGTGACGTCACGGACCCCGGCCGCGGACGCCGCGGCGAGTGAGCCGAAGGGGCGCGTCGGTGTCGAGAGACCGAACGCGCGGCGGCCCGAAGGGGTGAGCACGATCGGGCTCTCGACACCGACTGTGGCGCCCCGCAGGCGAACGGAACTCGAAGAGAGGGGAGAGGCGAGCATGAAGGCGACCGCCGCCAGGGCGCCGGCGACCGCTGCTGTCCTGTGGATATGACTGCGCACGTGACGGAGACGGGCGGTGGGGCGGGCGGATAACAGAAATCGGCAAGCGGTTTCCATTCGGTCGCCCCGGACCCGTTGACCTCTCGTTGGCGCACCTCTACCTTTTCGGCGTTCGGAATCACAGATGCAGTACGAGATTTCGGCCACACAGCGCATTGCCCGCATGAATGCCCCCTCCTTGAGAGGCAGTCGCATGAGCCGCGACCCCCATGTCCACGAAGTCCCCAGCCGCAGACTGATGTTGAAGGGCGCTCTGGCCGCGGGCGCCCTGACCGCGGTGACCGGTGCAGCCGAGGCGGCCACACCAGCGGCAACACCAGCCGCATCGGCCGCATCCGCCGCGCCCCTCGCGTCCCCGAAAGCCGCCCCGTACGTGAACCCGCTCGTCAAGCAGCGCGCCGACCCGCACATCCATCGCCACACCGACGGCTTCTACTACTTCACGGCCACCGTCCCCGAGTACGACCGGATCATCCTGCGCCGCTCCCGCACCATCAACGGCCTGACCACCGCCGCCGAGTCGGTCATCTGGAGGGCGCACCCCACCGGCGACATGGGCGCGCACATCTGGGCACCCGAACTGCACCGCATCGGCGGCAAGTGGTACATCTACTTCGCCTCCGCCCCCGCCGAGGACGTGTGGAAGATCCGCATCTGGGTCCTGGAGAACAGCAACCCGAACCCCTTCATGGGCACGTGGGTGGAGAAGGGGCAGATCAAGACCGCATGGGAGACCTTCTCCCTGGACGCCACCACGTTCACCCACCGCGGCACCCGCTACCTCGCCTGGGCCCAGCACGAGCCCGGCATGGACAACAACACCGCCGTCTGGCTGTCCGAGATGGCGAACCCCTGGACGCTGACGGGGCCTCAGATCCGCCTGTCCACCCCCGAGTACGACTGGGAGTGCGTCGGCTACAAGGTCAACGAGGGCCCCTACGTCCTCCAGCGCAACGGCCGCGTCTTTCTGACCTACTCGGCGAGCGCCACCGACTGGCACTACTGCATCGGCCTGCTCACCGCCGACGCCGACAGCGACCTCATGGACCCCGCGAGCTGGTCCAAGTCCCCGACCCCCGTCTTCACCAGCAACGACACCACCAGGCAGTACGGCCCCGGCCACAACTGCTTCACCGTCGCCGAGGACGGCCGCACCGACGTGCTCGTCTACCACGCCCGCCAGTACAAGGAGATCACCGGCGACCCCCTGAACGACCCCAACCGCCACACCCGCGTGCAGAAGCTCGGCTGGAAGCCGGACGGCACCCCCGACTTCGGCATCCCGGTCGCCGACACCGCGACCACCGGGGGCGCCTGAGATGAGACGCGTCCACGCGGTCCTGCTCGCCCTCTGCCTGGCCCTCGTCGGCGCCCTCGCCGGTGCCGGTTCCGCGCAGGCCGCGGCCCAGACCATCACCAACGGGATCCGGTTCACGGACACGTCGGGCAGCGCCCTGCACGCCCACGGCGGCGGAGTCATCAAGGTCGGCGGCTACCACTACTGGTTCGGCGAGGACCGCAACTCCGACAACACCTTCAAGTCCGTGGACGCCTACCGCTCCACCGACCTGAAGAACTGGGAGTTCCGCGGCCATGTCCTGACCCGGTCGAGCGCCTCCGAACTCCAGACGGCGTACATCGAGCGGCCGAAGGTCATCTACAACGCGGCCACGGGCAAGTTCGTGATGTGGATGCACAAGGAGAACGGCACGGACTACAGCGAGGCGCGCGCCGCCGTCGCCGTCTCCAGCACCGTCGACGGCAGCTACACCTACCAGGGCAGCTTCCGCCCGCTCGGCCAGTACATGTCCCGCGACCTGACCACCTTCGTCGACACCGACGGCACCGGCTACCTGGTCTCGGCGGCCAACGAGAACTACGACCTGCACATCTACAAACTCACCGCCGACTACACCGGCATAGCGAGCCTGATCGCCAACCCCTGGCCGGGCGGCCACCGTGAGGCCCCGGCGCTCTTCAAGCGGAACGGCGTCTACTTCATGCTGACGTCCGACGCCACCGGCTGGAGCCCCAACCAGCAGCAGTACGCCACCGCCACCAGCCTCGCCGGGCCCTGGACAGCCATGACCAACGTCGGCGACTCCACGGCCTACGGCTCCCAGACCGCCTACGTCCTCCCGGTCCAGGGGACCTCGGGCACCTCGTACCTGTACATGGGCGACCGCTGGGGGAACTCCTTCGGCGGGACCGTCAACGACTCCCGGTACGTCTGGCTGCCCCTCACCTTCCCCACCTCCACCTCGATGTCCATGTCCTGGTACCCGGAGATCACCGTCGACACGGCCGCCGGAACGATCGGCGGCACCAGCGCCACGTACAACACGCTGATCGCCCGGCACAGCGGCAGGTGCGCCGACGTGACCAGCCAGTCCCTGTGGCAGGGCGCCCAGATCAAGCAGTACGACTGCAACGGCGGCACCAACCAGAAATTCTGGTTCAAGCCCGTCGGCAGCGGCTACTACCAGCTGATGGCACGGCACAGTTCCCTGTGCGTCCAGGAGAACCCGAGCGACGTCACCCAGGAGAACTGTGACGCGTCGGCCACCGACCAGCAGTGGTCGGTGACCACCACGGGCTCCTACGTGAACATCAAGTCCCGGGCGACCGGGGAGTGCCTGGACGTGTCCGGCGCGTCCACCGCCAACTCCGCCGCGATCATCACCTACACCTGCAACGGAGGCACCAACCAGCAGTGGACGCGCGGAACGTGACCTGTCGGCTCGCTCAGGTCAGCAGGTCGATCGCGTCGATCGCCGTACCCGCGCTGAGATGGCCCGTCGTCCCCGAGCCGCTCACCACGTTGATCTTCAGCACGTTGTACTGGCTGGTGTCCGTGAGCCAGGCACTGGCCGGAACGCTGTAGGTGAAGGTGTGGTTGTTGCCCCGGTAGGAGCCCACGGTCAGCGACCGCGTGCTCGGCTGGGTGGGCGGCGAGGGGATCGACGACGTCCAGTTGTTGACCGTGATCTGGGGCCGGCCGTTCGCGTAGGCCGTCGTCACGCCGATCCGCAGGGTGTGCGCGGCGGCGGCCTGCGCCGCGGTCAGCCTGAAGTGGACGATCAGCCCGCTGTTGACGTCCTTCCACAGGTAACAGGGAAAGGACGACGTCTCACTGCCGCTGCCGACCACCACGTTGCCGGTCCAGGACGCGGCCCGTACGTCGGAGGGGTGCGCGTACGTCATCAGGTCCGCGTTCTTGAACCCGCTCGGCGTGCCGTCCCAGTTGCCGATCCGCCAGATGGCGCTCGCGTTGCTCGGGTCGTTCGAGGAAGGGATGGTGATCGTGTTCAGGGTGGTCGTCGCGCCCGCCGAGGCCGTCACCGAGCCGGTGTACACGGCGAGTTCGCCCTTGAAAACGGTCAGCGTGTACGTCCCGGGCAGAACGCGCGAGATCGAGAAGTGGCCGTCGGGGGAGCGGACCGAACCCCAGTACTGTGCCGCGGAGTTGGCGAGCCCGACCGTGTACGTGTACGCCGTGTCCCGGCCCGCGATGCCGACTCCGGCGACCCGGCCCCGGCCGCTGTCGGGCATGTACCCGGAGATGCGGAGCGAGTCCGCCCACGGGGTGGTGAGGTTGTCGTGGTACAGCGACGAGGAGGGCGCGCCGCCGTCCGTGAACGCGATGACGTACGGGCCCTGGAGGCCGTAGCGCTCCGCCTCGGTCTGGTTCTCGCCGTAGTACAGGATCTCGTACAACCCGCCCCCGTCGGCGCTCTGGTGGCGCAGCAGGGAGCGGTAGAACGGGCCGCCGGAGGCCTTCTCGTGGTTGCTGCGCACGATCCACAGGCCGACGCCGCCGGCGCTCCAGCCGATGTAGTCGTAGTCGATGACGCGGCGCCCGGAGTAGTGCTTGGAGCGGGTCTGGCCGTCGGACTTCTCGAACACGTCCGCGGACTCGATGGTGGTGGGGGCGTAGGTGTAGGAGTCGGGCTCGTCGTTGAGGAACTTGCCCGCCTTGACGCGCACGATGTACCGGGTCGCCGTGACGGACGAGTCCGCCTTGTCGGTCCACAGGTAGATGTTGTTCTCGCCGCTGCGGGCGGCGTAGTAGTGGCGCAGTGTGCCGTACGCGACGGAGATGAGGATCGTCGAGCCGGACTGCTCGATGGTGACGGTGGAGGTGCCGAGGCCGGACTCGACGTGCGAGTTCTTGCCGCCGTAGCCCTGGTACTCGGTGCCCCGGTACACCAGCGAGGTCAGGTCGCCGTTGGTCTTGCTGACCTTGAAGACGAGGTTCGCGCCGGTGTCGACGACGTAGTTCGAGCCGTCGTCGCTCCAGCCGAAGCTCGCGGCCGACGCCTGCGATGCGAGGGGGCCGGCGAGTGCGGCGGTGCCGGCGGCGGCCGCGGTGCCCAGCACGAAGGTACGGCGACGGACCGGTCCTGGGTCGGTTCCGGACATGGGGGGATGCCTCCTCCGGGAGGTGGGGGAGCGGTACGGGTGCCTCGCAGAGTGGCAGTTGAATCGATTTCGCGAAAGGGCTTTCACGGTAAGGAAGTCGTCCATCATGTGAATCCGCGCAACCTCCTAGAAAGCGCTTGTCGAAGCGGGTACCGTCCAGCCCCCTGGGCCTGTCGTCTCGCTGGAGGAGCCGCAATGAGACGTCTCACTTCCGCGCTGCTGGTGGCGCTGACCGTCGTGTCCGCTCTCCAAGCCGCACCCGCCCAGGCGGTCGGCCGTGAGCGCGGCGGCCTCGGCATGGACAACTGCTCGGCTTCCGCCTGCCACTTCGACGTGCCGCCCGGCGACTACGACGTGAGCGTGGAACTCGGTGGTGCCGACGCCTCCGGCACCGCCGTCACCGGCGAGACCCGGCGCTCCCTGCTCCCGGAGACGGCCGTCGAGGCCGGGCATCGCGTCCACCGGAGCTTCACCGTCAACGTCCGGACCCCCGAGGGTGAACCGACCGGCCCGGACGGCTCCCCGGGCCTGGACCTGACCATCGCTGGCACGGCCCCGGCCCTCGCGGACATCCGGGTGCCCCCCCGCGCGGCACGCCCACCAGATCTTCCTCATCGGTGACTCCACGGTGTGCGACCAGCCCGCCGATCCCTACTCCGGCTGGGGCCGGCAGCTGCCGCAGTACCTCCGCAAGGGCCTCGCCGTCGCCAACTACGCGGATTCCGGCGAGAGTACGGTCACCTACCTCGCCAACCCCCGGCCGTGGGCGACCGTCCAGCCGCTGATCCGCCCGCAGGACTTGGACTCATCCAACTCGCCCACAACGGCAAGCAGACCGACGAGACGACCTACCGGACGAACCTGGAGACCCTTGTCGAGGGCGTACGGGACAAGGCCGGCGAACCGGTGCTCGTGACACCGATCGTCTGCCGCTGGTTCGATGCCGACGGTACGCTGAACAACAACACCGCGCTGCTGGTGAACGGCCTCGGTGTGGACCTCCCCTCGGTGATCCGCTCGGTGGCGGCCGCCGGGCACGTCCCGTTGATCGACCTGACGGCCAGGACCAAGGCACTCGTGGAGTCGCTGGGCGTCGAGGGCTCCAAGTCGATCTACCTGTACAACGAGAAGCGGGACAACACGCACACGTCCGTCCATGGAGCGACCGTGTACGCGGGGCTGGTGCGCGACGCGTTGGTGGCGCAAGATCTGATACCGGAGGGTCTCTCACGTTAGGACCCCTCCCGAACGGGGAACACGCCGGACACGAACCCCACCCACAGCCCCTGGGGCGTCCCGACCGGAACCGGGGCGTCCCAGGTCTTGATTCATGAAGGCGTACCCCCCGGAGTCCCGCACGTCTCGCACTGATTCTCGGCGGGCAGCGGCTCCGCGGCAGGATGTGCGCGCCGTTCGGCCAGGCTGCTGACCGCGGTCAGCAGCAAGGTGAACGTCACCCCGGTGAGGATGGCCGCGCTGGGCGTGGACCGGTCGAGCATCACCGCGGCGAACACCGCCGACAGCGAGTAGCCGATGCCCTGGACGGCGTACATCACCGAGTAGCCCGCGGTGTGGGCGCTGCTCGGCAGGGCCTCGCGCAGCGACAGGTTGCGGGTCACCATGACCACGGCCTGCAGCACGCCCGCCGCGAGGAAGCCCGTGACGATTCCGGTCAGACCCGGGACGAGCGCCACGACGGTGATGCCGACGGCGGTGCCGACCAGACAGACGAGGCTGTGCGTCCTGGCCGTACCCGGCCAGGACCTGAGCCCGTAGATGAAGGCACCGAGGGCCGACAGACCGGCGAACACCATCAGCAGCACGCCCGCCAGACCGACCGGCAGCCCGCGGTACTGCAGCAGCGGCGTCAGGACCAGTTCGGAGACGGCCATCAGGGACATCGCCGCCGCACTGGTGACGTAGATGGGCCAGCCGGACAGCACCACGGAGGTGGGCGCGCGTCCACCGCTCGCGCCCGCGTCCGCCTCCACAGCTCTGGCGGAGCGCAGCGTGAACACCATCGCCGTGCCGAGCACGAGACACAGCGCGCACACCGCCATGGGCACGCCCGGACCGGCCTGGAGGGCGAGCAGCACCACCAGGCCGGGCGCGGCGAGCCACACCAGTTCCGTCAGGACGGAGTCCGCGCTGAACGCCCGGGCGACGTCCTTGTCGCCCACCACCGAGGTCAGCAGCGTCCGCAGCGCGCCGGGGCTCGCGGCGGGCGCCCCGCCCGCCACGAACGAGGCGGCGGCCAGAACCGGTGGTGCGGAGTCGGGCCACAGGGCGAGCGCGGTGAACGCCGCCGCGCCGACGGCGAGCCCCGCCGACAGGTGCAGGCGCAGCCGGCGCGGATGCAGGAACGTGCCCAAGGCCCAGGCGCCCACCACCTCTCCGGCGATGAAGAACGCGGCGAGCACGCTGCCCGTCGAGTAACCACCGGTCGCCCCGTGGCCGAGGAAGACCATGGCCAGCGGCGCCATGGCGACGGGCAGTCGGGTCATGGAGGCGGTCAAGGCCCAGGCTCCGGTCTGCCGGGTGAGGATCGTGCGGTAACTCATGGGCTGCTCTCACTTCAGGGCGTACCGGTCGGGCGCGGGGGACGGGGCCGGATGCGGGCAGTCATCTCTTGGTCTCCTCGATCGACCGGGCGGATACGCACCGGAAGCCTACGGAGGGGGGACCCGGAAAGCAGCTCCTCACTTGGGCAGGTGGGTGGCGAACGAGAGGCGAACGACCTTTCGCATGGCGCAGGGGCGGCCTTCTCAGCCGCCCCTGCGGTGTCATGCGGCCCGCGGCAGGCCGCCCGACGGCCGTCAGGCCACCGGCAGCATGTCCTCGCGCGTGGGCGCCGTCACGAGGGGCGCCGGGGCCGGGGCTGCGGAGGCGACCACCTTGCGGTACACGGCCTCGTACCCGGCCGCCATGGTCTCCGGCTGGAAGTGCTCGATGACGTGGTTGCGGCAGTCCCGCGAGTCGATCGCGCCCACCGCCTCGATGGCGTCCGGCAGTTCGGTGACGTCGTCGCGGACCAGGCCGGTGACGCCGTCGAGGACGACCTCCGGCACCGAGCCGCGGCGCAGCGTGACGACCGGCGTGCCGCACACCATCGCCTCGATCATCACCATGCCGAACGGCTCCTCCCACTGCAGCGGGAACAGCAGGCAGCGCGCCCGGGCCAGCAGGTGCTTCTTGCGCTCGCCCGTCACCTCGCCGAGCCACTCCACGCCCCGGCCCAGGCGGGGCTTGATCTCGGCCTCGAAATAGGCGTGTTCGGCGGGCTCGCTGCACTTGGCGGCCAGCTTGATCTCGCGGCCCGCGGCGAGGGCGGCGTCGATGGCCAGGTGCATGCCCTTGTCGGGGGTGCAGCGGCCCAGGAAGAAGACCCAGTCCTCCTTGTCGCGCCGGTAGGGGAAGTCGGAGGCGCGCAGCGCGTTGTGCACGGTGCCCGCCCAGTTGAGGTCGGGGGCCTGGGAGCGCTGCGACTCCGAGATGGCGACGAGGTGCACACTGTCGCCCAACTGCCGGTAGTAGTCGCCGGGTTCGCCGTCCAGCGGGCCGTGCGTGGTGACCACGGTGGGCACGTTCCGGCCGCGGGCGAGGAGCGGCCCGGCGAGGGTGTGGTCGTGGACGACGTCGACGTCGAGGTCGTCCAGCAGGCGGGCGGCGGCCGCGGTGTGCCACACCTCGGGCAGCGGTTCGCCGAGGCGGGGGCCCTGCGGCACGTCGTAGGTGCGCAGCATGCGGTGGGCGCGGGTGCCGTTGCGGCCCGCCGCGATCAGGGTGACGTCGTGGCCCCGGGCGACCAGCGCGTCGGTGAGGTCGGCGCACATCGCCTCGATGCCCCCGTAGCCGCGCGGCGGGAGCTCGAACCACGGCGGCGCGACCATGGCGATACGAAGCGGCCGGTTGCTCACGTACGGCTCCTTTCGGTCATGGGTGAGCCTCGGGGCGTGCCCCTGCGGCTCACGGTCGCGCCCGGGCCTCCGCACACGGCACGGCGACGCCTCGCCATGGCGTGCCATGTCATGCCCGGATGCGCGGGCGGCGGATGTGGGTGTCACCGGCCGCGGGCGGCGTCGGCCGCGGCGGCGGTTCGGGAGGAGGAAAGTCTGCGGGGAGAGGACCCCGGACAGCCGACCGCCTGTCAGCGCGGCGGGTCCACGGCCGTGCAGGGGCATCGTTCCTGCGTCAGGGTCACGCCGGACGGCAGCCCGGTGACCTCGGCCCTGCCGTCCTCGGCGACCGTCACGCCGACCCGCGCCGTGCCCACCGGTACGTCGGTCAGCCGCAGCGCGCCGAAGCGGGCGGGCAGGTACGGGTCGAGGCGGAGGACGCCGTGCGGGACGCACACCTCGGCGCCCAGCAGTACGCGCAGCAGGTACAGGGGCGTGGCGGAGGCCCATGCCTGCGGTGAGCAGGCCGCCGGGTACGGGACCGGCTGCGCGTACTCGGCGCGGTCGAAGCCGCACAGGAGCTCCGGCAGCCGCCCGCCGAAGGCCGCCGCGGCGTCCAGGACGGCCTCGGCGACGCGCCGGGCGTGGTCGGTGAAGCCGTAGCGCATGAGCCCGGCGGCGACGAGGCCGCTGTCGTGCGGCCACACCGAGCCGTTGTGGTAGCTCATCGGGTTGTACGCGGCCATGGAGGTGGCCAGCGTGCGCACGCCCCAGCCGCTGAACATCTGCGGCGACAGCAGCCGTTCGGCGACCGCGGGCGCCCTGCCGGCGTCGACGATGCCCGTCCACAGGCAGTGCCCCATGTTGGAGGCCAGCGCGTCCACCGGCTGCTTCTCGCCGTCCAGGGCCTCGGCGTACCAGCCGTGCTCCGGCAGCCAGAACCTTTCGTTGAAGCGCTCCTTGAGCTGCCTGGCCCGCTCCCGCCACTGCCCGGCCGCGTCCGGGTCGTCGAACCGCTCCGCGAGCAGCGCCCGCGCCAGGTAGGCGCCGTGGACGTAACCCTGGACCTCGGCGAGCGCGATGGGCGGCTCCGCGATCCTGCCGTCGGCACTGTTCACGCCGTCCCAGGAGTCCTTCCAGCCCTGGTTGGCCAGGCCCCGGTCGGTGGCCCGCCGGTACTCGACGAACCCGTCGCCGTCGCGGTCGCCGTACCTGTCGATCCAGGTCAGCGCCCGGTCGGCGTGCGGCAGCAACGCGCGTACGGCGTCCGGTTCGACGCCCCAGCGGCACAGCTCTCCGAGCAGCATCACGAACAGGGGAGTGGCGTCGACGGTGCCGTAGTACACCGTGCCGCCGAGCGCGAGCGACGCCTCTACGCCGAACCGCAGCTCGTGCGGGATGCGACCGGGCTCCTCCTCGGTCACCGGGTCGGTCTTCGTGCCCTGATGGCGGGCGAGCGTCTGGGCGGTACCGAGGGCGAGTTGGGGATCCAGCGGCAGCGACATCAGCGCGGTGAGGATGGAGTCCCGCCCGAACAGCGCCATGAACCAGGGCGCGCCGGCCGCCACGACAGGCGTGTCCGGGTACTCCGGGTCGAAGATCCTCAGCGCCCCCAGGTCCTGACAGCTCCGCCGCAAGGTCAGCGCCAGCGACTCGTCACCCACCCTGATCCGCGGCCCGGACTCCCGCCACTCGGTGGTCCGCACCGAGGGGCCGGCCTGCTCCACCGGCCGCTCCAGCGGGAACGACGTCGGCGTCTCCACCCCGTCGATCACCGGGGTGACCAGCATGGACGACCGCCAGGTGCCGCGCGGCGGCACGACCGCACGGAAGGTGAGCTGCCCGGGCGAGCTGATCGCGCCCTCCGCGACGATCCGCACCCCGCGGCTCTGCCCACGCCACTGCCGGGTGAGGGCGAGGACCCCGTCGCCGTAGTCGACGCCGTACTGGCCGCGCGGCCGGACCCGCCCCTCCTTCACCTCGAACAGGTCGGCGAAGTCGGCCTCGACGCGCAGCGTGAGCACACAGGCGGCGGCCTCGTTGCCGAGGTTGCGCAGCACCAGGTCCTCGCGCATGCCCGCGCCCACGAAGCGGCGCCGCTCCAGCAGCACGGTGGCCTCACTGTGCCCGGGACGCGGCCGGGCCCGCCCCAGGAACAGGGCCTCATACGGCTCCTGCGCGATGACGGAGAGCGGGTCGATCTCCTCGTCGTCCAGGCGCAGTTGCCACACGGACAGGATGCGGGTGTCGCGGTGGAAGAGCCCGTGGGGCATGCCGGGCACGAGGTCCCCGCCCCGCTCGGACAGGCAGAAGGACGACCCCTCGATCAGGGTCACGGAGTCCCCACCGCTCTGCGTGGCTTCCCCGGCGAACGTCCAGCCCTCGCCCATCGATCACCTTCCTCGTGAGAAAGACGATTCGACCGGGATTTCTTATACGACGAAGCTCAACTTTCCTGCAAGTCCGCGCACGGCTTCCGCGGTGCGCCCGGCTGAGGTTCGAGCGGGACGAACCCGGTGGGGGCCGGCCGACCGGTGCCCGGCGGCCCCTTCCCATAATGGTTTGACGAAGTCCTGTCGGATGTCTTGACACCCCGGGCGGCTGCGGCGAGGCTCTCGCCCGAAAGGTGATCGTCCGAGCGTGACAGCACGTCAGGCTCCCGTGGCTTCGGTTCCGTGCCTGCCGCTGCCGCCCCAGGGCACCACAGGTTCTTCCTCCCCCCCGGTGCGCGGTTGCGCGCGTCCGCACGCCGTCTCTCAGCCCCACCCGCACAGGAAGGTCCCCGCACATGTTCCGCTCCGCCCGCAGGGCCGCACAGCGCACCACCAGGCTCACCCGCACCGTCATGGCGGCGGCGGTCGCCCTGAGCAGCGGTGCCCTCATCGGCCTGGCCACCGTCCCGGCGTCGGGCGCCGACAGACCGGCCGCCTCCCTCAACCCCGGCCAGTTCAACGGCGTGAACTGGGCCGACCCCCGCGACAACTACGCCAACGACCCCGTGGTCCTGTCCGGTCTGAGCCTCACCGACGACTACGCCACCACCTACGCCAAGGCCAGCGGCGTGATCAAGGGCTTCCGGAAGAACCTCCGGGCCAACACGGTGCGGCTGCCCATCAACCCCTACACCGTGAACGGCTCCTACTGGAGCTCCTACCGCGCCGTCATCGACGCGGCCACCGCCCACGGCTTCAAGGTCATCCTCAGCTACTGGGAGGGCACCGGCGCCCAGAAGGACGGCTTCGTCGACAACCTGCCGGACTTCTGGCGCATGTGGGGCACCGTCACCCACACCTACCAGCGCAACCCACTGGTCTACTTCGAGCCGATGAACGAGCCGCACGGCTACACCGCGGGGGCGTGGGCCGACCTGGTGGCCCAGTGGATCGGCAATTACCCGTCCGTCCCCAGGAGCAGGATCTTCGTCAGCGGCTCCGGCTACAACGACAGCGTCGTCAGCGTCTGCGCGGACCACCGCCTCGACGGCACGTACCTGTCCCTGCACCACTACGGCTTCTGGAAGCAGAGCGCCACGTACTCCGAGTGGGTCAGCGACCTCAAGGCGCGCCTCGGCACCTGCGCCTGGCGCACCGTCGCCGACGAGTTCGGCGCCCCCATGACGACCGGACTGAACTACAACCGGCCCGCCGCGGCCGGCAGCGACCCCAACTCGGTCGCCTTCATACAGGCCGACACGGACGTGTTCCGGCAGCTCCACATGGGATCGGTCTACTGGCCGGGCCTGCGCACCGGCGACACCTACAGCATCCAGACCCTCACCGGCAGCGGCACCCACCTGGGCCTGGCCACCACCAACCAGTCCGGCGCGGACCGTCTCGCCTGGGCATGGGGCAAGGGACACCCGGCGACCGAGCAGTGACTACGACCCGGTGACCCCGGGGGAGAGCAGGACGTCCGCGAGACGCTCCGCGAACTCCCCCGGGTGTTCCACCGCGCCGATGTGGCCGCCCGGGAACTCGGTGAACGCGGCACCGGTCAGCTCGGCCGCCGACGTGGCCGTGCGGTGGAGGAGCCCGCCGCGGGAGTCGGCACCGGCGGCGAGGGTGAGACGTGCGGAGACGGTCTTCAGGGCGGCCAGGTCCGGTGCGTACGCCGTGAACGAGGGCAGGACGCGGGTGAGGAAGATCCCCATCGGGGTGGTCAACTCCTCGCCGAGCGCGGGTGGTTCGCCCTCCGTCGGACCGGCGGTCGCGGGCCTGCCTTCCAGCCCGGCGGCCAGCCGGGCCCCGGCCGCCTTCACCCCGGCCGCGCGATAGGTGTCGCACACCTCCGCGAACATCGCCCGCTGCCGGTCCGCGTCCGCAAGCACCTCCACCACGGGCGGCTCGTGCGCGACCACGTGCCGCAGCCGCTCGGGGTGGCGCGCGAGCAGGTCGAGGGCCGCGATCCCGCCGGAGCTGAGGCCGAGGACGTACGCGGAGGCGCCTTCGGGAAGGACGGCTTCGAGTACCCGGCGCGCACCCTCGCTCCAGTGCGCGACCCGCTGATCGGTGACGGGCCGTCCGAGGTGGCCGTGTGCGAGGCCGAGCGGGTCGTAGGTGACGACGGTGAAGCGGTCGGTGAGGCGGTCCGTCATCCCGTCCAGCCCCATGGGGTGCCCCGCCCCGCCGGGGACGACCAGCAGGACGGGACCTGTGCCGCACACGTCGTGGTGGAGGTCAGTCACGGTTCTTCGTCTCCTCACGGGGCCAGTTCGCCAGAGCGACGTGCAGGGCCTCGATCGCCCTGTCCCAGGACGCCTGTACGTCCCGGGGCGCGCCGAAGCCGCCGGTGGCCTCCAGGGCGCAGTATCCGTGGAAGGTACTGCGCAACAGCCGGACGGCGTCGGTGAGATCGGGCTCTTCCAGGCCGTAGGCGCGCAACATGCCGTAGGTGATCTCGGCGGTGCGGCGCAGGGCGGGGGAGTCGGTGACGAGGGCCTGGTCGATCCGGATCTGTGTGGCCGCGTACCGGCCCGGATGCCGGTGGGCGTACTCCCGGTAGGCGCCCGCGAAGGCGGCCAGCGCGTCCTTGCCGGCGCGCCCGGCGGCGGCGGCGGCGATGCTGTCGATCATCTCGCCGCCGGCCAGCAGGGCGATGCGGGTGCGCAGCTCGCGTAGGTTCCTGACGTGCGAGTAGAGGCTGGCGTCCTTCACGCCGAAGTGACGGGCCAGGGCGGACACGGTGACGTTCTCGAAGCCCACCTCGTCCGCCAGGTCGGCTGCCGCCGCGACCACCCGCTCGACGGTGAGCCCGGCTCTGGGCATACGAGGACCACCTTCCAAAACCTAGAGGGTCTAGCCTATCTCCTAGGATCCCTTCCAGCAGTCCTTTGCCCATGCCGTCTGTCGTGGGCCGTGCCGGCCGGGTGTCGGCGTGGACGGCGTCAGCCACCTGCGGTGTTCCGCCCGTCCGCCGTGTGACGTCGAGGAGGCGCCAGGCCCGGCCCGGTGCTGTCATGGAGACGGCGGAGGAGCCGGCGGCGCAGCGGAGTCCGGCGCGTCGCGCGTCGTCCGCCCGGGCGGTCCGACCGGGGCCGTCTCGTCGCACCGCGGAGGAGGCTGATTGTCATGCTGCACCGCCGCACGGTCGGTGACGTGATGACCGAGGACGTGATCACCCTCCGCCCCGACACACCGTTCCACGAGGTCGCCGCCCTGCTGGACGCGAACGACATCGCCGCGGCGCCGGTCGTCGACGAGGACGGCGCCCCGGTCGGCGTCGTGTCCGCGTCCGACGTGCTGCGGCACGAGACCGGGATGCCCGATGCACAGGGGCGGGACGGGGACGACGAGCATGCCTGGGTCAAGGCGCGGGCCCGGACCGCGGGCACGCTCATGAGCAGCCCCGTCTTCGCCGCCCGCGCCGACTGGACGATCCCCCGGGCCGCCCGGGAACTCCGCAGGCGGCACGTCAAGCAACTGCCGGTGGTCGACGACGACGGCCTGCTCACCGGCATCGTCAGCCGAAGCGACCTGCTGGACGCCTTCATTCGCTCCGACGCCGAGATCCGCAGCGAGGTCGAGCGGAATGTCCTCGGACGCATCCTCGGCCTGCACGAGGGAACCATCGCGGTCGAGGTCCGGGAGGGCGCCGTCACCCTGCGGGGCCACGTCCCGGAGCCCCGTCTCGGCCCGGTGGTGGTGGGGCTGTGCCAGGGCGTCGACGGTGTCGTCGCCGTGGACGCCCATCTCGTCGCGGGGCGGCCGGGACTTTCGCAACAGGCCCCGGGGTCACCGGGCGGAACGTGAGGTCGTCCGGGCGGAGGCGGCGGCCGCGCGGAGTACGAGGTGTGACGGGACGGCTCAGGGCCGCCGTCCGCTCGGCGTACAGGCGTACGGTGGTACGTCTTGATCGTTCGTCGCGTACGAGGGTGTGCGGGCAGGGGGGAGCGACCGGTGCGGGAGGGCACAGATGCGGGATCGCCGGAGCGGAACCGGGACTTCGGGATCTTCTGGGCGGCGCAGACCCTCTCGGTCCTCGGTGACTCCTTCGCCCTGATCGCGCTGCCGCTGCTGGTGCTGGAGGCCACCGGGTCCCTCGCCCGGATGGGGCTGTTGACGGCGGTCGGGGGTGCGGCGTCGGTGCTGACCGGTGTGTTCGCCGGTGTGGTGGTGGACCGGTTCGACCGCAGGAAGCTGCTGATCGCCTGTGACCTGGCGCGGATGGTGCTGTACGGGCTGGTTCCGCTGGTGTGGCTCGGCGGACCGCGGGTCTGGCTGCTGTACGCGGTGCTGCCCCTGTGCGAGGCCGTCGGGATGGTGTTCTCCGTCGCGTACGTCACCGTGGTGCGCGGCCTCGTCGACGGCGAGCGGATCACCGCCGCGAACGGCCGGCTGAACGCGACCGCCGCGGCGGCGGGGGTGGTCGGCCCGCTCGGCGCGGGTGTCGTGGCCGCGTGGGCGGGGCCGGCCGGAGCCGTCGCGGTGGACGCGGTGAGCTTCGGCGTGTCGGCGCTCTGCCTGACCCTCGTACGGCTCCGGAAGTCCCCACTCCCCGCCCCGGCGACGACCCGGCGGGGACTGGCGAAGGACCTCCTCGCCGGTGCGTCCTTCCTGTGGCGCCACCCGGTGCTGCGCGCCCTGACCGTGCTGCTGTCCCTGTTCAGCTTTCTCGAGCTGGGCCTCGACGACCTGCTCATCTACCACCTCAAGCACGACCTCGGGAAGACCGACGGCACCGTCGGCACCGTCCTTGCGGTCGGCGCTCTCGGGACCATCGCCGGGGCCCTGCTGGTGGCACGGGTGCGGCACGGGCTCGGTTTCGGACCCACCTGGATCGGGGCCGTGACCGTCTGCGGCGGCGCGCTCGCCGGCATCGGCTGGGCCCGTGACGTACCGGCCGTCGCCTTCCTCATGGCGGCGTTCCTCGGATGCGTCAGCATCGCCGGGACCTGCTCGATGTCCCTGCGCCAGCAGGTGACCCCCGAGCACCTGCTGGGCCGGGTCACCTCCGCGTTCTGGACGATCCACTACGCGGCGGCCCCGGTCGGCGCGGCCGTGGTCACCTGGGCGGCCCAGCACCACGGTACGGCGCCGGTGGGGGTGGTGGCCGGAGCCTGCTGCGTGGGCATCGCGGCCCTGGCCCTGTTCACCCCTGTACGGACCCGCCACCCGGAGGCGGCCCCCGAGGCCGCCTGACCGGTCCTGCACGGCCGTCACCCGTTCACCCTCGTGTAGTGCCCAGGCTCCACCGCCACAGCAGCCGAGCCCCCGGATACGCGCCACGGCGGCGGGATGCCGGTCAGCATCTTGATGGTGGCCCGCGAAGTGCAGGCTCAGGCCGAGACCGGCACCCGACGGCGACAGGCCGTACTCGGCGCGCAGGCCCGGGACCGGCGGGCCGTAGAGCGCCTGGAGCATGCCGATGAGGACGAAACCGACGCAGGACGCGGCCGCGGCCGGACGACTGAACAGCCGTCCGGCCGCGGAGGTCCTCAGGACCGTGTCCGTCAACTGACCTCCGAGAAGACGAAGGAGAACTCCGCGGGCTCGGCCCGCAGGACGTACTGCGGCAGCGGGCCCGGACCGCACGACTGGGAGCCGATGCCGTGCTGGCCGTGGTCGAGGTTGACCCACACCGTGTCGCCGGGCGTGAGGTCGGTGCGGTGCCGGGCGGCGTCCAGCTGCTCGTTCGTCCAGCGGCGGGCGCTGAAGAAGAACTCCGGGTCGCCCTCGATGCGCAGCCCGCCGATCTCCGCCCAGCGGACGTCGGCACGGGCGCCGTTCTCCTGCGGGCGGACGTACGGCGTCTGCAGACCGTCGACCGTGGACTCCCAGCGGCCGAGCTGCGAGGCCGACCTCGTGTCCGGGTACGCCTCGCCGGGGCCGCCGCCGAACCAGGTGACCCGGTCCGCCGACCCGGACAGCCCGAACCGGATGCCGAGCCGGGGCAGCGGCACCGTCCAGTCGCCCTCCGGCCCCACGGACACGGTCAGCCGCAGCCGCTGACCGTCGGACGTCCAGCGGTACACCGTGGCGAGGCCCACCTCCCAGGCCGCGGGCGCCACCCGGGTCCGTACGGTCAACGCCCCGTCGCCGAGCTCGACCGCGTCCAGACGGTGCCGCATGCGGTGCAGGCCGAGCTTGCGCCACATCAGGCCGTAGCGGAGGTCGGTCTGCCACTCGGCGCCGTCGTCGTTGTCGGTGGTGGCCCGCCACACGTCCAGGCGCAGACCCGTCACGTCCACGCCGCCGACGGCCGTCAGCGCGCCCGTGCGGGCGTCGAAGGTACCCGGGCCGAGGGTGATCCGGCCGTCGGTGAGTGCGGGAGCCGCGCCCGCGGCGGCCGGGACCGGCACCCGTCCGGAGACCGGGAACTGGGCCCACGCCACCTGGTGGCCCTTCGGCCCCCACACGGTGTCCGCCGCCAGCACCGCCCGCACCGTCCACTGTGTCTCACCGCCACGCGCCTCGGGCGGCTCGGGCAGCTTGACCTCCGCCGACTCCCCGGCCGCGAGCACCGGCACCGAAAGCGAACCCGACTCCACGGTCTCGCCGTCGACCTGGAAGGACCACTCGAAGGCGAGCGCGGAGAGGTCCGCGAAGTCGTGCGCGTTGCGGACCCGCACTGTACCGCCGTCACCGTCGCCCTCGATGCGGACCGGCTCGATCACCTTCTTGTACTCGCCGAGGCCCGGTGACGGCTCGCGGTCCGGGAACAGCAGACCGTCGCAGACGAAGTTCCCGTCGTGCAGCTCCTCCCCGAAGTCACCGCCGTAGGCGTAGCCCAGCTCCGGGTGCTTGATGCCGTGGTCGATCCACTCCCAGATGAAGCCGCCCTGCAGCCTGTCGTAGGACTCGAACAGCCGCTGGTAGTCGGCGATGCCGCCGGGCCCGTTGCCCATGGCGTGCCCGTACTCGCAGAGGATGAAGGGCAGCTCGCGGCGCTTGTGCGTGCCTCCGTCCAGTTCGCGGCCGATCCGCTCCACCTCGGCGTGGCTCGCGTACATCCGCGAGTACACGTCCGTGTCACGGCAGTTGGTGTCGCCCTCGTAGTGCACCAGCCGCGA
Source organism: Streptomyces sp. NPDC001848 (assembly GCF_042891915.1). Lineage (NCBI taxonomy): Bacteria > Bacillati > Actinomycetota > Actinomycetes > Kitasatosporales > Streptomycetaceae > Streptomyces > Streptomyces sp. NPDC001848. Next base: position 271,194 of record NZ_JBIATP010000001.1, on the reverse strand, counting down.
GGAGTCCCGCCCGTGGATCCACTCGGCCATCGCGGTCAGCCCCCGCCCGGTGCCGGCCTCGTTGCCCAGGGACCAGATCACGACCGACGGGTGGTTCTTGTCGCGCTCGACCATGCGGGCGGCACGGTCGAGCAGCGCCGGCGTCCAGCGGTCGTCGTCGACCGGGTTGTCGCGCCAGGCCTGCTCGACGAAGCCGTGGGTCTCCAGGTCGCACTCGTCGATGACCCACAGGCCGTACTCGTCGCACAGGTCGAGGAAGGCCGGATGCGGCGGGTAGTGGGAGGTGCGGACGGCGTTGATGTTGTGCCGCTTCATCAGCAGCACGTCCTCGCGCATCGTCTCCAGGTCGAGCGCGCGGCCCTTCTCCGGGTGCCACTCGTGCCGGTTGACCCCCTTGAAGAGGACCGGCCTGCCGTTGACCTTGATCAGGCCGTCGTCGAGGACGACGGTCCGGAAGCCGATCCTGAGCGGTACCCGCTCGCCCTCCGTGGCCAGCACGCCGTCGTACAGCTTCGGGGTCTCCGCGGTCCACGGCTCGACGGGCACGGTCACGGACTCGCCGGTGGCGACATCGATGTCGAGTGCGGGCACGGTCACCCGGCCGGCCACGTCCGAGTCGACCTTCAGCGTGCCCTCGCCGGTCGTGTGGTCGTAGGAGGCCTGCACGAAGAAGTCCAGGACACTGCCGGCCGGGCGGTGCAGCAGGGTGACGTCCCGGAAGATGCCCGGCAGCCACCACTGGTCCTGGTCCTCCAGGTACGAGCCAGCCGACCACTGGTGGACCCGGACCGCGAGCACGTTGCCGCCGGGCTTGAGCAGATGTCCGACGGCGAACTCGTGCGGCAGCCGGGAGCCCTTGAACTCCCCGACGTCCGTGCCGTTCAGCCAGACGCGGGCACAGGACTCGACGCCGTCGAAGCGGAGCACCGCCCCGCCGTCCGACGGCCAGTCGGACGGCAGGTCGAAGGCGCGCAGATGGTCACCGGTCGGGTTCTCGGTCGGCACGCGCGGCGGGTCGACCGGGAAGGGGTAGAGGTGGTTGGTGTAGATGGGGGATCCGAAAGAGCCGTCGCCCTGGAGGACCCAGTGGCCGGGGACCGAGACCTCCGCCCAGTCCCCCGCGTCGTATCCGGGCTCGGCGAACGCCTCGTCCTCCGCGTCCGCCGTCGCCGACAGCCGGAACCGCCAGTTGCCGTTCAGTGAGAGGGACGCGGCATCCGAGGACGCGTACCAGGCACGCGGCGGCAGGGCGCCGCTGCCCGGGGAGACGTCCTCGACGTAGTCGATGGAGGGAGGGGTGCGGAAGGTCATCGGTCTCCTAGGTCGGCCCGGTCAGCCCTTGATGCCCGTCCGTGCGACGCCCTGCACCAGCCAGCGCTGCAGGAAGAGGAAGACGAACACCAGGGGAAGGATCGAGATGGCGGTGGCCATGAAGATCAGGTGGTAGTTGACGGTCTGGTTGGTCATGTACGAGGAGAGGGCGACCTGGACGGTCCAGGCGCTGGGGTCCTGGCCGATGACCAGCGGCCACAGGAAGGCGTTCCAGCCGCTGATGAAGGTGATGGTCGCCATCGCGGCGAAGAAGTTCAGCGAGTTGGGGACGACCACCCTCCAGTACGCGCTCCAGTGGCTGAGCCCGTCCACGCGTGCCGCCTCCTCCAGTTCCTTGGGGAACCCGAGGTAGTACTGCCGGAACAGGAAGCAGGTGAAACCGCTGAACAGGCCCGGGATGATGAGACCGCGGTAGGAGTCCACCCAGCCGAGTGACGAGACGAGCACGAAACTCGGCACGAAGGTGACGGCGGTGGGGATCATCAGAGTGACGAGGACCGCGTAGAACACCTTGTTGGCGTGCTTGTACGGGATGCGGGCCAGGCCGTAGCCGGCCAGCGAGCAGATCAGCAGGGTGCCCACGGTCATCAGGACGGCGACCACCGTGGAGTTCCACAGGGACCGGCCGAAGTCGACGGTCTCGTCGTGGAACAGCTCGCTGACGTTGCCCCACTGGATGTGGCTCGGCAGCCACTTCCAGTTCTCGCCCGTGATCTCCGGGTCCGTCATCAGGGCGTTGCGGACGATCAGATAGAAGGGGATCAGGAAGAGCAGCGCGGCGACGCCGGTGGCGACGTACAGACCCGTGTTGCCGATGACGCTTCCGCGCCTGACGCGGCGCGGCTTCCCGCTCTCCGGTGCGGTGGTGGTCACTTGGACTCCTCCCCACTGCCGAAGCCCATGATCCTGCCCTGGAAGAGGGTGACGACGCAGATCAGCAGGGTCAGGATGACGGCGCCCGCGCTGCCCGCGCCGTAGTCCTGCTCCGTGCCGAGGGCCGTCTTGTACAGCTCCATGAGGGGCGTCTGGGCCCAGGTCGCCTTGGTACCGATGAGGTTGAAGAACTCGTCGAACGCCTGGTACGCCGCGATGAGGAGCAGCAGGATCACCGCGGTGGAGGTGGCGCGCAGCTGGGGCAGCGTGACGTATCGGAAGGTCTGCCAGCCCGGCTTGGCGCCGTCGATGGCGGCGGCCTCGTACAGCTCCGAGGGGATGTTCTGCAGCGCGGCCAGGAAGAGGATCATGTAGAAGCCGGCCTGGAGCCACAGGCGCGCGGTCACGAGGACCAGCCAGTACCAGGGCGGGCTCGGGTTCGACAGCCAGGCGATGTTGTCGACGCCGAGCCAGCCGAGGACGGTGTTGGCCAGGCCGAAGCGGACGCCGTTGAAGAGGGACATCTTCCAGATCAGCGCGGCGGCGACGTAGGAGCACGCGGTCGGCAGGAAGAAGACCGACCGGAAGAACGCCTTCATGAACCGCAGCCGGTGCAGCATCAGCGCCAGGCCCAGCGAGAGCGCCCAGGTGGTGGGCACGATGAACGCGGCGAACACGGTGAACGTGACCAGGGAGCCGGTGAAGTCTCCGTTGGTCAGGATCTGCGTGTAGTTGCCGAGGCCGACGAACTTGCTCGGCGTGACCGTGTAGCGGGCGTCGAAGAAGCTGAGCCAGACGCTCCACACGATGGGCACGAAGACGAAGATCACCAGGCCGATCAGGAACGGCCCGGTGAAGAGCCAGAAGTTCAGGGTGGTGCTCGCCGCCAGGCCCCGCCGCGGTCGGGCCTGGGAGGCCTTGGCCGGGGCGGGGTGGGCGACCCCGCGCGTGGTGGTGGTCGACATGTCGTGGTCCGCCCGGGCGCCTATCCGAACAGCTTCTTCAGCTCGCGGTTGACCTTCTTGTCGCAGGCGTCGAGCGCCGCCTGCGGGTCTCCGTTCTTGCGGACGGCGTTCGCGATCACGTCGTTGAACGCCGTGATCATGGCCTGGGTCCAGCCGATGTTGTCGAAGTGCCCGTAGGTGTTGAACAGCTTGACGCCGTCGGCCGCCGCGCCCGTCTTCAGCTTGGTGGCCTGCGCGGCGATCGACGCGCGGGGCGGGATGTGGAAGCCGTAGGAGGTGGAGAAGTCCGCCTGGTACTGCTTCTGGTCGATCCACAGCCACTTCACGTACTCCTTGGCCGCGTCGACGTTCTTGCTCTTGGCGTTGACGAACATCGACCAGCCGCCGTTGTACACGGACTGCTTGCCCTTCGAGCCGACCTTCGGGAAGGGGAAGACGCCGAAGTCGTCGCCGAGTGCCTGCTGCATCGCGGGCATCGACCACATGCCGCCCCACTGGATGGCGCACAGGCCCTGGTTGATCGCGGAGGGGTCCCAGAAGTCGGTCGGGGCGTCCAGCAGCAGGTGGCCGCTGGTGAACAGGGTGTGGAGCTTCTTCAGGCCCTCGGCGACGCCGTCCGTGTGGTAGGCGATCTGGTTCTTCGCGTCGAGGAAGTCGGCGCCGGCCGACCAGACCAGGGGGTTCTGGACCGCGGTGAGGTCGTTTCCGAGGAAGAGGCCCTTGACCTTGCCGGTGGTGAGCTTGGCGGCGGCCTCGATCAGCTCGTCGAGCGTGGTCGGTACCTGCACGTTCGCCTTCTCCAGCATCGACTTGCGGTAGAAGAAGAACTGCGGGTCGTCGATCATCCGGATGCCGTATATCTTCCCGTCGACCGTGTGCGACGTGATGTCGGCCGGGTCGAAGTCGTCCTTGACCGGGGCGATGATGTCGGTCAGGTCGGCCACCTGACCGCTCTTGACGAGCTGGATCTGCGGGTGGAACTCGAAGACGTCGGGTGCCTGGGCGGTCAGCACGGCCGAGAACAGCTTGGACTCGAAGTTGTTGCTGGTGATCCACTGGGTGGCCACGTTGGCCTTGGTGTAGGCCTTCGCGTAGCGCTTGACGGCCTGTTCGACGCCCGGCTCACCGTACGCGTGGAAGTACTGGACCAGGTTGATGCCCGAACCGCTGCCTCCGCCACGGCCGTTGTTGCTCCCGCAGGCGGAGAGCGTGCCGGCGGCGGCCAGGCCCGCTGCGGCCTTCAGGAGTGATCGGCGGTCCCAGTTGCTGCTGCTCATTGCCGACATGCTGACGTCCTTGTCTCGAAGCGCGGCTGCGGCTCTTGCGGCTTCGCGCGAGGTGGCTCAATGAGGTGCGGTGCGGGACGTTAGGGCTTCGGCTAAGACTTCGGCAAGGGGTTGGACAAAGCCTGCGCGAAACGCGTTGTGCCCGGTTCGGAGTGCCGAACGAGGGGGCCGGGCCCGGACGGTGAGGGCCGCCGGGTCAGGGGTGCCGACGGCCCTCGGTCCGAGGGGTGCTACCGCGGTGTCACTGCCTGGTCCAGGCCGTCCTCGGAGAAGAGCAGCTTCGCCACCCGGGCCTGGACGGAGGGCGAGAAGTGCTGGAGGTCGTTGACCCACCAGGCAGCGGAGGCGCCGATGTTGTCGATGGTCTGAGCCGCGTGCGGGGAGACCACGGCCGCCGATGGGGGCCGACCCTGGGCGAGCGGAGCGGAGAGCTTGGGGGAGTCGGCGGCCCCGGCGGGCGGTGCGGAGATCAGGGCGCCGGTGACCGCCAGTGCGGCTGCGGCGGTCGCGAGGAGGGATCGGTGGGGGGAACGGATCGTGGATCTGCTGGCGCGCGTCAACGGTGCAACCCTTCCGTCGTCATGAAGGTGGTGCGGTACGGCTCCTTGTGGGGGTGGCGCTTCTTTTGGCGGCGGCGGGCCTCTGGCTCACCGACTGGAGCGCGCCTTCGAGGGCGAACGTCGCGGCTCCGAGGCACACCGGATCGGTGGGGATGGGGGACAGGACGATCTCGGTGGCGGCGAACGGCCGCTTCAGGGCGTGCCGGGCGACGGCCTCGCGCACCTCGTTCAGCAGCGGCTCGCCGAGCGTGGCCGCGACCCAGCTGCTGAGCACGACCACCTCCGGGTTGAACAGGTTGACCAGGTCGGCGATCCCGGCGCCCAGGTAGCGGGCGGTGTCCCGCACGACCTTCAGTGCGACCGGATCCTGCGCCGCGACCCCGCGCGCGAGGGCGTCGATGGTGGCGGTCTGGTCCTCGGGGTGCAGCAGGGGGCTCTGCGGGCTCAGCTCCCGCAGGTTGAGCATGATGCCGGGGGCGCCGACGTACGTCTCCACACAGCCGTGGTTGCCGCAGTGGCACAGCCGCCCGTCCAGCACCAGCGTCGTGTGGCCCCATTCGCCGGCGCTGTTGCTGACGCCGCGGTGCAGGCCACCGCCCAGCGCCAGCCCGGCGCCGACGCCCGTGCCGAGATTGACCACCACGGCGTCCCCGTGCCCGCGGGCCGCGCCGAACCACAGCTCGGCGACCGCGCAGGCGCGCAGCGGGTTGTCCAGGTACAGCGGGTAGGCGATGTGCTCGGTGAGCAGGTCGAGCAGCGGCACGTCGTGCCAGTCCCAGTTCGGGGCGTACTCCGACACGCCCCGGTCGCGGTCGACCTGGCCCGGGACGCTGACGCCGGCCCCGAGGACGCGGGCGCCCTCCACCCCGGCCTGGGTGACGACCGAGCCGACGGCCGCGGCGACATGGGCGACGACCTGTTCGGGCCGGTTCTCGCCGGGGCGCATGTCCTCGTCGGCGCGGGCGAGCATGTTCAGCGCCAGGTCGAACAGCTCGACCCGGACGTACGTCTCGGCGATGTCGACGCCGATCAGCGCGCCCCCGGCGGCGTTGACCGCGACCAGGCCGCGCGGTCGGCCGCCCGCCGAGTCCTCGAACCCGACCTCGGTGAGCATCCCGAGGTCCAGCAGCTCACCGACGAGAGTGGCGACCGTGGCCAGACTGAGCCCGGTCGTCGCCGCCAGCTCCTGACGCGAGGTGGGGGAGTGGGCAATGATCTGGCGCAGCACCTCGTAGCGGTTCGCGGTGCGGATGTCGCGTGAGGTGCGCTTGACCGGCACGTCCCCGATCCTCCCCAGGTCACGGCGAGGCCCCGTGCCTCGGCGCGGCAGGAGCCTATGCCGGGACCGTCCTTTCTACAAGGGGTTAGGAAAGGGGCTTTAGGAAGTCGCCCGTGCCCCTGTCTCCTCCTGGGTCAAAAAGCGATCACGTCCCGCACGAAAGCGTTCCGGAACTTGCCCGCCGGGTCCAGCTCCGCCGCCAGCGCCGTGAAATCGTCCAGCCTCGGGTAACGCTCACGCAGCACCTCCGCCGGCATGGTGAAGACCTTGCCCCAGTGCGGCCGCGCCTCCAGACCGTCCAGCGCCTCCTCGACCCGGCGCACCACGGGCAGCACGGCCGCCGTGTCCTCGACCCAGGTGAAGTGCAGTGCCACGGTGTCCCGCCCGTACGCCGGGCTCAGCCACTGTGCGTCGGCGGCCACCGTCCGGACCTCGCAGGTCTGCAGCACGGGCGCGACCGTCGCCCGGATCGCGTCGAGGGCGTGCAGCGCGTTTGGCGCGTACGGGCGCGGCAGCAGATACTCGGACTGCAGCTCGGCGCCGCTGCTGGGGGTGAAGTCCGCCCGGAAGTGCGGCAGCCGCTCGTGCCAGGGGCCCGGCACTCCGAACTGCTCGGTGCAGTTGACCGCGGGCATGCCCGGCACCGGGTGCATCGCCTGGGTGGCGGGGGAGGCCCACGGGAAGTCGGGCAGCGGCTGGTCGGTGCGGCGCTTGAGCCACACCTGCCGGAAGCCAGGGGCGCGCCAGTCGGTGAACAGGCTCACGCTGTACGCCGTCGCCGCCACCGTCTCGTAGTCCAGCTCCTCCAGGGGCAGCTCGGTGAAGACGTGCTGCTCGACCTCGTACGACGGCTCCAGGTCGAGGGTGAGAGCCGTGACCACGCCGAGCGCGCCGAGGGAGGTCACGGCACCGTCGAAGCGGGGCTCGCCCCGGGAGATCCGGAGCGTCGACCCGTCCGCGGTGACCAGCTCCACCTCGCGCACGGCCGAGGCGAGCGAGCCGTTGCTGACGCCCGAGCCATGGGTGCCGGTCGCCACCGAGCCCGCCACCGAGATGTGTGGCAGGGAGGCCATGTTGTGCAGCGCGAGCCCGTGCTCGTGGACCACCCGGGCGAGCTGGGCGTACCGGACGCCACCGCCGACCCGCACCGTACGGGCCGCCGTGTCGACCTCGACCTCGTCCGGCAGGGCGGCCAGCGAGAGCAGGACGCCGTCGGCGCCCGGGTCGGCGATCTCGTTGAACGAGTGCCCGCTGCCGAGCACCCGCACGGTCGCACTGTCCGTGACGAGGGAGCGCAGCGCGTCGAGCGAGTGCGGGCGGTGCAGTTCCTTGGCGGCGTAGGTGATGTTGCCCGCCCAGTTGGTCACGGTCTCGGTCATCCCGTCGTCCCTCCCCGGGGATTGCAGTGGTTACCGGAATCCCAGCCCAAGGGCACCGGGTGATCAAGCCCGTTCGCCCTGTTTGCGTGACCGAATCCGCCCGCCTACCGCCGGTGCAAACCCGGTGAAAGGCCTCATAAGTGGGCAACGCGCGCGTCGTGCGGGGACCCGGCACGCCCGGCGGTCCGCCGGAGGCATACCGTGAGGAGTCGAGCAACACACGCCGGGAACGAGGAGAACGGGATGGGTGACAGTCGCACCGCGCTGGTCGAGGACCTGATGGAGCGTTTCCCGCACGTGCCGCGGGAGGCCGTCTTCAAGGAGGACCTGCTGCGGGGTGGAGTCGCCTTCGACCAGTCGGCGCTCAGCGACAATGAGGACGGCGACGTCAAGCCGAAGTCGTACTTCATCTTCTCCTTCGACCACGGCACCCTGCCGGAGCTGGGCGAGGCCGCGCTGCGCCGCCCGCCCGAGGAGATCATCCTCACCGGCGGCCCCTACGACCTGCGGCGGACCGTCGTCTCCGTGCGGGTGAACCCCGCCTCGCCGTACCGGGTCGCCGCCGATGACGAGGGCCTGCTCGGGCTGTACCTCGACGGCAGGCGGATCGCGGACGTCGGTGTGCCGCCCATGCCGGAGTACTACCGGCACACCCTGTCCAACGGGAAGTCCGTGATGGAGGTCGCCCCGACCATCCAGTGGGGCTACCTGATCTACCTGACCGTCTTCCGGGTCTGCCAGTACTTCGGCGCCAAGGAGGAGTGCCAGTACTGCGACATCAACCACAACTGGCGCCAGCACAAGGCGGCCGGCCGGCCGTACACGGGTGTGAAGGACGTCGAGGAGGTGCTGGAGGCGCTCGAGATCATCGACCGCTACGACACCCAGAAGGCGTCCACGGCCTACACCCTCACCGGCGGCGCGATCACCTCCAAGGTGGCCGGCCGCGACGAGGCCGACTTCTACGGGCACTACGCCAAGGCCATCGAGGAGCGCTTCCCGGGCCGCTGGATCGGCAAGGTCGTCGCCCAGGCGCTGCCGAAGGACGATGTGCAGCGGTTCAAGGACTACGGAGTCCAGATCTACCACCCCAACTTCGAGGTGTGGGACCGCCGCCTGTTCGAGCTGTACTGCCCCGGCAAGGAGCGGTACGTCGGCCGGGACGAGTGGCACCGGCGCATCCTCGACTCGGCGGAGGTCTTCGGCGCGCGCAACGTGATCCCCAACTTCGTCGCGGGCGTGGAGATGGCCGAGCCCTTCGGCTTCACCACGGTCGACGAGGCCATCGCCTCCACCACCGAGGGCCTGCGCTTCTTCATGTCGCACGGCATCACGCCCCGCTTCACCACCTGGTGCCCGGAGCCCACGACCCCGCTCGGCAAGGCCAATCCGCACGGCGCGCCGCTGGAGTACCACATCCGGCTCCTTGAGGCCTACCGCGCCACCATGGACGACTTCGGGCTCTCCTCGCCCCCCGGCTACGGTCCGCCCGGTCCGGGCCGCGCCGTGTTCTCCGTGAGTTCGTTCATGGACAGCCTCCCGGCGGACGATGTCGTGGAGGAAGGGGCCGAAGAACCGTCGCATGCGTAACAATGCGATCACGTGCCCCGCGCGCTGAGTCGCGGCGGGGCCGTGGTCCGTACAACTCCACACCGCGCAACCACTGACAAGCGGCATCTGAAGACGCCGCTTGTCAGTTGTGTGGGAGCCGTGAAAGGCTCTGGGCCTGTCGCGAGACGACCCTCAACTCCCTTGTTCTCCAGGTGAGTTGCTTTGTGGAAGCAGTTGACGCAGGAGCCCCCATGCCCGACCTGCCGACCCCCCAGGACGCCGCCGAGGCCGCGCTGTTCTCGGAGTGCTGGGACGCGGTCCTGTCGTACGCCGACCTGTGCACGTCCGGTTCGGCCACCGGCAGGCAGCTGGCCACCGAGGCCTTCTCCCACGGCATCCAGGAGGTCCGCGCGGGCGAGGCCCGGGGAAAGGCCACCGGGCGCCGCGTGCCACGCCTGCCCCGGATCCCCCTGTTGCTGACCTCGGTGCGCACCACCGCCGCGGCCTGGGAGGCGGAGGGCAGGGGACACCACCTCGACCCCGACCTGCGGCTGTGGCTCAACTCCGACAAGGCCGCCCGCTACACCGGTCCGCCCCTGAAGCGCCCGCTCGCCCTGCGTGGCCTGAAGGACATGCAGGAACCGGACGCGGCCCTGCTGTGGCTCGCCGAGGTCGAGGCGCTGCCGCTGCCCGACGTGGCCCGCCGGCTCGGCCTCGACCCGTCGGCCGCGGCCGAGGAACTCGCCCAGGTACGCGCCCTGTTCCGCGACCGTTGCCGGCGCAACCACCTCGACACGCCGATGGACCCGGACTGCCGCAGCTACGCCCGGCTGCTCGACGCGGTCACCCGCTCCTCGGGCGCGGACACACCCGAGGACCTCTCCCGGCACCTCGCGACCTGCGTGGAGTGCGCCGAGGCGGCGGCCTGCCTCAGGCTGCACGGCGGCGGCACGCCCGCCGCACTCGCCGGCGGCGTGATCGGCTGGGGCGGGCTCGCCTACCTGGAGCGGCGCCGCCGGGCGGCGGAGGCCGGGCTGAGCGGCGGGCGCGCGGACGCCGGCACGGACCGGGGCATCACCGTGGGCGCCCAGGCCAGGCCCCGGATCGGCAGGACCGGGATCCTCGCCGCCGCCGTGATCGTGTCCGCGCTCGCCCTCACCGTCTCGCTGCTGCAACTGGGCAGTTCGGACGGGGACACCACCGCGGGCGGCGAAGTGACCGGCCAGTCCGTCGCCGGACCTGGGCTGTCCTCGCCGCCCCACGGCCCGGCCGCCGGCAACGGCACGGCCGGCGCCTCCTCCACCTCCCGCCCGACCGGCTTGCACAGCGCGACGAAGAGCGGGGACTCCGACACCGAACCGCAGGGCACCTCGACGAGCCCGGTGGACGACCGGTCCACCGCCTCCGGTACCGACAAGGCCACCCCGTCGACGTGCCGGGTGAAGTACGCAGTGGTCAACCAATGGCCCGAGGGCTTCCAGGCCACCGTCACGGTGACCTCGACCCGGGCGCTCGCCGACTGGCGCATCGGCTGGACGTTCCAGGACGGCCAGCGCATCACCCAGATGTGGGACGGCACCTACACCCAGCACGGCGCCGAGGTCACCGCGAAGGCCGCCGACTACGACAAGCAGGTCGCCGCGAACGGCACGTTCGCGGTCGGCTTCCTCTCCTCCTGGCACGGCAGCAACGCCCAGCCGCGCGCCTTCACGGTGAACGGGGCGCGCTGCACGACGGCGGACTGAGCGGGCCGGAAAATGTGTTGGCGGGCTGCCGAGGCCCCGGGCTAGGGTGGCGGCAGCCACGAGCGGAGAAGGAGGTGTTGACCGATGACTGTCCTTGCGATGGGCACTGCCCGCATTCAGGAGTTCATCAAGTCCACCTCCGTGGCCACCGGCTGACACCTCGCCGCTCCCACCCGAGCGCGCCCGCCGGGGCCACCCTTGTGAAGGGTTTCCCTTGACCACCCTCTCCGCTTCCTCCGCGTCTTCTGCCTTCTCCGCACTCGTCCCCTACGGCTGGGACGACGCATGGGCGGACGCGTTCGCCCCGTACCACGCCGAAGGACTGATCGCCGGGCGTGTCATCCGCGTCGACCGCGGCCAGTGCGACGTGGTCACCGCCGACGGGCCGCTGCGCGCGGACACCGCCTTCGTCACCCCGCACGATCCCCTCCGGGTCGTGTGCACCGGCGACTGGGTCGCCGTCGAACCCGGGGGCAACCCCCGCTACGTACGGACGTATCTGCCACGCCGTACCGCCTTCGTGCGCTCCACCTCCTCCAAGCGGTCCGAGGGGCAGATCCTCGCCGCCAACGTCGACCACGCGGTCGTCGCCGTCTCGCTCGCCGCGGACCTGGACCTCGGCCGCGTCGAACGCTTCCTCGCCCTGGCCTGGGAGTCCGGGGCGCAGCCGGTCGTGGTGCTCACCAAGGCCGACGTGGTGCCGGACGCCACGACGCTCTCGTACCTGGTCCACGACGTGGAGACCACCGCCCCCGGGGTGCCGGTGCTGCCGGTCAGCGCACGGCAGGGCGAGGGGCTCGACGTGCTGACCGCGATCCTGTCCGGCGGTACGTCCGTGCTGCTCGGGCAGTCCGGCGCGGGCAAGTCCACCCTGGCCAACGCACTCCTCGGCGAGGACGTCATGCACGTCCGGGCCACGCGGGAGGTGGACGAGAAGGGCCGCCACACGACGACCACGCGCAACCTCCTCGCGCTGCCGGGCGGGGGAGTGCTGATCGACACGCCGGGGCTGCGCGGGGTCGGTCTGTGGGACGCCGAGAACGGGGTCGGGCAGGTCTTCTCCGAGATCGAGGAACTGGCCGAGCGGTGCCGCTTCCACGACTGCGCCCACGCGGCGGAACCGGGCTGCGCGGTGCTGGCGGCGGTGGAGGCGGGGGAACTGCCGCAGCGGCGCCTGGAGAGCTACCGGAAGCTGCTGCGGGAGAACCAGTGGATCGTGGCGAAGACGGACGTGCGAGTCCGGGCGGAGCTGCGGCGGGACTGGAAGAGGAAGGGAGCACAGGGGAGAGCGGCGATGGAGGCGAAGCGGGGGCGGTGGCCGTCCTAGGGCCCGGACGCCGCTCCTTCACGGGCAAACGTTGCCTGTCGGGGCACTGGCCGCCGACCGCTTTCGTGTCACTGTTCGACGTGTCGTCCGACATGGCGCGGGGGTCGGTCGACCGGCCGGAATTTTCCTGATGTCCCGTTTCCCACCGCCCCCAGCGGTGACAATTGGGGGCATGAGCCAGCAGGGGGACAGGCCCACCGGCCACCAGGACGACTGGTGGGGGCAGTTGTACGACGACTCCACCGGGGACACGGGACCGGCCCCCGCGGCCGACACCCTCGACGACCGCTTCGCCTCCGTCGCGGGGGCGGTGGGGCAGGATGCGCCGCGGGGGAGCGAGCCCCAGGGGACGGAGCCGGCGCCCGGCGACACCGCGCCGAAGCCACCACCGCTCCCCGAGGCTTCGTCCGACGCGGTGCCTCCGCCGCCTCCTGGCGCTCCGTCCGACGCTGTGGAGGGCCAGTCCCCTGACGCTTCGTCGGACGCGGTGCCTCCGCCGCCCCTGCCGCGCATCCCGCCCCCGGTCGACTACATCGGCTCCGGCCCGCCGACCTACGACCCGGAGCCCACCGCCCTCCCGCAGGCCGACCCCGACCGTCTCTCCGACCTGGTCCCCGACACCGCGCTGGACGGCGCCCGGTTCGGGTCCTGCACCCTGCGGGCGGTCTCTGCGCGTGGGGACTCGGCCCGCTTCCGGGGCGAGCCGCGACGCGACTGTCTGCTCACCGCCCGCTTCGGCACCGGGGACCAGGCCCTCGTGCTCGTCGCCATGGCCACCGGCCGCCGCGGCGCGCCCGGCGCCCACCGCGCCGCCGCCGAGGCGTGTCACTGGATCGGCCGTGCCGTCGGCCGCAGCCACCTCCGCCTCGGCGAGGACATCCGCGCCGCCCGGCGCGGCGACCTGAAGTCCGGCCTGCAACGGCTCACCGACCGGAGCCTCGGCAAGCTCCGCGCCGGCGCCGCCGCCCAGGGCGCCGACCCGGACGAGTACACCGCCGGCCTGCGCTGTCTGCTGCTGCCCGCGGACCCCGCCTGCCGTATCCGCGTCTTCTTCGGTGTCGGCGCCGGCGGCCTGTTCCGGCTGCGGGGCGGCGAGTGGCAGGACATCGAGCCGCGCGCCGCCGACACCACCGGCGAGCCGGTGGTTGGCTTCGGCTCCCCGCCCGCCGAGACCTCCGAGGGCGACCGGCTCACCATGGACCTCGGCATCACCACACCCCCCAGCCCGTACGAACCGGCGGTCGAGCCGCCCCGTTCACCCTTTCTGTTCCGTGCCTCCGTCGCCCAGCCGGGGGACACGCTCCTGCTGTGCAGCGCCGGTCTCGCCGACCCGCTGCGCGACGAGCCCGAGCTCGCCGAGCACCTGACGACCCGCTGGTCCACGGGCGAGGTGCCGGGTCTCGCCGCCTTCCTCGCCGACACCCTGGTGAGGGTGAAGGGCTACGCCGATGACCGTACGGCGGCCGCCGTCTGGGAGGCGTGATCGCGGTCCGTGTGGATACATGGATCCAGGGACAGCGAAGGGATGCGTGGATTCCATGGCCAAGCAGAACGTCGCCGACCAGTTCGTCGACATCCTCGTCCGGGCGGGGGTCGAGCGCCTGTACGGGGTGGTCGGCGACAGCCTCAACCCGATCGTGGACGCCGTACGCCGCAACTCCGCGATCGACTGGGTGCACGTACGGCACGAGGAGACCGCCGCCTTCGCGGCCGGCGCCGAGGCCCAGATATCCGGCAGGCTGACCGCCTGCGCCGGTTCCTGCGGGCCCGGCAACCTCCACCTCATCAACGGCCTGTACGACGCCCACCGCTCGATGGCCCCGGTGCTCGCCCTCGCCTCGCACATACCCTCAAGCGAGATCGGTCTCGGGTACTTCCAGGAGACCCACCCCGACCAGCTGTTCCGCGAGTGCTCCCACTACAGCGAGCTGATATCCAACCCCCGGCAGATGCCCCGGCTGCTGCAGACGGCCATCCAGCACGCCATCGGCCGCAGCGGCGTGAGTGTCGTCGCGCTCCCCGGCGACATCGCCGCCCAGCCCGCCCCCGACGGGTCCGCGGAAACCGCCCTCGTCACCTCCCGGCCCAGTGTCCGCCCGGGTGACGCCGAGATCGACCGGCTCGTGGAGATGATCGACGAGGCGGAGAAGGTCACCCTCTTCTGCGGCAGCGGCACCCGGGGCGCGCACGCCGAGGTGATGGAGTTCGCCGGGAAGATCAAGTCCCCGGTGGGACACGCCCTGCGCGGCAAGGAGTGGATCCAGTACGACAACCCGTACGACGTCGGCATGAGCGGCCTGCTCGGCTACGGCGCCGCCTACGAGGCCACCCACGAGTGCGATCTGCTGATCCTGCTGGGCACCGACTTCCCGTACAACGCCTTCCTGCCGAAGGACGTGAAGATCGCCCAGATCGACGTCCGTCCGGAGAACCTGGGCCGCCGATCCAAGCTGGACCTCGCGGTGTGGGGCGATGTGAAGGAGACCCTGCGCTGTCTCGTCCCGCGCGTGCGGACGAAGGAGAGCCGGCGCTTCCTCGACAGGATGCTCAAGAAGCACGCCGACGCGCTGGAGGGCGTCGTCAAGGCGTACACGCGGAAGGTCGACAAGCACGTCCCGATCCACCCGGAGTACGTGGCCTCCGTCCTGGACGAAGTGGCCGATGACGACGCGGTGTTCACGATCGACACGGGGATGTGCAACGTGTGGGGCGCCCGCTACATCTCGCCCAACGGCCGCCGCCGCATCGTCGGTTCCTTCTCCCACGGCTCCATGGCCAACGCGCTGCCCATGGCGATCGGTGCCCAGTTCACCGACCGGCGCCGGCAGGTGGTGTCGATGTCCGGCGACGGCGGGTTCTCCATGCTGATGGGCGACTTCCTCACCCTGGTGCAGTACGACCTTCCGGTGAAGGTGGTCCTGTTCAACAACTCATCGCTCAGCATGGTGGAACTGGAGATGATGGTCTCCGGGCTGCCCTCGTACGGCACCGCCACCAAGAACCCCGACTTCGCGGCCGTCGCCCGCGCGTGCGGTGCGTACGGCATACGGGTGGAGAGGCCGAAGCAGCTCGCGGGTGCCCTGAAGGACGCTTTCCGGCACAAGGGTCCGGCGCTGGTCGATGTCGTCACCGACCCGCACGCCCTGTCCATACCGCCGAAGATCAGCGCGGAGATGGTGACGGGCTTCGCCCTGTCCGCCTCGAAGATCGTTCTGGAGGGCGGGGTCGGCCGCATGGTGCAGATGGCACGCTCCAACCTGCGCAACGTGCCCCGGCCGTGACGCCGCGCGCCTCGCTGTGCGAGGCTCCAAGACCGGAACCCCGGCCCGATTCCGGCGGGCCGGGGTTCTCGTTCTGTTGTGTCAGACTCGGACGGCTCGGTCACTTGCCCTCGTGCTCGCGCCCGTGCTCGTGCTCGTGCTCGTGCTCCTCTTCCTCGTGGTGGTGCCGGATCACGCGGAAGCTGCCCACGACGCCGTGCTTGACCTTGACGCCGCCCTTGACGTGACGGGGGTGCACCCCGTCGCTCTGGCTCCAGGGGCCGACGATGGCGATGGGAGCGCCGTTGTCGCAGGTGGCCCCGGAGAAGACCTCGACGGTCTTCCTGCTGTCGTTGCGGATGTTGAGGCTCTTGGAGCCGAGGCCGCTCACGATCGTGACGCAACCGTCCGGGATGGCCGGGTACTCACGCTCGTTGATGCGGACCTTGCCGAAGTGCTCGTGCTCGTAGCCGCGACCGTAGTCCTCGTCGTGGTCCCCGCGGTCCTCACGGCCCTCACGGCCCTCACGGCCCTCGTTGCCCCTGCTGTTGTCGCCGTTGCCGCCCTGCGGGAGGGCGGGGGCGGCAGCAGGGGCGGGGGCCGCGGCGACCGGGGCGACGGGAGCCGCCTGGGCCGGCTCGGAAGCCGCGTTGGCGTAGGTGATGCCGGTGGCCGCCAGGGCCGCGGCAGCCGCGATCGCGGCGGTTACAACGGTGGAACGCGTTGCCATGTGCTTCTCCTGTCTGAGAGACGTCGGCTGAAAGCCGATGCGTGATTGAACGTACAGACCGTGACGATCTCTGTCATATCCGACATACCGACAATATGAATAACAATCCTTTTGGAGTAATGACGGCTGATGTCGCGTCACCGAGGAACGACCGCGTGTCCGGAAGTCGAGGAGAAACGCCGTCACGATGACTGCCGGTCTGTCGGCGGGGCATGCATGTCCGTGGAGGTGTTCGAGCAGAGGGGAACCGGCATCCATCTACGGGGCGGGGGTCATGAAGAGGCGAGCACGAGGGGGCGGTCCCGTGGTCATCGGGGCCTCCTCGGCGAAGACGACGGAGGAAGTGACCGACACGCCGACGGACCACTCGGCGGCCCCCCAGCTCAGGCGCCGGCTGGGACGGGCGGATCTACGGGCGGTGCCCGAGGCGCGCAGAGCGCTCAGGGAGTTGCTGCGGCACTGGGGAAGGCCGGGACGCTCCGAGATAGCCGAACTGCTCACAAGTGAGCTGGTCACCAACGCGCTCATCCACACCGACCGTGACGCGGTCCTCACCGCCACCCTCTCGTCGCGCGGACTCCACGTGGAGGTAAGGGACTTCGCGGGACGCAGACCGAGACTGCGCGTACCGAGCACCGACGACGGCACGCACGGCAGAGGGTTGATCCTCGTCCAGTCACTCGCGGACGCATGGGGCGTGCGGGCGCACGGCGTGGGAAAAGCGGTGTGGTTCGACCTCGGCGCGGAGGCCGTCTGAGGCAGCGCCGGAGGGGCACTCCGGAGCAGGCGTCACCAACGGGAAGGGGGCGCGGCATCGGCACAAACGGGAAGGGGGCGCGGCATCGGCGCCGCGCCCCCCTTCCCGGGATGGTGTCCGGTCTCAGCCGAACTGCTGTTCAAGGTCCTTGAGTTTGCGCTCCAGGGAGTCGAGCCGCGGCAGCGCCATCGTGTCGTCCTCGGCGGTGAGGTCGACCGTGATCGGGTCAGCGGCGGAGTTCCGGACGGGCTGGAGCGAGGGGCGGGTACCCGAGGGCAGTTCCCCCGCGGGTATGGCAGGCTCCGATGAGACCGGTGCGGGGGCCCGCTCGACGGTCTGCACCTCGACCTGACGGCCGCCGTTGCCCCCGGTGAGCGCGCGGTGGCCGCGGCTGAGCGCCTTCAGCTGCGCGCGCTCGGCCCGCTGCTGCTCGCGGCGCCGCGCCTTGTTGAGCTGCTTCTGGCGCCGGTCCTCGCGCACTTCCTCCACGGCCTCGTCCAGGCTGCGCACACCCTCGAGGAGCATCAGCGACCAGGCCTTGTAGGTCTCGATGGGTGCCCGCAGCCAGCGAACGATACGGATCTGCGGCAGCGGACGCGGCACCAGGCCCTGCTCGCGCAGCGCGGCGCGGCGGGTCTGCTTCAGTGCGCGGTCGAAGAGCACTGCGGCCGACAGCGACATGCCGGCGAAGAACTGCGGGGCGCCCGCGTGATCGACGCCCCTGGGCGCGTGCACCCAGTTGAACCAGGCGGACGCCGCCGCGAACGTCCACACCAGGATCCGGGAGCCGAGCGCCGCGTCGCCGTGGCTGGCCTCGCGGACGGCGAGCACGGAGCAGAACATGGCCGCACCGTCCAGGCCGAACGGGACCAGGTACTCCCAGCCGTCGGTCAGGCCGAGGTTCTGCTGGCCGAAGCCGACCAAGCCGTGGAAGGAGAGCGCCGCGGCGACTGCCGCACAGCAGAAGAGGAGGACGTAGGAGGCCGTGGCGTAGATGGTCTCCTTGCGCCTGCGGCGCTCCTCGGCGCGCTCCCACGAGTCGTCCGCGCTCGCGTTCTCCCCGGAGGAGCGCTTGCCACGCGCGAGCACCGCCACCGCCACCAGCATGCCCAGGAGCAGTACGGCGCCCGGAAGCAGCCAGTTCAGCGATATGTCGGTCAGTCTCATCTGGGGTCCCTTGCATTGGGATAGGGCGTAACGCCCGCCATAGTGGCCCAATCCCACCGGCCCTCAGGGGGTTTCGGGGCAAGAGGCCGCCAAGGAAGTGCGCGAGGGATGCCCAGGACGGCGTTCTGCTCGAACTGCCGCTTGAGGGGCGGGAGTTGAGTTCGAACAAGACTACCCGTACGGGTGGTTCCACGGAAAGTTCCTGCGACAGGTGAGGAACTTGTGAAACGCGTGTGGGTCGCGCGGGGTCTCGTCCGGGGCTGGATCCTACGGCACGCGGACGGTGGTCGGTCACCGGGGTCCCCGAATCTCACCCAACTGGCCTCGTGGACGGTCGGCTTGAGTGTGCGGTCGGCGTCGCGGGTACGCGGCGGGTGGTGCGGGCGTCCTCCGGGCTCGGCGTGTGGAACGGGCAACAGCTCGCCCGGACATGGGTGGGTCGTGACTCACCGCCGGGCCGACGGGTTTGCCGACGGGTTCGCGGAAGGACGGCGGAGCCGGCGTACGGCTGCTCCGCTCCTCGCCGAGTGGGGCGTACGTGTCCTCCGCCGGGGACGTGGTGGACAAGGAGGGGGCTGCCGGGGCGTGCGGGAACCACCGTGTCGCGCTACTCGATGGGTAAGGCTGGCCTTACTGGAGGTGGTCTGTGGGGGAACCGGAGCGTATGGTGCCTAAGGTGCTTTACGAGCGGTAAACAACCGTCGTGACACACATCACAGAGTGAGCGCAGAGTGCAGGACGCCGCAAGGACCGGAGGAGGAGCCCGTGGAGCAGGCCCGTTCCCGTCGCGCGGAGAGCTCTGCCGAGACGGGGCCCGCGGCGTCCGGTACGCGGGCCGTGCGGGTGCCGCACCAGCTCCACGCCGCGGACCAGCTCCACGCCGCGGACGAGGTCCGCGCCGCGGACGAGCTCCACGCCGCGGACGAGGTCCGCGAGCGGGCCGGCGCCACGGGCGCCACCCGCGGTGAGCACACCCACAGCGAGTCGCCGATCCCGCACCCGTGCGTGCGGCAGGACGCGGCCACCGCCGGATCCGTCGCGCAGGACGGGCGTCCCGTTGTGCAGCGGGCCTCCGTCCGCGGGCAGATCCTCGACGCCCTGCGCACCGCACTGGTCGCGGGCGAGCTGACGCCCGGTGAGGTCTACTCGGCGCCCGCGCTCGCCGACCGGTTCGGGGTGTCCGCCACACCCGTGCGTGAGGCGATGCAGCAGTTGGCTCTGGAAGGCGCGGTCGAGGTCGTGCCCAACCGGGGCTTCCGCGTCGTCGTGCGCGGCGCCCGCGAACTGGCCGAACTCGCCGAGATCCGTGCCCTGATCGAGGTTCCGGTGATGCTGCGGCTCGCCCGCTCGGTCCCCGCCGAGCGCTGGGCGGAGCTGCGCCCGCTGGCGGAGGCCACCATCCGCGCCGCGTCCTCCGGATGCCGGGCGACCTATGCCGAGTCGGACCGCGCCTTCCACCGCGCGGTCCTCGCCCTCGCCGGCAACGAGCAACTCCTGCGGATCGCCGACGACCTGCACCGCCGTGCCCAGTGGCCGCTGGTCGAAGCCCCCGTCTCCCGCGGCCGTGCCGACCTGCTCGCCGACGCCGCCGAACACACCGCACTGCTCGATGCGCTGGCCGCCCAGGACCTGACGGTGGTGCAGTCACTCGTACGGGAACACTTCGCCGGGGCCTCCTGACGGGGCCTCCCGGGTGGGCACAGGGGAGGGAACCGCTCCGGCGGCCCCGTGCGTGTCGGCCGGAAACGGGGCGACGGCCCCACGGGGGTGACCGATGGCGATGTTCGAAACACGGCAGCGGGCTGGGCGGGGACACCGGGACCGGCTGGTCGCGCGGGCGCGGCGGGCGGGACGGCACGGCCTCGGCGGGCGGGCGGCGGTCGTCGTCCTCACCGCCGTCGTCATCCTCCTCGCCGTCACCGCCCTCCTGGCCGGCGACCCCGCGTTCCACGACGGCCTCCGGACGTTCGTCCGAGGTCTGTGAGCGGCCGGCCGGAGGGGGTCCGGCTGCGGCGACGGACGGCCTAGTCCCCCTGACCGGTGGCGGTCTTGGAGAAGGCGTCGTGCCAGGCCGCCTTCGCGCCGGAATCGCCTATGCGGTACACGTCGACCACCGCGCCGACGGCCACGGCCACGGACAGCACGGCCGCCGCCACCCGGACGACCGCACCGCCGCGCGACCCGGCCACGGCGCCCTGCGGCGCGGGCGCCCGGCGGGCCGTCCACCACACGGCCGTCGCCAGCAGGAACAGACCGAGGGCCCACGGCAGCAGACCGTCCCCGAGCCGGGCGTGCTCGCGCACCAGGGCATCGCTGCCCACATGCCGCTCCAGCCACTCGCCCGCGTGGGAGGTGAGGGGCACGGTCACCAGCGTGACGAACGCGAGCACCGGCAGGATCAGGCCGAGCCGCCGCGCGGCCCGCGGCCACAGCGCGCTGACGACGAGCGCCAGCGCGCTCAGCGGCACCAGGACGACGACGAAGTGGACGAACAACACGTGCGCGGGCAAGCCGTTGACGACGGTCATCGGAGCGCTCCTCCAGGGGGTGGCCATGGGATCGGCGCGCCAGCCTGGCACAGCAAATTCTCAGCTTCTTCTGAGAACCGGAGGGGATGAGTCCGGGCGAATCCGCCCAAATCCCTACGATGTGGCAGGTTTCACTGGCGCCAACTGCCGCGCCAGCCACGTCGGCACACCTCCCAGCAGCCGGAACAGCCGCCCCGCCTCCGCGCGCAGCCGGGACGCCTCCGGTTCGGACTCCGCGTCCGCGAGCGACGCCAGCGCCGGTGCCGTACCGACGAGGTAGCCCAGCTCCTCGCGGATCCGCAGGGACTCGGCGAAGCCGTGCCGCGCCTCCGTCACCTCGCCGTCCCGCAGGGCGAGCCCCGCCAGGTGCCGCCAGGTGAAGGAGAGCAGCAGCGCGTCGCCGTACGCGGCGGCGCCCGCGTGCGCGCGCCGGTAGGCCGCCCGGGCAGCCTGCGGGGCGTCGGCGAGGTTCTGGGCCACCAGGCCGCGCCGGAAGTCCAGCAGGGCCCTCCCCGGCGTCCCCGGAGGGACCAGCGCCGCCGCCCGGCCGAGCGCGGCCCGCGCCTCGTCGGCCCGGTCCCGGACCCCTAGCAGGGTGGCGGCGTACGCCAAGTACCCGCGTTCACAAGCGGCCGCGCCCCGCTCCTCGTCGCTGTGGGCCTGCGCCTCGGCCGTGCGCAGCGCGTCCTCGGCCTCCTCCCAGCCCTGTTCCGTGTACAGACACCGCTCCACGAGCAGGGCGGCCCGCTGGAGGGATGCCTCGGCCGTCTCCGGATGGAGGAGGGCAGCCGCGTCGGCCCAGCAGGCGCGCGAGCGCAGCCGCCATACCGCGGTCTGGAGTGGATCGTCAGCTGCGGTCGTTCCGGTACCAGACATGGCGGTATGCGCCACGTTGCCCTCCCCGAGCACGCCATCGAGCCTTAGGTGGTGGCGGCATTCCAGCACCAATCGAGGCACCGGGCCAAGAGGGTGGGTGAAGGATTTCACAAAGTCCTGGACCGGGGCGGCGGATGATGACCCCGGTGCCCCACCGCCCTGACCTCAGCTCATGCGCAACGCGAGGAAGAAATCGAGCTTGTCCTCCAGGCGTGAGAGGTCCCGGCTCGTCAACTGCTCGATACGCCCTACCCGGTACCGCAGTGTGTTGACGTGCAGGTGCAGCCGGGTCGCGCAACGGGTCCAGGAGCCGTCGCAGTCGAGGAACGCCTCCAGGGTCGGGATCAGCTCGGCGCGGTGCCTGCGGTCGTAGTCGCGCAGCGGGTCCAGCAGACGGGCCGTGAAGGCGCGGCGCACGTCGTCCGGGACGAACGGCAGCAGCAGTACGTGCGAGGCCAGCTCCTGGTGGCCGGCCGCGCACACCCGGCCCGGGCGAGCGGCGGCGACCCGGCGGGCGTGCCGCGCCTCCTCCAGGGCGCCGCGCAGTCCCTCCGCGGAGAGCACCGCGGCGCTGACGCCCAGCGTGAGCCGGCCGTCGTCGGCGAGCCCCGCGGACAGCGGGTCCCGTACGGCCTGGAGCAGGGCGTCGGCGAGGATCCCCGGCTCGGAACCGTCGTGCTCGGAGGGCACGGCCGGAAGCGGGACGAGCGCGATCGCCTCGTCCCCCGTGTGGGCGACCGCGATGCGGTCGGCGTGCTCGCCCGAAGAGCTCGGCGAAGGGTCGACGAGGATCTCCTCCAGCAGCGCCTGGGCGACCGGCCCGGTCTCCACCTGCGCGCCGTCCCACTCGACCCGGGCCACCACCACCTGCCACTGCGGCGCCGACCCCAGCCCCGGCAGCAGCACGGGTGCGGCGACCCGCAGCCGGGCCGCGATCTCGGCGGGCGCGGCCCCCGTCTGCACCAGCTCCAGGACCTCCTGCGCGAGCCGCCGCCGTACCGTGCGCGCCGCGTCGCGCCGGTCCCGTTCGACCGCGATCAGCTGGGTGACGCCGTACAGCAGGTCGAGCCGCTCCTCGGCCCAGTCCCCGGCGTCCGCCTCGACCGCGAGCAGCCAGTCGGACAGCACCGTCTCGCGCACGTCCCGCGATCCGCCGCCGCGGCCGTTGCTGCGGATCGGGAAGAGGGAGTACGTCGTCGCGCCCAGCGTCACCCGGTGCGTTCCCCGGCGCCCCGTGCGCGTCGCCGCCAGGTGCTCGGCCGCCAGCTTCGCGCACACCTCCGCGGCCGGACCCGGCGTCGGCCCGGCGATCGGCGGGCCGGTGGGGGAGAGCACCCAGGCCCGCAGGTCGAGGTCGGAGTGGAGCAGGTCCAGCACGACGTCCGGGCCGCCGCCCGCCGGGCCGGGTGTCATCATCCGCCGGTGCCGGTCCACCACGGCCGCCAGGTCCCCGGCCCGCTCGCCGGAGACCTGCCGTACGACGTGCTCGGTGATCGTGGCGAACGCCACCGACTCGTGGACGGCGAACAGCGGCAGCCGGTGCCGGGCGCAGGCCGCGACCAGGTCGTCCGGGACGTCGCCCAGCTCCGCCTCGCCCGCCGCGAGCGCGGCCACGCCGGCGCTCGTCAGGATGCGCACGAAGGGCTCGGAGTCGGCGGGGTCGTGCCGCCACGCCAGGCCCGTGAGGACCAGTTCACCGCCGGAGAGGTACCGGCTGGGGTCCTTCAGGTCCGTGGTCATCACACCGCGCACGGTACGGTCGAGCTCGTCCTCGCCGCCGAGCAGCCGCAGCCCCAGCGCGTCGGTGTTCAGCAGTGCGCGCAGCCGCATGTGTCGTTGCCGCCGTTCTTGTCCGGAAATCCATGGTCGGTCGGCCAGGGCGTTGGCCTGGGCGTTTCGGAAGCCGTGCTCGCGGTCGCCGCCGCCGGTGCGTCGTGTTTCCAGGGCAAACCGGAGAGGTTACGGACGACCTCCGTTCATATGAATCTACAAGATGGCCGCCCTCACCAGCCAACTCCTTCATGTTTTCGGTGACTGACCCCGTTGGAGTACCCGGCGGTGTACTGACCCCACTCCACGTGAACAGCACCTGAACGAGCCGGGCCCGCCGCACCGGATATGGCTCGATCCGTACCGCCCCACCGAGACGAAGCAGAAAGAGCCGGTCATGGACTTCCTTCGCCCCGCCAGCTGGGAGGAGGCGCTCGCCGCCAAGGCGGAGCACCCCAGCGCCGTACCGATCGCGGGTGGCACCGATGTGATGGTCGAGATCAACTTCGACCACCGCCGGCCCGAGCACCTGATGGACCTCACCCGCATCGGTGACCTCTACGAGTGGGAGGTCGGCGAGGACAGCGTGCGGCTCGGTGCCTCGGTCCCCTACACCCGGATCATGGAGAACCTGCGGGCCGAGCTGCCCGGCCTGGCCCTCGCCTCCCACACGGTGGCCTCCCCGCAGATCCGCAACCGCGGCGGCGTCGGCGGCAACCTCGGCACCGCCTCCCCGGCCGGCGACGCCCACCCGGCGCTGCTCGCGGCGGTAGCGGAGGTCGAGGTCGAGTCCGTGCGCGGCGCCCGCCGCATCCCGATCGACGCCTTCTACACCGGCGTGAAGCGCAACGCCCTCGCCCCCGACGAACTGATCCGCGCCGTCCACATCGACAAGGCCGACGGCCCCCAGCAGTACTCGAAGGTCGGCACCCGCAACGCCATGGTGATCGCGGTCTGTGCCTTCGGGCTCGCCCTGCACCCCGCCTCCCGCACGGTCCGCACCGGCATCGGCTCGGCCGCCCCGACGCCCGTCCGGGCCAAGGCCGCCGAGGAGTTCCTGAACGCGGCGCTGGAGGAGGGTGGCTTCTGGGACAACGGCAAGATCATCGCTCCTTCCGTCGCCCGGCAGTTCGCGGAGCTGTGCGCCGCCGCCTGCAACCCGATCGACGACGTCCGGGGTACCGCGAACTACCGCCGCCACGCGGTCGGGGTCATGGCCCGCCGGACACTGACCTGGACCTGGGAGTCGTACCGCGGCGCCCGCCGCACCTCGAAGGGAGCCGCGTGATGCGCGTCAACTTCACGGTCAACGGACGTCCACAGGAGGCCGACGACGTCTGGGAGGGCGAGTCCCTGCTGTACGTGCTGCGCGAGCGGCTGGGCCTGCCGGGCTCCAAGAACGCCTGCGAACAGGGCGAGTGCGGCTCCTGCACGGTGCGTCTGGACGGCGTGCCGGTGTGCTCCTGCCTGGTGGCCGCCGGGCAGGTGGAGGGCCGCGAGGTGGTCACGGTCGAGGGCCTGGCGGAGTACGCCAGGCAGCGCGCGTGCGGCACGGACTCCCCCGGCACGTCGCTCGACGAGGCCAAGCGGTGGCAGGCGAAGGGCACCGACTCGCAGACCGGCGAGGGAAGCGAACTCGCGCCGGTCCAGCAGGCGTTCATCGACGCCGGTGCCGTCCAGTGCGGCTTCTGCACGCCCGGGCTGCTGGTCGCCGCCGACGAGATGCTGGAGCGCAACCCGAACCCGACCGACGCGGACATCCGCGAGGCCCTGTCCGGCAACCTGTGCCGCTGCACCGGCTACGAGAAGATCATGGACGCGGTCCGCCTGGCGGCCGCCCGGCAGTCGGAGGGGCTCTGACCATGGCCGCCAACGGAATTCCCACGACGATCACACAGGGGTCCCGGACCAAGGGCGGCATCGGCGAGTCCACGCTCCGCCCGGACGGCACGCTCAAGGTCACCGGCGAGTTCGCGTACTCGTCCGACATGTGGCACGAGGACATGCTGTGGGGCCAGATCCTGCGCTCCACGGTCGCCCACGCCGAGATCGTCTCCATCGACACCGGCGAGGCCCTCGCAACGCCGGGCGTGTACGCCGTGATGACGTACGACGACCTGCCGACCGACGTGAAGAACTACGGCCTGGAGATCCAGGACACCCCGGTCCTCGCCCACGGCAAGGTCCGCCACCACGGCGAGCCCGTCGCGATCGTCGCCGCCGACCACCCGGAGACCGCTCGTCGCGCCGCCGCCAAGATCAAGGTCGAGTACCGCGAACTCCCGGTCATCACGGACGAGGCGTCCGCGCTCGCCCCGGACGCGATCCTCGTGCACGACAACCGCACGGATCACCACGCGGCCCACGTCCCGCACCCGAACATCGTCCACCGGCAGCCGATCGTGCGGGGCGACGTCGAGGAGGCACGCAGGCGGGCCGATGTGATCGTCGAGGGCGAGTACGTCTTCGGCATGCAGGACCAGGCGTTCCTCGGTCCGGAGTCCGGCCTTGCCGTCCCCGCCGAGGACGGCGGCGTCGACCTCTACATCGCCACCCAGTGGCTGCACGCCGACCTCCGCCAGATCGCACCCGTCCTCGGCCTGCCCGAGGACAAGGTCCGGATGACCCTGGCCGGTGTCGGCGGGGCCTTCGGCGGCCGCGAGGACCTGTCGATGCAGATCCACGCCTGTCTGCTCGCCCTGCGCACCGGTAAGCCGGTCAAGATCGTCTACAACCGCTTCGAGTCCTTCTTCGGCCATGTCCACCGCCACCCGGCGAAGCTGTACTACGAGCACGGCGCGACGAAGGACGGCCGGCTCACCCACGTGAAGTGCCGGATCGTCCTCGACGGCGGCGCCTACGCGTCCTCCTCCCCGGCGGTCGTGGGCAACGCCTCCTCGCTCGGCGTGGGTCCGTACGTGGTGGACGACGTCGACATCGAGGCCATCGCCCTCTACACCAACAACCCGCCCTGCGGAGCCATGCGCGGCTTCGGCGCGGTCCAGGCGTGCTTCGCCTACGAGGCGCAGATGGACAAGCTCGCCAAGAGGCTCGGCATGGACCCGGTGGAGTTCCGGCAGCGCAACGCGATGTCCCAGGGTGCGGTCATGCCCACCGGGCAGGTCGTCGACTCACCGGCGCCGGTCGCCGAACTCCTGCGCCGCGTCAAGGCGATGCCCCTGCCGCCGGAGCGCCAGTGGGAGAGCTCCGAGGGCGCGGACGTACGACAGCTGCCCGGCGGCCTGTCCAACACCACGCACGGCGAAGGCGTCGTCCGCGGTGTCGGCTACGCGGTCGGCATCAAGAACGTCGGCTTCTCCGAGGGCTTCGACGACTACTCCACGGCCAAGGTCCGCATGGAGGTCATCGCGGGCGAACCCGTGGCCACCGTGCACACGGCGATGGCGGAGGTCGGCCAGGGCGGCGTCACCGTCCACGCGCAGATCGCCCGGACCGAGCTGGGCGTCGCCCAGGTGACGATCCACCCGGCGGACACGCAGGTCGGCTCGGCGGGTTCGACGTCCGCGTCCCGCCAGACGTACGTCACCGGCGGCGCCGTGAAGCACGCCTGCGAGCTGGTCCGCGAGCGGGTCCTGGAGATCGGCCGGCGCAAGTTCGGCTCGTACCACCCGGCTTGGGCCACGGCGGAGCTGCTGCTGGAGGGCGGCAAGGTCGTCACCGACGGGGGAGAGGTGCTCGCCGACCTGGTGGACGTCCTCGGCGACGAAGCCGTGGAGATCGAGCGCGAGTGGCGGCACCGCCCGACCGAGCCCTTCGACCTGCGCACCGGCCAGGGCAACGGCCACGTCCAGTACTCCTTCGCCGCGCACCGCGCCGTGGTGGAGGTCGACACCGAGCTGGGCCTGGTCAAGGTCATCGAACTGGCCTGCGCCCAGGACGTCGGCAAGGCGCTCAACCCCCTGTCCGTGACCGGCCAGATCCAGGGCGGAACGACCCAGGGTCTGGGCATCGCGGTCATGGAGGAGATCGTCGTCGACCCGAGGACGGCGAAGGTGAGGAACCCGTCGTTCACGGACTACCTGATCCCCACGATCCTGGACACGCCGACGATCCCGGTCGACGTCCTGGAACTGGCCGACGACCACGCCCCGTACGGCCTGCGCGGAGTCGGCGAGGCACCCACGCTGTCGTCAACTCCGGCCGTGCTCGCGGCGATCCGCGACGCGACGGGCCTGGAACTGAATCGCACTCCGGTACGCCCGGAACACCTCACGGGCACGGCGTAACCGGGCCCACCCCCGCCGCCGTTGCGGGCAGTCGTGCCTCCCCAGTGCCCTGACGGCCGCCCGCTGCACCACCGCACGCACCACCGTTCGTCTCGGGCCGTCCCCCGGGTCGTGCACATCCCAACCCCCTATGAAACTTGGGAGACGGCACCATGACCCACCCCTCAGTGGAGCCAAGGCCGACAGCCGAGGACGCGGGCACGAAGCCCCCCGTCCCGGCCGGCAGGCCCTGGCTCGACCGGTACTTCCACATATCCGCGCGCCGATCCACGCTCGCCCGCGAGGTGCGCGGCGGCATCACCACCTTCATGGCGATGGCGTACATCCTCCTGCTGAACCCCCTGATCCTGTCCGGCAGGGACGCGGCCGGGGACACGCTCGACCAGAAGGCGGTGATCACCGCGACCGCGTTCGCAGCGGCGGTCACCACACTGCTGATGGGCTTCGTCGGCAAGGTGCCACTCGCCCTCGCCGCGGGCCTCTCCGTCTCCGGTGTCCTCTCCTCCCAGGTCGCCCCCCAGATGACCTGGCCGCAGGCCATGGGCATGTGCGTGATCTACGGCGCGGTCATCATGCTCCTGGTCGTCACCGGCCTCCGCGAGATGATCATGAACGCGATCCCGCTGGCGCTGAAGCACGGGATCACCATGGGCATCGGCCTGTTCATCGCCCTGATCGGCTTCTACAAGTCCGGCTTCGTGCACCAGGGCAAGGCGACGCCGGTCACCCTCGGCCCGGCGGGCCAGCTCACCGGCTGGCCGGTCCTGCTCTTCGCCGGCACCCTCCTGCTCGTCTTCATGCTCCAGGCCCGGGGCGTCCCCGGCGCCATCCTCATCGGCATCGTCAGTGGCACCGTGGTTGCGGCGGTGCTGAACGCGGCGGGCGCCATCAAGGCCGGCGCCTGGGCGAGCGGAGCACCCGAACTGCACGGCGGCGCGGTGTCGATGCCCGACTTCTCGCTCTTCGGGCAGGTGGAGTTCGGCGGCTGGGGCAAGGTCGGCGTCATGACCGTCGGGATGATCGTCTTCACCCTCGTGCTGGCCGGATTCTTCGACGCGATGGCCACCATCATCGGTGTCGGTACGGAGGCCGGGCTCGCCGACGACAGGGGCCGCATGCCGGGGCTCTCCAAGGCGCTGTTCATCGACGGCGCGGGCGGTGCGATCGGCGGTGTGGCGGGCGGCTCCGGCCAGACGGTGTTCATCGAGTCCGCCACCGGCGTCGGCGAGGGCGCCCGCACGGGCCTCGCCTCCGTCGTCACCGGCCTGCTCTTCGCGGCGTGCCTGTTCTTCACCCCGCTGACGGCGATCGTCCCCCAGGAGGTGGCCTCCGCCGCCCTGGTAGTGATCGGCGCGATGATGCTGATGAACGCCCGCCATGTGGACTGGGCCGACCGTGCCACCGCGATCCCGGTCTTCCTGACCGTGGTCCTGATGCCGTTCACGTACACCATCACCACCGGTGTCGCCGCCGGTGTCGTCTCCTACGTCGCCATCAAGACCGCCCAGGGCAGGGCGCGGGAGGTCGGCGCCTTCATGTGGGGCCTGACGGTGGTGTTCCTGGTCTACTTCGCCCTCCACCCGATCGAGAGCTGGCTGGGCGTGCGCTAGCCGCTTCACCGAGGGACCCTCTTCACAACCGCTGTCAAGGAGACCGAGAGATGTTGGACATCGCCGAGGAGCTGGCCCGATGGGTCGAGCAGGGCCGCGATTTCGCCGTGGCCACCGTCGTGGCGGTCGGGGGCAGCGCCCCCCGGCAGCCGGGTGCGGCCCTCGCGGTGGACGCCGCCGGCACGGCGATCGGCTCGGTCTCCGGCGGTTGTGTGGAGGGCGCGGTGTACGAGCTGTGCCGGCAGGCGCTCCAGGACGGGGGAACCGTCCTGGAGCGCTTCGGATACAGCGATGACGACGCCTTCGCGGTGGGCCTGACCTGCGGCGGCGTCATCGACATCCTGGTCACCCCCGTCCGGGCGGCCGACCCCTCCCGCCCGGTGCTCGCCTCCGCGCTGGCCGCCGCGGCGCGCGGTCGGGCGGCGGCGCTGGCACGGGTCGTGTCGGGCCCGGCGGAACTGCTCGGCAGGGCGCTGCTCGTCCACCCCGACGGCACGTACGAGGGCGGCTTCGGCGGCCACCCGGAGCTGGACCGCACGGTGGCGGCCGAGGCGGGCGCCTTCCTGGACGCGGGCCGCACCGGCACCCTCGAAATCGGAGAGCAGGGCTCGCGCTGTGGAGCGCCGCTCACGATGGTGGTCGAGTCGTCCGTCCCACCGCCCCGGATGATCGTCTTCGGTGCGATCGACTTCGCCTCCGCGCTCGTCCGCATCGGCACGTTCCTCGGCTACCGGGTCACCGTGTGCGACGCCCGGCCCGTCTTCGCCACCCGCACCCGCTTCCCGGAGGCCGACGAGATCGTCGTCGAGTGGCCGCACCGGTACCTGGAGCGCACGCAGGTCGACGCCCGCACGGTCCTGTGCGTCCTGACCCACGACGCCAAGTTCGACGTACCGCTGCTGAGGCTGGCGCTGCGGCTGCCGGTCGCGTACGTCGGCGCGATGGGCTCCCGCCGCACCCATCTGGACCGCAACGAACGCCTGCGCGCGGTCGGCGTCACCGAACTGGAGCTGGCGCGCCTGAGGTCCCCCATAGGCCTCGACCTGGGCGCCCGCACACCGGAGGAGACCGCCCTGTCGATAGCGGCGGAGATCGTCGCCGCCCGGCGGGGCGGCAGCGGCGTCTCGCTCACCGGCGCCCACACCCCGATCCACCACGACACGGCCCAGGCACCGGCCGCGCGGATCGGTTCGGTGGCCTGACCGGTCGCTCCTCCCCGGTCATCGGATTCCGGCGGGCAGCGCCTGCGGGTCGGAGGGCGCGCGCCGTGCGGTGAGCACGGGCTGGTAGTACCCGTCGGGGGCCGGAGTGTGCCAGGTGATGTCGGTGAAGCCGGCTTCGGCGGCGAACTGCGTCAGCTGTGCGCGGGTCAGCGCCCAATAGGTGGTCCGGCGTACCCGGACGTCCCAGGTGCTCCCCTCGGGGATCAGCTGGAAGTGCTCCAGGTCGTAGCGCTCGCCGTCCTCGTGCCAGTGCCAGAGCTGGAAGGTGATCACCTGGCCGTCGGGCGTCCGCACGACCCGGGGCGGTGTCGCCGTGGGTCTGTCCCGGCGGGCCTCGTCGTAGTCCCGGACCGTGATCACCAACAGCCCGTCGTCCCGGAGCACCCGTCGCATGCCGAGGAGCGCGGCCTCGACGTCCCGCGCGGTGAGCAGGTGGGGGAGCGAGTTGTCCGCGCAGACGACGACGTCGAACACCGATGACCTGAAGGGCAGCAGGCGCATGTCCGCGGCAGCCGTCGAAAGGGCGGCCCCGCGGGCAGCACCCTCGGCGGCGGCGCGTGCGGCGGCGACGGGACTCAGGTCACTGCCGACGACCCGGTGCCCGGCCAGGGCCAGCCCGATCGCCTGGGTACCGATCCCGCAGGAGCAGTCCAGGATCCGGTACGGCCCCGACCCGAGACGGCGGCGGAGCAGCCCGCCCAGCACCTCGGCCTGGTGGGCCATGCTCGTGTCCCAGTCCGCGAAGATCAGGTGGTAGTCCGGGGCCAGCCGGTCGTAGAAGTCCCGCACCGAGGAGTCGGACAAGCTCCCGCCCCTTCCGGTCACCGGGCGCGCTTGCGGGCGAGGAGGTAGCCCTGCGGGGACTTCTCCCAGCCCTCGGCCGCCCGCACGAGCCGGGCGATCTCGTCGAAACCGGCGTCCGTCAGCAACTCGGAGACATGCTCGGGCCGGAAGTGGTAGACGTCGAGGGACAGGTCGTGCCCGTAGGCGTGGTCCAGGTGCCGGCGCTCGTCGCCGACCTTGAAGGCCATCAGGAGGTGGCCGCCGGGCGCCAGCACCCGGTGGAACTCGGCGAAGCACACGGGCAGTTCCTGGGGCGGCGTGTGCACCGTGGAGTACCAGGCGAGGGCGCCGGCGAGCGTGTCGTCCGCGATGCCGAGGCCGGTCATCGACCCCACCTCGAACCGCAGCGAGGGGTGGACCCGCCGGGCCACGGCCACCATCCCGGGGGAGAGGTCGACCCCGAAGGCGTCGAGCCCCAGCTTGTCCAGGTGGCCCGTCACCCGTCCCGTCCCGCACCCGAGGTCCCCGACCGGCCCGCCTCCGGCCGCCCGTACCCGCTCGGCGAACACCCCCAGCATGGCCCGGTCGAAGGGACTGTCGTCCAAGGCGTTCCTGAGCAGCCGGTCGTAGTCCGCGGCGACGGTGTCGTACGACGCCCGGGTGGTGCGGAGGTGTGTGGCATCGGTCATGACGGTGGACTGTAGACGCCACCACTGACACCGGGGGCCGGATTCGGCCTGAGCAGTCCGTCCATCGCGCGCCCGAACATCCGCCGGGCGAGCCACCCGAGCGGCCGGTCGAAGAGGGCCGGCAGGAGGCGTACGGCCAGTTCCTCCCGCCACACCACGCGCGAGCCCGTGTCGCCGTGGGGACTCACCTCGATCTCCGCCCAACCGGTGACGACACCGCCGCGTTTGACCATGCGGCACCGGGTCGGCGGCCGCCAGTCGACCACTTCCATCGGGTCGTCGAAGGCCAGCGGTCCCACGCCCGAGCGGGCCACGAACACGGTGCCGACGCCCGTCGGCGCGGGCGTCGGCACCGTGACGCGGGTCAGTGGCACCACATCGGCGTGGCGCGGCCAGTCCGTGAGCCGGAGCCAGGCCTGCTCGACCGGGAGCGGGGTGACGCGTTCGAGCCGGAAGAGGACCACCGGGGGATCGTACGCGCGCGGGTGCTCCGACACCCGGCGACGCGCCTCGGGGCCCCTACCGCATCCGCACGTGCGTAGGTACAACAGCCAGGACGTACTCTCCTGCGGAGACGCCGGTCGTCCCTGACCCGCAGTCAGGGAGTGACGTCGAGGGTCTGGCACATGCATTTCGACGTCGTCCCTGACCCGCAGTCAGGGAGTGACGTCGAGGGTCTGGCACATGCATTTCGAGGGCCTGGCACATTCATGGGAAACTCGGCTCAGACGTGCAGCAACTCCCGTGCCCGTACGGGCAGTCCGGTTTCGAACGACCGGTTCGCGGCCGGCCCCGTCACCAGGGAGCGCGCCCCGGCCGTGGCGTCCGCCGCCCGCCCCAGCGGGTCCTCGGCGTGCTCGCCGAACAGGTCCGCCGGCATCCGTACGTCCCCGCCGCCGTGCCCGCCCTCGCCGGTGGCGACCTTCACCTCGCGCGGGCGCTCCCAGAACCGGCGCAGCAGCAGCTCGGTCCGGCCCGCCTGCGCGTCGGTCTCGGCGCCGTGCAGCACCGGGCCGGTGGCGCCGTCCCGCGTCCGGCGCGGTGACCACGTGGACTCCTCGACCAGCAGCTCCAGCCGCCCCTCGCTGCCGTTGAAGGCGATGCGGTAGCCCTCCCAGGGCGCGTACGCGGTGAGGTGGTACGTCAGGCTCGCCCCGGACGCGTACCGCACCAGGACCGCCATGTCGTCCTCGATGGTCACACCCGGCCCGAACACGTTCTGGTCCCGGTGGTAGCCGTCCTCCCGCTCCGCCTCCAGGTACAGCGCGCTGAGCACCGGGGAGTCCGCGAGCCGCAGCGCGAAGGGGGCGCCGTCGGCCGCGGGGGAGCCGTGGGCACGGGTGTACGGACGGGCCAGGCCCCGGCGCCGGCCGGCCTCGTCGCCGTAGAAGAAGAGGCCGCCCTGCGCGAAGACGGTCTCGGGCCGGGAGTCCAGCCACCAGTTGACCAGGTCGAAGTGGTGCGTCGCCTTGTGCACCATCAGGCCGCCGGAGTTGGCCTTCTCCCGGTGCCAGCGGCGGAAGTAGTCGGCGCCGTGCCGCAGATCGAGCAGCCACTCGAAGTGCACCGACCCGACCTCGCCGATCTCCCCGGCCGCCAGCAGCTCCCGTACCGCCGAGTGCACCGGGTTGTAGCGGTAGTTGAAGGCGACCCGCACCTCGCGGCCGGTGCGGCGCCGGGTGTCCAGGATGCGGCGGGCCCGCTCGGCGTCCGTGGTCATCGGCTTCTCGGTGACCACGTCGCAGCCCGCCTCCAGGGCGGCCACGATGTAGTGGTCGTGGGTGCGGTCCACACTGCACACCACCACCAGGTCGATGCGCTCACGGCGCAGCATCAGTTCGAAGTCCTCGGCGTCGTACGCCGGTACGGGCGGGCGGCCCGGATGGTCGGCGGTGATCCAGTCGTTGTGGACGGCCATGCGGTGGGCGTTGACGTCGCAGAAGCCGGCCAGTTCGATCCGGTCCGCGTACGGCACTGACAGGGCCTCGGTGAAGAGCCGGGCACGGGCGCCCAGGCCCACGACGGCGGCGCGGCGGCGAGGTGCGGTGTCGGAAGTCATGCTCGGGGCTCCGTCCCACGGAAGCGGTGCAGAGGGCTTGTTGTGACATCCGCCGTGCCAAGGGCTTCTACCGCTCCGCCTTCTACGCGCCCTCCCTGCTCGGCGCGTCCATGTCCATCGCGCTCGTCTGGCGGGCGATCTTCAACGACGGCGGCACGGTCGACCACCTCCTCGGCACCGGCGGCTGGGTCACCCGACCCGGCTGGGCGCTGCTCGCGGTCGCCCTGCTGACGGTGGGGCAGTTCGGCGCACCGACGGTCATCTTCCTCGCCGGACTCCAGCAGATCCCTGGGGAGTTGTACGAGGCCGCCGAGGTCGACGGGGCGAGCCGGTGGCGGCAGTTCCTGTCCGTCAGCGTGCCGATGCTGTCCCCGGTGATCTTCTTCAACCTGGTGCTCCAGACCATCCAGGCCTTCCAGGCCTTCACCCCCGCCTTCGCGGTCAGCGCCGGCAAGGGCGGGCCCGCCGACTCGACCCTGTTCTACACGCTCTACCTCTACGACCGCGGCTTCGTCGCCTCCCACATGGGCTACGCCTCGGCGATGGCCTGGGTGCTGCTGCTGGTCATCGGCGCGGTCACCGCGGTGCTGTTCCGCACCTCGCGGTCCTGGGTCTTCCACGCCTCCGACACTGATGGGGGAGCCCGATGAGGACGACTGCCTCCACCCTGCGCAAGCCGGTCGCCCGGCGCCGGGTGGCCCTGCACGCCGGCTGCCTGGCCGCGCTGCTGGTGATGCTCTACCCGTTGGCGTGGCTGCTCGCGACCTCGCTCAAGCCCGCGGACGAGGTCATCGCCAGCCTGAACCTGCTGCCCGGTCACCTGGAGTGGTCCAACTACAAGACGGCGCTCGACGGCGTGAACGACGTCTCCGTCTGGCGGCTGCTCGGCAACTCCCTGCTCATCGCGGGGGCGCGGTCCTCGGCAACCTCATCTCCTGCTCCCTGACCGCGTACGCCTTCGCCCGGCTGCGGTTCCGCTTCCGCGCGCCGCTGTTCGCCTTCATGATCGCCACCATCATGCTGCCGCACCACGCCGTGCTGATCCCGCAGTACATCATCTTCAACAAGCTCGGCATGGTGAACACCTACTGGCCGCTGATCCTGCCCAAGTTCCTCGCCACGGAGGCGTTCTTCGCCTTCCTCATCGTGCAGTTCATGCGGGGGCTGCCGCGCGAGCTGGAGGAGGCGGCCCGGATCGACGGCTGCGGGCCGTTCCGCTCGTTCTTCCTGGTGATCCTGCCGCTGACCCGCCCGGCCCTGATCACCACGGCGATCTTCACCTTCATCTGGACGTGGAACGACTTCTTCACCCAGCTGATCTACCTCTTCTCGCCGGAGAAGTTCACGCTGACGCTGGCACTGAGGTCGTTCGTGGACGCGTCCAGCACCTCGGCGTTCGGCCCGATGTTCGCGATGTCGGTGATCGCGCTGCTGCCGATCGTGCTGTTCTTCCTCGCCTTCCAGCGGTTCCTGGTGGAGGGGATGGCGAGTTCGGGGCTGAAGGGATGAGCGGGTACGGGGCCGAAGGGATGAGCGGGCAGGGGGCCGAAGGGATCAGCGGGCACAGGGCCGAAGGGATCAGCGGGCACAGGGCCGAAGGGATCAGCGGGCGTACGGTGCGGGAGCCCGGGGAGGTCTTCGGTCCCCGGATGACCCTCTTCGCCGACGTGCTGAGCTTGGGCCTGGCGACGGCGGTCGCGTCCCTGCCGCTGCTGACCGCGCCCGCGGCGCTGTCGACGGCGTGCGCGGTCCTGCGCGGGGTGCGGGAGGGCCGGCCGGTCACGGTGGGACGGTACCTTCGGGTGCTGCGCGGCCGCCTGCGGGTCGGGGACCTGGCGGACGGGGCGGTGGCCCTCACGGGTGTCCTGCTGCTGCTGGCGACGGACCTGGCCCTGGCGGGCGCGGGCCTGCCGGGCGCGCCGGGGTTCGCGGTCACGGCAGCGGCGATCGGCGCGTGTGCCGCGGCGGTGGGCCTGCGGGCCTGTGCCCGCCCCGAGTCACTGACGGACTGGCCGACGGCGGTACGCGCGGCAGCCGGGACAGCGGCCCGGGACGCGGGCGGCAGCGCCCTCGTCCTGCTCGCCCTGGTGACGGCGGGTCTGTGCGCCTGGATGCTGCTGCCGCTGGCGTTCCTGGCCCCCGGCCCGTTGGCGATGGCCGTGACGGCGGTGGAGGGGCGGGGCCGGCAGGGGGGAGACGCGACCGACTGAACTCGGAGCCGGCCCCATCCGAAGGACAAGCCCCCCTCATCCGAGAGACGCCCTAGCCGTCCCTGCGGGGTGAACCGGTCAGCCAGGTCACGACACGGCTGATGTCGGCGAGCGTGACGATGCCGACCAGGCGCCCTTCGTCCAGCACGAGGGCCCTGCGCTCCCGGCTCTCCTGGAGGCGGGGCAGCAGCTCCACGACCATGTCGCCGGGTGCGGTCGTCTCGATGTCCGCGAGCGGGCGCATCACCTCGCCGATGGTGGTGGTCGGCCGGGCGTGCGGCGGGACGTCACGGACGCCGCCGACGGTGACCAGCCCGGCCACACCGCCGGCGGGCGCCAGGACCGGGAAGGCGGAGTGACGGAACCGGTCGAAGGCCGTCTCCGCGAGGAACTGGCCCACGGTCATCGCAGCGGGGACGGTGACCGGGTCCCGGGTCATCACCCGGCTCACCGGGACGCCGTGCAGGGCGCTGCGCAGCTCCGCCTGGCGGGCCTCCGCGGTCGCGGTGGTGATGAGGAACCAGCCGATCAGCGCCGACCACAGCCCCGACAGATTGCCCGCGAAGAGCACCGCCGCGAACCCGCCGGCCATCAGCATCCAACCCAGGACCCGGCCCGCTGCCGAGGCGCCCCGGGTCGCTCGCACCCGGTCACCGGTGCGGTGCCACAGGAACGACCGCAGCAGCCGTCCACCGTCCAGCGGGGCCGCCGGCAGGGCGTTGAACACGGCCAGCACGATGTTGATGGCGGCGAGCCAGGCGACGGCCTCGACCACCAGTCCCGAGACGTGCAGGGCGTCGAGACCCACGGCCAGGCCCGTGCACACCCCGCCCGCGACCAGGCTGGTCAGCGGCCCCACCGCGGCGATGCGCAGCTCGGCGCCGGGTGTCGGCGCCTCCGTGCGCAGCCGGGCGGCACCGCCCAGCATCCACAGCGTGATGCCGTCGACCTGGACGTCGTTGCGGCGTGCGACGACCGCGTGGGCGAGTTCGTGCGCGAGCAGCGACGCAAGGAACACCAGCGAGGTCAGCAGCGCCGCCGCCCAGTAGGTCCAGGCCGGGTGACCGGGGTGGGCCGCGGGAAGCCGCCCGCGGGCCAGGGCGACGGCGACCAGCACGATGATGACCAGCACACTCCAGTGCAGGCCGACGCGTACGCCGGCGATGCGCCCGAGAGACAGTGTCTCCTTCACCGAACCCCCCGCCTTCCCGGCGCCCGGCCCGTCGGCCGCGATCCCGCCCGAGCGGCCGCCGGGCGCGCGCCGCCTCGTCACGACGCTCTCCAGCGGAGATGATTCCTCCTCCTCTCATCGTCCGCCCGGTTCGCGGGAACGCCGAGCCGGTCCCGACAGGCGTTTCACCGTCCGCCGACCTCGTGTCATCGTGGCCCGTATGGGGACAGGACTGGACATGGCCGTGCTCGTGGGGCTGCAGGCCTCGGGGAAGTCGACCTTCTACGTGCAGCGGCTCTCCGGCCGGTACGAGCTGGTCAGCAAGGACCGGTTCCCCCGACGCTCCCGCAACAAGCAGCGGCGGCAGATGCGGCAGGTGCAGGAGGCCCTGGCGGCGGGGCGGCCGCTGGCGGTGGACAACACCAACCCGTCGCCGCAGGAGTGGGGCCCGCTGGTGGAGGTGGGCCACGCCCACGGCGCGACCGTCACGGCGTACTGGTTCCCGCCGGACCTCACGGGCTCGCTGGCTCGCAACGCCACCCGCGCGGACCGTGAGCGGGTCCCGGACATCGGTGTGTTCGCGACCCTGAAGCGGTTGCGCAGGCCGTCCCCGGCGGACGGCTTCGACGCGGTCCTGGAGGTGCGTTTCGACGGGCGCGGCGGCTTCGAGGTCCGGTGACCGGCCCTGCAGGCTTTTCCCGCTGCCCGGTCGGTGCTGCGGTCGCGTAGTCCTTCCCTGCGGCCTGGCCGAGGCAGCGCCGGGGCCGCGGCCGGTCACTCGTACACCGCGCCCGGTCGGGGCCTGGCCGGGGCGAGGAGTTCGGTGATGGTGACGAAGGTGTAGCCGCGGGCCTTGAGGGCGGAGATGATGCCGGGAATCGCGGCGACCGTACCGTTGTAGCCGCGGTTGGTGGGGTCCACGAGGTCATGCAGCAGGATGATCCCCCCGGGACCTGTCTCGGCCAGGATCCGGCTGCTGATCAGGCCGGAGTCGGTGGTCTGGTAGTCGGATGCACTGGCGCTCCAGAGGACCTGCGCCATGCCGAGTTGCCGGCAGATCGCGGTCACGGTCGCGTTCGTACGACCCTCCGGCGGGCGCAGCAGGACCGGCCTGTGGCCGATGACCTTCGCCACCGCGTCGCGGCCCTGGGTGATCTCCTTGCGCGCGTCGGCCGGGCTGATCTCGGTGAGGATCCGGTGCGACCAGGTGAGGGTCTCCACCTCGTGGCCTTCCGCGGCCATCCGCCCGACGGTCCCCGGGTACTTCCGGACGTGGTGCTTGCCCAGCGTGAAGAACGTGGCGTGCACCCCGTACCGGCGCAGGATGTCCAGGATCCGCGGGGTGCGTGCGCTCGGTGAGTCGTCGAAGGTGAGGGCCACGCACTTCGCCCTCCGGCAGTCGGCGGGCCGTTGGGGCCGTTGGGGGTTGTGGGCGGATCCGGTCGCCGTACCGCTCGCCGATGGCGCCTGCTTGGTGGTCCCGTCCCGTGGGGTGAGGCCGTTGCCGCCGCAGCCGGACGGGCCGAACGCCAGCGCCGATGCGGTCACCAGTGTGGTGACCCAAGAACCTCGGTGAGGGATACGAGGCATATGCGCGATTTTAGTCAGGGTGTGCATCGCGGGCGCCCTGAGCGGTGACGTCACCAGTTCGAGAGGTGATGTACTGGTGAACGTCGCCGTCCTCGGCCATAAAAGTGAACGTTGAATGCGGGTCCAGGAGGGTTGGACTACCCGCAATTCGTCACCCTCTTGACAGGTGACTCACGTCCATGTGAATCTGACGTCCACGGGAGCGAGAGGACTCGATCCGCCACCGACCGAGCGGAGGTCGACCATGGAAAGTCGGGGTGCTGTGGACAGTGCCGCTGTGGCACGTCAGGCGCGGTTCGGCAAGTTGCCCGAGCGCATTCGGTTCGAGGACATGGTCGAAGAAAAGCAGGCGACGCCGAACGACCCGGCAAGGGACGCCTACAACCCCGAGGGATCATGGATGTCCTTCTCCTGCCTGGCGGCCGACCTGGGCCTCTGAGTCATCCAGGGAGGGACGGCTCGCGCACCATGAACACGTCCACGGGGTCCTCGGCCTCGACCATGAACCCGTGCCGCTCGTACAGCCGTCGGGCCGGACTGCCCTGCAGGACGTTCAACCGGACCAGTACGCCGCTGCGGTCGCACCGCTCCAGCAGCACTCGCAGCACACCCGAACCGACACCGTTGCCCTGAACTCGCGGGGCCAGGTAGAAGTGCTCCAGCCAGTGGGAGTCCTCGGCCGGTCGCAGCGCCACGCAGCCGACGAACGCACCGCCCACCTCGATCACCCAGGTGTGCGCCGGATCGAATCCCTCGCGCAGCCGCTGCCGCACCCGCTGTGCGTCGTACCGCCCGAGCCGTTCGAGATCCGCCCGCAGCACCACCGCACGCAACTCGGCCACCGCCTCGACATCCGGCACCGACGCCGGCCGCATGTCCCAGTCCACCATGATCGCCACGCTACCGCGCCGGTTCTCCCCGTTCGCCGATCCATGGGCTCGACAAAGCCGGTTGAGACATCGCCCGGCTTTGGGGAAAGGTCTGTGGCCATGGAGTTCTTCTGCTACCACCGTGATCGGTCCGGCTCCGTGGCGTTGCGCCACGAACTGCGGGAAGAGCACTGGTCATACATGGACCGGTACGCGCAGGAGATGATCGCTCGCGGCCCGACCTTCGCCAGCGACATCCCCACCGGTAGCGTCCACATCGTCGATGACGATCAGCCCGCCAGGTCGAACAATCTTTCGCAGGAAGTAGAGGTCGACAAAGACTTCATGGAACCGGTGGCTGCCGTCCACGAACGCGGCATCGGCGGTGAAGCTCTCGCTGAGGAGGTGCGGGAACGCGATCGATGACGGGGTGCGCAGGAGGGAGGCGATGGAATCCAGCCCCGCAGAGCACAGCAGGCCCAACCCGACGTCGGACCAGTCGCGTTCTTGGAACGGGTCGATGATCACATGCCGCGGGTGCGGCGGATTCACAGTGATCAGCGCCTCGCCGATCGCGAGCGCGGAACTCGCGTACGCGAGACCGACCTCGACCACCGTCTGCACGCCCTCGGAGATCAACAGGTCGCGCAGCTGGTCGCAATCGCGTTCCGGCACGGTGACCGTCTCGAAGTCCGCCTGGCGGTCCCGCGTCCAGGGAGGTCCCTCCTGAGCGAGCCGACGGCGGACCTCACGTACCCGCGTCCTGCGCTCATCCGTCTTCACCGTGCCGGCCACCTTCCACGCCGAAGGATCAATTCGCTCGCAGAGCCGGGCAGATGGGCGTCAGGTGGTCAGCCCGCCTGCCACCAGCCGGTCGCTCATGTCGCCCGCCAGCCCCTTGCCCAAACCGTCGGCTTTGGCGAGCAGTGCCTCGAAGGCGCTGAGGCGACGGAACGTCTCGGCGTACGCCACCTGCTTCTCCAGGGGAAGCTGGAGCACCTGCAGACGTCGGATGTCCACCCGGGAGGAAGTGGAGGCGTGGGTGCCTGCCTGGCGCCCGTTGGCCGGCGCGCGCAGACAGCCCGCGAGGAAGTGGGCGTCCAGCTTCTCCGGGTCGGCCCGCAGGACGTAGAGCTGGGGACCGACAGCCATCGGTGGTCCTTCGTGGACCCACGCCTGGAAGGCCCGGCTCACTCCCGCGACCACGACGTCACCCTGCTCGGCGATGGCGTGCGCCGAGTCGATGGACAGGAGTCCGCCCGGACTGCCGTCGTGCAGGAGGTCGGCGACGGTGAGGAGCGGCACCGCGGCCCCGCCGGTCGGTGCCGTCGTCTCCGGGGGCTGCTGACCGGCGCGCAGCGTCAGGGCACCGGCTTTGACCAGGTCTTGCACGGTCACCGTGGTCGGGGACGTGCCGGTCTCGACGCAGAGTCCGGAGAGGTGTCGCGCGTGGTCGGCCAGGTCGGTCAGCAGCGACCCGAACTCGTCCCACTTCGCAGCCAGTTCCTTGCCGGAAGGTTCCGTCATCGACGCGGTGTGGCGACCCGGAGTGACATCGACCTCGTCGTCCAGGAGGTCGAGCAGAGGAACGCGAACAGCGCCCTCCGGCGGCTCCTGGCCGGGACAGTCCAGGGTCGCCAGCGCGGTGAGGACGAACGAACCGAGAGTGTCCCAGTCGGGGTTCGGCTCGCGGGTTCCCGGTCGTGCGAAACGTGTGGCGTCCACCAGGAGGGCGTCCTGGCTCGGGGGAGCGGCCGCGGGGCTGTCCGCCGCCGCCCGCAGGATCCACAACTGCAGGGACACACTGTGCGGTTGGGCGCAACCGGGAGGCAGCGCCACCACCGCCCGGAGTGCTCCGGTGCGCAGCAGCGAGCCGCGGATACGACGGCCCGCCTTGCGCGAGGCGACCGCGGGCGGAAGGACGAGCACGGCAGACCCGCCGGGCTTGAGGTGGGAGAGGACGTGCTGCACCCAAGCCAGTTCGGGCTCGGTGCGCGGAGGCAGCCCATGGGTCCAGCGCTCGTCGGTGGCGAGCTCCTCGTAGCCCCAGTCACGTTCGTTGAACGGGGGGTTGCACAGGGCGATGTCGGCCCTGGCCGGGGCGAAGGGGTCTTCCCGCAGCGAGTCGCCCGTGGCGATCCGCGTACGGATGTCACGGCCCTCCGCAGCGAAGTCGAGCCGCGCGGACGCCAACGCGGCCAGCGCCGGGTCCCGTTCGCACGCCAGCAGCTCGAGCCCCGGGCCGTCGTACTCCTGCGCGGCCGCGGCGGCCAGGTGCCCGGTGCCGCACGCCGGATCGAGGAAGGTCAGTCCGCCGTCCCCGGGGCCGAGACGGACGGCGAGGGCGATCCGGGCCATCAGCGTCGCGAGTGGTGGGGGCGTGGTGCTGAGTTGCCGGACATGGGTCTCCAGCCACCGTTGCAGCAGGAACTCGAAGGTCTCCCGCGGCCCCTCCTTCCGCCCCAGCTTCGCGGCCTCGGCCACCAGGTCCCGGGCCTGCGCGGAGAGTTCGGGACGGCCGGTCCGTGCCCTGGAGGAACGCATCCGGCGAGCGGCCTCCGCCACCGCCAGCCCCGACTCGTTCCGGCTGCCGAGCGCCTCGAAACGCGGCCAGAGGAGTTCGCGGCCGCCGATGTCGTCGAGCTTGCCGTTGTCCCGCAGCCACTGTTCGACCTCGGCCAGCGAGAACTGCGGGCTGACGTCGGTGCCTGCGATCCGCGTGGGGAAGGAGTCGTGACGGCGGCGCCAGTTGCTCACCGCCGCTCGGCCGACTCCTGCGATCCGGGCGATCTCGGCCAGGCTGACGGGTACGGCGT
This sequence comes from Streptomyces sp. NPDC001848, assembly GCF_042891915.1. Taxonomy (NCBI): domain Bacteria; kingdom Bacillati; phylum Actinomycetota; class Actinomycetes; order Kitasatosporales; family Streptomycetaceae; genus Streptomyces; species Streptomyces sp. NPDC001848. The sequence continues at coordinate 228,542 of NZ_JBIATP010000001.1, read as the reverse complement.
CGGGGGTACTCATCGATCAGTCTCCGAGGTACTGGGCGGCTGGGCTGGTCGGCGTCCCAGCGGCCGGATTGCAGGGAAGGCTACTACGCTTATTGACTTTGTTCACAGAGTTCGCGTTCCACGTTGATGTGTGGGGAATGTGGAGGTCCATGAATATGCCGGGTCTCGTACCGGGATCGGTGCTCCGTGACCGCTATCGACTGGAGTCGGTGCTGGGTCGAGGCGTGATGGGGCAGGTGTGGCAGGGGCGTGACCTGCCCCTCGACCGGCCCGTCGCGGTGAAGACCGTCGCCGCGGACCTGCTGGCCGTGCCGAGCAGCCGAGACGCGGCCCTGACGCGGTTCGGGCGGGAGGCGCGGGCCGCCGCGCGGCTGGATCACACGAACGTCGCCACCGTCTTCGACGCGTCGAGCACGGACGACACCTGTTGCCTGGTGATGGAACTGATCGAGGGCACCACGCTGGAGTACCTCTTCGACCAGCAGCCGGAGGGGCGGTTCGACGTCCCGTCGGCAGCCGCCGTCGCCGCCCAGTTGTGCGCGGGACTGTCCGCGGTCCATGGCGCCGACCTCGTCCACCGCGACCTGAAGACACAGAACATCATGGTCCGACGGGACGGCATCGTGAAGATCCTGGACTTCGGACTGGTCAAGCTGCTCAGTGACACGGATCCCCGGCTGACGGCGACCGGCGAGGGCATCGGCAACCTCTTCTGCGCCTCTCCCGAGATGCTGGCCGGCCGGGACGAGCTCGACGGCCGCAGCGACCTGTATGCCGTGGGTTGCCTGCTGCACCACATGCTCACCGGCGAGGCCCCCTTCCCCACCCGTCAGCCGGCGCTCCTCGCCTCCCACCACCTCACTTCACCCCCGCCCCTCGTCGCCGACGCGGGGGTGGACGTGCCCGGCGACCTCCAGGACCTGATCACGGCCCTGCTCGCCAAGCGACCGGACGAGCGCCCCTCGTCCGCCGCAGAGGTCTACGCCGCCCTCGCACCCCATCTGCCGAAGCCGGATCCCGAACTGGCCGTCAGGCGTACTCCGCCCGAGGATCCCCGCCGCCCGTTCCTTGTCCCGCAGGGCCCGATGCCCCTCTGAGTCCGTAGGGCCCGATGCCCTTCCGAGCCCCGCGCGAGGCCCGATGCCCTTCCGAGCCCCGCGCAGGGCCCGATGCCCTTCCGAGCCCCGCGCGGGGCCCGATGCCCTTCCGAGCCCCGCGCGGGGCCCGATGCCCCTGTGAGGCGAGCAGGCCCGTCCCGGCGGCTGCCCGGGGCCGGTTGTAGGCACCACCTTTCTGGTCACGCGGGGCGCAAGAGTGCCGTGACCGGTGACAGAATGGCATCTTCGGCCGGGTGCCGTGATGTTCCCGGTCGACGGGAGGTGGCGGGCGCGGCATGCGCCGGGACTGGGGGCGGGGCGCGATGCGGCGAAGCCTTGGGCGGTACGAGCTCACGCAGGAACTGGGCCGGGGCGGCATGGGGGTCGTCTGGGCGGCCCATGACCGCGACCACGGCCGTGAGGTGGCCGTCAAGGTACTCGCGCCCCGTGGTCGCGGCGCCGAACTCAGCACACTGGAACGCCGCTTCCTGCGCGAGATACGCCTGACCAGCCGCCTGTGCCACCCGGGCATCCCCGCCGTGCACGACCACGGCAACCACGAGGGCGAGCTCTACCTGGTCATGGACCTCGTCCCCGGCCGCGCCCTGGACGCCGTCGTCAAGAACGACGGCCCGCTCGGCACGGAGCAGGCAGCGGACATCGCCCGCCGCACAGCCGAGGTGCTGTCCTACGCCCACGGTCAGGGCGTCGTGCACCGCGACCTCAAACCGTCCAACCTGATGATCACCCCCGACGGTGAGGTCAAGGTCCTGGACTTCGGGGTCGCCGCCGCACTGGAGCCCCAGCCCGGCGAAACCCGCTTCACCGCCTCCAACGCCACCCCCGGCACGGTCGTCTACATGGCGCCGGAACAGGCCGTGGGCCGGACGGTGCCCGCCAGTGACCTCTACTCGCTGGGCTGCGTCCTGTACGAGTTGCTCACCGGCGCACCCCCCTTCACCGACGGCAGCCCCTTCATGCTGTACCACCGGCACGCCAACGAGCCCGTCCCGCCGCTCGCCCACCGCCGCCCCGACGTACCGGACGGACTGCGGGTGCTGGTCGAGCGGCTGCTGGAGAAGAAGCCCGAGGACCGGCCCGCCTCTGCCGCGGAGGTGGCCGCCCTGCTCGTCGCCTGGGCTCCCAGCCCGGCTCCTGCCGCCGAGGTCGCGCCCGTTCACCCGCGGCTGGCCGAGATCGAGGCCCTGCGCCGGGCCGGCCGTCCAGCCCGCGCCCTGGAGGAGTACCAGGAGCTGATGGCCGCCCCCGGCCTCGACCGCGCGGGCATCCTCGCCGCCCGGGCCGGAGCCGCCCTGTGCGTGGGCGCGCTCGGCCGCACCCGCGAGGCCCTGGACGAGCTGAAGTCCGTCCTCGCCGAACAGCGCAGCCTGCTCGGGCCGGGCCACCCCGCCGTGCTGGACACCCGCTACGAGATCGCCGTGCTGCTGGTCCGCGCCGGAGAACGGCATGCCGCCGAGGAACTGCTGCGCCGCCTCGCCGACGAGGAGGACCGGATCCTGCCCGAGGGGGACACCGGGCGCGGACGCAGCCGGGCCCTGCTGGGTCGGCTCCGACGCATGACCTGAAGCAGCGGTGGCCCGGTCCGCAGCGGGAGTTCCAACTTTGTAATCTCTGTTCACAGTTGACGGCTCGTGTTACGCTCCCGTCGCGCCGTTCCGGAGGGGAGACAGGTCACTGTCTACGGACGGCGCAGGAGACACCGAGGGGAACGGCACCCATGACGTCAGCAGTTCAGCGTGCGACCGAGCGGACGGGAGCCGAACAGCTTCCCGAGGAAGGCAATCTCGTCGAGGTACGCGGACAGTCGTGGGTGGTCGCCCGAGTTGAGCGGTCCCCGGCGGCCGACGGCGACGCCGACCGCCGGAGCGCCACGCTGGTCCACCTCCAGTCCGTGGCCGACGGCCGCTTCGGCGACACCCTCTCCGTCATCTGGGAGGTCGAGCCCGGCCGCCGAGTGCTGCCCGCGGGTTCCCTGCCCGACGCCTCCACCGGCTCGTACGACTCCCCGAACCGGCTCGCCGCGTTCCTCGACGCCGTACGCTGGTCCGCCGTCGCCTCCGCCGACGCCAAGACGCTGCAGGCGCCGTTCCGCTCGGGCGTCGCCGTGGAGCCGTACCAACTGGAGCCGGTGTCGCGCGCGGTCGGCGCACCCCGCGTCAACCTCCTCCTCGCCGACGACGTCGGTCTCGGCAAGACCATCGAGGCCGGTCTCGTCGTACAGGAACTCCTGCTGCGCGGCCGGGCCCGCCGCACCATGGTCGTCTGCCCGGCCGGCCTCACCCTCAAGTGGCGGGACGAGATGGCCGAGAAGTTCGGCCTGGAGTTCACCATCGTCGACTCCGAGCACTGCGCCCGCCTGCGCCGCACCCACGGCACCGCGGCCAACCCCTTCCGTGTCCACCCCCTCACCATCGTCTCCCTGCCCTGGCTGCGCGGCCAGAAGGCCCAGCGCCTCCTCGACGAGGTCATCGGCGCCCCCGAGGAGAGCGGTGACGGCGAGCACAAGCGCTTCTTCGACCTCCTCGTCCTCGACGAGGCCCACCACGTCGCACCCGCCGCGCCCAAGCAGGTGTACGCCGTCGACTCCCAGCAGACCAAGCTGATCCGGCGCCTCGTCCCGCACTTCGAGCACCGGCTCTTCCTGTCCGCCACCCCGCACAACGGCTACCCCGAGTCGTACACGGCGCTCCTGGAACTCATCGACGACCAGCGTTTCGCCCGCGGCGTCGACCCCGACAAGGAGGCGCTGAAGGACACCGTCGTACGACGACTGAAGTCCACCGTCACCAACGCCGACGGCACGCCCCGCTTCCGTACCCGCCGCACCCGCGAACTCCCCGTCGACTACACACCGCAGGAACGCGAGATCCACGCCCTGCTCGGCTCGTTCGCGGAATTGCGCCGCAAGAAGCTGACCCCGAAGGCCCGTGGTGGGCGCCGCGCCGCCGACCTGGTGACCCTGCTGCTGAAGAAGCGCCTGTTCTCCTCCCCGGCGGCCTTCCTCCACACCGTCCAGGTCTACCTCTCCCACCTCGCGGACACCGGCCCGGCGCGTGGCCGCACGGCCGCTGCCGAAGTCCCCGAGTGGCTGGAGGAGTTCGCCGATCTGGTCGCCGACCTGGACGACACCGGCCTCGTCGACGCCGAGGACGACGCGCTGACCCGCTCCACGTCGCTGACCCCGGCCGAGGACAGCCGGGAACTGGACCTGCTCCAGGAGATGGAACGCTGGGCCCTCACCCACGAGGCCGCCCCCGACTCGAAGGCGGAGAGCTTCATCCGCGAACTCAAGGCGATCTGCCGGACGTCCGACGGCAAGCACTGGACCAACGAGCGGGTCGTCGTCTTCACCGAGTACCGCGACACCCAGGAGTGGCTCCACGACCTCCTCCAGCAGGAGGAACTGACCGACGGCGGCCGCGTGGAACGCCTCCACGGCGGCCTGTCCGCCGACGAGCGCGAACGCATCCGCCTCGGCTTCCAGGCCGACCCCACCCGGCCCGAGGGCAAGGTGCGCATCCTCCTCGCCACCGACGCCGCCGGCGAGGGCATCGACCTGCAGAACCACTGCCACCGCCTGATCAACTACGACATACCCTTCAACCCCAACAAGCTCGAACAGCGCATAGGCCGCATCGACCGCTGGGGACAGCAGAAGGATCCGGAGATCACCCACTTCATCGGCTCCGGATGGCAGCAGGCCCAGGCCGGCTCCTACGAGGCCGACCTCGAATTCCTCTCCCGCGTCGCCAAGAAGGTCGCGCGCATGGAGCACGACCTCGGCTCCGTCAACGCCGTCCTCGCCGACGCCGTACAGCGCCGCATGACCGGCGACACCACTCCGGTCGACATCGAGAACGCCAAGCCCAAGCAGATCAAGGGCCGCCGCACCGGTGGCGAGGTCGCACCCGAGCAGAACGTCACCGCCCAGACCAGGAGGCTCGCCGACCAGTACGACGAGACGGTGACGGCGCTGGGGCTGACCCCCGCCAACGTCAAGCGTGTGGTCGACACGGCCCTGGCCCTGGACCACCAGCCGCCTCTGCTGCCGTCGACGGTCCGGGCGGAGGACTTCGAGCCGGGCGACCTCTTCGACGTACAACCCCTGTCCGGCAGCTGGGAGCGGGCGACCCGGGGACTCGCGCACAAGCTCCGCGAGGGCGAACAGCGCCCGCTCACGTTCTCCCCGGTGGTCGCCGCGCAGGCCAAGGACGACGTGGTCCTCGCCCACCTCAAGCACCCGCTGGTGGCCCTCTCCACGCGCCTGCTGACCGCCGCCGTCTGGAACGCCGACTCGATCGGCCTCAGCCGTGTCACGGCCGTCGTCTCCGACGACCCGGCCGTGACGACGACCCTGGTCTCCGCGTACGCGCGATACGTCCTGGTCGGCACCGACGGCACCCGTCTGCACGAGGAAGTCCTGTACGCGGGCGGCTGGTTCGGCGACACGGGCCGCTTCCGCCGCTGGGAGTCCGTGAACGAGCAGGGCAGGGTCCTCTCCCGGGCCCTCACCGAGGGCATCGAGGCCGCCGCGCACCTCCGCAAGGAACTGACGCAGGCCTGGCCGAAGCTCCGTGACCCCCTCTACCGCTCCCTGGAGGCCCGAGCCGCCGAACTCGGCCGCCAGTTGGAGAGCCGGCTGGCCGACCGCAGGACAGAGGAGGAGCGCCGCATCACGGCCACCCTCGAACGCTTCGAGGCCACCCTGCGCGCCAAGCTCAAGGAGGAGGGGGACGGGGAAGGCGAGCAGCTGGCCCTCCTCTCCACCCACGAGCTGACCGGCCACGAGCGCCGCCAGTTCGAGGACGACCGCCGCCGCTGGCAGGAACGCCTCGGGGGCCTTTCCGCCGAACGAGAACGCGAACTCGCCGCCATCGCCGCCCGCTACCGCGAGCCCCGCTCCCACCTCTTCCCCGCCGCCGTCGTCTTCGTCGTTCCCGCAAAGGAAGCCCGCCGATGAGCCCCCGCCGCACCGTGAGCCGTGGAGCAGCCGCCGCCAAGGCCCAGGCCATCGACGGCCGCCGGCAGCACCAGGAGTGGCTGGACCTCACCGAGGTCTCCGGCCCCTTCCTCACCATGCCCGTCCTGCTGCGGGCCTGGCCCCAGCTCGACACCCTGGAGAAGGACGAGCGCGCCCGGCTGCGTGCCCGTCACGCGGACTGGCAGACCGACACGACGGCGGGCCGCGACGAGTGGGTGGCCTACATCCTGAGCCGACTCCTCGGCTGGAACGACGCCTTGACCCTCCGCCTGGGGGAGTCGGAGCACCACGGCCTGGACCGCCTCACGCTGCGCGTCGCGGAGCACAACACCGAGGTCCGTCCCGACTTCGCCCTCGTCGACCCGGGCACGGATCTGGCGGCCGAGCCCAGCACCGAGGCCGCCGCCAAGCGGGTGCGGCTGCTCGGCATGACGGTGCCGGCGGGCACCGCACCCACCGCCCGAGCGGGCGGTGGCGGCGACTGGGCGGCGGCCCCGGCCGACCGCCTCGCCCGGCTGCTGCGCCACCACGGGGTGCCGCTGGGCCTGGTGACCGACGGCCGCTGGTGGTGCCTGGTCTGGGCGCCGCTCGGCGGCGTCACGACGACGGCCGTCTTCGACGCGATCGGCTGGAACGAGGCCGCGGAGCGAAACGTCGTCCGCGCCTTCGTGTCGCTGCTGCGGCGGCGCCGCTTCTTCGAGTACGACGAGCCCGAGACGCTGGTGGGGCTGCTCAAGGAGAGCCTGGCGGCCGGCGAGGACGTCACCGAGGCGCTGGGCGTCCAGGTACGGCAGGCGGTGGAACTCCTCGTCGACGCCATCGGGCGCGCCGACGTCAGGGCGATGGAGGACGGCGCACCCGGCCTGCACGCCTCGGGCGTCAGCGCTGGCGAGGTCTACCGCGCCGCGGTCGCGGTGATGATGCGCATAGTCTTCCTCCTCTTCGCGGAGGAACGGGGCCTGTTGCCGGCGGACAACGAGGTGTACGCGCGGTCGTACTCCGCACGCTTCCTGCGCGACGAGCTGAAGGCGCGCGCGGACGAAGAGGGCGAGGCGTCGCTGGAGCACACCAGGTCGGCATGGCACCGCCTGATCGCACTGTTCCACGCGGTCCATGGGGGAGTGGACCACCCGGGTTCCGGCCTCCACCTCCCGGCGTACGACGGCTCGATCTTCGACCCCGACACGTACCCCTGGCTGGAGCGCACCACCCCGCTCCTCCCCATAGACGACCGCACGGTGCTGCACATGCTCCAGGCGGTGCAGGAGGTCCGCGTCGGCAAGGGCAAGGACCGCGAGGTCCGCACCCTGAGCTTCCGCGCCCTGGACGTCGAGCAGATCGGCTACGTCTACGAGGGCCTGCTGTCCTTCGACGGCCGCCGCGCGACCGAGCACATGGTGGGTCTGACAGGCCCCGAGGGCCTGGAACACGAGGTGCCGCTGCGAGAGCTGGAGTCCCTGGCGGCGAAGGCCGGTGGCTCGCTGAAGACGCTGGCGAAGGCGATCCACGACAGGTGGAAGGACCCGAAGCCCCCGGCGACGGCGGGCCAGTTGGAGAAGAAGCTCGCCCCGCTGTCGGCCGAGGCCGCGGCGGAGGCGCGTCGCCGCCTGAACGCGGTGACGAAGGACCCGGCACTGACGGAGCGCCTGCTGCCGTTCATCGGCATCCTCCGCGACGACCTGCGGGGCCTGCCGACGGTCATCCCGAACGGCGCCCTGTACGTCACGGAGTCCTCGCTGCGGAAGAACACGGGCACGCACTACACGCCCCGCTTTCTCGCGGAGGAGGTCGTGCTGCACGCGCTCGAACCCCTGGTGTACGAGCCGGGCCCGCTGCAGACGGCGGACACGGGGGAGTGGCGGCTGAAGTCCTCCGAGCAGATCCTGGACCTGAAGGTCGCGGACATAGCGATGGGCTCGGCGGCGTTCCTGGTGGCGGCGTGCCGCTACCTCGCGGACCGGCTGATCGAGGCGTGGGAGTCCGAGGGCCGCGCGGACGCGATGACGTACCGGGCGGGGCGGGCCGTGGATGCCGTGACGGCGGCGGACGCGGAACAGGACCCGGTGGTCATCGAGGCCCGCCGCCAGATCATCGAGCACTGCCTGTACGGGGTGGACATCAACCCGATGGCGGTGGAGATGGCCAAGCTGTCGCTGTGGCTGGTGTCGATGGACCCGGAGCGGCCGTTCACGTTCCTGGACGACCGGCTGGTGTGCGGGGACTCGCTGCTGGGCGTGCACAGCATGGAGCAGATCCAGGGCGTGCACATGAAGCCGGAGCGACAGGCCGACATCCTGGCCGAGCAGGCGCGTGAGTTGGTGGATCGGCTGACCCGGGAGCGCCTGGCGATCACGGCGATCAAGGGTGTCGATTTGCCGGCCCTTCAGAAGAAGCGGGAGCGGTTGGAGGAGGTCAACCGCCACTCACGGCGGCTGCGGCTGGTGGGTGACCTTGTCGCTGGCGCGGCGCTGGCTACGTGCGCTTCGGGTCGCGTGCCGTGGTACGCGGAGGAGGGCGGCGAGCGGGTCAGGGACCTGTTTCCGCAGGCGGCTTGGATCGTGCAGCGGATCATGGAGGACGGGGTCGAGGACGACTCCGAGGCGGTGCGGCAGGCTCAGGCCACGGCGGAGGAGTGGCTGGGGGCGGAACTGCCGGAAGGGGCGTTGGAGCGGCGGCCCGTGCATTGGCCGTTGGTGTTTCCAGAAGTATTTTCACTGGGTGGTGGATTCCATGCGATCGTTGGTAACCCGCCCTTCTTGGGTGGCAGTCTGATCACCGGAGCTTCAGGGGAGGCTTTTCGCGAGTATCTCGTCGAACAACTGGCCAGGGGTACCCGAGGAAATGCTGACCTCGTCGCCTATTTTTTCTTGCGAGTGCATCAGCTTATCAGGCGAGGTGGGCAATCCGGACTGATCGCCACGAATACCTTGGCTCAAGGGGACAGTCGGGACGTCGGACTCGAACAGATCGTTGCGCAGGGCGTCGACATTCGGGCCGCTATCAAGAGCAGGCCTTGGCCCTCTAAATCGGCGGCTCTGGAATATTGTGCCGTTTGGACGTCCGGTGAACCCTTGGGTGATGGTGTTCCCCGACTGATCGACGGCCTCTCCGTTTCCTCGCCCATCAGCTCGTCCCTCACTGCGCAAAACCGTGTAGCAGGGTGGGTCGAGCGACTTGTCCAGAACAAGAACATCGCGTTCAACGGTTCCAAGGCGGAGGGAGTTGGATTCACACTCGATACCGGAAAAGCCATGGATATGATTTCCCGATCTGCGCGTGACGCGATGGTTGTCATGCCATTCCTCAAGGGGAAGGATGTGACCAGTCATCCCCAACAGCAAGCGGCGGATTGGGTCATCTTCTTCCGGGACATGAAAGAGGAGGAAGCGGCAAAGTTCGAAGCTCCCTTCCGATGGGTCCAAGAGCATGTCAAGCCCGAACGATCGAGGCACAAGGAAAAGCTCTGCCGTGAGCGGTGGTGGTTGTTCAAGAGGCCCACAGTTCCTCTGTACTCTGCGATTGACGAACTCGATCGTGCAATTGTTCTTCCGCGTGTGTCGAAGTATGCTCTTCCGGCCCTGGTGCCCAGTCGCCAGGTGTTCGATGAGCAGTTGATCGTCTTTGCCTCGGAGGATCCTGCTCTTTTCGCGTTCCTCAATTCCTCCATTCATTATTGGTGGATGCTCAATCGTGCCTCAACGCTGGAGACACGGATTCGGTACACTCCGACCGATATTTTTGAAACCCTTGTATGTCCCGCTCTGAACGAGCGGTTGTGTCGTGCGGGTCGACGCCTGGATCATTGCCGCCGAGCTGCGATGCTTGCTCGCAACGCAGGGCTCACCGCCCTGTACAACCTGGTGAACATGGCGACGTGCGACGACGAGGACGTTGTCGAACTCAGGCGTATTCATGAGGAGATTGACAGGGGCGTGGTAGAGGCGTACGGCTGGAATGACCTTTTGGGTGAAACGGGGCAAATTCAGCCTTCCGACTCCATGCACGGTTCCGTCATCCTGAGCCATGGATTCATTGAAACAGCTCAGGGTCCCTGTTACACCATCAATCTGTCGGCTTGCACGGAGATCCTCGACCGGCTGCGCCAGTTGAACCACCAGGCGTACGCCGACGAGGTCCACCTCGGCCTGCACAAAGGTGTGTCGGAGGAGAAGGCGAGGGAGAAGCACCCCGATCTGCCCCCGCCCTCCCCGGAAGCCCGGCGAAGGAAGGCGCAGGCCAAGAAGGGCCAGGCAGCCGACTTCAATGACGGCGCGCTTTTCCGCACCGAGGACACCATCTTCTGAACCAGCCCGTGCGCCCCCGCGCACCCCTGATTTCCTCGGCTCGGGACCCGGCGGCGCGGTCGACCTGCATCTGCCCGCCGCCTGCCGCAAGCTCCGCTTCCAGCTCTCCCGCCTCGACTACCGGGGTTGGCGCGCGGCGAACCCAGTGCCGCACCATGAAGTGCGAGGGCCTGAACGATGGGCAGGCCGCCGTCGCGTCCGTGCCACCGTCCGGCTTCACATTGACCGGCCTCGTCCAGCACATGGCAGAGGTGGAGCGGAACTGGTTCCGCCGAGTGTTCGCCGGAGAACAGGACCCGCCCATCTACGACCCGCAGGCCGACCCGTCTGCTCCGGACGGCGGCTTCGAACTGGCCGAGGGCGCCACACTGCACGACGCGCTCGCCACCTGGCAGGCGGAGATCGCCCGCGCCCGTGAGATCTGCGCCGACCGTGCTCTGACCGACGCAGGCCGCTTCATGGAGCAGGACGTCAACCTCCGCTGGATCTACGTCCACATGATCGAGGAGTACGCCCGCCACAACGGCCACGCCGACCTGGTCCGGGAGCGAATCGACGGCACCCCTGGCGTATGACGCCAGATCAGGTCCCGCCCGCCCTCCTGTGAGTGACGCGCCGCCGGGTTCCGTGCCGGGCGGCGCGTCGTGCCAGGGTGCCCAGGTGGCTGAACCTGTGCGCGTGCGCGGGATCGATGACGACGAGGGGCAGAGGCTGCTGCGGATCATCCGCAGAGGCACCGGGTCGGTGGTGACCTGGCGCCGGGCCCAGATGGTGCTGCTATCCGCGCAGCGCATGGGCGTGGTGAAGATCGCCGAGGTCACGTTTCACCAGCGCCTACCGGGTCCGCGACGTGATCCACAACTTCAACGCCGATGGCTTCGCCTCGCTGTACCCGAAGTACAAGGGCGGCCGTCCGTCCACAGAAGCCGTACGCGCACCCGCGTGGCGCCAAGTGGATGCGTCGATCAGGCGCATCCGACAGCAGAAGGCCGAACACGACCTCACCGGGGCCAAGGCCCAAGCCTCCACCGCCGAGGAACGACGGAAGGTCCGTTAGTGTTCCGATCGCGTTGCGAGGAAGAGGTCCGTCCTCGGCAACGGACTCCCTGTGAGCAAGCGGGCACACCGGACGGTTCGCTGCGCCCGCCTGTGGCTGAGGTTCGCCACTCCTGGCTCCGTGATCCCCTCCAGACCCTCGAAGCTGGAGCAGGAGGCTCTCAGATCGACCACCGCGGCGCTGCTGGCGGAACTGACCGGGACGGCGCTGGAACTGGCGGCGGTCAAGGCCAAGTATTGGTCACCGACCTGCTCGTCCGCTTCCGAAATCCCGTCGAGTTCGCCACCGGGCAGGCCCTACCCTGCCGACATGGCTCACGCGAAGACCTGCTACGTCTGCCTGCCCTGCCGGGCCTCGTACAAGCAGCCGTACGACTCGTACGACACCGCCAGGCAGCGGATCTGCCCCCGTTGCTCACAGCCGCTGATCCACGTCGGCTCCGCCTTCGCCGCACCTCGCCGCAGGGACACCGCGGCTTGGCGGACGCTCTCCGTCCTGCTCCACGCGGGCGTTCGTTTCCACAAGAGCTGCTGTGGAGGGCCCGGCTACCGTCCACGCACCTTGCGGGAGGTCCGCGAGCGGATGACGTACGCCCGCCGCAGCGGTGAGCCCATTGCCAGGGCACTCGTACGCCCCGAGGTGCCGTGACGCCGAGCTGACGCCGGCCCGACGCGGCGCAGAAACAAACCATGCGCCGGCTGGGCGCGTACGTCGTCGAAGTCGAGACCATCCTGGTCGGCCTGATCGGCCGCCAGTGGAGTCGCCGCATGGCAGTGCTTGAAGCGATCGAGGCGGACGGAACACGCTGGGAGGACCCGTCCGAGGACCAGCTGCACGACTTGCTGGCCGACATGAGCCTTACCTGGCGGTTCGTCACCGTGAGGCAGCTCGATCTCGAACCTGCCGACCAGCACTACATGCAGGTCTGTCTCAACGACGATCTGAGCTATCGGGTGGAATACCGCGAGGGAGGACCGGACAAGCACTTCCAGGCATGGGTACCCCGGGAACACGAGGTCTTCGCGGTGGAGCCTGTGGCTGAGGTGCTGCAGGCCTGGGCCTACGGGCGACCCGGTTGGCGCGAAGCTCTTCCCTGGGTCCCGTGGTCCCCCGTGGAGCAATGAGCGCGCCACCACCCGCTCACAGCCACCCATCGTGAAGGCATACGCCGAACGCCGGGGCCCGGGAGAGCCGGGGGCGCGTATACCAAGACCGTCCAGGCAGGGTTGCCAGGTCGGCGTGACTCCTTTCCGTGCAGGCCAGTTGGTAGCCCACGTGGACACGTGCGTCCCGCGCGGCCTTCAGCGCACCGGTGCGGTACAGGGACCCAGCAACGGACTGGTGGAGCAGCGGGGCGGCGTCCCCGGCGGCGCTGCGCATTGCGGAGTTCGACCAGCTGGCGGCACGCCTGAGCGCGGTCGTGGGCTTCGCGGACACGGTGACGCGTGGTGTGGAGCCCCGGCCCGCCGGGTACGCCCTGAAGCGACTTGCGGAGGGGGCATGGTCCCTTGAGCAGGCCGAGGCCTACGTGAGAGACGTCGGCGGCGAGTAGGGAGGCTCAGGACTGCGCGGGCTCACCGAAGTCCATGACGACACGCCGCCGGGCGCGGGCAGGGGACCTCGCCGTCGCACCAAGCCTGCCGTGTCCGCGCCGCGGGTCCCCGCTTCTTCCCCCGCCCGGACCCCCGGTCGCGGCAGGAGCAGGTGGTCGCCGTGCGGCAAGCGCTCATGGGTGCGGCGAGGCTGCGGACACGCCCGACGTGGGAATCACTGTCCAGAGCCGCTGGTCGAGATCTTCTGGCGATCGCCGGTGCAGACCGGGTACGGCTGCTGGCGGAGGCCGACGAGGCCGCGGGAAGGGACGGCAGCCCGCTGCTCTCGGCGCTGTTGCGAACCGACGACGGCGGCACGCCGGTCTACGTCGGACAGGTGAGCCGGGCAGTTGGCTGCGGATCACCCGCGACGCCGCCGTCCTGAAGCACTGGTACCAGCGCGGGGTGGACCGAGCCTTCGCGGTGTATGGGAATCCGCCCCGAACCCCTCCGCCTCGGCTCGAGATCGACGGGGCCCGCCTCGGGCCGAGGCCGGTGGTTTTCAAGCAGGCCGCGAACGTCGCGGGCTGCCAGGGTATGGGGTGCGCGGAGTGCAACAGTTCCCGGAGAACCGTTGCACTGTGCGCGCGGGTCGGGTCCCTCACCGGTGGATTCGCCAACAGCCACCACTTCGACGGGCCCCCACCCTGTCGACGCGCGCCGAGTGCATGGGATCGGCGCGAGTAGCCGGTCGGAAGGACCCTGTCAGTCTTCCAGGCGGACCGGCATCAGCATCGAGAAGGTCCACTCGTCGTCGGGACGGCGGATCGCCACCGGCGCCGTAGGGTCGCCGACCTCCAGAATCAGCTCGCCCCGGGCCCCGGCGCCGAGCGCGTCCAGCAGGAACTCCCGGTTGACGCCTACGTTCTCCTGGTCTTCGTCACCGTCCTCGCAGAGGGTCACCGTGCCGTCGTCCGTCAACCGGAGCACGCTGACGTCGCAGGACGCACCGTCCTGCTCGCGCACCTCGCTCGCGCGGACCGGGCCGGTCTCCAGCGCCTCCCGGAAAGCGGCCACCTCGACGAGGGCCCGGCGGCCGGTCGGCACATGGAGGAGGCGGCGGTAGTCGGGGAAGTCGTGGTCGAGGCACTGGCCGGCCGCCTGGCGGTCGCCGGACTCCAGCGACACCCGGTCACCGTTCACAGTGAGCCGCACCTGTTCCTCGCCGTGCAGCAGTGCCCGCATCGCATCGGCGAGAGGCAGCGGCACGATGGCCTGCACGCGCGGCCCGTCGTGCCCGGTGGCAGCGGCCTGCGCGACGGCCATCCGGTAGCGGTCCGTGGCCACCACGTGCAGTTCCTCCCCCTCCATGTCGAACAGGATCCCGCCGAGCATCGGCAGATCCGGGTCCGTACCGGCCGCGAAACGGACCGCGTCCAGCGCGGCGGCCAGTGCGGGCGCGGCGACGGACAGCTGGACATCGGCGGTGCGCAGTGACGTCATGGGGTTCTCCCTGTGGTCGAGTAGGGCTCGGAGCGTGGAGAACTCGCTGCGGGCCTCGGCCAGGCCCCGTTCGAGGCGGCGCAGGTGTGCCTGGAGGAGCCCGCGCACCAGGTCGGTGTCCGCGCCGGCCCAGCCGGCCAGCAGCAGCCGGATGTCCGCGAGGGGCATGCCGGCCCGGCGCAGACGGGCCAGCAACCTGGCCTCTTCGAGTTGCTCGGGCTCGTACCAGCGGTAGGCACTGACCGGGTCCACCCAAGCCGGAACCAGCACACCGGCACGGTCGTAGAACCGAAGCGCGCTCACGCTCAGTCCGCTGTCCCGGGCCATCTCCCCAATGCTGCGCATCTCGCTCTCCACACCCGGAACTGTGAGCCCTCGACAAGGTCGAGGGTCAACCCGGCCTTCGCCCGGAGTCGTCACTCTGGCAGGGCAGTCGGCCCGCGTGGTGGCCGACCCCCAACGGATCATCAAGTAGCCGGATCCGCCGATCTCCGCCACGGCGTAGCGGGAGTACGGCCATGCGCTGCCCGCGCTCTCCCGTTCGCTCACGAGGGCCCGGCAGGCCTCGCCGGCGGCCATGTCCGCCCAGGACTCGACCTGCTGCTGGTTCCACTGCACGTAGTCCGACCAGACGTACATGGCCGAATTGGCGGGGTCGAAGCCCACTTTGATCTGCTCGTTGCCGAGTACCCGATCGGTGCCGAGGCTCTGGCGCATCCCGTTGGTGCCCGCGATGATCTTCCTGGCGGCGCCGTCCGCGACCCGGATCTCGGCGCTGTCGGTGCTGGGGATCACCGCCTGCGCGAGGCCGTTGTCGTCCGGCTGCCAGTCCTGTGAGGTGCCCGAGTCCTGCGCGGAGCCGTCGTCGGCGGCCGACTGGCAGCGGGAGTTGGTGAGGAAGTCGTCCTGCCACGTCACCTGGGAGTCCTGGCCCTTCGCCACCTTCACCAAGACGTACTTGCGATACGGCAGATCCGGGTGCAGACGGAGAACGACATCCCGCACCGTCAGACACATGTTTTCCCTCGGCGGTGAAGCGGCCAGCTGGGTGCTGACCCCGGCCCGCAACCAGCCATCGGGCGGCAGGTTGGCGACGATCCGTCCGGGCTTCCCTGGACGGACGCGTCCTCCAGTGGTCAGCACGGGCACTTGGGCGAGCCAGCCGTCCGGCCACACGTTGTCGGCGCGGCCCCCGGCCCAGTGGCGCAGGGACTCCATACGGTCGGCGGCGCGCGGCAGGCCGGCGGACGACTGATGGGGTGTGGGCTGTTCAGACGGTTCAGCAGTTCCCGGCGCTGTTCCGTGTCGTCGAAGGGGCTGCGGGACTTCAGGTACTGGAAGACCACCTCGACCGTGCCGGTCACGGGGTACATCCCGACCGGCCAGAGCAGGTGGGGGCTACGGCTCGTCCCGGCGTCCAGCGTCGGGAAGCAACTGGTCTCCTCGTACCGGCCGTAGTTGACGTAACCGCCCTGTCGGCGCCAGAAGTCCAGGGCCGCCATGACGCCGGAGTACGCGTCCGGCCAGTGGTTCCGCAACTGGGCCCGGAAGCGCTCGGCCGCCGCCGAGTCCTCCCCCTCGGGAAGCGGGTCGTGCGAGACCGGCTGTGCGACGTCCTTGCCCAGCAAGGTGGCCAGCTCGGCGGCGGTCAGGCGTTGCGAGTGGTGGGCCCGGCCCCAGGAGTCGAAACGCACTCCTTCGCTCGTCAGCAGATCCTGCGGCGGCTGCCTGTCGCTGCCGTCCGCCCAGCGGAAGGAAGGGGAGATCCTGCCCTCCGAGGTGAGCACCCGGTAGGCGCCGATCACCGTCGGGTTGGCGCTCAGGTAGGCGCCGACGGCCACCGGGTGGCTGCCGATCAGCTCGGCGACATCGCCGTACGTCGTCCAGGTGCCGCTCGGCATGGCGACCAGCGCGGCCCGCAGCTCGGCCCAGCCCGGCGACTCCTCGCCGGCCGGCTTCACCCCGCCGATCGGACCGGGCCACAGCTCCACCGCGCGCTCGGCCAGACGGTCGGCACGCTGCAGGATCTCCGCCTTGCCCCAGCGCTGGGCCGAGGCGATCTCTATCCCTGACGAGTGCACAGGCCCGACCCGTTCATGTCCGGTGTCTCCGGGGCCAGGGGGCGGCTGTCCGTTGAATCCATTCCCTTTCAGACGTTGCCGTCCGCCGATATCAGGGCCGTGCGGCTGGAGATGAGCCGCATCGTCCCGCTGGGGGAGCGGCGGCGCAACCGACGAGCCGCCGCTCCACGAGGAGTTGGGCGGTGCCGTAGCCGAGTTCGCATCGCTGGTCGGCTACTGGTCAGTTGGGGGCCGAGGTCGGTAACCGGTGTACAAGCGGGGTGAGTTGTCCGACCTTGCTGATACGCTCGCTTCGTGTGCTCAGTTCACACTCATGTTCGCGCGCCGGGGGGCGCCTTGTGGTCGGGCTTGAGGTGGCCGGGCGGATGTCACCGGACGGGCCGCCTGATGGCCCTCAGCGGCAGTGGGGTGGGGCGCGTGACCCAGGATGAGAGCGGGCTGAGCGACGGTCTGCAGCCGGTCGGTTCCGTCTACCGCTACGGCGACGGCCTGCACGTACGGGTGGACGACGTGACGCCGTACGAGCTGGCCGATCCCGGCGACGGTCACGGGTACCGGCCGGGCGACGACCTGGTGCGCTGCACCCTGCACCTGAGCAACGGCACCGGGCGGCCTTTGGACGTCGACGGCATCACTTTGCTGGTGCGCGGCGGACCGTACGGCAAGACGGGCCGTCAGGTGCAGGACCACCTGAGTGACGTGCTCGACGACGCACTGGCGGGCACCGTCCGCAACGGACGCAGGGCCGCCGCGACGTGGGCCTACAGCATTCCGGCCGGCACCGCCGGCGAGCTGGACATAGAGGTCCGGTTCCCGAGCGCGCACGGCCGGGAGAGTGTCACCTTCACCACGGCCGCGACCCCCGTACCGGCATCCTTCGGCACCGGTGTCGCCGACGCGCCCACCGCACCGCTCCTGTCCGACCAGGCCGCGTTGTCCGGTGAGCATCAGCAGTCCTTGTTCGCGGACGCAGGCTCGAAGGACGAGCCCGTCCGCGGCCTCGGCGATTCTCCCGAGGCGGTTGGGCAGCCGCGCGCCGGCCGGGCCCCGCTCGACGCCGCCCCGGCCCAGCCGGCCGGCCCCGGGCGCCAGGTCACGCCATCGCGCGCACCGCGGCTGTCCGCCGACGAGCTCGACGCCGCACGCGTCCGGCAGATCTTCCGGTTCCTCGCCGAGGCCGAGGAGTCCAAGACCCGCCCCGCGCGCACACTCGACGGCGCGGCCGGCACCGTGTGGTTCGACGAACTGCCCGACGACGACGGCGTCGAGGTGATGATCGACGGCGTACTCGGCACCGACGATCCCTCCTGGCTGACCGTCGCGCGCCCCGAACGCGAGGACGCGCCGCATCCCAAGCCCCTGCTCGCGCCCTGGGTGGACGACACCCGCATCCGGGACTTCAAGCAGACCCGCGCCCCGCACCTGCGCCGGCGCATCGAACCGGAGTTTCCCGACTGGTCGCAGGGCATCCCGCTGGACAAGACCTACCACGAGCTGGACGAGCACCCCCAGCGCGAGCAGATCGAGAAGCTGTACGCCGCCTGGGAACAGCAATGGCTCGCCTGGGCGGAGCGGCGCCGCGCCATCGACCCCGTCGTCAGGCTGTACGACCGGCTGCACAAGATGCACGAGGACGCCGCGGGCCTCGGTGAGGCGTACGAACTCGTCCTCGGGCTGGGCCGGCTGACCTGGCAGACGGCCTCCGGGCAGCGGGTGGAACGGCATCTCGTCACCCACCGGGCCACCCTCCGGCTGGACCCGTCCACCGGCACGCTCACCGCCGCCCCCGACCCGACCGGCCCCGGCCTCGAACTCGAAGAGGGCATGCTCGAAGGGGCCCAGCACGTGCCGGGTCCCGTGCGGGAGAAGATCGTCGAGGTGCTGGAAGACGCCTTGGACGTGACGGACCCCGAACACCTCGACGCCGTGCACACCGCCCTGCGCAGCTGGGTCAACGCAGCGCACAGTGCCGGAAGTTACGCGCCGAGCGTGCAGCGTGCCAAGCCGCGCAGCCTCGACGTCCCGCACGTGGGACTCACCCCCGCACTCGTCCTGCGTGAGCGCAGCAGCCGCTCGACCATGGACGCGCTCAGGGCCATCGCCCGGCAGATCGACGCGGGAACGCCACCCACCGAACTGCTCGGATACATCGCGGGCCGCGACGGCGCGCTCACGGCGGCCGACCTCGCGGCGGCGGAGGACGACGCCACGGCGAACGACACCGGCGAGATGTACTTCGCGCTGCCCGCCAACGAGGAACAGCGCACGATCGCCGAACGCCTGCGCGCCAACCGGCTCGTCGTCGTCCAGGGCCCGCCCGGCACGGGCAAGACGCACACCATCGCCAACCTGGTCACGGACCTGCTCGCCCAGGGCAAGCGGGTCCTCATCACCAGCCACACCCCCCGCGCCCTGCGCGTGCTGCGCGACAAACTGCCGGAGTCCATCCGCGACCTGTGCGTGAGCCGCACCGAGGACGGCGCGGCCGCCCAGCGTGAGCTGGAGGCGTCCGTGCAGCGGATCCTCCACGAGTACGCCGGCTACGACCAGAAGCAGTCCCGGAAGCAGATCAAGGCGCTCCAGTCACGTCTCGCCAAGGCCCGCGCCGCCCAGCAGGCCATGCTGCGCGACCTGGCCGTGCTGCGCGAACAGGAGACCCACCGCTTCGACGCGGAGATCGGCGACTACAGCGGCAGCCTCCAGGAGATCGCCGAGCGCCTCACCGCGGAGGCGGGACGGTACGACTGGCTCGGCCCGGTCCCGCGGGAACAGCCGACGCTGACCGCCGACGAGGCCCTGCGCCTGCTGCACACCACCCGCGCGTACACGCCGCACCACCAGGCCCTGGCGGCCGACGTGCCCGGCCCCTCCGAACTGCCGGCCCCCGGCGACTTCGAGGACGCGGTACGCGTCGTACGGTCCGCCGAGGACGCGCACACCGCCGCGCGCCAGGACCCCCTGTGCGCGGAGTACGACACGGCCGTGAGGAGCCTCGGCGAAGCCGAACAGCAGCGGCTGTCCTCGGCGCTCGACGCGTTCTCCGCCGCCCGCGCCCGTGCGGCGTCCCTCGCCTCCCCGGCCGGCGCCTGGGCCGCGGCGCTCCTGAAGCAGGTGACCGAGGGCCAGGACTGGCAGGCACGCAGCCGCCGGGCCGCCGTCGCCGAGACACTGGCGGCCGTGGACCTCTCGCTCGCCGCCCTCGGCGCGGCCATGGTCAGCGGCCTGGAGCGGTACGACCCGGCCACGGCGCTCGCCCAGGCCACCGCGCTGCACGATGGGCTCGGCCAGGGCCAGAGGCTGCGCGGGCCCCTCGGCATGCGCTCCAAGCTGGCGAAGACGGTCGGCGGGTTCGTGGAGACCGTACGGGTCGACGGACGATCCCCGGAGGACGTCGCGACGTCGGCCGTCGTCCTCGCCCGCGTTCGGCTCGAACTGCGCCTGGCCCAGGTGGAGTCCGAGTGGGGCACTCCCGTCGCCGCCTGGCACGGACACGGGCCGCGCCTCGCACGGCTGCGGCAGGACGCGGAGGTCCTCGACGCACTGCTCGCCGTCGCCGCCGCCCGTACCGACGTCCTCACCGCCGCGGCCACCTCGCCGGCCCTGGCCGTCGCCACCTGGCACGACGCGTCCGTCGAGAACGCGGCGCGCACCCTGCTGCGCGCGGCGACCACCCTGCGCGCGGCCGAACAGTCCCGCAAGGTCATCGCGGACGCCGAGGAACTGCTGCGGGCCTGGAACGACCGGCCCGGTGTCGCACCCGCGGTCGTACACGCCCTCGACGCCGTGCGCGACCGGGACCCCGACGGCTACCGGGCGTTCAGCGACGAGATGGCCGAGGTGCGCGAGGCCGCCCGGCTGCGCGCCGAACAGGGCACGGTCCTCACCCGTGTCCGGGAGGCCTTCCCGGCCCTCGCCGACCGCATCGTCGGCACGTACGAGGACACCGCCTGGGACACCAGGCTGCCCTCGATCGCCGAAGCCTGGGCCTGGTCCGCGTGGCGCGAGCGCATGGAGCGGCTGACCGATCCCGAGGCCGAGCGCGCCCTGCGCAGGCGGCTGACGGAGGCCGACGACGAAGCGCGCATCGTGCTCGCGCGGCTCGCCGCCGCCCGCGCCTGGCACCGCTGCCTCGGCCTGCTCACCGGCGACCAGTCCCGGGCGCTCAGCGCCTACCAGCAGGCCGCCCGGCGCATCAAGGGCAAGTACCAGCACCGTTACCGGCGTGACGCACAGGCCGCCCTGCGCAAGGCGCAGACGGCGGTGCCGGCCTGGATCATGCCGCTGCACCAGGTCGCCGAGACGGTGCCCATGGACCGGCCCGGCATCTTCGACGTCGTCATCGTCGACGAGGCCAGCCAGTCGGGCCTGGAGGCCATGCTGCTGAGCTGGCTCGCCGACCGGATGGTCGTCGTCGGCGACAGCAAGCAGGTCAGCCCGTCCAACGTCGGCCTGAAACAGGACGAGTACTTCCACCTCAGGGACCGTCTGCTCACCGCGCTGGAGCCGGACGTCCGCAGCCTGTTCGGCCCCGAGTCCAGCTTCTTCGACCTGACGGAAGCGCTCTCGGCGGGCCGCGGCACGCTGATGCTCAAGGAGCACTTCCGGTGCATGCCGGAGATCATCTCCTTCTCCAACGACCTCTGCTACAACCGTGATCTGCTGCCCCTGCGGCAGTACGGCGCCGACCGGCTGCCCCCGGTCCGCACCGTGTACGTCGAGGACGGCGAAGCCCACGGAGTCAACTCCCGGCTGACCAACACCGCGGAGGCCGAGGCCCTGGTCGACACGATCGTCCGCTGCTGCGCCGACCCCGCCTACGACGGCAGGACCATGGGTGTCATCAGCCTCCGCGCGAGCAGGGGACACCTGACGGAGCTGGAGAACCTGCTCGTCGAGCGCCTCGACTACGAGCAGCGGGAGGAACGGCGCATCCGGGTCGGCGACGCCGAGGACTTCCAGGGCGACGAGCGGCACATCATGTTCGTCTCCTGCGTCAACTCGGCGACGACCGCGGCCGGGAGCGTCCCGGGCGGCTTCAACGGCAAGACCTACGAGCAGCGGATCAACGTGGCGGCCTCCCGCGCGCAGGACCAGGTGTGGGTGTTCCACAGCGCGCGGGTCGAGCAGTTCCACGAGAACGACCTGCGCCGACGGTGGCTCGACCACCTCACCCGGCCGGCGGAGGAGGAAAGCGCCGCCGTCCAGGGGGAGGTGCTGCCCGACGTCCGGCACGAAGCGTTCGACAGCCTGTTCCAGCAGAAGGTGTACCTGGAGCTGACGGCGCGGGGCTACCGGGTCCGCCCGGGATACAAGGTGGGCCGCCACACGATCGACCTGGTCGTCGAGGGCGGCACACGCCGACTCGCGGTCGCCTGCGACGGTGACGCCTTCGCCGAGGGGGAGGACGCCTCCACCGGGGCCGCCCGGCAGCGGGACCTGGAACGCGTCGACTGGACGTTCGTCCGCATCCGGGGCAGCCGGTTCCACCTCGACCGTGAGCAGGCACTGGCCCCGCTCTGGGCCGAGCTGGAACGGCTGGGCATCGAGCCGGTGCGGGAGGAGCCGACGAAGCCCGCCGTCACCGGTGACCCCGAGCGGGCCGGGATCGAGCGGGCCGGGATCGAGCGGGCCGGGATCGAGCGGGCCGGGATCGAGCGGGCCGGGATCGAGCGGGCCGGGACCGAGCGGGCCGGGACCGAGCCGGCTGGTGAGGATCTCGCGATCGAGCAGCAGGGCGCGGTGAGCGCGGTGAGCGCGGCCGCGGGGACCGACGCCGAACGCGTCCGGGCGACGCAGGCACGGCCGGAGCCGACGGCACCGGTCGATCCGCGGGAGTCGCTGCGTGGTCCGGCCCGGCCGACGACTCCTGCTTCGGGCCGGGAGATCCCCACCGCCGTGTTCCACCGGCTGGTTCGCGAGGTGCAGCAGTTGCAGGCGGCCCTCGACGCACCTGACGAGACCCCCGAAGGAGCGGACCCGGCGCAGCTGGTCTTCCTCCGGAAGACCCAGGCCGACCGGCGTGACCGGCGTACGCAGCGCCTCACCTTCCTGCGGACGTTCCTGGACACGGTCCGCGTCGTGCGGGAGCCGGCCGTCCCGGGCGTCGTGATCCCCGGCGCGCTGCTCGTCTTGGAGTTCGACGGCCAGGTCGACGAGGACCACCTGTACACCGTCGCCGAACTGCCCACCGAGGAGGCGGACATCGTCTCGCCCTCATCACCGCTCGGGCATGCGTTGATGTGGCAGCCCACCGGACGCGAGATCTCGTACGACGCGTCGCAGGACAAGCCGCGCACGGTCGTCGTGCGGGAGATCCGGGCCTAGGGGCCTGTTGCGCGGACGCGCCCTGTCACGCGGACCGCACGTTCGGTTCCGCGTGACAGGGCCCTGTGCGTCTCAGCCGGCGACCGGATCCAGCATGCGGCTCCGCTCACCGCTCCAGGAGATCGCCAGCGCGTCACGTGCCCGCGTACAGGCCACGAAGAGCAGGCAGTGCTCGGCCAGCAGATCCGAGCGGTGCTGTACGGCGTCCTCGTCGGCGGGCGTCACCTGCGGAGCGAAGGGGAGCACGCTCGACGTCACGCCCACGACGGCCACGCAGCGGAACTCCAGTCCCTTCATCCCATGCATCGTCGCCACGCGCACCCCCGACACCTCCGGGCCCGGGTCGTCCTTGACCGCGACCGCCGGGAGGCCCTCCCGGCGCAGGCGCGCGATGACCGCGTCGACCAGCGTGTTGAACCGGGCGCACACCGCCACGTCGGACGGCTTGACCCCGTCCTGGTCCACCCAGACCCGGATCTGTTCCACCAGTGCCCGCAGTTCGTCGTCCTGACTGGTGTAGCCCCGGGCCACCGGCACGCGGCCGTGCAGCTCGGAGCGGTAGCCCCGCAGCGAGTCCCGGCCGCCGTCCTCGTCGTCGTCCTCACCGAGCCGGCCCACCGACTGACCGTCGAGAAGGGACGCGGACCAGCGCAGGATCTCCTCCGTACTGCGGTAGTTGAGGCGCAGCCGGGACGTGCGCCCGCGCACATCGATGCCCAGCGAGCGCAGCGAGACCCGGGAGTCGTAGATGCGCTGGTGGGGATCGCCGACGAGGAACAGGTCGTCGGACTGCGGAGCGACGCAGGCCCGCAGCACCCGCCACTGGGCCGGGTGCAGGTCCTGTGCCTCGTCCACCACGACGTGCCGGTAGCGCGGCCCCTTCTCGGCCAGGATCCGGGCGGCCTGGTCGCACAGCATGGTGTACGTCGCCGAGTCGCGGGAGGCCAGATCGCCCATGAACCGTTCCATGACCCGCCACAGCCGCGCCCGTTGCACCCGCCCCACCTGAGTGCCACGCCCCCGGCGCACACAGCGGAGGTACTCCTCCGGCGTGCGCAGCCCCTGGGCCAGGACGACGTTGCGGAACTCCTGGGACAGGAAGCGTTCCGACCAGGGCAGGTCCTCGCGCGCGGCGGCACGGGTCCAGGCGCTCTTCTCGGCCGCTGCCGACAACGGCTTCGGTGAGCTGCCCCGCGCCTCCCGTATGACCCGCGCGGCCAGCGAGTCCACCGTCGTGACGTCCACACGGTCGAGCAGCCGGGCGTCGGCGTCCCCGAGCAGCAGGGCCAGGCTGTCCCGCAGGGCGGCCGCCATGGCGTTGGTGAAGGTGGTGAGCAGGATACGGTCACCCTCGCGTCCCGTGCGCAGCAGATGCCGTACCCGATGCAGGGCGACGACGGTCTTGCCGGTGCCGGGTCCGCCCGTCACCTGGGCCGGTCCGTTGAAGCCCGGGTGGTAGGCGTACCGGCGCTGGGCGGGGTGCAGGAAGACGCGCCAGCGGGTGAAGTCCTCGGTGAGGATGCGTTCGAGCTCACCGGGACCGGTCACTTCCACGATCCGGTTGGGCGTGTTGAGGATCGCCTCGCTGAGGGTGACGGCCGGCCGGTCCTCGGCCGTGCGCACCGTCTGCCCGCGGGGTGCGATCAGCTGCTCCCAGACGTCCTCGGGCGAGTAGTCGGCCGCCAGGTACTCCAGCACCTCGTACTGGTCGGCGGGCATCATGGGCGGTGCCATCACCGCCAGGTCGTCGGCCGTGACGCACACGCGCGCCAGCCGCAGGACCTGCTCGTCGATGCCGAGGTCGCGCAGCACGGTGTCGGAGTGCTTCGCGAACAGACGGGCCGGGGTCTCGACCGCCTTGGACTCGAAGTAGGTCTCCATCTGTTCGAGGGCCTCGACGTTGCGCACCTCGAGGCCGCCGGTGGCGCCGTTGACCGAGTAGGCGCGCTTGCAGGCCCAGTTGATGGCCTCGTCGTGCGGGGCCACCCGCAGCAGCGTGTACAACTCGCTGCCGTCGTCCGGGGCGAGGAGGACCCCTCGGTAGAACCTGGTGACCCGGATGGTACGGATGCGGGGGTCTCGCGCCCCTTCCAGCTTCTCCAGATGCATCCCCTTGCTGGCGTGGAGCTGAGGCACGGTCAGGCTCCGGAACATCTGGATCGCGTCGTTGACCTCCTTCTGGACTGGTCTCTGCAAGGAGATCAGATCCGCGACGAAGTCGTCGGAGAGGGCGAGACGGGGCATGGGCGTCCTCGGGTCGCGGGCGGCGGTGGGCGTGCAACAGCCTAAAGACTGACGGGATGCCGAGCGACGGAGCTCCCCATAATCGTTGTGTGAACTCAGTCAACGATCTATATTTCTGATGCCGTCACACCATCGGCGCAGCCCCGTACTTCAACGGACCCGTCCGGAAGGACCCACCGCATGCCGGCCCAGCCTGCCCAGGCCGCTGTCCCGCACCCACTCGACGAAGTCCCCCAGACCTTCCGCTCCGGGGACTCCTACGCGGTGCGGGACGCACTCGTGACCTACCTCCGCCGGGACCTGCTGGGCCCCTGGGACGGTGAGACGGAAACCCTGCCGAGCGCCTCCTCCGGGCCACGCGACCGGTACCTCGTCGGCATGCTCGGTCCGCGCCCCCAGGCTGTGACCACCGACCGCATCGCCCGTGCGGCCGCACAGAGCGCGGACGGCGAGTCGGGCGACGAGCAGGAGGGCGACGACAGCGACCTGCAGGACCGGTTGAGCCCGCAGGCCGCCGGACACATCTGGGCGTCCTCCATGGGCCTGTCCTTCACCGTCCCGGCCTCCGTCGGCACCCTCAGCGCCACCGTCCGCTGGGGTCGCTACACGCAGTCGGACCAAGCCACCGACCGGGGCACGACCCGCAGGGTCTGGTCCCGTGAGCCCGTCGAGCGCCTGGTGGACATCGACGTGACCGACGGGGCCGACCGTGCCGTCGAACTCGACGGCGATGCCGTGGTCCTCGACGTGCAGGTGCGCCGGCACACCGGCCGCACGGGCGGAGAGGACCTGCGCATCGTCGAGCTGGCCCTGGTGAACCGGCAGCCGGACAGCCGGGACGCGCGAGACGCCAACTGGCTCTTCCAGACCGAGATCGACGTCACCGCCTTTCCCGACGAGCAGGCCGCGGTCTTCCTGCCGGTCGACGATCCCCTGGACACGGCCGGCCACGGCAACGTTCCGGAAGACGCCGAGGAGCGACGGCTGCGCCTCCTCTATCGGGACAGCCTCAGCCACGCCAAGGGCCGCAATGTCGCCGTCCACGCACACGTCCGCGACGGCGAGCGCAACGCCCACCGCCTGACCACGGTCTGGCTCCCCGAGTACGACGTGCGGGCCACCACCGCGCCGGCAATCGAGGAGCAGCGCCTGCTCCAGGGGCTTGAGCTGGGCATGGACGAACTGGCGGCGCTCGCCGTGCCCGACCGCCGCGCCGAACTCAGCAACGCACTCGCTCCGCTGGCCGACGGGTACGGCGCCTGGCTGGAACAGCAGCGCCACGCCGCCCGCTCGCTCCCCGACGACCTGCGCGCGTCGGCCGAGGTCGCGATCGAGCAGGCACTCGAGGTCTGCGACCGCATCACGCTCGGCATCGACCGGCTCGTCGCCGACGACACGGCCCTGACGGCCTTCCGGTTCGCCAACCGCGCCATGGCCCTGCAGCGGCGCAACACCGCCATCGCAGCCGCACGCGCCGGCCGTGAGAACGACCCCCTCTCCTACCGCGAGGCCCGCACCGAGGTGCACGGCAGGGGCAAGGCGGCGGCCAGCTGGCGTCCGTTCCAGCTCGCCTTCGTCCTGCTGAACATCGCCTCCCTCACCGAACCCGGACACCCGCACCGCGGCACCGGCCGCCAAGCCCTCGTCGACCTGCTGTTCTTCCCGACCGGCGGAGGCAAGACCGAGGCGTATCTGGGCCTCGCCGCCTACACCTTCGCGCTGCGGCGCCTGCAGGGCACGATCGGCTCGGGAGCCGAGGCCCGCAGCGGCGAGGCCGGGGTGGGCGTCCTCATGCGCTACACCCTGCGGCTGCTGACCGCCCAGCAGTTTCAGCGCGCCGCCGCCCTGGTGAGCGCCTGTGAAGTCCTGCGCCGCGAGGAGTTCGCGCGGGACCGGCGCTGGGGCGCCACCCCGTTCCGCATCGGGCTCTGGGTGGGTACGTCCGTCTCGCCGAACTGGTTCGAGGAAGCGAAGGAGCAGATCGCCGAAGCCAAGGAGAACGCCAGCGACAAGCACGCCCGCGTCCTCCAGGTCCTCACCTGCCCCTGGTGCGGCAGCGGACTGACCGCGCGCTCCCACATGGAGTACGACGAAGGACGCCGCCGAATCCTGCTGTACTGCCCGCGCGGGGAGGGGCAGGACCGCTGCCCCTTCTCCCGTCGCGAAGCGCTCGGCGAGGGGATACCCGTGCTCACCGTCGACGAGGAGATCTACCGGCTGGCGCCCTCGCTGCTGATCGCCACGGTCGACAAGTTCGCCCAGCTCCCGTGGAACGGCTACGCCGGCCTGCTGTTCGGCAGGGTCACCGAGTTGTGCGCACGCCACGGTTACCGTCATGACGACCTGGACGCCAAGACCGGTTGCGGTGGCCGGCACAACGCCAGGGGCGACCTGCCCGGTGTCACCGCCCAGCCCGTCACCCGCCTGCGGCCCCCGGACCTCATCATCCAGGACGAGCTGCACCTGATATCCGGGGCGCTCGGCACCACCGTCGGCCTCTTCGAAGCCGCCGTCGACCAGCTGTGCACATGGAGCTTCACCGACGCCCACGGACGGCGCCGCGAAACCGGTCCCAAGATCGTCGCATCCACCGCGACCACCAAGCGGGCCGCCGACCAGGTGCGGGGCGTCTTCGGCCGCGAGGTCGCCGTCTTCCCGCCCCAAGTGCTCGACGTCGGCGACACGTTCTTCTCCCGGCAGGTGGAGCTGAGCCGGGACAACCCCGGCCGCCGCTATCTCGGCGTGTGCGCGCACGGAACGCGTCTGAAGGCGGCCGAAATCCGCGTCGCGGAGATCCTGCTGCTCGCCGGACAGCAGCTCTTCGACGACTACGGCCGGCCGGCGGACCCGTACATGACCCTCGTCGGCTACTTCAACGCCACACGTGAACTCGCCGGCATGCGGCGGTACATGGACGACGACATCACCACCCGTGTGCGGGCCAACGGCAGCCGCAAGGGCCAGGACACGCTGTCCGACCGCATCGTGAGCAGAACGGGGATGCTCAGCATTCAGGAGCTGACCTCCCGAATCTCCTCCGCGGACATCGGTGCCGCCCTCAAGCGGCTGGAGATCGAGTTCGACCCCGAGCGGGACACCTCGGTGCGACGGCGAGCCTTCCTGCGCGAGTACGCGGCGGCGGTGAAGGAGAAGCGCGAACCCCGTGCCTCCATGACGCCGACCGTCCGTCAGGCCGTCGACGTGGTCCTCGCCACCTCCATGCTGCAGGTCGGTGTCGACGTCTCCCGCTTCGGCCTGATGCTGGTCGTCGGCCAGCCCAAGAACACCGCCGAGTACATCCAGGCGTCCTCCCGGGTCGGCCGTGACGCCACGCGTCCGGGCCTGGTGGTGACCCTCTACAACTGGTCGCGCCCCCGCGACCTCGCGCACTACGAGGACTTCGAGCACTACCACGCGACGTTCTACCGCCAGGTGGAGGCCCTCTCCGTCACCCCGTACACCCGCCGCGCACTCGACCGGGGCGTCGCCGCCACCTACGTCGCCGCACTGCGCCACGCGGCCTACGACACCTCCCGCAACCTCGACGCCCACCACGTCGACCTCGACGGAGCTCTCGCGCAGGACGTGGAACGGCGGCTCCTGGAACGCGCCGAGCGGGTGGGAGGCGAGCGGCCCCGCCAGTACCTGGGCGAACGGCTGGACCGGCTGAAGGACGAATGGCGCCGCAAGCGCGACGAGAGCAGCTCGGCCCTCGGCTACCGCAAGGAGAAGCACAAGACGACCGTCGTGAACGGACTGCTGAGGCGGGCGGACGGATCCCGGTGGACCGAGCTCACCGTCGGCATGTCGATGCGTGAGACGGAGAACGAGATCAACCTGCTCCTGCCCGGCGGCGAGGCGTTCCTGGAAGAGCCCTCGGGCGGCGGACCCGACTGGTCGTTCGGCGCCTCGGGAGCCGACTCCGACCCCGACCCCGACACGGCGAGCACCGTGGACAGCGACGAGTACGGGCCCGTCACGGCCGACACGGTCAGGAAGGCACAGCGATGAGCACCCATGGCAGCAACCGCAGGGTCGGCGCCGTACGGCCCAGCCACCTCATGTTCACCGCCGGTGTCGGCGCGCTTGTCGACCTGCCCAACTTCTCCGTCCTCATCCGGGGTATCGATTCCTGGAGCCACTCCGGTGTCACCGACTACGACATCGACGAGCCGCGGCTCCGCGCCGCCGTCAACCGGTCCCTCCAGCGCTACGGACGCGGACGGGTCGAGCAGCTGCGCGCCGCTCCCTGGCTCGAGGGCGCCGACACCGACCCCAAGGGCTGGGCGGCCCAGGGGGTGGGAGTGCCCGTCATCCCCTTCCCGCAGTGGTTGCGCTGTACCGCGTGCAACGTGCTGGCCGCCATCGACTCCGGTGAGTTCGCCTTCTTCAACTCCAACCCGAGGACACCGCACGAGGCGAAGTTCGTCCACGACTGCAAGCGAGGCAAGCCGCTCGCCGTGGCCGCCCGCTTCACCCTCGTCTGTACCGCCGGCCATCTCGACGAGTTCCCTTACACCGCGTACGTCCACCACGGCCAGGCCTGCGACAAGACACCGCGCCCGAAACTGCGCATGAAGGACCATGGCGGCAACCAGGCCGCCAACGTCACCATCGAGTGCGTCGCCTGCGGCGTGCAGCGCAACATCCGGGAAGCCATGGGCGAGCGGGGCCGCCGCAACCTGCCCTCGTGCCGTGGACGGCACCCGCACCTCGGCACCTACGAGCCGAACGGCTGCGAGCAGGAGCCGGTCCTGATGGTGGCGGGAGCGTCCAACCAGTGGTTCCCGCTCACCCTCAGCGCCCTGGCCCTGCCCAAGGCGCAGGGCGGAGACATCGACAAGCTTCTCGACGACCACTGGCCCGACCTCGAACTCATCGAGGACCGCGGGCAGTTCGACTTCATGGCGCGCATGCCCAAGTTCGCCTTCCTGAAGGAGTTCGACTCCGACGCGGTCGTGGCGGCGATCACGGCCCGCAAGCAGGGGACGGCCGGACCGGCTCCCTCCGCGCCCGACGTCCAGGCCGACCTCTTCGGACCCGAGTGGGACGCGCTCTCCGGCCCCGTCCCCGCCCCCAGCGACGACTTCGCACTGCGTCAGATCCCGGTTCCGGCCCGCCTGAGCGGGCTCTTCGCCGACCTACGGCAGGTCGAACGGCTGCGGGAGGCGCGGGCGCTGATCGGCTTCACGCGCCTGGACGCGCCCGACCCGGAGTCACCGGAGATCGCCACGCGCGTCGAGCTGTCCCGCGGGGTCCGGAACTGGGTGCCGGCCAGCGAGGTGCGCGGCGAGGGAGTCTTCCTGCGGGTGCGGGACGACCTGATGGCCGAGTGGGCCGCTCGGATGGAGAAGTCGCCACAGATGGAAGCGCACCGGGAGGCGTACGCGCGGTTCCGCTCCAACCGGAGGTCGGACCGCAAGACCAGTGACTTCGATCCCTATCACGGCTGGCCCGGAGCACGGTACATCGCTCTGCACACCCTCTCCCATCTGCTCATCCGCACCATCGCCCTGGAATGCGGCTACAACTCCGCCTCGCTCGCCGAACGGATCTATGCGGGAGACGAACAGAACCCGAGAACGGGCATCCTCATCTACACCGCGGTTCCGGACTCCGAAGGGACCCTGGGCGGTCTGGTGTCCCTCGCCGAGGAGCGCGAGTTCGACCGGATCGTGCGCCGCGCGCTGACCGACGCCGGGCACTGCTCGGCCGACCCGCTGTGCGCCGAGCGCCTGCCGCACGACCCCGCCGACTTCCTTCACGGAGCCGCGTGCCACGTCTGCCTTTTCGTGTCGGAAACCACCTGTGAACGCGGCAACCGGTTCCTGGACCGCCGTTTCCTCGTCCCGCTGGCCGGGGACCGGGACCCGGTGCTGACGCCGGCCGGCCTGCTGTCGTGAGCCGACCCGCGTTCGAGGCCGCCGCCGAGACCGCCGTCGCGGCCCTCGGACTGTCCCGGAGCAAGGACCTCGTCGGCCTGCTCGCTCAGGGCCGCTCCCGGGAACGGATACTGACCGAACTGGCGACGCCGGCAGCCGGCGAGGCCGTCGCGCGACTCTGCGACGCGATGCAGTCGGAGTCGGTGCCGCCCGCCGAGGCTGCTGCCTATGTGCGCGGCTATGTCGCCGCACGGCGCCGGACCCGGGACACGGTCCGGGTCCGCACGGTGTGGAGCGGCCCCTCGACACCGGCCGTACCGGTGCGCGCCACCGCCCAGGTGCTCGTTGAGGTCATCAACGGGGCGCAGCACGAACTGCTGGCCATGACCTACGCCGCCCGTCCGTATCCGGCGCTGACCCGAGCCCTGAGGAAGGCTGCGGACAGGGGCGTGGAGATGCACGTCGTGGTCGAGACACTGGCCGGCGCGGGCGGCCTTCTCTCCGGAAAGGAACCGGCCGACGCGTTCGCCTCCGTGCCCGGGCTGCTTCTGTGGGAATGGGCCCGGACCCCGGCCGAACAGGCTCGCTCACGCCAGCACGCCAAGCTCGCGGTCGCCGACCGCCGCACCCTCTTCCTCGGCAGCGCCAACCTGACCGAGTCCGCGGCGCGGCGCAACATCGAGGCCGGTGTCCTGGTGAACGGCGGGGAAGCACCGCGGCGCGCCGCGGAGCACATCGTGGAGCTGCAACGCCTGGGCATTCTCAGGCGCCTTCAGCCCTGACGCGCGATTCCGGCGAGCCCGGCCGGCGAGGGGCAGGTGGCATCGACCCATTCGATGGGTTGATCAGTCGCGCTCACGGCAGTGGTCGGCCGACGAGCCGGCCGTTGACGCGAGAGCGGCCGTGCGCTGGTCGAGCCTGCGGAGCGCCATGTCCCCCCACTGGAGGTTCTCCCGTTCGAAGGACATTCCGCGCAGCAGGGTGAGGTACGGGCCGATGCGCTCGGCCTCGGCGAAGTACGCCTCCTCCGACCGGCCGGCGAGGAGGCGCTGCCGGAGCCTCTCGTAGCGGGCGAGCTTGGCGGTGGCCCACTCCATGCGCTCGGTGATGGCCCTTCGCACCGCCTCGATGTCGCCGGCGTCCACGCACTGCACCTTGACCAGCAACTCGTCCCGGATCACCGCCGGCCTGCCCGGGGGTTCGGCCGTGTAGGCGCGGACGGCCTCCCGCCCTGCCTCCGTCAGGGAGAACAGTCGCTTGTTGGGGCGGCGCTCCTGCTCGACGACACGAGCCGTGACCAGTCCCTCGGCCTCCATGCGCTCCAGCTCCCGGTAGAGCTGCTGGGGCGTCGACATCCAGAAGTTGGCGACCGTCGCGTCGAACGCCTTCGCGAGGTCGTAACCGGATGCCTCACCCTCCAAAAGCGCGGCCATCACCGCGTTCCGCAAAGCCATGGGAAACAAACTAGCACCGGTGTGATTAGTCAACGAGGTGCATGAGGTGACTGACAGTCGCTCCCGATCCTGCCAAGCCCACCCGTGGACAAGGTATGCCCTGCCGGTCTAACGTCCACTCCATCTATTCAAATTATTGAGTATGTGAGGCGAGGTTCATGCACCCCTTCCGCAAGGCCGTCGAGAGCGGTGACATGGACGCCGTGGCCGCCCTGCTGGCCGACGACGTCGTCTTCACCAGCCCGGTCGCCTTCAAGCCGTACCCGGGCAAGGCGATCACCGCCGCGATCCTGCGCGGCGTGTCCCGAGTCTTCGAGGACTTCACCTACGTTCGTGAGATCGCCAACCCCGACGGCCGCGACCACGCCTTCGTCTTCACCGCCACCGTCGCCGGCAAGAAGCTCCAGGGCTGCGACTTCCTGCACTTCGACGAGAACGGCAGGATCGACGAGTTCACGGTGATGGTGCGCCCGCTCTCGGCCGCCCAGGCGCTGGCCGAGGCCATGGGCGCCCAGTTCGAGCGGATCGCCCGGGAGGCCGCCGAGCAGTGACGGCGCGACCGGCTTCGAGCCGACGTGACCTACCGACGACGTGGGGCGGTCGCGCTGTGGTGGGCAGTCCAAGGAGAAGCAACCCACGGACCTGGAGGTGCACATGGATCCCGGCGATCTCAGCAGGTCGAGTGACCGGCGACGTTGAACGTCAACTCAGAAGACGTCGCGGTACTGGTTGAAGCCGGTGCCGATCCTGACCGGGGATGTGAAGGGGGCGGCCGCCTTGCCCGTCCCCTTGTACAGCGACAGGTTGCCCTTGGAGTCGCGGGCGAGCAGGTCGCTGTGGCCGTCGCCGTCGACGTCACCCGTGGCCACCAGCTTGTTGAACTGGTTCCAGCCGGGGCCCACCTTCAGGCGGGGCATGAACGGCTTCCGCAGATCGCCCGTGCCCCTGTACAGCCAGAGGACGCCCTGCTTGTCGCGGGCGACGATGTCCGGCTTGCCATCGCCGGTCAGGTCACCCTGGCCGGTGATCTGGGTGAACTGGTTCCATCCGGGGCCGACCTTGACGCGCGGTGCCAGCGAACCGTCCGCCTTGGTCTGGAAGCGCCAGAGGACGCCCTGCCTGTCACGGGCCAGCAGGTCTGGGTGCTTGGCGCCGCCCAGGGTGCCGGGGGAGAAGGCGGCGTTGTACTGACCCCATCCGGTGGCCACCTCCTTGAGCCTCCCGTGGCGCCAGAGATTCAGTGTGCCGTCGTCCATGACGTGGTATTCACCGTCCTGATAGCCGGTCAGATCGGGATCGATCGACACCCCGTACCTGAAGTGCGGCCAGACGTAGGCGCCCGACCGGTCATCGAAGCCGCCTTTTCCGTCGGGCAGGTAGGCGGAACCGACGGCCACGGGGCGGTGTGCGGGCCTGGCGGCGACGACGTGTACGGGGCGCCGAAAGCCCTTCCTGTCGCGCGTAGATCACAACACGGACACAGCGTCACTCCGGGATCACTCAAAGTGCGTGTTCGGGTGCATGATTCGGCCACCCCCGGCCTTCAAGGAGACCCATGCGCCGCAACACCATCTCCCTGCTCGCCGCAGCCGTGCTCATGCTGACCGGATGCTCCCCCTTCGGCTCGCGCAGCGGCACACCCTCGGCCCCGAGCCCTCCCGCGCCAGCGGGAGCGGCCGCCGACGCGGAGCAGATCGCCAGGTGCACCAAGGCGATCGTCGCCGCCAAGAACGACACCGCGGACAACGGCCTGCCCGAGTGCGCGAAGCTGTCGCCGGACGACTACCTCAAGGCGATCGAGAACGCCAAGAAACAAGGAGGCGATCGGTGATGGGTCGGCGCCCGCCGCCGCCCGGGAGCGGGACGACGAGCGGTCCCTCCGGGATTCCGGCGGGGCACTGCTCCGCCCGGCCCCGGCCCTCCGCGGCCCCAGGCTTGCGGACAGTGGGTGTCCGCAAGCCCCGCTAGCGTCCTCCGCATGACGAAGACGAGCCCCGCGGCACGGAAGGCCGGCCGGACCACAGCCACCGCTCCCGTCCTCCACCACCGCGCCCTCAACCGCGCAACCCTCGCCCGACAGCTGCTGCTCCGCCGCTCGCCGCTGTCCGCCAAGGCGACCGTCGCGCACCTGGTGGGCCTCCAGGCGCAGAACGTCAAACCGCCGTACTACGCGCTCGCGGCACGACTGGAGGGCTTCGCGCCCGAGCATCTCTCGCGGCTCATGGCCGACCGCGAGGTCGTCCGTATCGTCACCCTGCGCTCCACCATCCACACCCACACCGCCGACGACTGCCTCATCCTGCGGCCGTTCGTCCAGCCCGCCCGTGACCGGGAACTCACCGCCTTCCGCAAGGGTCTCGCCGGCGTCGACCTCGACCGGCTCGCCGCCCTCGCCCGCGACCTCGTGGAGGGCGAACCGCGCACCATGACCCAGCTGCGCGAGGCGCTGCTCGCCGAGTGGCCGGGCGCCGACCCGCAGGCCCTCGCCCTGGCCGCCCGCTGCCGGCTCCCCCTCGTCCAGGTCACCCCGCGCGGCCTGTGGGGCTCGAGCGGCCAGGTCGCGCTCACCACCGCCGAGCACTGGCTGGGACGCCCCGCCGAGCCCGCCCCCGTGCCCGACGCCGTCATCCTGCGCTACCTCGCCGCCTTCGGCCCGGCCTCGGTGAAGGACATGCAGACCTGGGCGGGCCTGACACGGCTGAAAGACGCCTTCGAGCGGCTGCGTCCGCAGCTCGTCACCTTCCGGGACGAGCACGGCGTCGAACTCTTCGACCTGCGCGACGCGCCGCGCCCCGACCCGGACACCCCCGCCCCGCCGCGCTTCCTGCCCGAGTACGACAACCTGCTCCTCTCCCACGCCGACCGCGCCCGCGTGGTGCCCCCCGGCCTCAGGGGCCGCAACGCGGTGGGCAACCAGGCCTACCGCACCCTGCTCGTCGACGGCTTCCTGGCGGGTGTGTGGAAGCCCGCGGAGGACTCACTCGTCATCGAGACCTTCCGCGAGCTGACCAAGGCCCAGCGGGACGCGGTGGTCGAGGAGGGGGAGCGGGTGCTGGCCGTGCTGCACGAGGGCATGACGTGCGACGTGCGGTTCGGGACCGTCCTACGACCCTGACGCCTCAGTCCGCCCGCCCGGTCACCGCCACCGTCAGCCCGAGACCGATCATCGTGAAGCCGCCCGCGCCGCCGATCAGGGACAAGCGTCGGTCCGAGCGGGCGAGCCAACTGCGGGCCGCGGAGGCCGTCAGCCCCCACAGGGTGTCCGTGACCAGGCCGATCGCGATCGGGACCAGGCCCAGCAGGAGCATCTGCAACGGCACGTGCCCGGTGGAGTGGTTGACGAACTGGGGGAGTACCGCGGCGAAGAACACCACCCCCTTGGGGTTGGTCGCGCCCACCAGGACGCCGTCCAGAACCGTACGGAGATCGCCGCGCGCCGGGCCCGCCGGCACGGGCCTGATCGCCGACGCCTTCAGCTCCTTGCGGTGCCGGAACGCCTGCACGCCCAGGAAGACCAGGTACGCCGCCCCGGCCAGCTTCACCGCCATGTAGAGCGCGACCGACCGTTCGACCAGCGAACCGATGCCGAACGCGACCGCCACCACCAGCAGATACGAGCCGAAGACATTGCCGAGCGCGGTCGCCACGGCGGTGCGGCGGCCGTGGGCGAGCGCCCGGCCGATCACGAACAGCACGCTGGGGCCCGGGATCACGATCACCAGCAGGGACATCGCGGCGAAGGCCAGGAAACGGTCTGTGGACACCATGTGCGACCCTCCCATCCGTCGTCCTTTCGAAGAGGCGTCCCTTCGAAGAGGCGCCCGTTCGAAGAGGCGTCCATTCAAACAGGCGGGTGCGGGCCGAAGCCATGGAAGTGACATGGAAAGGGGGCGTTGCGGGCCGCTCGTGGAGGCCCGCAGCGCCCCCTGGTATCTCCCCGGGGTGTTACCCCAGGAGCCTTCTGGGGCCTGTCGGCGCAGCCGTTGCCCCAGGAAGTGATCCCTGCCAGGACGCCCCCGGTGAGCGGGGGACCGCCGCTGTCGCCCTGGCAGGTGTCCACGCCGCCGGAGAGGTGTCCGGCGCCACGTCGCCACCGTCGGTGGCGTCCGTGCAACTCGGGTTGATGCAGATCGTGTCGGCTTCACCGACCGTGCCCGGGGTGGCGGCAGCGGTCGCCACGGTGACAGCGGCGGCCTTTCTGACGCGTTTCGGCCCGGACATGGGTCTCCTCGTGGGTTGCCGGTGGGGGTTCGCGCGGGTGGGGACCGACCCCGGTGTGCCCGGCGAGCGGCACGCTTTTACGCTAGAAGCCGGAGGGGTTCCCTCCCAATGAGGGAAGCCCCTAGGCGCGTTGGGCAGGGAAAACCCTCGGTCTGCGCGCGTGAACCGGGCAACGGACGTGCCGTGTGCGCCGGTTCAGCCCGCGCGGTGCCCGGCCGCCAGACGCACGATGTCCACCCGTGACCGGATGCCCAGCTTGCGGTAGACCCGGGTCAGTGTGGCCTCCACCGTCTTGACGCTGATGAACAGCCGGGCCGCGATCTCCCGGTTCGTCGCACCCTCCATGACCAGCGCGGCGACCTGCCGTTCCGTCGCGGCCAGGTTGTCGAGAGCGGCCGCCGCGGCCGGCGCCGGGCCCGCAGGGCCCGTGACCGCCGCCGTCTCCACCTGACGCAGCCACGGCATCGCCCGGCAGCGGCGGAAGAGACGGGTCGCCTCGTCGTACGACGCCGGGCCCGGCCGCCCGGCGCGCAGGCCCGCCAGCGCGTAGGCCGCCCGGGCCTCCTCCAGGCCGTAGCCGAGCTTCGCGAGCCGGTCCCGGGCCGCCGTCAGCTGACGTTCGGCCGCGTCCACCTCGCCGCGTGCCGCGCGGGCCAGGGCCTCCGCCCGGTCCAGCACCGCGAGCACGCTCTCCCGCCGGAGCCTGAGCGCATGGGCGCGGGCGGTGTCGATGACGTCCTGCGCCTCCGCCGGCTCCCCGACGCGTACCAGCGCCTCTGCGAGGTCGCCGTGCCAGCGGCCCCGGGCCGGATCCGTGACCCCGAGGCCCTCCTCCAGCTCCCTCACCCGGCGCAGGGACCGGACGCACCCCGCCGCATCCCCGGCCACCAGCTGAGCGTGCCCCAGCGCGGCCAGCGCCCGCGACAGGTAGATGACGTCGCCGTCCTCCTCGGCCCGGGTCACGGCCTCCTGCGCCAGCGTCAGCGCCCGCTCGGCCTCACCGCCCGCCGCCTCCGCGAGGGAGGTGAGCATGGCGCTCGCGGCCTCCCCGATCCCGGTGTCCCGCGCCAGTCTGAGGCTCTCCCGCGCGAGGTCGAGGGCCCGCCCGCAGTGCCCGGCCCGCAGTTCGGTCTCGGCGAGGCCGCGCAGAAAGTGCACCTCGGCCTCGACCATGCCGCGCCGCCGGACCTCGCGCAGCAGCGCGCTGACCGTCTTGCGTGCCTCGGCGAGCTGGTCGCTCATGATCAGCCAGCGGAACCGTACGGCCCCGACGCCGTTGTGGTCGCACGCCACCCGCGCGTCCTGCGGTTCCCTCATCGCCCGCTTGATGGTGCGCGGTGCGTCCGGATGCCCCATCAGGGTCTCGGCCTGTGCCTGGAAGGCCAGGGCCAGCAGCTCGTTGCGCCGGTCGCCGGCCCGCGCCGCCAGTTCCGCGGCGAGGGCGCCCTCCTGCCGGGCCCGGGCGAAGTCGCCCTCCACCAGCAGGGCCCGCCAGGCGAGCTGGTAGTGCACCAGGGTGAGCAGCCGGGGGTCGTCGCCCGCGTCCGCCAGCGCTTGCGGGAAGGCCGCGTCGACCTCGGTCATCGCGTGCCCGGCGGCGTCGATCACCACCATCCACGCCCGCACCCGGTCCGCCGGCTGCGTCGCGTGGGCCAGCACCTCACGGGCGATGTCCCGGGCGAGGTCGGTCTCCCCGGCGGTCAGCGCGTCCTCGGCCGCCTGCAGCCGCCGCTCGTCGGGACCCGGTACCGCGTCCGCAGGGGTGTGCCGGGCGGCGAGCAGCCCGAGCCCTGCCGCCACCGAGGGCGCGCCCCGGTCCCGGGCGGCGGACGCGGCCTCGCCGAGGCGGGCGGCCACCCGTGGATCGGTGCCGGTGGTCGCCAGCGCCAGGTGACGGGCCCGCTCGATCGGGTCGGAGGCCGCCGTGGACAGGGCGGCGTGCACATCGCGCCGCTCCTGGGGGCTCGCCTGCGCGTACAGGGCGGCCGATATCAGCGGGTGCGCGAACCGTACGACTGGTGCGTCCCGTTCCGTCACCAGCAGCCCGAGCTCGGCGGCCTGCGCGGTCTCCGCCTCCGCGTTGTCCCGGCCGGCCGCGCGCAGCAGGGCCAACGTCGGCCGGGCCCCCGCGCTCGCCACCAGCAGGGTGCGGCGCGCCTGGTCGGACAGCGCCTCCAGCCGGTTGAGCACCAGCGTCCTGAGCGAGGTCGGCACGGGCAGCGGCTCGCCGGGCCTCGGCGGTGTCGGGCTCTCGGCGAGGGCGCGGCCGAGCTCCAACGCGAACAGCGGGTTTCCACCGCTGGTGCGGTGGATGTCCCGCACCGTGGAGCGGGGCAGTCCGGTGTAGCCACGGTGGTCGAGGAGCGTGGCGGTCTGGGCGCGCGAGAGCGGGCCCACCTGGAGGGCGAGGGTGTCCGGCGGGGAGGCACTGAGATGGCGGTCGTACTCCTGGCCCCGCTCGGCGTGGGTGCGCACGGCGCACAGCATCTGCACCGGCGTGCCGCCGAGGCGGCGCGCGGCGAAGCCGAGGAGCTCGGTGCTGGCCGGATCCAGCCACTGCAGGTCGTCGGCGACGATCAGCACGGGACCGCGGGCGGCGAGCACACGGAGGGTCGAGAGCACGGCGAGCCGCAGCGCGAGTCCGTCCCGTTGCAGCGTGGACTCGCCGCGGCCGGTGAGCGCGGACTCCAGCGCGGTGCGCTGGGGGGCGGGGAGCTGGTCGGCGACCTCGTCCATGACGAGCCCGAGCAGGTCGGCGAGGGCCAGGAAGGGAAGGTGGGATTCGGACTCGGTCGCCGAGCAGCGCAACACGGTGCGCACCGCTTCGCCGTATTCCGTGGCCAGCGTGCGCAGCACCGTCGACTTTCCTATTCCGGCGGGGCCGTGCAGCAGCACACTTCCCCCGTCGGCGAGCTGCCGGCGCGCTGCCGTGCACAGCTCCTCCCGGCCGATGACCAGGTCATGGTGGGGTCTCGCAGGCTCCTTGAAGTCCCGTCGCACGGTGCCGCTCCCCTCCGGGTGTCGTGTCGTGGGCAATATTAGGCGTCCCGTCATTGAAAATTCGGACGGCGGCACGATGAGGGAAACAACGACACGATGACGTAACGGAATTCATCGAAGCCCCGAATGAATGGGGGACCGACAATCCCAGGGGTGCAAAAAGTTCGGCTGAGTGCAAAAAGGGCGGGTCGGTGGTGATCCACAGGAAAGCGCCGCCGCCGCGCCGCAGCGGCTACGGCAGCACCCCGGCCCGCCGCGCCGCCACCACCGCCTCCCATCTGCTGTGCGCGCCCAGCTTCCGCATCGCCGAGCGCAGATACCCCTTCACGGTCTCCGGGCGCAGCCCCAGCCGCTCGGCGGCCGCCGCGTTCGTCGACCCGACCGCCACACACGCCAGGACGTCCACCTCCCGAGGGGACAGCCCTATGTTCCCCGTCGCGGGCCCCGGAGACGCCGCCCCGGCCAGCCGCCCGCACACTTCGAGGAGTTCCGCCCGCAGCGCCTGGTCCTCCACCCGCTGGGCGAGCGCCCGCAGCGCGCCGTGCGCCTCGCGCACCTGCTCCCAGGCCGGCCCGGCCGGGCCCGAGGGCTCCCGCACCGCCGTCAGCAGGGTGCGCGCCTCGTCCCGGGCGACCAGCGCCTGCTCCACGTCCCGCGCCGCCGCCACCGCCGCGCTCAGCGTGCGGTCGCCCAGCGGCTGCGCCGACCGCAGGGCGCCGTACAGAACCCCGCGCACCCGGCGCCGTACGACGACCGGCACCGCGAGGACGGACCTCAGGCCCTCCGCCGCCACCGCCGCGTCGTACTCGTGGCTGATCTGCCGGGACGCCGAGTAGTCGGTCACCGCGCAGGGCCGGGCCAGCGCGGCAACCTTGCCGCCGAGGCCGCTGCCGGAGACGACGGCGAGCGAGCTGAGCGCCGTCGTCGCGGTGCCACTCAGTTCGCTGATGCGTATCTGTGGCCGCCCGGACTCCACCAGGCCGCCGAAGGCGACCGGCAGCCCCGTGGCGCGCCGCAGCCGCACCAGCGCGCTCCGCACCTGAACCGTCTCGGCTGCGTCAGCTGCCACGTGCTCGCCCCTCCGTCGCGGCGCCCCCCGTTCGGGGGTGGTGAGACCTGCGTCACCGATTACACGATGTGAGGTGGCTGTCCGGCAATGAGGAGGACACATGACGGCGAACACCGACGCGACGGAAGCGTTCCGGACCGCGCGGAATTTCCTGCTGGCGCACCGCGAGGACTACGCGACGGCGTACGAGGGCTTCCGCTGGCCACGCCCGGCACACTTCAACTGGGCGCTCGACTGGTTCGACGTCATCGCGGACGGCAACGACCGCACCGCGCTGCACATAGTCGAGGAGGACGGCTCCGAGGAGCGCCGCAGCTTCGCCGAGATGTCCGAGCGCTCGAACCGGGTCGCCGGCTGGCTCCGGGAACGGGGCGTGCGCGCCGAGGACCGCATCCTGGTCATGCTCGGCAACCAGACCGAGCTGTGGGAGACCGCGCTGGCGGCGATGAAGCTGCGTGCGGTGGTCATCCCGGCCACCCCGCTGCTGGGCCCCGCGGACCTGCGCGACCGTGTCGACCGGGGGCGGGTCCGGCATGTGATCGTGCGCGCGCAGGACACGGGGAAGTTCGCCGAGGTGGCCGGTGACTACACCCGGATCGCGGTCGGCGGCGCGCCGGAGGGCTGGCGGGCGTACGAGGACGCGTACGCGGCCGGCGTGGGCTTCGAGCCGGACGGGCCCACCCACGCCGACGACCCGCTGATGCTGTACTTCACCTCCGGCACCACCGCCCGGCCCAAGCTGGTCGAGCACACGCACGTCTCGTACCCGATCGGCCATCTGGCGACGATGTACTGGATCGGCCTCAGGCCCGGGGACGTGCACCTGAACATCTCCTCGCCGGGCTGGGCCAAGCACGCCTGGTCGAACCTGTTCGCCCCGTGGAACGCGGAGGCGACGGTGTTCATCCACAACTACACGCGCTTCGACGCGCCCCGGCTGATGGCGGAGATGGACCGCGCGGGCGTGACGACGTTCTGCGCGCCGCCGACCGTGTGGCGCATGCTGATCCAGGCCGACCTGACCCTGCTGCGCACCCCGCCGCGCGAG
The DNA here is from genome assembly GCF_042891915.1 of Streptomyces sp. NPDC001848. NCBI lineage: Bacteria > Bacillati > Actinomycetota > Actinomycetes > Kitasatosporales > Streptomycetaceae > Streptomyces > Streptomyces sp. NPDC001848. The sequence goes on along the minus strand of NZ_JBIATP010000001.1, from coordinate 186,724 downwards.
GCGGTCGCCGCCGGTGAGCCGCTGAACCCCGAGGTGATCGAACAGGTGCGCAGGGCCTGGGGGGTGACCATCCGGGACGGCTTCGGGCAGACCGAGACGGCCGTGCAGGTCTCCAACAGCCCCGGCCAGCCGCTGAAGACGGGCTCCATGGGGCGGCCGAGCCCCGGCTTCCGCGTGGAGCTGCTGGATCCGGTGACCGGCGCGCCGGGCGCGGACGAGGGTGAGATCGCGCTCGACCTGTCCGTACGGCCGGTCGGCCTGATGACCGGCTACCACGGCGACCCGGACCGTACGGCCGAGGCCATGGCGGGCGGCTACTACCGCACCGGCGACATCGGCTCCCGGGACGCGGACGGCTACATCACCTACGTCGGGCGGGCCGACGACGTCTTCAAGGCCTCCGACTACAAGATCTCCCCCTTCGAGCTGGAGAGCGCGCTCCTGGAGCACGAGGCGGTGGCCGAGGCGGCCGTGGTGCCCGCACCGGACGAATTGCGCCTCGCCGTGCCGAAGGCGTACGTCGTGCTCGCGGAGGGCTGGCAGCCCGGCCCGGACACCGCGAAGGTCCTCTTCGAGCACTCCCGTGAGGTGCTCGCCCCCTACAAGCGCATCCGCCGCCTGGAGTTCGGGGACCTGCCCAAGACCGTCTCCGGCAAGATCCGCCGGATCGAGCTGCGCGAGGCCACGGCCGCGGGCTCGCAGAACGAGTACCGCGAGGAGGACTTCCGGTGACGCGACCGACGGAGCTGTCGTACACGCACGGGACGAGCACGACGCCGCTGCTCGGCGACACCATCGGCGCCAACCTCGACCGCGCGATCGCCGCGGACCCCGACCGCGAGGCCCTGGTCGACGTGCCGACCGGACGGCGCTGGACCTACGCCGAGTTCGGCGCGGCGGTCGACGAGGTGGCGCTCGGGCTGCTCGCCAAGGGTGTGCGCAAGGGCGACCGGGTCGGCATCTGGGCGGTCAACTGCCCCGAGTGGGTGCTGGTGCAGTACGCCACCGCCCGCATCGGCGCGATCATGGTGAACATCAACCCCGCCTACCGCGCCCACGAGCTGCAGTACGTGCTGAAGCAGGCCGGGATCTCGCTGCTGGTCGCCTCCCTCGCCCACAAGACGAGCGACTACCGGGCGCTTGTCGGCCAAGTGCGCGGCAGCTGCCCGGAGTTGCGCGAGACCGTCTACATCGGCGACCCCACCTGGGACGCGCTCACGGCGGGCGGGGCGTCGGTCCCGCGCGAACGACTGGCGTCCATCGCGGGCGAGTTGAGCTGCGACGAGCCGGTCAACATCCAGTACACCTCCGGCACCACCGGCTTTCCGAAGGGCGCCACGCTCTCCCACCACAACATCCTCAACAACGGCTACTGGGTGGGCCGTACGATCGGCTACACGGAGCAGGACCGGGTGTGCCTGCCGGTGCCGTTCTACCACTGCTTCGGCATGGTCATGGGGAATCTGGGCGCCACCTCCCACGGCGCCTGCATCGTCATCCCCGCGCCGTCCTTCGACCCGAGGGCCACTCTGGGGGCCGTCCAGCAGGAGCGCTGCACCTCCCTGTACGGCGTACCGACGATGTTCATCGCCGAGCTGAACCTCCCCGACTTCGCGGAGTACGACCTGTCGTCCCTCAGGACCGGCATCATGGCGGGCTCGCCGTGTCCGGTCGAGGTGATGAAGCGGGTGGTCGGCGAGATGCACATGGAGCAGGTGTCCATCTGCTACGGCATGACGGAGACCTCCCCGGTGTCGCTGCAGACCCGGATGGAGGACGACCTGGAGCACCGCACGGGCACGGTGGGCCGGGTCCTGCCGCACATCGAGGTCAAGATCGTCGATCCGGCGACCGGGGTGACCCTGCCGCGCGGTGCGGCGGGCGAGCTGTGCACCCGCGGCTACAGCGTGATGCTCGGCTACTGGGACGAGCCCGACAAGACCGCAGAGGCCGTCGACCCCGGCCGCTGGATGCACACCGGCGACCTCGCGATGATGCGCGAGGACGGTTATGTCGAGATCGTCGGCCGCATCAAGGACATGATCATCCGCGGGGGCGAGAACATCTACCCGCGTGAGATCGAGGAGTTCCTGTACGCACATCCGAAGATCGCCGATGTGCAGGTGGTCGGGGTCCCGCACGAACGGTACGGCGAGGAGGTCCTGGCCTGTGTGATCCCGCGTGACCCGGCCGCCCCGCCGACCCTCGAGGAGGTGCGGGCCTTCTGCGAGGGGCAGCTCGCCCACTACAAGATCCCGAGCCGGCTGCAGATCCTGGACGCCTTCCCGATGACGGTCTCGGGGAAGGTCCGCAAGATCGAGCTGCGGGAGAGGTTCGCGGAACCGGTTTAGGACGAGGGGCGGTTCAGGCCAGACCGGCGGCCAGGTCGTCGGCCTGGCTGTTCACCGGCTGCGGCGCGCCGGTGAGGTCGAGGACGAAGAGCGGGACGCCGAGGCGGTCGGCGGCGGCCCGGGCGTCGTCGGTGTATCCCGCGAGTGAGAAGCAGACGCAGCGTGCGGACTCCGACAGGGCGGTGAGCCACAGGCACTCCACGTCCCGCAGCGACGCCGGGTGCACGGTCGGCTCCACCAGCGCCCGCATCCCCTCCGCCGTGAGCAGGACGCCGCTGGGCGGACGCCCCCCGGCGCGCCGCACGTCGTGGTGGCCGAGCCGGCGCAGCCAGAGCGCGGCCGCGGTGACGGCGTCGGCGGCCGTACGGATGGTGACGGGCTGGAAAACGGGACTCCGCGCATGCGGACCGCCCGCGCCGTCCCCTGCGGAACCGGGGCGTGGCGCCCCGCTCACCGGGACACGGAGGATCGTCCCGCACGGGCAGTCCAGCTCCGGGCAGGGCCACTGGCCCTCACGGCCGCAGCTCCCGCAGCGGACCGTGACCCAACCGTCGTCCCAGGTGCGGTGGGTGACCACAAAGGGCCCCGCGAGGTGGTCCAGCGGCGGTGCGACGGGTGCGCCGCACACACACGGATACGACGGCGCGGCGTAGACGTGCTCGCGTCGGCAGACGGGACAGGACACCGGCACGCTCTCGGGCATGGCTCCCATGGTGCTTGCGTCGACGCCCATTTGTCCCCGGCTTCTGCGATAGCGCACACCTGAAGGGCCGTCTCTTGACGGCTCTCCACACCATGCCTACATTGCTTCCAGATAGCAGAAACAAGATTCCGCCATCCGGAATAATGGCAAGCGCTGGAAAGCAAACCGGAAGGCGTATCGGTGCTCACCGCGGGGCGCGACGGGAGCGCGAGTCCGACAGCCGAAGCAGGAGTACTCCATGGCTCGTATGACCGCTGCCCGCGCGGCAGTCGAGATCCTCAAGCGTGAGGGCGTCCGTGACGCGTTCGGGGTTCCGGGTGCGGCGATCAACCCGTTGTACGCCGCCCTGAAAGCGTCCGGCGGCATCCACCACACCCTGGCCCGCCATGTCGAGGGCGCCTCCCACATGGCGGAGGGCTACACCCGCACCCGCCCCGGCAACATCGGCGTGTGCATAGGAACCTCCGGTCCGGCCGGGACCGACATGATCACCGGGCTCTACTCGGCGACCGGTGACTCCGTCCCGATCCTCTGCATCACCGGCCAGGCCCCGACCACGGTGCTCCACAAGGAGGACTTCCAGGCCGTCGACATCGCGTCGATCGCCGCGCCCGTGACGAAGATGGCCGTCACCGTGCTGGAGGCCGCGCAGGTGCCGGGCGTCTTCCAGCAGGCGTTCCACCTGATGCGCTCCGGTCGTCCCGGTCCCGTCCTCATCGACCTGCCGGTCGACGTCCAGCTCACCGAGATCGAGTTCGACCCGGAGACGTACGAACCCCTGCCGGTCTACAAACCCACCGCGACCCGCGCCCAGATCGAGAAGGCGCTCGCACTGCTGAACGCCTCCGAGCGCCCGCTGATCGTCGCCGGGGGCGGAGTCATCAACGCCGACGCCACCGAACTCCTCGTGCGCTTCGCCGAACTGACGGGCACCCCGGTCGTGCCGACCCTGATGGGCTGGGGAGCCATCCCCGACGACCACGAGCTGCACGCCGGCATGGTCGGCCTGCAGACCTCGCACCGCTACGGCAACGCGACCTTCCTGGAGTCCGACTTCGTCCTCGGCATCGGCAACCGCTGGGCGAACCGCCACACCGGGCGCATCGACGTCTACACCGCCGGGCGGACGTTCGTCCACGTCGACATCGAACCCATGCAGATCGGCAGGATCTTCGCCCCCGACTACGGCATCGCCTCCGACGCGAAGGCGGCTCTGCACCTGTTCGTCGAGGTGGCCGAGGAGCTGAGGCGGGCCGGCAGGATCCCCGACCGCTCCGTCTGGGCCGCCACCGTGCGCGAGAGGAAGGCCCACCTCAAGCGTCGTACGCACTTCGACGACATCCCGATCAAACCGCAGCGTGTCTACGAGGAGATGAACAAGGCCTTCGGCCCCGAGACGCGGTATGTGACGGCGATCGGCCTCTCCCAGATCGCCGGCGCCCAGATGCTGCACGTCTACCGCCCGCGGCACTGGATCAACTGCGGCCAGGCGGGCCCCCTCGGCTGGACGATCCCGGCCGCGCTGGGCGTGGCGAGGGCCGATCCGGAGGCGTCCGTGGTCGCGCTCTCCGGTGACTATGACTTCCAGTTCATGATCGAGGAGTTGGCGGTCGGGGCCCAGCACAGGATCCCGTACATCCACGTGCTCGTGAACAACTCCTACCTCGGCCTGATCCGCCAGGCGCAGCGCGCCTTCGACATGGACTTCCAGGTCAAGCTGGAGTTCGAGAACATCAACTCACCCGAACTGGGCGTCTACGGCGTCGACCACGTCAAGGTCGCCGAGGGCCTCGGCTGCAAGGCGATCCGGGTGACGGACCCGGACGACCTGGCCCCGGCCTTCGAACAGGCCAAGAAGCTCGCCGCGGAGTACCGGGTGCCCGTGGTCGTCGAGGCGATCCTGGAGCGCGTCACCGACATCTCCATGTCGACCACCAACGACATCAGCGACGTCGTCGAGTTCGAGGAGAGCGTTTAGTCGGGGCCGTTCAGGGGGCTGCCCGGGACTGACAACCGGCCGCCGTCCGGAGCGCGCCCGCCGACTGGTCGTCCCGTCGGTGCGCGCCTACCTCGCGGTTGCGTCCCGGTGCTGCTCGTGTGGGGCCACCACGGCCCGCCCCCACGGGCCGTGGTCCTCGGGCTGACGCCCCGGTGGAGCCCGCCGCCCCCGTGTCGGCGAGCCCCACCTGTCGAGAATGTGCCCACCGCCAGGGGCAGTTGAAGCACCTTGACCGGTGTTCAGAGGTTCATTTGAGGGTTGCGTAGACGGTGTACGTCTGTATGCGTACACGCCCTCACTCGATCTCGTGCTCCGACAGCCCCGGCCAGTCCTCGGGCCCGCCGCCCTGCCACTCGACCAAGTCGCTCTCCTCGACCTCGATCCGGTCCAGGTCGGCCAGGCGCAGGATCTCTATGACGTCGTCCAGGTGGGAGGCGATCCCGAGGGTCACGTCGCCCTCGGTGACTCGCCGGGACCCGTCCAGCGCCGGGGCGTGGACCACGATGTGCGGATGCTGCGGTGACTGTTCCATGGGTTCAGCCTCCTTCGGCGGCGCCGGATCCGCACGCCGGTACACGCAGAGCGCCGGATACGAAACGATGCGTATCCGGCGCTCCGGTGGTGGCGGGAGTCACGGCGGACGCGACGGCTCCGGGACGTCCCTCTCAGGCCGAGAGGCAGGCCCAGGACCTTCACCACCGCACTGGCTCGCGGAACGCCGCGGCCCCCGCCTGTCCTTGGTCCCACGTGGGGTGCGGGACGGTTCCGGGCCGCGGCGGCGCCTGGGCGCGACAGGACAAGTGTCGGCGCCGCCGCGGCCCGGAAGCTCTCGGGCTCAGACCTGGGCGCCCGACAGGCGCTCCACGCCTCGCAGCAGGGCCGAGTGGTCCAGGTCGCCGTCGCCTTGTGCGCGCAGACTCGCCAGCAGTTGGGCGACCACCGCGCCCACCGGCAGGGCGGCGCCGACCGTGCGGGCCGCGTCCGTGACGATGCCCATGTCCTTGTGGTGCAGGTCGACACGGAAGCCCGGCTTGAAGTCGCGGCGGAGGAAGGTGTCCTTCTTGCGGGTCAGCACGGTGGAGCCCGCGAGTCCGCCGGCCAGGACGTCGAGGGCCGCCCTCAGGTCCACACCCGACTTCTCCAGGAAGACCACGGCCTCGGCGCACGCCTGGATGTTCACGGCGACGATGAGCTGGTTGGCGGCCTTCACGGTCTGGCCCGAGCCGTGCGGGCCGCACAGCACGATGGTCCGGCCCAGGGCCTCGAAGATGGGCCTCGCCTCGTCGAAGTCGGCCCGGTCGCCACCGACCATGATCGACAGTACCGCCTCGATCGCGCCGGCCTCGCCGCCCGACACCGGGGCGTCGAGCACCCGGATGCCCTTCCGCCTGCCGGCCGCGGCCAGGTCGACCGAGGTCTGCGGGGTGATCGAGGACATGTCGATCAGCAGGGCACCGGGGCGGGCGTTCTCCAGGATGCCGTCCGGGCCGTACGCCACCGCCTCGACCTGCGGGGACGCCGGCACCATCGTGATGATCACGTCAGCATCCCGCACGGCCTCGGCGACGGATCCGGCGGCGGTGCCGCCCGAGGCGGCCAGGCGGTCCAGCTTGTCCCGCTCCAGCGTGTAGCCGGTGACGTCGTAGCCGGCCTTGATCAGGTTCTCGGACATGGGGGAGCCCATGATGCCGAGGCCTATCCACGCGATCGCCGGGCGGGCCGGGCGGGAAGGAGCTGCGGGTGTGCTCATGAGGGGTGCCTCTCTCACGCTTGCGATACGTCTGCGGGTCGCTGTTCAGCGCGCGGCCCGGGCCTGGACCGGTAGCCAGCCGAAGTTCTCCGCGCTCGGGCCGTCGCCGGGCTTGTACTCCAGCCCCACCCACCCCTCGTAACCGGCCTTCCTCAGCCGGTCGAGCAGGTCCTCCAGCGGCAGCGTCCCCGTGCCCGGCGCGCCACGGCCCGGGGTGTCGGCGATCTGGACGTGACCCGTCCGGTCCGCGTACCGCTCGATCACCTGCGACAGGTCCTCGCCGTTCCTGGACAGGTGGTAGAGGTCCATCAGGAAGCGCGCATTGCCCAGTCCGGTCGCCTGGTTGACCCTGTCGACCACCTCGACGGCGGCCGGCGCGGACACCAGCGGGTACAGCGGCGACTCGGGCTTGTTCAGGGCCTCGATCAGGAGCGTGGCGCCGATCCGGTCGGCCGCCCGCGCCGCGAGGACCAGGTTCTCCAGTGCGAGCGCGTCCTGCTCGGCCGGGTCGACGCCGTCGACGCGGTTGCCGTACAGGGCGTTGAGCGCACCGCAGCCCAGCGACTCGGCGAAGCCGGCCACCACGTCGACGTTCGCCCGGAACTTCGCCGACTCCTCACCGGGCACGGACAGGGCGCCGCGGTCCGGGCCCGGCAGCCGGCCGGCGTAGAAGTTCAGACCCGTGAGACGTACTCCCGCGTCCTCGATCGCCTTCCTCAGCAAGTCCAGTGCGGACCGTTCGGGGACGGGGGAGTCGACCCAGGGCCACCACAGCTCGACCGCGGTGAAGCCGGCCGCCGCGGCGGCCGCCGGGCGGTCCAGGAGCGGGAGTTCCGTGAAGAGGATCGACAGGTTGACGGTGTAGCGGTGGTCTGAGAATCCCATCGGTATGGCGCTCTCTGCCGGGCTGGACTGGGCTGGACTTTCGTATTGTGGAATTTGTTTTTTGCTACTCGGAAAGGCTGCCTCTCCGGGTCGTCACTGTCAAGAGCGCGCACGAAAAGTGCCCCCCACGCGGACCGCGCGGGGGGCACAGGGCGAGGGCGGGAATCACAGGGCGTCGACGGCGCTCACCTTCCAGCCCGTGGAGGTGCGGGTGAGGGTCATGCGCACCCGGTTGAGATCCAGACGCGATCCCGACACCTGGGTGCTCTGCGTGCTCTGGTCGACGAACAGCAGAACGACCGCCTCGTCGGGCGCGGCCGACACCACCGAGGCCGCCGCCACCGTCGCCCTCACCACGCCGTGGTACTTCGCCGCCGTCGGACCGACCACCGTCTTCGTGGTCTTCAGGTACTGGTCACGGAAGGCACCGGTCAGATGGCCGCGGGCCCGGGCGAAGTCCTGGTCCAGGTGCCGGTAGTCGTACGACAGCACGACCGGCGCGGCCTTCCGGGCGGCCGCCAGCGCCTGACTCCGTGCCTGGTCCGCCCGCCGGCCCTCCCGGTACTGCCATCCGAGGACGGCCACGGCGACCAGGCCCGCCACGAGCACGACACACAGCGCCGCGGTCAGCAGCCTGCGTCCGCGTGCGGGCCCCGGCGTGAGCTGCTCCGGCTCCTCCTCGGCGCTCGGCTCGGGAGGGTCGTCCCAGCCGTCGGGGCGTTCGATCAGCACCGTGCGCGAGGAGGGCCGCCCCTCGCGGCCCTCGGGGACCTCGCGTTCCGACCGTGCGGAGCGCTTGGCCGCCGCGCGTGCGGCCGCGGTGAGGGCGCGTCGGGTGGTGGTTCCGGCGCCGCGCGCTTTCGTGGTCGGGTTCGCCATGGTCTGTCTCCTCAACTGTGCTGGCGTGGGTCAGCCCACGAACTCGACGTCGGAGGTCAGCCAGCGCCCGTGCTCGCGCACGAGGTCGAGCTGCAGCCGGTAGGTGCGCGCCTGCCCCTCGGGCGCGGCGGTGTTGGTCACCTTGCTGTCGGCGACCACCAGGACCCGGGCCGAGTCGGCGTCGGAGCGGACGATGCCCGCCTCGAGGACCTGCCCCTCGGACACCGACTTGTTCTGGGCGACGAGCTTCGTCAACTGCGCGGTCTGCGCGGCGAACTCCTTCTTGAACTCCCCGGTCGCGCCCTTCAGTACGTTCCCGCTGTCCCGGTCGTAGTGCCGGTAGTCGAGCGAGGTGAAGTTCAGCGCCGACTGGCGGGCCGCCGCCAGGACCTCCTGCCGGCGCTGGTCGGCCGTGCGCTGGTCGGCGAGGCGCAGGCCCAGCCAGACGGACAGCACGGTCGTCAGCACGGTGGCGGCCACGAGCCCGGCGGAGAGCATCCGCGAGCGCCCCCACCTCGTGACGCGCAAGCGCCCCCATCTCATGACATCGGTCCGACCAGCAGCCATTGCCACGACTCCTTTCCGAAGACGGTCTGTTCGCCGCCCGCCGAGCCGATCTCGACGGGCCTCCCGTCCGGGCCGGTGGCGGCTCCGGTCTCCGGGTCGTACGGGGTGACGTACGCGGCCTGGTTCGCGCCGCCGTAACCCGGCGCTGCGCCGGGGGCGTTCTGCGCGCCCCGCACCGAGGTCTTGCCGCCGCGCGGCGCCGTGCAGTGGGCGCCGGTGTTCGCCGGGCGCGTTCCGGTGTCCGAGGGGTCGCGCCGCGCCGTTCCGTATCCCTGGGTGCAAGGCGGCGGATCGCCGGCGTTCACGACGAGCCCGAAGTGGAAGGTGCCGTCCCCGGGCACGACGGTGTAGCTGCCCGCGACATTGACCGGGAGGGTGACAAGTGCCTGCTCCAGCCCGGGCAGCCGGGCGACGGTGACCTGACCGCCGCTGATCAGGTTGGCCAGCAGGACCGGCAGGGTCGGCCGGGTGGACCGCAGCAGGGAGTCCACCTCCTGCGCGGCGGGCGCCGCGTTGCCCACGACCCGGCGCAGGTCCCCGTCGCTCGCCTTCAACTGCGCGGTGAGCGCGGCCAGATCACGGGAGAACGACTTGATCGCCGACCCCTTGTCGGCCTGCGTCTTGAGCACCTTCCGCGAGTCCTCGATCAGCGACACCGTCTGCGGGAGCGAGTCGGACGCCGACTCGACCAGCTGGTTGCCGGAATCCACCAGACGGCTCAGGTTCGGTCCGGTGCCGGCGAACGCCTTGCCCAACTCGTCGACGGTGGTGCGCAGGTCGTCCTTGCCGACGGAGTTCACCAGCCGGTCCAGGCTGAGCACGAGATCGGTGACCGGCAGCGGCACCCGGGTGCGGCTGCGCGGGATCGGGCTGCCGTCCATCAGGTAGGGACCGCCGGAGCGCCGGGGTTGCAGATCGACGTACTGCTCACCCACCGCCGACCGGTCTGCGACCACCGCCAGGGTGTCGGCGGGGATCCTCGGGGTGCCCCCCTTGATGTCCAGGGCCACCGACACCCCCGAGCCGTCCAGCCGCATGGCGCCCACCCGGCCCACCGGCACCCCGCGGTAGGTGACCTCGGCGCCGGTGAAGATGCCGCCCGACTCGGGGAAGTCGGCGGTGACGGTGTAGCCCCGGCCGAGCACGTCGTCCGCCAGCCCGGTGTACTCGGCGCCGACGTACGACACCCCGAGCGCGGTGACCGCGGCGAAGGCGAGCAGCTGGGCCTTGACCATACGGGTGATCACGGCTGTATCCCCTTCAGCATCAGCTCGGCGAGCGCGAGGTCGATCCCCGGCGGCAGCGGGCGCGCCGCGTCGGACGTGCCGTAGCTCGCGGTGCACACCGGCGGGCACAGCACACCGCCGCCGCCCGTGGGCGCGGAGGGGGTGGCCGACGGCTTCGGCACCTTCGGCAGACCGGGCGCGCTGGGCAGCGCGGTGGGCACCGGCACCGGCACGCTCGGCAGACCGGGAAGGGACGGTGTCGGAACCGGCTGTTTCCCGGATCCGCCGCTCTTGCCGCCCTTGCCGGGCTGATCGGCGAGGTTGCCGTACAGGTCTGCCAGGTTGAGATCGGCGGTGATCTTCAGGTTGACGTAGTCGCCCTTGACGGCGTCGACCACGTTGCGCGGGAACGGGTATGTCGTCAGCAGCTCAAGGGAGTTCGGCAGGTCGTCGCCCGCCTTGTTGAGCTGTTGGAGGATCGGCTGGAGTTCCTTCAGGTTGGCGACGGTGTCGTCCCGCGAGGCGTTGACGACCCGCGTGCCGGTCGTGCCGAGCTGGGACAGCGCGGTGAGCATCTTCGTCAGGTCGCGCCGCTGGTCGGCCAGTACCTTCAGGGCGGGCGGGATCGTGTCGACGGCCTGGGCGATCGTCTCCTTCTCCGTGCCGAGCCGCTTGGCCAGCCGGTCGATGCCCTTGAGCGCGCGGACGATGTCCGAGCGCTGCCGGTCCAGGCCGCCGAGGAACGTGTCGAGCTGTTTCAGCAGTGACCTGACCCTGGTCTCACGGCCGTCCAGGGCCTTGTTGAGCTCCACGGTGATCGTCTTGAGCTGGGCCACACCGCCGCCGTTGAGGAGCGCGGACAGGGCGGACAGCACTTCCTCGATCTCCGGGTTGCGGCCGCTGCGGGACAGCGGGATCACGGCGCCGTCCCGGAGCCGGCCCACGGAGGCGGTACCGGTCGGCGCGGACAGCGCGACGTACTTCTCGCCGAGCATGCTGGTCTGCGCGATGTCGGCGACCGCGTTGGCGGGCAGCTTAACCGAGTCGGCCACCCGCAGCCGCACCCGCGCGTGCCAGCCGTCCAGCTCGACCTTCTCGACGGCGCCCACGGTGACGTCGTTGACCTTGACCGCCGACTGCGGCACCAGGTCGAGGACGTCCCGGAACTCCACCGTGACGTGGTAGGCGTGCCCGTCGGAGGCGGCACCTCCGGGCAGCGGGATGTCGTACCAGCCGTTGAAGGCGCACCCGGACAGCAGCAGCGAACCCGCCGCCGTCCACGCGACCGTCCGGCCCGTGTGCCGCGCGCTCATGCCGCACCCCCGAGGATTCCGCCGAGGGTCCGGTCGACCGTGCCCGTGCCCACGGGGGCGGCAGGAAGCTTGGGCAGTGAGTCGAAGAGCTTGTGCAGCTGTGCGCAGTCGGGGTTCCTGCCGCCCGCGTCGCCGGTGGTCTTCAGCAGGGAGCAGAGCAGGGACGCCGGGTCCTGCGGAGCCTGGGCGTTGTTGCGGGTGTCGAGGGTGCCGGCGGACGGGTTGTAGGCGTTCTGCAGGTTCGACAGGCCGGTCGGGGCGACGTCCAGCAGCTCCTGAAGCGCGGCCCGTTGGGTGACCAGCACCTGAGTGACCTTGCTGAGTCCCGCGACGTCCGAGGTCAGTGCCGCCTTGTTGTGCTTCACGAAGGCGGAGACGTCGGCGAGCGCCGTGCCCAGGTACTTCAGCGCCGCCGCGAGGTCCTGGCGCTCCCCGGCGAGCTGCCCCGCCACCTCGGCGAGGTTGTCGTTGAACGACCGCACGCTCTGGTCGTCGGCCGCCAGCGCCGCCGTGAACACCTGGAGGTTGCGTACGGTGCCGAACAGGTCGCCCCGGCCGTCGGACAGCGTGGTGACAGCCTGGGAGAGGTCCTCGACGGCCTGGTTGAGGTTCGTGCCCTGGCCCTTGAGGTTGTCCGCGCTCACCCCGAGCAGTCGTGACAGCGAGCCGTCCTTGTTGGCGCCCTTCGGGCCGAGCGCCTCGGCCGTGGTGTGCAGGCTGTCGAAGATCCGGTCCAGCTCGACCGGGACGGCCGTGCGCGACTCGGGGATGACGGCGCCGTCCGCAAGCACCGGGCCGTTGCGGTAGACCGGCAGCAGCTGCACGTAACGGTCGCTGACCACCGACGAGTTGATGATCGCGGCCTGGGCGCCCGCGGGGACCTTCCGCCCCGCGTCGTACTCCAGGTCCACCCGCACCCGGTCACCCTGGGGCGTGATCTTCTTGACCTCGCCGATACGGACGCCGAGGACACGGACGTCGGAGCCGGGGTAGATGCCGACGGTGCGCGGGAAGTACGCCGTGACGCGGACCGTACGCGGGTGCGGCCACAGCACGACGGCGAGGACGGCGACCACCGCGAGCACGGTGAGCAGGGCCAGGGCCTGCCGGAAGCGTGTGTTCACTGGGAGCCTCCCGTGCGCGGCACCACCGGGGCGGCGACCAGGTTCTGGACGTAGGAGTCGAACCAGCGGCCGTTGCCGAGGGTGTTGGTGAACAGCCGGACGTAGGGCGCGAGCAGGCTGACGCTGCGGTCCAGGCTCGCCTGGTTGCGCTCCAGCATCCGGACGAACGTGTTGAGGTTCTGCAGCGCGGGCCCGATCTCCTTCCGGTTGTCGTCGACCAGGCCCGACAGTTCGATGCCCAGCGCCGCCGACGTCTTGAGAAGGGTGTGGATCGCCGCGCGCCGTGCGCTGATCTCCTGGAGGAGCTTGTCGCCGTCCTTCACCAGCGCGGAGAAGTCCTTGGTGTGCTGGGCCAGCACCCCGGTGACCCCGTTCGCGTGCTTCAGGAGGTCACCGAGGGCCTGGTCGCGCGAGGCGATCGTCCGGGAGATCCGGGACAGCCCCTGAATGGAGGCCCGCACCTCGGCGGGGGAGTCCTGGAAGGTGGTGGAGATGGTGTCCAGGGCCTTCGCCAGCCGCTGCGTGTCCACCTTCTCCGTCGTGGTGGTCAGATCGCTGAACGCCTGTACGACGTCGTACGCCGACACCGTCCGCCCGATCGGGATCTCGCCGCCCGGCTTCAGCCGGCCGGGCCCCTTCGGGTACAGCGCCAGGTACTTCGCGCCCAGGATCGTCTTCACCCGGATCGCGGCGGTCGTCGCGGTGCCCATCGCCGGGTCACCCTTGATCTTGAACGTCACCTTCACGTGGTCGCCGTCGAGGTCGACGCCCTCCACCTTGCCGACCTTGACGCCGGCGATCCGCACCTCGTCGCCCGGTTTGAGTCCGCCCGCCTCGGAGAAGGCCGCGCCGTACGTCTCGCCGTCGCCGATCAGCGGCAGGCTGTCGGCGTTGAACGCGGCGAGGGTCAGCAGGGCGAGGACGGTGAGGCCCACGGCGCCGACCACGACGGGGTTGCGCTCGCGGAAGGGCTTCAGGCGGGGGCGCCGCAGCCGGATCGCGGGCAGCTTCGGCGGCAGGACGTGCACCTTCACCAGGGGTTCCGGGCCCCGGGTCCGGCGCGGCAGAGGGCGGGGCCTCGGCAGCCTCGGGGGGAGGACGTGCACCTTCACGAGAGGTTCCGGGCGGCTCGGCCTGCGGGGCAGCAGCCGGACCGTCGGCAGCTTCGGGGGCAGGACCCGCACCTTCACCAGGGGCTCGGGGCGCCGGGTCCTCCGGGGAGTGACGGGCGTCCTCATGCGCCGCACCTCGCCTGCGCCACATGGAAGTCGGGGGTGATGACCTGCTTCGTCTTCGGCAGCACGATCCGGCCGTCGAAGTCGCAGAGGTAGAAGTTGAACCACGAGCCGTACGACGCCGTCCCCGTCAGCGCGTTCAGCTTGTTCGGCAGCCGCTGCAGCACACCCTCCACGGTCTTCTCGTTCCTGTTCAGCGTTCCGGTGAGCCGGTTCAGCCCGGCGATGTCGTCCTTCAGCGGCGGACGCGCGTCCTGCAGCAGCCCCGAGGTGGCCTCGGTCAGGTCGCCGATGCTCACCAGGGAGTCCCCGATGGGCTTGCGGTCGGCGGACAGCCCGGAGACCACGCGCCGCAGCTGGGTGATCAGCTCGGAGAAGCGCGCGCCCCGCTTGTCGAGCGTGTCCAGCACGGTGTTGAGGTTGTCGATCACCGAGCCGATCAGCTGGTCCCGGTCGGCGAGGGTCGTGGTGAGCGACGCCGTGTGCGCGAGCAGGCTGTTCACGGTGGAGCCCTCGCCCTGCAGGGTCTGGATGATCTCGGTGGCCAGCTGGTTGACGTCGTTCGGGCTGAGCGCGGCGAACAGCGGCTTGAAGCCGTTCAGCAGCGCGTTGAGGTCCAGCGCCGGCTGGGTCCTCGACAGCGGGATGGTGCCGCCGGGCCGCAGCCGGGTGCCGTCGCCCGCGCCCTCGGTCAGCGCGATGTACCGCTGACCGACCAGATTCCGGTAGCGGACGACCGCGTGGGTGCTGGTGAGCAGCGGGCGGTCCGCCGCCACGGTGAAGGTGACCTCCGCCAGCGTCCGGTCCTTGATCCGGATGCCCTCGACCTGACCGACCCGCACCCCCGCCACCCGGATGTCGTCGCCGTTCTCCAAGCCGGTGACGTCGCTGAACACCGCGTGGTAGGTGTCCTTGGGGGTGAAGGAGACGTTGACGATGGTGGCCGCGAGCAGGGCCGTCGCCGCGATCGTCACCAGCGCGAACAGGCCGAACTTGATCAGCGGCGCGGCGGTCTGCCGCGCTCCTGCCGTCCTCATGCGACGCTCACCGCCGTTCCGCGGGCCAGCGGCCCGAACAGCAGGGTCGCCACGGGCGGCACCTGATCGGCGGGCACGCCCATGACGGGAGCCACGAGCGAGCCGACGGCCCGCTGTTCGGCCCGGGTGGCGGACACGTCGACACCTCCGGGAAGAGCGCCGCCGCCCGAACCACCGGACGACGTGCCGTCGTTGAGCTTGGGTTTCGGCGCGGGCACCTGCGGATGGGGCACGCCCCGGCAGTCGGGCCCCGACCGGTCCGCGTAGCGCGGCTCCTCGCCGGGCTGGTACGCGCCCTGCGGACGGACGACCTCCAGGGTGATCCGCATCTCGCCGCCCCGGAACGCGTCCTCCGACGCCTGTTCCTCATGGACCAGGCCCTGCAGGAGGCAGGGGTACTCGGGGGAGTAGCGGGCGAACAGCTCCAGTGTGGGGCGGGAGACCCGGCCGAGGGTGATCAGCCGGTCGCCGTTCTCGTCGAAGAAGTCCCGCCCGGTGCCCGCGACGGTCGCGGTGGTGCGCAGCGCGGCGGCCAGCTGGTCCTTCTTCTCGACGAGGGTGCGGCTGGTGGTGACGGTGTTGCGCAGGACCGCCATCAGATCGGGTGCCGCGTCCCCGTACACCTGAGCGACGTCGGCGAGACGCGAGATGTCCTCCTGCAGGGACGGCAGATGCGGATCGAGGCGCCGCAGATACGCCTCCACCCGGGTCAGGTTGTCCCCGATGCGGTCGCCGCGGCCCTCCAGCGCGGTGGCGAACGCCGAGAGCGTGGCGTTGAGTTCGCCGGGCTGGACGGTGCGCAGCAGCGGCAGCAGGTCGTTCATCAGCTGCTGCACCTCGATGCCGACCTTGGTGCGGTCCTGGGTGATGACGTCCCCGGCGCGGATGGGCCGGGCCGACGACTGCGCAGAGCCGGCGGGCGGCACCAGGTCGACGTACTTCTCGCCGAACAGCGTCTTGGGCAGCAGCCGGGCGTGCACGTCGGACGGGATGAACGTGACGTACTGCGGCTTGAGCGCGAGGTCGAGCGTCGCCTTGGTGCCGTCCGCGTGCACCGCGCGCACCTCGCCCACCAGCAGCCCGCGCAGCTTGACGTCGGCGCGCGGCTCCAGCTGGTTGCCGAGGCTGTCGGCCTGGAGCGTCACGCGCACCACGGAGGTGAACGCCTGCTGGTAGACCGCCACCGCCAGCGACAGCAGCAGCCCCAGCACGGCGATGAACGCGACGCCGTACAAACGAAGTCTCCACACTCTCACCGGCTCACCCCGCGATCCGTACGGTCGTGTTGGCGCCCCAGATCGCGAGGCTCAGGAAGAAGTCCAGGACGTTGATCGCCACGATGGAGGTGCGCACCGCCCGGCCCACCGCGACCCCGACCCCGGCGGGGCCGCCGCTCGCGTGGTAGCCGTAGTAGCAGTGCACCAGGATGATCAGGACCGCGAACACGATCACCTTGCCGAACGACCACAGCACGTCGACGGGCGGCAGGTACTGGTGGAAGTAGTGGTCGTACGTGCCCGTCGACTGCCCGTAGTAGCCGGTCGTGATGGTGCGGGCGGCGAGGTACGACGACAGCAGCCCGATCACGTACAGCGGGATCACGGCGACGAATCCGGCGATCATCCGCGTCGTCACCAGGAACGGCAGCGAGGGCACGCCCATCACCTCCAGCGCGTCGGTCTCCTCGCTGATCCGCATCGCGCCGAGCTGCGCGGTGAAGCCCGCGCCGACCGTCGCGGACAGGGCGAGCCCGGCCACCAGCGGGGCGATCTCCCGGGTGTTGAAGTACGCCGACAGGAACGCCACGAAGTTGGAGGTGCCGAGCTGGTTGAGGGCCGCGTAGCCCTGCAGGCCCACCTCGGTGCCGGTGAAGAACGACATGAAGGCGATCACGCCGACCGTGCCGCCGACGACGGCGAGCGCGCCCCGGCCGAAGCTCACCTCGGCGAGCAGCCGCAGGATCTCCTTCTTGTAACGGCGCAGGGTGCGGCCGGTCCACGCCAGGGAACGGCCGTAGAAGGAGAGTTGCGAGCCGAGGTCTTCCAGGGAGCGCAGGGGGCGTTCGAGGAGTCTTTGAGGGCGCATGGCTAACCCCTCTGCGGGACGACCTGGAAGTACACCGCGGTCATCACGAAGTTCGTCACGAACAGCAACATGAAGGTGATCACCACCGACTGGTTGACGGCGTCCCCGACGCCCTTCGGGCCGCCCTTCGCGTTGAGCCCCTTGTACGAGGCGACGATCGCGGCGATGGCTCCGAACACCAGCGCCTTGATCTCGGCCGCCCACAGGTCGGACAGCTGGGCGAGGGTGGTGAACGACGCCAGGTACGCGCCCGGCGTTCCGTTCTGGAGGACGACGTTGAAGAAATAGCCGCCGGCCACACCGACGACCGACACCAGCCCGTTGAGCAGGACGGCCACCACCATGGACGCCAGCACCCGGGGGACGACGAGCCGGTGGATCGGGTCGATGCCGAGCACCTGCATCGCGTCGATCTCCTCACGGATCTTGCGCGCCCCGAGGTCCGCGCAGATCGCGGTGCCGCCCGCGCCCGCGATCAGCAGCGCGGTGACGATCGGCGACGCCTCGCGCAGCACGGCCAGCACCGAGGCGGCACCGGAGAACGACTGCGCGCCGAGCTGCCGCGTCAGGCTGCCGATCTGCAGGGCGATGACCGCCCCGAAGGGGATCGACACCAGTGCCGTGGGCAGGATCGTGACACTCGCGACGAACCACGCCTGCTGGATGAACTCCCGCGCCTGGAACGGCCGTCGCGGCAGCGTCCGTACGACGTCCAGGGCCAGCGCGAACAGGTTGCCCGAGTGGCGCAGCGGCGCGGTGGGGGACAGGCTCATGCGTCGGCGGCCTCCTTCCGGTGCAGTGCGGCCTCCCGCCGGGCGATGGCCTCCCAGCGGGGCGGGCGGGTGATGCCCGGGCCCGGCAGCAGCCGGGGCGTCAGCTCCTGCGGGGTGCTGTCACCCAGCTCCGCCAGCTCCTGCTCGACCTGGGCGGCGTCCTTCTCCTCCGCCATGCCGATGGGCCCCTGCATCCGGCCGTTCAGGAACTGGCGCACCACGGGCTCGTCACTGGTCAGCAGCTGCTCGCGCGGCCCGAACATGACCAGTTCGCGGCGGAACAGCAGCCCGATGTTGTCGGGGACCTGGCGGGCCGAGGCGATGTCGTGGGTGACGATCAGGAAGGTGGCGCCGGTCTGTGCGTTGAGGTCGACGATGAGCTGGTTGAGGTAGGCCACGCGCACCGGGTCGAGGCCCGAGTCCGGCTCGTCGAACAGGATGATCTCCGGGTCGAGCACCAGCGCCCGGGCGAGCCCGGCCCGCTTGCGCATACCGCCGGAGATCTCACCGGGCAGTTTCCCCTCGGCGCCGAGCAGACCGACCATGTCCATCTTCTCCAGCACGATCCGCCGGATCTCGGACTCGGACTTGCGGGTGTGCTCGCGCAGCGGGAAGGCGATGTTGTCGTAGAGGTTCATCGAGCCGAACAGCGCGCCGTCCTGGAACAGCACCCCGAACAGCTTCCGCACCTCGTACAGCTCGCGCTCGCGCAGCCTGGTGATGTCCCGGTCCGCGACCTTCACCGAGCCGCGGTCGGGTCTGAGCAGCCCGACGAGTGTCTTGAGGAACACGGACTTGCCCGTCCCCGAGGGGCCGAGCATCACCGAGACCTCCCCGGCGGGCAGCGTCAGCGAGACGTCCTGCCAGATGACCTGGTGACCGAAGGACTTGGTCAGCCCCTCCACACAGATCTCGACACCCATCCGCGCTCCACCCTTCGCCCGCGTGAGCAGCTCCGACATCTGCTCTACGGGGAGGGGTGGGGCGTCCGTCGCTCGGAAGCGGCAGTTTTTTCGGACGCGTGGACGGGGCCGGGGGCGCGGTTCCTACGGCACCGGTGTGGGCCGGCCCTGCGGCAGCTTCACGGAAGGCGTGCTCGGGGTGGGC
The DNA here is from genome assembly GCF_042891915.1 of Streptomyces sp. NPDC001848. Classification (NCBI taxonomy): domain Bacteria; kingdom Bacillati; phylum Actinomycetota; class Actinomycetes; order Kitasatosporales; family Streptomycetaceae; genus Streptomyces; species Streptomyces sp. NPDC001848. The sequence goes on along the minus strand of NZ_JBIATP010000001.1, from coordinate 167,690 downwards.
ACGGGCAGTGAGGCGGACGGTGGGGACGGAGTGCCCGACGGGACCGGCGGAAGTGACGGGACGGCGGACGGGACCGGCAGGTTCGGCACGGTGGGTACCGCGCTCACGCCGGGGACGCCGGGCGCCGACAACCCCGGAAGTGGGGCCGAGGAGACCTCCGGTCCTACGGCACCGGTGTGGGCCGGCCCTGCGGCAGCTTCACGGAAGGCGTGCTCGGGGTGGGCACGGGCAGTGAGGCGGACGGTGGGGACGGAGTG
>NZ_JBIATP010000001.1:0-167335 GCF_042891915.1 Streptomyces sp. NPDC001848 | reverse complement strand
GGACGGGACCGGCAGGTTCGGCACGGTGGGTACCGCGCTCACGCCGGGGACGCCGGGCGCCGACAACCCCGGAAGTGGGGCCGAGGAGACCTCCGGCAGGGACGGCACGGCCAGGGGCAGCGGTGAGTCGGTGCCCGGTGTGCGGGTCTCCCGGCCGGCCGGTGTCCGCGTCGTGTGCGAGGCCGTGCGCGTCCGCGGCGTACCGAACCGGTCCGTGCTGTCGGTGCCGCCCGGGCGGAGCGCCTCGGCGCTCTGCGACACCGCCGGCCGCGGGACCGGCGCTTCCGTGGCACCCTCGCCCCCGCCCAGCGTCCGCGGCAGCACGAACCCCGCCACCACCAGCGTCGCCGCCGTCGAGGTGACCGCCACCGCCTGCGCCTTGCCGACCCCGCGCGGCCGCCCGCGCCCGAGCAGGAACAGCACGATCCCGAGCGTTCCGGCCAGCGAGGCGCGCAGCGTCCGCCGGGCCCGGGCCAGCAGCGACTCGACGGTCCGGTAGCTCAGGCCCATCCGCACGGCCACCTGACCCACGTCCAGGTCCTCCGACTTCAGCCGCAGGGCCTCCGCCTGGCGGGCCGGCAGCTCCCCGCTGCGCACCGCCAGCCACCGCGCCTCGGCCCGGTCGCACACCGCCTCGTCGACGGGCACCGGGCCCGGCGTGAGGAGCGTGGGACTGGTGTGCACCTCGGCCTCCCGGTTGACCTGCCGGTACCGGTCCACGCACAGCCGCATGGTCACCGTGGTCAGCCAGGCGCCGAGGCGCTCGTCGTCGAGGTCCGGTCGCTCCGCGGCACGCAGCATCGCCTCGTGCACCGCGTCCTCGGCGTCCTCAAGGCTCATCGACCGGCGCCGGGCCACCTTCAACAGGTGCTCCCGATGGCTCCACATGCGCTTCCAGCGGTCGTCGTGGGCCGCCTGTGTCTCCGCGTCCCTGGCCGCCCCTGTCTCAGCAGGCATGTCCGTCGCCATGAGGGCCCCTTCGCGCTCACCCGCCGGTCCTGTGCACCCGGCGGGTGGCGACATTACCGCCCAGTATCCGCGGTTGGGGAGGGGGCGGAGCCCATCGTGTCCGCACCGTTGCTGGTCAGCGGGCCCCCACTGGGCAGCACCCCCGGGCCGGGCAGCCCGATGCTCGGGGTGGGTACGGGCAGCGGCGGCGCGTCCGTCCGCTGCGGGGCGCCTGCCGTGCGGGACGGGGACGGGGTGGGGGAGGGCCCGGAGCCCGGGGCCGACGGGGTCGGGGACGGCGCCGCGCCCGGGCGGTGGTCCGACGGCTTCGGCGAGGGATGCGCCGCGCCGCCCTTCCGGGACGGTTTCGGTCCCTGCGGCACGGCGCCGCCGGGCAGGTCCGGCACCACGCGGTGCCCCTGCAGGAAGTACGCGTACCACGCTCTGACCGTCCGCAGATACTCCTGCGAGTCGTTGTAGCCCAGGATCGCCCGGTCCAGTTGCGCGGGATCCGACAGGTCCCGGCCGCCCGCGCACAGGTAGCGGCCCGCGGCGAGCGCCGCGTCGAAGACGTTGTTCGGGTCGTTCCGTCCGTCACCGTTGCCGTCCGCGCCCCAGCGGGCCCAGGTGGACGGGATGAACTGCATCGGCCCGACCGCGCGGTCGTACACCGGGTCCCCGTCGTAGGCGCCCCCGTCGGTGTCCCGTACGACGGCGTAGGGGCCGCCGGTCAGCCGCGGTCCGAGGATCGGTGTCACCGTCGTGCCGTCCGCCCGCACCCGGCCGCCCCACGCCTGCCCCGACTCCACCTGCCCGATCGCGGCCAGCAGCTGCCAGCGCAGATGGCATCCGGGCGCCGTGCGCGCCAGCTCCGCCTCGGCGTGCCGGTAGGCGGCGAACACCGTCGCGGGCAGTGCTCCGCCCGACGCCCCGCCCGCCACCGACCGGCCACCCCGGTCCGGCTTCCCGGTGCGCAGCGGTGGCAGCTGGGTGCGGTAGGGGGTGTCGCCGGACACGCTCGGCCCGTGCTCGACCGGGACGTCCGGCCGCGCGGGCTCGGAGGCCCGTGCCACCGGCGCGCCCGGCGCCTGCGAAGCGGTGAGCGCCGCCATGGCCGCCGCAGCGACCGCCGTCCCCCTGACCCCCCTGAACGCGCTTCCGAACGCATGCCTGAACACTCGCCCTGCCACAGAGCACTCCCCTCCCGGTACGGATCCCTTCCTCTGCTCTACGCGGCAGGGAGGTGCGTCCGTCGCGGGAGGCGGGTTCGGCACCCGGCACCCGTCAGGATGTGTCGGCAGGAATCATCCCGAACCCGGTGAAACTCACGATCCAGTACACGACGTACAGCGCGAGCAGCACGAAACCGTGCCGGCGTCTTAGCCGCCCGGTGGAGACGGCGTACGCCCCGAAGCCGTTCACCACCAGCAGCGCGGGCAGGTGCCAGGTCAGCACGCTGCGGTCGATGACCACGCTGCCCGCCAGCAGCACGATGCCCAGCTTGCCCGTGACCGAGAAGACGACGCTTCCGATGACGTTGCCGATCCCGATCTCCGGTGCCCCCTTCCGGGCCGGTTCCACGGTCAGGAAGGGGTCCTCGACCGCCAGCACCACCGTCACGATGGTCGCGCCGAAGACGGTTCCCTGAAGCCCGTACGTCCCCAGGATGCCCTTGGTGCCGATGCCGGTGACCGCGGAGCCGACGACGAGGCCGGCCAGGGCGAGCACGGCGAGGCCGAGCCCCCTCCAGCCCGACCGTTCGCGCACCTGGGCGAGCAACCCCTCGCCCGGCCGTGCTCCCGTACCGGTCCGCCGCGCCGCGATCGCGCAGGCGTCCGCCTCGCTCGGGGCCGGTGTGACGCCCGCAGTACGCCGTCACCACCTCCAGGGCGTGCTCGGCGTCGCGGGGGGCCTGGGTGAGGCGGGAGCGGAAGTAGGCGAGCCCCGTGCGGTCGATCCACGGATAGTGGCGTTCGAACGCGGCGAGCCGTTCGGCCATCAGGTCCGGCGCGAACAGCTCGGTCGGCGAGGACGCCACCGCCTCGGTCCACGGCCGGGTACGGGCGAAGGTGACGTAGACGTCGACGGCGAACCGCACCCCGGGGACGACGTGCCGCTCGTCCAGCAACTCCTGCCGGCTCAGGCCCAGCGCCTCGCCCAGCCGCAGCCAGGCCTCGATACCGCCTACTGCGTCCGCGGTGCCGTCCTGGTCGAGGATGCGCAGGATCCACCGGCGGCGCACGTCGCGATGGGGGCAGTTGGCGAGGATCGCGGCGTCCTTGCGGGGCAGGTTCTCCTGGTAGTAGAAGCGGTTGGCCGCCCACACCTGGAGCTGCCCGCGGGTCAGCGCGCCCTCGTTCATCGCCGGGTGGAAGGGGTGCCGGTCGAGGTAGCGGCGGGACTGCCCGCGCAGCGCCGCCACGAATTCGTCGGTTTCCGTCGCCGTCGCCATGGCCCTCAGATCCACAGGTCGAGCCCGTCCACGGCGACCTCCACGCCGTGTCGCTCGACGGCGCGCCGCTCGGGCGAGTCCTCGAGCAGGACGGGGTTGGTGTTGTTCAGATGGGTGTAGATCGTGCGCTCGACGGGGAGCGGGGACAGCTGCTGGAGGCTGCCGCCGGGGCCGGCGATGGGCAGGTGGCCCATCTGGCGCGCGGTCCGGCGCCCCCTGCCGAGGCGGATCACCTCGTCGTCGTCCCAGCAGGTGCCGTCGACCAACAGACAGGCGCAGCCCGCGAGCCGGTCGCGCACCTCCGGGGTGAGGCTCCTGCAGGCACGGCAGGTACACCAGCACCCGGCCGCTGCGCTCGTCGGTCAGGCGGTAGCCGACGACCCGCCCCTGCCCGGCCCCGTCGTCGGTGCCGAAGCGTGCCCGCTTGGTGGGGATCGCGTGCTTGTACTGCCACAGTTGCCGCCCCGTCCGGGCGTCGACGGCCCAGACCCAACCGTCCCAGCCGGAGAGGTACATGACCCCGTCCACGACGATGGGGGCGGCTTCGAAGGCGTAGGTCGACTGGCCCGCGTGGAAACCGGACGAGCCGAACTGGAACACCCAGGCGGGAGTGAGGCGCTGGACGTTCTCGGTGTTGATCTGGTCCAGCGGACTGTACCGCTGCCCGTCGTAGGCACCGTAGTAGGTGAGCCAGTTCTGCGGCTCGGAACGCGCCCGGAGAATGCGTTCGTACCTCACGTCCTGTGCCACCGGCGGCGCGGTGCCGACCATGGTGCTCAATGCGGCGAAATTGACGGCAGGTGGCGCGTCAATGTACTCCACCATGGGGTCCTCCTTGCCGGCCCGGCGGTCACCGGACGGCCTTTTTCAACGGCGGTTTCTATGGCCGTGGCTGTTCCGGACGGTCGAGGCGGGCGGCCTGCGGAACATCCCCCATGACGGCGATCACTCCGACGAGACCGCGCCCCTCGTCTTGCCGACGTTGGAACCGAACCAGTAATAGCCGGGTCCGTCCAGGTTGAGCACGGTCTTCCCCCGTGAGTACACCGGAAGCCACATCCATTTGCTGTCGCCGTTGCTCGGCAGGAGCGCGCGGTGTGTGTTCGTGTCGTCGTTGTGGAGTTCGATCTCCAGGTCGCCCCCATGGGGCATGACGACGATGGACGGCTCCCATATCACCTCGTCGGGCGGAATGCGCACTTGGGCATGGAGCCGGCCGTCGGGGCCCTCCTCGGCCCGCCCGAGGCCTCCGTGCGCGAGGAGCCGACCCAGTGTCGCCTTGTTCTGCCCGTACAGCTCCGGCAGTTCCTGCTCGGCTCTGGTCGTCATCGGCCCGGCCTCCTGTTTGTGTCGGATTCGAGCACCACGTTCGGGTAACCGGCGGTGCAATGGCGCAAAACGCGCACAGCATATTTCGCGAAAATTCCGGCAGTTATTGCGAATTCCCGCTCGGGGGCGCACCACATGCACGGTGAATTCCGGGTCGGGTGGCGCCGCCACGGGTGCCTGTCGCCCGTCCGGACGGTTGATCATGTTCTCCCGGGAGTGGGCCTCCCACCCGGCGTCGGCCCCGATATCTCCTTGCGCATCGCCCTTGCCGCTCATGCTTTTGATGTTGTGATTCGCGGCATAATGGGGCTACGGTGAAGGGCTGGGAGGGATGCCCTCCGTGAGGGAAGTGAGCGCGGTGTCCGTCGCCTGGGACGACATCGGCGGTCTCGTCGATGCCCATGAGCGTTTTCTGGCCGGCGCACGAGTCGACGCAGACGTCCGTGTCTCGGTGCTCGAATCCTGGAAGCGATGCAGGTCCGATGGTGTGCAGCCGCACCGCCTCCTGGTGCCCTACACCGCCGCCCCGGCGCTGGACGAGCGGCTGCTGCGCGCGGCGGACCCCGTCCTGAAGGAACTGACCGCGTCACTCGCCAATGTGAGCATGGCGATCGCGTTCTGCGACGCGCGGGCCCACATGGTTCAGCGGCACGGCGGCGACCGAAAGCTGCGCGAGCGTCTCGACGCGGTGAACTTCGCCCCCGGTTTCGACGCCTCGGAGCGGGCCGCGGGCACCAACGGCGTCGGCACCGCGCTGGCCGGTCGCAGCCCGATCTACGTCGTCGGCCGTGAGCACTTCGCCGACTGCCTGCAGCCGTTCGCCTGCGCAGGGTCGCCCATCCGCGACCCGCTCAGCGGGCGGATCGAGGCCGTCCTCGACCTCACCTGCCTGCGCGAGGACGGCGACCCCGCCATGCTGCGGCTGGTGCGGCAGGCCGCCCGCGACATCGAGGGCCGGCTGCTGGAACAGGCCACCGAGCGGGAGCGGGCGCTGCTCGCCGCGTACCGGCGAGCCTGCCGGGAAACGGACGGCGCCCCCGACTGGCCGCGGCAGCCCCAGCACGTGGGCGACGGGCTCGGCTCCGCAGGCGACTCCCTCACCCCTGTCGACCTGGCCGTGCTGCGGGAGAAGGCGGAGGAACTGATCGCCTCGCCGCAGCGCACCCTCGACGAAGTGGCCCTGTCCGGCGGGCGCGTCGCCACGCTGCTGCGCCGCCAGGTCAGGGGAGCGGCCGGTGAGACCGGCGTGGTCGTGGAGGCCCGTGTCGCCGGGGGCCCGCACCTGCGCCATGTGGAACTCGCTCCACCGGCGGAGTCGCTGGCGCCGCTGCAGGCCGCCGTGCCCACGCTCATCGCCCCGCCGGCACCGTCGATCACCCCGTCGGCACCGCCCCGCGCGCCCGTGGAACCGGACGGAACCCCGCCGGTCGTCCTGCGCGCGGTCGCACCGCCGCCCCCGGCCCCCGCCACCGCGCCGCCGACGCCATCCGAGGCCGCCACCCAGCCCTGCACCCCGCCGGAGGCGAACGGGGACGACGGCGGTATGGGCGCCGAGGGCTGGCTGCTCCTCGTCGGTGAGCCCGGCGTCGGCCGACTGGCGGTCCTGGCCCGCAAGCGCCTGGAGCTGCTGCACGACGCCAGCGTGCGCATCGGCACCACCCTGGACGTCACCCGCACCGCGGAGGAGCTGGCGGAGGTGACCGTCCCCCGCTTCGCCGACCTGGTGGTCGTCGACCTGCCCGACTCGGTGCTGCTCGGCGAGGAGCCGGGTCCGCTCGGCAGTCAGTCCCCGCTGCGCCGGGTCGCGCTCGGCAGCGTGCGCGAGGAGCTGCACGTGTACGGCATCGGCGACCTCGTCCAGTACGTGCCCTCCACCCCCCAGGTCCGTTGCCTGGAGACCGGGCAGTCCGTGCTCGAACCCGTCCTGTCCGAGGCCGACGGCTGGATCGCCCAGGACCCGGCGCGGTTCGGGCGGGCACTGACGAAGGGCATCCACTCCCTGATCACGGTGCCCCTGCGGGCCCGCGGGACGATCCTCGGTGTGGTGAGCTTCTACCGTTCCGAGAAGCCCACCCCATTCGAGGACGACGACCTGTCCCTCGCCCAGGAGCTGGCCGCCCGCGCGGCGATCGCCATCGACAACGCCCGCCGCTACACGCGCGAGCACAACACCGCCCTCGCCCTGCAGCGCAGCCTGCTGCCCCGGGGCCGGCCGGAGCAGGACGCCGTCGAGGTCGCCTACCGCTACCTGCCCGCGCAGGCCGGGGTCGGCGGCGACTGGTTCGACGTCATCCCGCTCTCCGGCGCCCGGGTGGCCCTGGTGGTCGGCGACGTCGTCGGGCACGGACTGCACGCCGCGGCCACCATGGGCCGGCTGCGCACCGCCGTGCACAACTTCTGCTCGCTGGACCTGTCGCCCGACGAACTCCTCACCCACCTGGACGACCTGGTGGGGCGCCTCGACCGGGGCGAGGGCTGGGCCGTGGAGCCCACCTACCCGGACGCCGGGATCGTCGGTGCGACCTGTCTGTACGCCGTCTACGACCCGGTGTCCCGGCGGTGCACCCTCACCCGGGCCGGCCACCCGGCCCCCGCGGTCGTCGGCCCCGACGGCAGCGTGGACTTCGTCGACCTGCCGTCGGGACCGCCGCTCGGGCTCGGCGGGACGCCGTTCGAGACGGTGGAGCTGGAGCTGGCCGAGGGCACTCAACTGGTGCTGTACACCGACGGTCTGATCGAGGACCGGATCCGGGACATCGACACCGGCCTGGACAAGCTCCGCGCCGTCCTCGCCTGCCCGGGCCGGGCGCCGGAGGACACCTGCGAGGCCGTCCTCGACGCCCTGCTCCCGTCCCGGCCGAGCGACGACGTGGCCCTGCTCGTGGCCCGGACGCACGCGCTCGGGCCGGAGCGGGTCGCCGAGTGGGAGCTGCCCAGCGATCCGGCGGTCGTCTCCCGGGCGCGGGAGGCGGTCACCGCCCAGATGTCCGCCTGGGGTCTGGACGAACTCGGCTACACCACCGAGCTGGTCGCCAGCGAACTGGTCACCAACGCCATCCGGCACGCCGCCGGCCCCGTCCAGCTGCGCCTGCTGCGGGACCGCGCGCTGATCTGCGAGGTCTCCGACAGCAGCAGCACCTCGCCCCGGCTGCGGCGTGCCCGCACGGAGGACGAGGGCGGGCGCGGACTGTTCCTCGTCGCACAGCTCACCGAGCGCTGGGGAACCCGCTACACCACCGACGGCAAGATCATCTGGACCGAGCAGCCCCTGGAACAGCCCGCGTCGTGACCGCCCTCCGCGACCGTCGTCACGGCGGCCCCGGTTCCGTTAGAGTCGCTGCCCGGGCGTGCCCCCGCAGTGGGCGGTCTGGTGAAGGCGCAGGTCACGTCGGTGTCTGGGGGCAGTATGCGTTTGAGAGTGGAGTTCACGACCGAGCCCTTCGACCTCGACGAGGCGCCGGCGCACGCGCTGGTGGCCCGCGACGTCATCGGGGCCGCCGATCTGGACGCCGTGGACGTCGGCCCGTTCGGCAACACCGCGGAGGGCAGCGCCGACGCCGTGCTCACCGCCGTCGACGCGCTGCTGCGCAGGACCCTCCAGGCCGGCGCCACCCGGATCTCCCTGCAGGTCAATGTGATCGGGGAGGGCAAGTGACCGGCACCGGGGACGAGCCGTTCATCACCGCGGTGAAACCGCTGGTCGACGCGATAGGGGGCGAGATGCTGCCCCCGGACCAGGCCGGCCCCGACGACGTGGTGCTCGTCTGGGAGGGCGCGGGCGTCGTCGCCGTACGCCTGCCGCAGCTCGCCGACTCGCTGGATCACATCCTGGCCGCCATGGAGCGCAAGCGCGGCAAACCCCTGTCCGAACTGGACCGCAAGGCCAAGCAGGAGGTCGTACGGACCCTGGAGGCGCGCGGCGCCTTCTCCGTGCGCCATGGAGTGGAAACCGTGGCGAGCGCGCTCGGCGTCAGCCGGTTCACCGTCTACAACTACCTCAACCGGGAGAAGGAGTCCTGAACCCCGGTTCCCCGTAACCTCGATTTTTCAACAAACTGTTGACGAGCTGAGCGGGGAAGGCGTTAGCTGTCGGCATGACGCCGACTTCCGCGCCGCCCGGGCTTCTCCGCCTCAACGCTCTGCACGAGCGGGCGGCCGACGCCGCGCTGCACGAGGTGTGCGCCTCCACCGCGTGGGTGACACGGCTGCTCGCCGCCCGCCCCTTCGCCACCCCCGAAGACCTCTACGCCGCGAGCGACGCCGCCATGGCCGGGCTGAGCGCCGCGGACCTCCGGGAGGCGATGGCCGGGCACCCGCCGATCGGCCGCCCCGAGCCGGGCGATCCCACCTCGGCACGGGAGCAACGGGGCATGGCCGGTGCCTCCGACGAGCTCAGGGCGCGGATGCTGGAGCTGAACCTGGCGTACCAGGAGAAGTTCGGCCATGTCTTCCTGATCTGCGCCACGGGGAGGACCGGCGAGGAGATGCGCGAGGCGATCGAGCAGCGGATCGGCAACGCGCCGGAACAGGAACGGGAGATCGTCCGCACCGAGTTGGGCAAGATCAACCGTATCCGTCTGGCACGACTCGTCGAAGAGGACGAAACCGTATGAGCACCCGCACCACCGCCTCCGTGTCCACGCACATCCTGGACACCAGCGTCGGCCGCCCCGCCGCGGGCGTCGCCGTCCGCCTCTCCGCGCGCCCGGGCCGGTCCGCCCACGCCGGGCAAGGAGGGGACTGGCAGGCGCTCGGCGGCTCCGCGACCGACGCGGACGGCCGGTGCAAGGACCTCCCGGCGCTGCCGGAAGGGACGACCCACGTACGGCTCGACTTCGCCGTGGAGCCGTACTTCGAGAGGTTCGACAAGAAGCAAGCCGATGCGCAGCAGGACGCCCCCGCGAATCGGGACAGCGGTGCCCGAGGTGCGTTCTTCCCGGAGGTGACGGTCACGTTCGCCGTCGTGCCGGGCGAGCACTACCACGTACCGCTGCTGCTCAACCCGTTCGGCTACTCCGTTTACCGAGGGAGCTAGCAGGCACATGGCAGACAATCGCCCGGCCCGCCCCGTGCTGGGACAGAACCAGTACGGCAAGGCCGAGAACCGAGTCGTCAGGATCACGCGGGACGGCGCCACCCACCACATCAAGGACCTCAACGTCTCGGTGTCGCTGAGCGGCGACATGGACGAGGTCCACTACTCCGGCTCCAACGCCAACGTGCTGCCGACCGACACCACCAAGAACACGGTGTACGCGTTCGCCAAGGAGCACGGCATCGACTCCGCCGAGCAGTTCGGCATCCACCTCGCCCGCCACTTCGTGACGAGTCAGGCGCCGATCCACCGGGCCCGTATCCGGATCGAGGAGTACACCTGGGACCGGATCGAGCACTCCGGGAAGGGCGCGCACTCCTTCGTCCGCGCCGGCCGGGAGACCCGCCTGACGCAGATCACCTACGACGGCTCGTCCTGGGAGGTCGTCTCCGGTCTGAAGGACCTGACGGTGATGAACTCGACCGACTCCGAGTTCTGGGGCTACGTCAGGGACAGGTACACGACGCTCCCGGAGGCCCACGACCGCATCCTGGCCACCGAGGTCTCCGGCCGCTGGCGGTTCAACTGGACCGGTGACGCCCAGGAGATGCCCGACTGGGAGACGTCGTACGAGGAGACGAGGAAGCACCTGCTCCAGGCCTTCGCCGAGACCTACTCCCTGTCCCTGCAGCAGACGCTGTACCAGATGGGCGCCCGCGTCATCGACCACCGCGCCGAGATCGACGAGGTCCGCTTCTCGCTGCCGAACAAGCACCACTTCCTGGTGGACCTGGAGCCGTTCGGGCTGAAGAACGACAACGAGGTGTACTTCGCCGCCGACCGCCCCTACGGCCTGATCGAGGCCACCGTCCTGCGGGACGGGTGCGAGGCGCGGATCCCGGTGGACCTCACCAACCTGTGACGGAAGCGAGAACACCAACCATGACAGCCCAGCGCACCGTCATCGAGAACGCCGCCATCGCGACCGTCGACGCGCATGACACCGAGTACGCGAACGGGTACGTGGTCCTCGCCGGCAACCGCATCGAGGCGGTCGGCGGGGGCAAGGCCCCCGAGGGCCTGGAGAACGTGGTACGCCGCATCGACGCCACCGGCCACCTCGTCACCCCGGGCCTGGTCAACACCCACCACCACTTCTACCAGTGGATCACCCGTGGCCTGGCCACCGACCACAACCTGTTCGACTGGCTCGTCGCGCTGTACCCGACGTGGGCGCGCATCGACGAACCGATGGTGCACGCGGCGGCCCAGGGCTCGCTCGCGATGATGGCCCGCGGCGGCGTCACCACCGCCATGGACCACCACTACGTCTTCCCGAGGGGCTGCGGAGACCTGTCCGGCGCCATCATCCGCGCCGCCCGCGAGATGGGCGTCCGCTTCACCCTCGCGCGTGGCTCCATGGACCGCGGCGAGTCCGACGGCGGCCTGCCGCCGGACTTCGCCGTCGAGACCCTCGACGGCGCGTTGGCCGCCACCGAGGCGACCGTCGACGAGCATCACGACGCCTCCTTCGACGCCATGACGCAGGTGGCGGTGGCCCCCTGCTCGCCCTTCTCGGTCTCGACCGAACTGCTCAGGCAGGGCGCGGAGTTGGCCCGCCGGAAGGGCGTACGGCTGCACACCCACGGCTCGGAGACGGTGGAGGAGGAGAAGTTCTGCCACGAGTTGTTCGGCATGGGCCCGACCGACTACTTCGAGTCCACCGGCTGGCTTGGCGAGGACGTGTGGATGGCGCACTGCGTCCACATGAACGACTCCGACATCGCCGCCTTCGCCCGTACGAGGACGGGCGTCGCCCACTGCCCGTCCTCCAACGCCCGCCTGGCCGCCGGCATCGCCCGCGTACCGGACATGCTCGCCGCCGGCGTCCCGGTCGGCCTCGGCGTGGACGGCACCGCCTCCAACGAGTCCGGCGAACTCCACACCGAACTGCGCAACGCCCTCCTCATCAACCGCCTGGGCGCCCACCGGGAAGCCGCCCTGAACGCCCGCCAGGCGCTGCGCCTCGGCACCTACGGTGGCGCGCGGGTGCTGGGCCGCGCCGCGGAGATCGGCTCCCTGGAACCGGGCAAACTGGCCGACCTGGTGCTGTGGCGGATGGACACCCTCGCCCACTCCTCCATCGCCGACCCGGTGACGGCACTGGTCCTCGGGGCCGCGGCACCGGTTACCGCCTCCTTCGTGAATGGCCGTCAGATCGTGGCGGACGGCAGGCTGCTGACCGCCGACGAGGACGTCATCGCCCGCTCCACCCGGGACCAGGCCCGGCGCCTGGCGCGGATCGCCGGACAGGACTGACCGGCCCGTGAAGACCCCGGCCGGGAGGGACGGCTCCCGGCCGGTGGCCGTGGACCCGAGCGGGGCCCATGGCGACCGTCTCCGGGGCGCGCAGGGACGTGCGCGCCCCGGACGGTCCCCGTCCGGGTGAACCCCCTGGTCCCTCCCCGCTCTCGACCGCGGTCGGGCGGGAGGCGCCCCGTACCCACTCGCACCACCTCCTTGAAACCCACGTCAGAGCCGACGTGCAACCGACCGGAGGAGCCGCCGTGGCCGCCCATCCCGTTGACGAGAAACTCCCCGCCCTGAAGATGGCGACCACCGGCCTGCAGCACGTGGCCGCCATGTACGCGGGAGTCGTCGCCCCGCCCCTGATCGTCGGCGCGGCCGTAGGCCTGTCCGGCACGGACCTGACCTTCCTCACCGGCGCCTGCCTGTTCACCGCGGGCCTCGCCACCTTCCTGCAGACCCTCGGCATCTGGAAGATCGGCGCCCGGCTGCCCTTCGTCAACGGCGTCACCTTCGCCGGCGTCGCCCCCATGACCGCGATCGTCGCCTCCACGCATGACAGGTCCGACGCCCTGCCGGTCATCTTCGGCGCGGTGATGGTCGCAGGCATCCTGGGCTTCCTCGCAGCCCCGGTCTTCTGCAAGGCGATCCGCTTCTTCCCCCCGGTCGTCACCGGCACGGTGATCACCCTCATCGGTGTGTCCCTGCTCCCGGTCGCCTTCGGCTGGGCCCAGGGCCCCGACCCCGCGGCGCCCGACTACGGATCGGCGACGCACCTCACCCTGGCGGGCATCACTCTCGCCCTCGTCCTCCTCCTGCGCCGCTTCACCCGGGGCTTCGTCAAACAGATCGCCGTCCTGCTCGGCCTCGTCGCCGGCACGATCGTCGCGATCCCCTTCGGCGCGACGGACTTCGGCCCGGTCGCGGGCGCGGACGTGATCGGCTTCCCGACACCGTTCCACTTCGGCGTCCCCCGGTTCCAGCCGGCCGCGATCCTGTCGATGTGCGTGGTGATGGTGGTCTCGATGACGGAGTCCACCGCGGACATGCTGGCGCTGGGCGAGATCGTCGAACGCCCCGCCGACGAGCGGACGATCGCGGCGGGCCTGCGCGCCGACACCCTCGGCTCGGCCCTCAGCCCCCTGTTCAACGGGTTCATGTGCAGCGCCTTCGCCCAGAACATCGGCCTGGTCGCGATGACCCGCATCCGCAGCCGGTACGTCGTCGCCACGGGCGGCGGCTTCCTCGTCCTGATGGGGCTGTGCCCGATGGCCGCCTCCCTCATCGCCGTCGTACCGCGCCCGGTGCTCGGCGGAGCCGGCGTGGTCCTGTTCGGCTCGGTGGCCGCGAGCGGCATCCAGACCCTGGTCCGGGCCGGCCTGGAGAAGGACAGCAACGCTCTGATCGTGGCCGTCTCCCTGGCCGTCGGCATCATCCCGATCACGGCCCCGGACTTCTACCACGCGTTCCCGCAGACGGCCCGGATCGTCCTGGACTCGGGCATCTCCACGGGCTGTATGGCGGCGGTCCTGCTGAACCTGGTCTTCCACCACCTCGGCAGGGTGCGTCCCGACGGCGCCGCCGTCAGTCAGGCGCCGGCGCCCCGGAACCCGGCCACGACATGAGGTCGGCGGACGCAGCCGGTGAGGTCGCCGCCTCACACGGCGCGGTCCGGGCCGTACCAGAGCTCGGGACGTTCGTCGGCGGACATGGGAAGGTGCTGCAGTTTCACTGCCCCTGGCGCTACAGCCCGAACAGCTCCGGCCTGACCGCCAGTGCCCGGAAGCAGCCCTGCGGGTCGGTGACCAGCCTGCGTTCCTTGAGGTCCAGCAGGCCGCCGACCGAGGCTGTCTCGGCGGAGACCGTGCCGTCCGTCTTCCGTATCGTCTGCACCACCCGGAACGTCTTGCCCTCGCCCCACTCGAAGGCGCACGTCACGTCCACCTCGTCGCCCGCGCGCAGTTCCCGCAGGTAGCGGATGGTCGTCTCCAGGACGACGGGACCGACACCCTTGGACAGCAACTCGGACTGGCCCACCCCGGCCTCCTGGAGCACGCACCACCGGGCGTGTTCCGCGTACTGCAGGTAGACGCTCTGGTTGAGGTGCCCCAGGGCGTCGGTCTCGTAGCCCCGGACGGTGACGCGGACGGAGAACGGTTCGGTGACGTGGTCGGCCACGGTGTTTCCTCCACAGCGACGACAGGTGACGGCATCGACGGCATCGGACGACATACAGGTGTACGAATGTACGGCAGTGGGCGGGGAGCGATCGTCAACTCCCCTCCGAGGGCGGGACGGTGTGAGTGGAACCACTCATGACGCCTGCCGTGACGTCGGGCGATGATCGGGGCATGACGATGATCAGAACGTCCGGGGGCAGACTCGGGATGCTGTCGATGGCGGTCCTCGCCCTGCTGGTGGCGGGATGCGGAACCGAGCGGCCCGGGGACGACGTCGCCGCGGGCAGGCCCTCCCGGTCCGCGGCGGCGACGCCGAGCGCGCCGGTGGACTTACCGTGCCCGGGTGAGAGTCCCACGTCGGCGCCCCCGAAGACCGCCCACACCGCGAGCCCGACGGCGCCGCCGACCGACCACTACGCCGAGAACCACGGTTTCAGGGTTCCCATACCGCTGCACGGCCGCAACCGTTGCCAAGGGCTCGCCGCCGTCGCGCGCGTCGAGCACGCGCTCGAACCGCTGCGCAGGCGCGGTGATTTCCACCCGGAGAGCACCCGCAGAGCGCTCATCGGTCTCGGCTACCGGAACGTGCAGTCCTACGGGGACGGCGCCACCGGCGCGGGCTTTCTCATCGACGCCGACCCGCTGTGCGTGGAGGGCACGATCACCCGCGACGCCACCCGGGCGGACGCCTTCGGCGGCTACCCCGACGGCACCGACTGCCAGCCCCCGAGCGGCGGCCACTGAGGGAAGACCCGGCCGTCGTCATACGCGTCTCGGCGAGGCCAGCGCATACCGCTCCCGCGTCCGCGGCTCGGTGTGCTCGCTCACCTGCCATCCCGCCTCCTCCAGGGTGGCCGCGCAGGCGCGCAGTGCCGTGAGGTCCGGCTCGTGCACGGCGACCGCCTCGGGCTGCGGGGTCGCCCGCACCCGGTAGCCGGTGCCCTCATCGCCGGTCGCGGGCCGGTGCCCGGCCGCCTCCAGGGCGAGCGCGGCGGCCCGCACCAGATGCGTCCGCTCCCATGCGCAGGGGCGATCCGTGGCGCCGCCCGGATTGGTCATCCGGCGCAGCTCCAGCAGCCCCTGCCAGGCGCTGTGCACTTCGCGCATCCGGGCGGGCCCTGCATCCTGGGCCTCCTCACCACCGACCCGCGCCGCGAACACGCCCGAGTCCGCGGCGGCCGGGGCGGCCCGGACCGCTCCCTCGGCGGGCGTCTCCCGTATGCGGTGCCCCGCCGGGGTCAGGAAGTGGTCGTGCGGCGGACGCGGATGCCGGAAGGCCAGCCCCCGCTTCACCAGCGCCGCCAGCTGAGCCTCCGTCCCCCGCAGCCGCCCCGTCACCGGATCGGCGGCCTCGATCAGGCGCCGCTGCGCGGCGGTCGGCGGTCGGATCACGGCCTCCTCCCCTCACAGCTCCGAGGGAGCGCTCAGTGCTCCCGGGACAGCCCCGACTCCCCCTCCGAGAGGGACCCATGGGAACAGTACGCGTCGGGTCTGACATTCCACCCGGCGACGACATGGCGGCGGTGCTCCGTGCTCAGCCGGCTCATCGTCCCCGTGGAGAGCTGGAACAACGCCCCCGCCGAGGCCGGCAGCCCGAGCCGCCGCGCGGTCAGCACCCGCAGGAAGTGCCCGTGCGAGACGACGACCACGCTGCCCTCCGACTCCGCGAGCGCCGCGTCGATCTTGGCGAGCATCCGCTCCGCCCGCGCCCCGACCTCCTCCGGGCTCTCCCCGGGACGCTCCGGCGGGCCGGGTGCGACCCCGTCCGTGAACAGGAACCAGTCCGGCCGCGTCCGGTGGATCTCGACGGTCGTGACCCCCTCGTACCCGCCGTAGTCCCACTCCGCCAGGTCCGCGTCGACCCGCGCCCCACCGATCCCGGCCAGCCGTGCCGTCTCCCGGGCCCGCCGCAGCGGGCTGACGAACGCGGCGGCCACATGATGCCGCGCGATCAGCGGAGCCAGCCGGCGCGCCTGCTCCCGGCCGCGCTCGGTCAGCGGGACATCGGTCCGCCCGGTGTGCCGGCCGGACAGGGACCACTCGGTCTCGCCGTGCCGGACCAGAAGGAGGTCGCCCACGCCGTGTCCTTCCTGTTCCGCTCACCGGCACCGTGTCACACGGTGGCGGCGGCGCGCAGCACGGAGTGGGCCAGACGGCCGTTCTCCGGGGAGGCGCCCTCGCCCGAGGGGAAGGCGAACCGACGGCGCGTGTACGCGTAGGCCACCCCGCTCGCCGGATCCGCGAAGCCGAGCGAGCCGGTCGCGCCGCTGTGCCCGAACGCGTCGGGCCCCAGGAACGGGTAGCGCCCGGCGAGGTACTCGAAGCCGAGGCCGAAGTGGTCGGTCTGCCCGGTGACCAGGTCCGTACCCGGCGTGCGCAGCCCGCTGAACGCGGCCACGGTGTCCGGCGTCAGCAGCGGCGGCCTGCCGTCCAGCGTGCTGATCGTGGCGGCGTACATCCCGGCCACCCCTCGGGCGTTGCCCACCCCGCCGGAGGAGGTGGCGCCGAGGGCGCGCACCGAACGGGTGTTGGCGAAGGCCACCATGTCGACCGGTTCGGGCGCGTTCTGGTTGAAGGCGACGCCGCGGATGCTGTCCGGCTCCGCCGCCCGCGCCGCCAGCGCCTCGGCCTGCTCAGGGGTGGGCACCAGCGGCTGCACCTCACGCCACCGCGGTTCCAGCTCCTCGGGCAGACCGAGGTGGAAGTCGAGGCCGTGGGGAGCCCGTACGCGTTCCTCGTACAGCTCCTGGATCGACCTGCCCGTGACCCGGCGGACCACCTCGCCGGTCAGCGCCCCGACGACCCAGCCGTGGTAGCCGTACGCGGTCCCCGGCTCCCACAGCGGCTTCTGGCCGGCGACGCGCGCGGCGATGAGCCGGTCGTCGGCCAGTTCCCCGGCGGTGAAGCCACCGTCCACGCCCACGACACCGGCCTTGTGCTCCAGCAGCTCCCGCAGCGTCAGCCGGTCCTTGCCCTCGGCCGCGAACTCCGGCCAGTAAGAGGCCACCGTGCGGTCGAGGTCGAGCACTCCGTCCTGCACCAGCAGCGCGACCACCAGGTGCGCGGCCCCCTTCGATATCGAGAACAGGGTGGTCAGGGAGCTCCCCTCCACGCCCTCCCCGGCCCACAGGTCCACCACCCGGCGCCCGTGCACATAGGCGGCGAGCTGGGCACCCGGTGCGTAGGTCTCCTCGGCGAGGAAGGCGGCGAACACCTCCCGCACGCCCTCGAAACCCTCGGCCACCGTCCCGTGCACGTCCTGCGCCATGTGATTCCCCCAAGTCCCTGACCAGCTCTCGGTGATCGGCTACGGAAGATACCAATGGGGGCTGACAGCAAGGGCACTCCCGCACCTGCGCCGAGGTCGTGCCCGCCCGACGCCCCGGCTCCGCGCGCGGACCGCACCGCTGCGCCAGTACACCGCGCGGCTCCGCTCCGCCCGCAAACCGCACCGCTGCGCCGGTCACCCGGGCGGCCGTACGGTGCCACCCCATCGGCCTGCCCCGGCGGGCCGAACGGCGGGGAGCACAGGAAGGCTCACTGGGGAAGTGACCCTCGGAAGGAGGACGCCCATGAGCGCCATCCGACGCTCCCGGTCCCTGCTGAAGCCCCTGTCCGGCCTCACCGCGCTGCTCACCACCGCCGCTCTCGCGGTCGTCCCGGCCCTGGCCGGCCCGGCCGCCGCCGCCACCCCCAAGGCGCCGTGCGGCGACCCCAAGGTGACCCTCGAACCCGGCGCCCAGGCGTTTCTCGACAGGCTCGCCGCCGCGGACGGCCCGCCGATCCAGAACCTGACCCCCGCCGCCGCCCGCCAGGCCCTGTTGAAGCTGCAGGCCGCCTACCCGGTGGCCAAGCTGCCCGCCGACATCACCACGCGGACCATACCCGGCGGCCCCACCGGCTCGGTGTCGATCCGCATCGTCCGGCCGCGCGGCATGACCGGCACGCTGCCCGCGGTCATGTACTTCCACGGCGGAGGATGGGTCCTCGGCGACGCCTCCACCCACGACCGGCTGGTACGGCAGATCGCCAACGGCGCCAAGGCCGCGGTGATCTTCGTCAACTACACCCGATCCCCCGAGGCCAAGTACTCCGTCGCCGACGAGCAGGCCTACGCCGCCACCCAGTGGGTCGCCCGGCACGGCAGGGACATCGGCGTCGACGGCTCCCGGCTCGCCGTGGCCGGCGACAGCGTCGGGGGCAACATGACCGCCGCCGTCACCCTGATGGCCAAGCAGCGCGGGGGCCCCAAGCTGGCCCAGCAGGTGCTGTTCTACCCGGTCACCAACGCCGACTTCACCACCGCCTCCTACCGGCGCTTCGCCACCGGCTGCTGGCTGACCGCCGCGGGCATGAAGTGGTTCTGGAACCAGTACGCCCCCGACACCTCGGTCCGCAGCCGGCCCACCGCCTCCCCGCTGCGTGCCACCGTCGACGAGCTGCGCGGCCTTCCCAAGGCGCTGGTCATCACCGACAGCGACGTACTGGCCGACGAGGGCCGGCAGTACGCCGCCAAGCTCAGCGCGGCCGGCGTCCCCGTCACCGCCACCCACTACCCGCGGATGATCCACGACTTCGTGATGCTCAACGGCCTCGCGAACACGCAGGCCGCCAAGTCGGCCGTCGCGCAGGCCACCACGGCTCTGCGCCGGGCCCTGGGCAGCTGAGACGCCGCCGGTCGAGACCCATGCCCCCGCGTCCTGCACGGAACGGGACGCGGGGCGCGGGGCGTACTTCGGGGGAGGCGGCGGATCAGGTGCTCGGGGCGGTCCGTGGGCCTCGCCCCGTCACTGCCGGTACCCGCTGAGGAACCGCCCGATCCTGCTGATCGCCGTGTCCAGGACATCGGCGTGCGGCAGCGTCAGGATGCGGAAGTGGTCCGGGGTGGGCCAGTTGAAGCCCGTGCCCTGGACCACCTGGATCTTCTCGCGCAGCAGCAGGTCCAGGACGAACCTCTCGTCGTCGTGGATCTTGTGCACCTTGGGGTCGAGGCGCGGGAACGCGTACAGCGCGCCCTTCGGCTTCACGCACGTGACGCCGGGGATCTCGTTGAGCTTCTCCCAGGCCCGGTCGCGCTGTTCGTGCAGGCGCCCGCCCGGGGCGGTGAGTTCGTCGATGGACTGGCGGCCGCCGAGGGCGGCCTGGATGGCGTACTGCGCGGGCGCGTTGGCGCACAGGCGCATGGAGGCCAGCATCGTCAGCCCCTCCAGGTAGTCCTTCGCGTGCTGCTTGGGGCCCGTCACGACCAGCCAGCCGGAGCGGAAGCCCGCCACCCGGTAGGTCTTCGACAGGCCGCAGAAGGTGAGGACCACCAGGTCGGGGGCGAGCGCGGCGGTCGAGTGGTGGACCGCGTCGTCGTACAGGATCTGGTCGTAGATCTCGTCCGCGAAGACCATCAGGCCGTGTCGGCGGGCGAGGTCGAGGATGCCCTCGAGGATCTCCTTCGGGTAGACCGCGCCGGTCGGGTTGTTGGGGTTGATGATGACCACGGCCTTCGTGCGGTCCGTGATCTTCGACGCCATGTCGTCCAGGTCCGGGTACCAGTCGGACTGTTCGTCGCACAGGTAGTGGACCGCCTTGCCGCCCGCGAGCGTGGTCACGGCGGTCCAGAGCGGGAAGTCCGGTGCGGGGATGAGGATTTCGTCACCGTCCTCGACCAGCGCCTGCACGGCCATCGAGACCAGCTCGGACACGCCGTTGCCGAGGAAGACGTCGTCGACGCCGACCTCCAGGCCCCGCTCCTGGTAGCGCTGCGCCACCGCGCGGCGGGCGGAGAGGATGCCGCGCGAGTCCGTGTAGCCGTGCGCCCGGGGCAGCATCCGGATCATGTCCTGGAGGATCTCCTCCGGCGCCTCGAAACCGAACAGCGCGGGGTTGCCGGTGTTCAGGCGCAGCACGCTGTGGCCGGCCTCCTCCAGCGCGTTGGCGTGCTCGATCACCGGGCCGCGGATCTCGTAACAGACCTCGCTGAGCTTGCTCGACTGCCGGAACTCCATGGACGCTTCCCCTCCGGTGACTTGTCTTGCTTGGTTTTACCAAGTGACAGCTTGGAAAGTCCAACAACCCGTCTAGACTGCGTCGCATGTCACCTCGCCGAAGCTACGACCAGTACTGCTCCACGGCCCGCGCGCTCGATGTCGTGGGCGACCGCTGGACCCTCCTGATCGTCCGCGAGCTGCTCGCCGGTCCCCGCCGCTACACCGATCTGCACGCGGACCTGCCGGGCGTGAGCACGGACGTGCTGGCCTCCCGGCTGAGGGACATGGAGCGCGACGGGCTCACCACGCGGCGCCGCCTGCCACCGCCCGGGGCTGCGTTCGTGTACGAACTCACGCCTCGCGGAGGTGAGTTGCTGCCGGTGCTCCAGGCGCTCGGCACCTGGGGCGCGCCCGCGCTGGGGGAGCGCCGACCGACGGACGCGGTACGCGCGCACTGGTTCGCACTGCCGCTGCTGAGCTGCCTGGAAGGGGAGGGCCTGGTCGAAGTCCGGCTGGACGAGGGGGCGTTCCACCTGTGGCTGGGCGCCGAGGGCGGCCCGGTGTACGGCGACGGGAACGCCCCGGAGGAGCCCGACGCCCGGCTGACCCTGGACGCGGAGACGTGCGGCGCCCTTGCACGTGGCTCCTTGACGCTCCATCAGGCTGTGACGGGGGGGCGCGTCGAGGTGTCGGGGGACAGCACGCTCGCCAAGGTGTTGCGGGGGGATTAATCGCAGGGAAGCCCCCGCGTCGTCGGGGACGCGGGGGCCTCGGCGGTACCGGTGACGGCTTCAGACTCCTGGGGGCACCCGGGACGGTCGCCCCGAGCCGCGGGTCAGCGCGTAGCCGCCGATGCCCGCGAGGGCGGCGAGGATGCCGCCGATTCCGGTCCACACCCAGCGGTCGGACCACCAGCCGGAGGTGTCGGGCCTCAGCTTCGAGAGGGCGGCCGTGTCCGAGCCCGCCGAGCCGGAGGACGTTTCGGACCGCGTCGCTATGCCCGGCACCAGCGGCTGCGCCAGCGAGCCGTCCACCGCCGCCGAGCCGCCGATGTCCTTGGAATCGACCCGGACCTCGGCGTTCACCGGCTGCCCGAGGTCGGCGGGGCCGACCCCCACGACGGTGAGCCGGATGTAGTACGTGCCCGGCAGCGGGTCGTTGGCCCACGGCTCCGACCAGGCGCGCACCGTGCGCAGCGTGCAGGACAGGTTCACGGACGTCGCGTCCGGGGCGGCGCTGCGGGTCTGCGCCCCGTACTGGCACGCCTGGCGGCGCCGCAGCCCGTCGTACACGTCCAGTTGCCAGGTCTGCGCCGAGCTCCGCGCCGACGACGGCAGCTTGACCGCCGCCTTCACGGTGGGCCGCTGCTGCGCCTCCGCCGGGAACTGCCAGTACAGGTAGTCGCCCGTGGAGGCGCTCGCCGTCGCCTGCCGGCCCTGCTGGATCTCCGTCGCCGTACGGAACGACGTGCCGGCCGAGGTGGGCGCGGCGCTGTCGCCGGACGGGCTTGCGGAGGGCGAGGAGTCGGCCACGGCCGGGGAGGCGGCGGCACCCAGCAGCAGGGCCGCCATGGTCAGCACTCGTGCGATACGCATCAGTTGGTCCTCCACACCGCGATCCGCCAGCGCGACAGCCAGCCCCACACCAGACCCGCGAGGAAGCCGGTCAGGACGAGCGCGCCGAGCAGCCACCAGCCGCGTCCGAGGCCGAAGGCGGCCACGTCGCGCGCCTTGCCGGGACCGTCGACCACGTCGACCGTCAGCTCCAGCGGCAGCCCGGGCGTGGTCTTCACACCGGCCGCCGGGGAGAAGGAATTGGCGACCTGGAGGCACACCGTCTCGGCGGGCGCTTCCTTCTCGTCGCTCTCGGCCTTCGGATAGCGCAGTCCGGTCGACAGGACATCCGTGCGGCCCGTACCGGTGGCCTCGCCGCGCACGATCTCACGCCCGTGCACGGTGACGGCGCGCAGCGTCACCCCGTAGTCGGGGTTCACCTGACGGTCGTCGGAGACGCTCACCGAGGCGCGCAGCTCCTGGCCCGGCTTCACGTCCACGCGGTAGAAGCGGTGCTGTCCGAACTCCTCACGATCGGTGTAGAGGCCGGACTTCAGCGAGGGCGCCGTGGTGCACCGGTCGGTGCCGTCCACGGCGACCGGGGTGACCGTCCTGTTGGCCGTGCGGTCCACCAACTGGTTGACCTTGTCGGACAGTTGCTCCTTGTGCTGCACCGACGTGTACGTACCGCCGGTCGCCGCCGCGATACAGCTGAGCTGCTTGTTCAGTTTGGCGTCCGGCACGAGCCCCAGAGTGTCGATGGTCAGCCCGATGCCCTTGGCGGCGATCTCCCGAGCCACCTCGCACGGGTCCAGCGGGGCGCAGGTGTCCTCGCCGTCGCTGATCAGGACGATGCGCTTGGAACCCTTGCCGCCGCCCAGGTCGTCCGCCGCCTTCAGCAGCGCGGGGCCGATCGGCGTCCAGCCGGTGGGCTGCAGCGTCGCCACGGCCGTCTTGGCCTCGGTCCGGTTCAGCGGGCCGACCGGGTAGAGCTGCGCGGTGTCCTTGCAGCCCGTCCTGCGGTCGTTGCCCGGGTAGTTGGCGCCCAGCGTCCGGATGCCGAGCTGCACCTCCTCCGGCGTCGCGTCCAGGACCTCGTTGAAGGCCTGCTTCGCCGCGGCCATCCGCGAACCGCCGTCGATGTCCCGCGCCCGCATGGAACCGCTGACGTCGAGGACGAGATCGACCTTGGGCGCGTCCTGGGCTGTCGTCTCGTCGGCGACGGCATCGGCCGGGACCGCGATCCCGGCCGCCAGGGCGGCGAGCAGGGCGCAGACTCCCGCCGCCAGCCGTTGTCTTGTGATCATCGGCGGATCTTATTGATCAATGGGGCTGCGCTTCAAAACGATCAAGGACCGATCAAAGGACCGATCAAAGGGCAAGGGACCACCAAGGACCAATCAAGGACGATCAAGGGATCGATCAAGGGACCCAGCGGATCCCGTCACTGCAGAAGCGGGTTCGGCAGCCGTGTCCACAGGTCCCCGGGCTCGGGGGACAGTCGCATCAGCGTCAACGCCTTGGTGGGCAGCGGCGCTTCGCACAGGACCGCCAGGTCGGGGGTGTCCGGCAGATCCCGTACGACGGCCTCCAGTGCCGCCCGCAGTGCGGGCGCCGAACCCGCCGTGGAGGCCAGCGCGCCCGCCACGAGCGAGCCGAACAGCTTGCGACGCAGGGCCGTCTCGTCGTCCGTGACGATCCGGTCGGCCACCTCCGGGGCCTTGACGCCGTGCCGGGCCAGTCGGGCCGGGCTCACCCGGATGTCGGCCAGGTCCCGGTAGACCAGCCGCAGCGGCTCACCCGTGGGCGAGAGCACCACCAGCAGGTTCTGCCCGTGCGCCTCCAGGGCCACGCCCACGTCCAGCATCCGCAGGCAGACGGTGAGGGCCAGCCGTGTGAAGGCGGCGAGCCAGGCGGGGGAGGCGGGCAGGCCGGTGAGCGGCAGGGCCGCCACCGGGACGATCCGCTCGCCGGCCGCCGGGTCCGCGTAGGTCTCCGGCGGTTCCCGCAGCATCGCCGCGAGATCGGGGGAGTGGGCGCTCGCCGCGCCCAGGGTGCGGGTGACGTGCAGCAGGCCGTCCGTACGCGCGGCCGTCGACTCCAGGAAGCCGGACAGCGCGAGGGCCGTCTCGACGGAGGCGACCGAGATGTCCCGCACGGAGGACGTCAGCCGCGCGCTGACCGCGGTCTTCACATGCGGGCCGCCGTCGAGCAGCGCCAAGGTCCGCAGGGACATCAGCGGACGTGCGACCGGACCGTCCCCGGCCGCCACGCCGAGCACATGCGCCGTCTGCCAGGGGTGGACCGGGACCAGCGCGCGCTCGCCGTCCCGCAGCCACGCGGGCCACTCGCCCCGGACGAGGGCGTCGTCCACGGGGACCAGCCCGAGCCGTACCAGCGGCCGGTGCTCGGGCCCGTACGCCAGCTGCTCGGCCACCGAGAAGCCAGGACGCGAACGGCAGTTCGGGTGATACGGGTGCCCGTCGACCACCCGCTGCTCCCACGCCCAGCTCGTCACCGGTTCGGACGCCTCACACGGCCGGCCGGCCCGCGACAGCGCCAGCGAAGCCGTGCTGTGGCCGAGTTCGGTGGCGAAGGCGTCCCCGTGCGGCACGCCGAGTGCCGCGACCAGCTCCGCCGCGCGGTCGTACGCCCGCCCGTCGAGCCGTACCTCGGTCACATACGCGGCGGTCGCGTACGGGTCCGCGGCCGGCCCGTGCAGCCGCCGCCCGTCCGCCAGACGCAGGGTCAGCCCCTCGGCCGTTCGGTCCCGGCCTTCGATCCACGGCAGCGGCTCATGGGCCAGTGCCCGCCACAGACGCGTGAGGACGGCGGCCCGGGCGCCGGGGAGCGCCGCCGCGTAGGAGGCCGACAGATCGGGCCGCACGGCGTCCAGCTCGGCGGCGAACGCGGCCTCGGCGGAAACCTCGGCGGGAGAGGAAGGGGGCACGGTCGGGGCTCCTCGGTGACGGGGCGATGCATCGTGGCACGGGTCCACGACAGACATACTGATCGTCACTGCACCGTACGGAACGAATGGATCGCATGGACCCCATGCTCCTTGGGGACGACGTCCCCGCGCGCGCCGACGCCCACGCTGCGGCGCCGCTGTTGAACTGCCTGCTCCGGGAGGCGGCCGAGCCCGCCGGCGAGCGGGGCGTCCACCGCCTGCGGGCGGGTGGTCGGCTGCTGCGCGTGCGCGGCACCCGCCGCCCCAGCGATCCCGAGGTGTACGCGGGTGGGGCCTGGCACCCGCTCACCCACGCCGAGCTGGTCAAACTCACCGCCGACGAGCTGCGCCGGGCCACCGGCCTGTCCAACTCCGAACTGCCCGGCGAGATGCTCGACAGCCGGGACGCGGTGGCCGCCATCCTGGCCGCACGCGCCCGCGCGACGGCCCCGGACGACCCGTACGTCCGCTCCGAACAGTCCCTGGTCACCGGACACCCCCACCACCCGGCCCCGAAGGCGCGCGGCGGCGGACCCGTCGCGAGCTGGCTGCCGTACGCCCCCGAGGCGTACGCCCGCTACCCGCTCACCCTTTTGGGTGTACGCGAGGACACGGTCGTCGAGGAGGGCGACACCACGGCGCTGGACGCGCTCGGCACCGCCCCGCGCGGCTACCGGCTGCTGCCCGCCCACCCCTGGCAGCTCGCCCTGGTCGGCGCCCGCCCGGAGATCCGCGAGGCGTTCGAGGACGGGCGCCTGATCCGGCTCGGCGAGACCGCGCGGCCCGTGTGGCCGACGGCGGCCATCCGCACCGTGTACGCCCCCGAGCACGATCTCTTCGTCAAGTTCAGCCTGGACGTGCGGATCACCAACGACATCCGTCGGCTGTGGCGCCACGACCTGCTCAAGCTGCGCCGCACGGACGCGGCGGTGGCGTCCGCGTTCGCCGCGCACCAGGGTCCGGCGGCCTGGCTGAGCGACCGCGGCTGGCGCACGGCCGCCTTCGCCTTCGAGGAACTGGCGGTCCTGGTCCGCGACGGGCTGCGCCCGCACCTGCTGCCCGGCACCACCCCGCTGCTCGCCGCGGCCCTGGTGGAGGGTTTCGACGGCAGCCCGCTCGACGGGCTCACCGACCCCGCCGCCTGGTGGACGGCGTATCTGCGCCAGGTCGTGCCCCCGGCCCTCGAGGCGTTCGAGCGGCACGGTGTCGTCCTCGAGGCGCACCTGCAGAACACCCTGGTCGCGGTGGACGCCACGGGAGCGCCCGTACAGGCCCTGTTCCGGGACGCGGAAGGCGTGAAGCTGCTGACCGACGTGTCCCGCGAGGCGGGCTGGGAGCGGCTGGTGTACTGCCTGGTCGTCAACAACCTCATCGAAGTGGCCGCCCTGCTCTGCGAACGCCACCCCGGCTGGAACCCCTGGCCCCCCGTCCGCGCCGAACTGTCCCGCCACCCCGTCCCCGAGATCCCCGCTCTGCTCGCCTCGCCCACCCTGCCCGGCAAGACCAACCTCCTGCTGCGCTGGACGGGCGCGGACGGCGCGGACGCGCGCTATCTCCCGCTGCCGAATCCGCTGGCCCGCCGCTGACCGCCTGCCTTGGGGTGAGCGGGGCGGGCCGGGATCGGCGGGTGCCGGGTGAGACGACGATCCGGGCACGTCCTGCACTCGTTCTTCTGGCAGAACCTCTCGCCGGACGGCGGTGACCGCCCCGACGGAGCCCTCCCCGACGCCATCGACGAACACCTCGGCGGCTTCGAGCAGTTCAGGAAGCAGCTCACCGTGGCCACCACCTCCGTGCAGGGCTCCGGCTGGGGCGTGCCGGCCTGGGAGCCGCTGGGCCGCCGCCTGATCGTGGAGCAGGTCTACGACCACCACGGGAACGTCGGCCAGGGCACCACCCCGCTGCTGGTCGTCGACGCCTGGGAGCACGCCTATCACCTGCAGTACCATCTGCTGGCTTCGCTGCCCGCCGCCCGTCGGGAGGCGTTCATCCTCACGCAGTTGCTCGGCCTGCCCTACGCGGAGGCGGCCGAGGTCAGCGACTGCCCGATCGGCACGGTCCGCTCCCGAGCGCGCGCGACCCTCATGGACCTGCTGGACGAGGAGTAGAGCGCCGCCGCTCCCGATCCACGGCGGGCGCGGCGCTCGACGGTCGACCCCGCTACGAACAACGACCGGCCCGCCGAGTCGGATGCGTGGACCCGGAGTTCAGACCGCGGCGGTGGGTGTTCCCGACTCGTAGGCGGCAAGCGCGTCGGCCACCGTCCGGTTACGGGGGGTGCTCACGCCGAAGCGCTCGCCGAGTTCGGCCACGCCCCCGCTGAGCCAGGGGAGTTCGAGCCTGTTGCCCTGCGTCAGGTCGTGGTGCATGGAGGATGTCATGGCCGCGGGCAGGGTGTCGCAGAAGGCGAGCCGGTCCTCGGCGTACCCGGCGTCCAGCTGCACCCCCGCGGCCCGGCCGACCGCCACGGCCTCCGCCATCAGGTCGTGGAGGAGCGCCCGGGAGCGGGGGTTGCCGCGGATCACGCCGATGGGCCGCCGCACGACGGAGGTCGCCCCGGACAACCCGACCAGGAAGACGAACTTCTCCCAGATCAGCCGCTCGATGTCGTCGCTGATCTCGGCGTCGATCCCGGCCTCCAGACAGCGGCGCAGAAACTCCTGCAGCACCTCGGAGGCTTGGCCGTCGTACGCGCCGAACACGAGCTTCTGCATGGTCCCGTTGTGCACGACGACCCCCGGCTCCTGGATTGCCGCGGAGATGTAGCAGGCGCCGCCGACGACCGACTCCCTCGGCAGGACCTTGCGCAGGGTCTCGTCCTTGTGGACGCCGTTCTGCAGGGAGATGACCCGGGTGTCGGGGCCGACGACGTGGGTCAGTTGCGCGGCGACGTCTTCGGTGTCCCACAACTTGACGGTTATGAGGACCAGGTCGACCGGACCCAGGTCGGCGATGGTCGGCACCACCGCGTCCGAGGGGACCTGAAGGTCTCCCAAAGGGCTGCGTACGAGCAGGCCGCGTTCGCGGATCGCCGCCAGGTGCCGCCCCCGTGCCACGAATGTGACGTCGTCACCCGCCGCTGCGAGACGGGCGCCGAAATAGCCGCCCACGCCTCCCGCGCCCACGACCGCGATGCGCATGATGCCTGCCTTTCCCCACCGGGTGGCCCGAGTGGTGGTGTGCCGCGGACGGCTCGGCGGAGAGGTCCTCCCCGACACCCCGCGCTTGGTAACCGTCTCATAGGTTACTATGGGGCACCATGGAGGACAGCGCCGGTCACGCACTCGGCACGCGGGTGACCGTCCGACTTCGTGAACTCCGGTTCGATGCAGGCTCGTTGTCACTCAACCTCATCGCGACCCTCGGCCGTCGACCGGTCTCACCGGTCGAGCGCCTCCACGGCGTGGAGCGGTTGCGCAGCTGGTGTGCCGGGGTCGGACTGCTGCTGCGCGACGAGGACGCCACGCCCCGGACCGTCGAGTCCCTGCATGCGCTCCGGGCCGCCGCGTACGACATCACCACGGCAGTCCTGCACGGCCGACGACCGAACCCGGACTCGGTGGAACTCGTCAACCGGCGAGCGCAGGTGGAACCCCCGGCGCCTCGGCTGAGCCTGAGCGCGTCCGGACTCCATGTGGACGAGCGACGTGCGCACCTGTCTGCCGACGCCCTCCAGAGCCTGATCGCCCGGGACCTGGTCGCCCTGCTCGGTGACCCCGCTCGCCGCTCGCGCCTACGCGAGTGTGACTCGGAGACCTGCCGGATGATCTACCTGGACACCGGCCGCGGGAGGCCGCGGCGCTGGTGCTCGATGCAACGATGCGGCAACAGCGCCAAAGCGGCTCGCCACCGGCGCCGTGCGGCCGGCGTGCCGGGCAACTCCGACGGGACTTGATCGGCGCGCGTACCTCCCCCGATCGCCATGGTTTGCGGGACGGCGTCGATGGGCTGGAATTCCCGGCGCCAGAAATAGTAGCCATGGATATAGTAGCCATGTAATCTATCGGCATGAGCAAGGGTTCACCGGGCCCCACGCCCGGTTTCCTGGTGTGGCGGCTCGCCAACAAGTGGCGCGTCGCGGTCGACCGCGCGGTGGCTCCGCTGGGCCTCACCCACGCGCAGTACTCACTGGTCGCGTCGCTGCTCGGCATGCAGCGCGCCGGGGAGCGGCCCAGCCAGCGCAGACTCGCCGACCACACCGGCCTGGAGGCGCTGTACGTCTCGAAGCTGGCGCGCGCCCTGGAGGCGGCCGGTCTGATCCTCCGCACCCGCGATCCCCGCGACCCGCGCGCTGTGCAGCTCTCCCTCACCGAGCAGGGCCAGGCCGTCACGCGGCAGGCCGTCGCGGTGGTCCAGGAACTGCTTCAGCAGTTGCTGGAGCCGCTCGGCGGTCTCGACGCCCCGCGGACGCGTGCGTTCACCGACGAGCTGACGACGCTGCTCGACGCACCTCTCGCTCCATCCCTACCGAACGACGAGAGTTCCTGACTTGGGGGACACCACCATGACCACCGCTGCATCCACCACCGCACCCGTCGCCGACTCCCGCGCTCTCGGCCTGGCCCACTACGCCGCCCGCGGCGTCCTGGAGCAGGTCCTGGCCCGGCACGGGATCACGTTCCAGCAGCAGATCGCCTTGCGGGCCGCCATCACCGCCGACGCCCCGCAGACGCCGGACGATCTCATCACCCAGGTCCGGGGTGCCCTCAAGGCCGATCCGGCCGACCTCCGCGCCACCCTCGACGAGCTGCTGGCCAAGCAGCTGCTCGTCGCGGACGGCGCGCACCTTCGCCCCACGGAGGCGGGGCGCGAGCTGATCGCCGCCGTCGGCGCGGAGACCGCCCCCATCACCGCCCGTATCTGGGGCGGGATACCCGTCGAGGACCTGGCCGCCGCCGGCCGCGTCCTCACCTTGGTCGCCGAGCGGGCCAACGCGGAGCTTGCCGCGCTGAACGCCTGACTGCCCGACCGAGCCGATCATCGATCAGCAGAGCATTCGGCGTCCGTACGACGGGCGGACGCCGGCCCGGCCCCCTGCGCAGCCGGGCCGGCGTTGCACGGGCGCGGTGGCTCGGACACTCCCCGCCGGATGTCACTCTCGGTTACTATGCTCACTTCATGCCGGAGGCCGGAAACAAGGGGCGCAGCGCAGGCGGTTGCCTGAGCTGCACCCGTTTGGGGTTTGCCATGGATTGCAAGGCGAACGAGTTGTGGAGCCTTGGAGAATGCTGAGGGAGGTTACTGCAACCCGCTACGTCGCACCCCTGCGCTCCGGCGGCTCCGTGCCCGGAGTCGTGGAGGCCGACGACCTGGGCACCTACGTGGTGAAGTTCACCGGCTCCGCACAGGGCACGAAGGCCCTGGTCGCCGAGGTGATCGTGGGCGAGCTGGGGCGCCGCCTCGGGCTGCGCGTCCCGGAGCTTGTCCTCGCCCACTTCGACCCCGCGATCGGCGCGCACGAACCGCACCAGGAGGTGCGCGACCTGCTGAACGCGAGCCCCGGCCTCAACCTCGGCATGGACCACCTGCCCGGGGCCCGGGACTTCACCCCCGAGGTCGCCGAGGTCTTCCCCGTCGACCCGGTGGAGGCCGGCCGGATCATCTGGCTCGACGCGCTGACCGTGAACGTGGACCGCACGGTGCACAGTTCCAACCTCATGGTCTGGCCGACCCTGGGCGTCGCGCCCCCGCGGCTGTGGCTGATCGACCACGGTGCCGCGCTGGTCTTCCACCACCGCTGGGACGCCTCCGCACCCGAGAAGGCCTACGACTTCCGCCACCACGCCCTCGGCCACTTCGCCCCGGACATGCGGGCCGCGGAGGACGCCCTCGCGCCGCTCGTGACCGAGGAACTGCTGCGCGAGGTCACCGAGGAGGTACCGGACGCCTGGCTGACGGGCGAGCCGGGCTTCGCCGCGCCCGGCGACGTCCGTGACGCCTACGTGGACTACCTCTCGGCCCGGGTCAAGGCGTCCGCGGCATGGCTGCCCACCGACTTCCCCTCGCCGCAGGAGCGCGCCGCCGAGGAGGCCCGGCGTGCGGCGCGGACACAGCAAGGCCGGCCCAACTGGCTGAAGCGGGTCCCGGACCTGCACGGCAAACCGGCCGCGGAACAGGATTGGTCGGTGCACCTGGGATGACACACCGCGTCCAGATCGAGTACTGCACCCGGTGCCGCTGGCTGCCACGGGCGGCCTGGCTGGCGCAGGAACTGCTGACCACGTTCGAGGCGGAGCTGAGCGAGCTGTCGCTCAAGCCCGGTACGGGTGGCGTGTTCGTCGTGCGGGTGAACGACGAGGTGGTGTGGGACCGGCGCGAGCAGGGCTTCCCGGAGCCGACGGCCGTGAAGCAGCTCGTACGCGACCGGGTGGCCCCGGGCAAGCCCCTGGGCCACTCGGAACGTTCCGCCGAGTGAGTCAGCCGGCGAGCTGCTCGTAGGCCGGAATCGTGAGGAAGTCCGCGTAGTCCTCGTCCAGGGCGACCTTCAGCAGCAGGTCGTGGGCCTGCTGCCAGTTGCCCGCCGCGAAGGCCTCCTCGCCGAGCTGCGCCCTGATGTTCCGCAGTTCCTCCGCGGCGACCTCGCGGGCCAGGTCGGCGGTGACGCGCTCGCCGTTGTCGAGGACGACCCCCGCGTTGATCCACTGCCAGATCTGCGAGCGGGAGATCTCGGCGGTGGCCGCGTCCTCCATCAGATTGAAGATGGCGACCGCGCCGAGGCCGCGCAGCCAGGCCTCGATGTAACGGATGCCGACCTGGACGGCGTTGACGAGCCCCGCGTACGTCGGCCTGGCGTCGAGGGAGTCGATGGCGATCAGGTCGGCCGCCTTGACGTCGACGTCCTCGCGCAGCCGGTCCTTCTGGTTCGGCCTGTCACCGAGGACCTTGTCGAAGGACTCCATCGCGATCGGCACCAGGTCCGGGTGGGCGACCCAGGAGCCGTCGAAGCCGTCGTTCGCCTCGCGGTCCTTGTCGGCGCGGACCTTCTCGAAGGCGACCTTGTTCACCTCCGGGTCCTTGCGGGAGGGGATGAAGGCCGCCATGCCGCCGATCGCGTGGGCGCCGCGCTTGTGGCAGGTGCGGACCAGGAGTTCGGTGTACGCGCGCATGAACGGGGCCGTCATCGTCACCGCGTTGCGGTCCGGGAGGACGAACTTCGGCCCACCGTCACGGAAGTTCTTCACGATGGAGAACAGGTAGTCCCAGCGGCCCGCGTTCAACCCGGAGGCGTGGTCGCGCAGTTCGTAGAGGATCTCCTCCATCTCGTACGCCGCCGTGATCGTCTCGATCAGGACCGTGGCGCGGATGGTGCCCTGCGGGATGCCGACGTGGTCCTGGGCGAAGACGAACACGTCGTTCCAGAGGCGCGCCTCCAGGTGCGATTCGGTCTTGGGCAGGTAGAAGTACGGGCCCTTGCCGAGGTCGAGCAGGCGCTGCGCGTTGTGGAAGAAGTACAGGCCGAAGTCGACGAAGGCGCCCGGGACCTGCTCCCCGTCGACCTGGAGGTGACGCTCGTTCAGGTGCCAGCCGCGCGGGCGCATGACGACCGTCGCCAGTTCCTCGTTCGGGCGCAGGGCGTACGACTTGCCGGTCGCCGGATCGGTGAAGTCGATGTTCCGGCTGTAGGCGTCGATCAGGTTGAGCTGGCCGAGGACCACGTTCTCCCAGGTGGGCGCGGAGGCGTCCTCGAAGTCCGCGAGCCACACCCTGGCGCCCGAGTTGAGGGCGTTGATGGTCATCTTGCGGTCGGTCGGACCGGTGATCTCGACGCGGCGGTCGTTCAGTGCGTCCGGTGTGGGGGCCACCCTCCAGCTCTCGTCCGCGCGGATCGCGGCGGTCTCGGGCAGGAAGTCCAGCGTGGAGGTGCGGGCGATCTCGGCGCGGCGCTCCGCGCGGCGGGCCAGCAGCTCGTCGCGGCGCGGCGTGAACCGCCGGTGCAGCTCGGCCACGAAGGCGAGCGCCGCATCGGTGAGGACCTCCTCCTGCCGGGGCAGGGGCTCGGCGTCGACGACGGCCGCCGGGGACGGCGCTGGTGCGGACATGAGGCTGTCACTTCCTTCGGCGAGCTGGCATGAGGGCGTCGCGGCACCGCGTGCCAGGGGCCCCGTACGCGGTCGGCGGCGCCTGGGGGAGCGGTCGAGCGCTTCTGATCAGTGGATACTAGTTTCCTCATAGTGGAAGTTCAATGGTTTGTTGATGTCGAGATTCTCCGGGTCGAGGCAAGGTGGCGCTCGGTGCCATTGCGCTCACTCAAGGTGCACCAGGTCCGCCGCCGTGTCGATGTCGTACGCCTGTGCCACATCCCCGCACTCGACGAGTGTGATCACGTCGTCGTGCGCCTTCAGATAGGCGCGTGCCCCACGGTCGCCGGTCGCGGCCTGTGCGACACCGGCCCAGTGGGCCGAGCCGAGCAGGACCGGATGCCCGCGCACCCCCTCGTACGCGGCCGACGCCAGCGACTCCTCGTCGTGGAACGCGGAGAGCACGCGAGCCACCGCCTCCG
Source organism: Streptomyces sp. NPDC001848 (assembly GCF_042891915.1). NCBI lineage: Bacteria > Bacillati > Actinomycetota > Actinomycetes > Kitasatosporales > Streptomycetaceae > Streptomyces > Streptomyces sp. NPDC001848. Next base: position 134,103 of record NZ_JBIATP010000001.1, on the reverse strand, counting down.
GCCCGATACCGGGCTGGTCGACGAGCAGGACCAGGGCCGCCCGCACGCCCGTCCCGGCGAGCGACGCCAGCCCGGCGCGCAGCGAGGAGCCCATGCCCTGCTCCCAGTCAGGGTTGTCCACCGGCACGCAGCCGGTGAGGTCCGCGCGCTCCCGTACGAGGATGGCCGCCGCCCCCAGCACCACATGGACGCGGCCGCACCCTGCCGCGCGCAGGACCCCCACCGTGTGCTCCACCAGCGGCCGCCCCCGGTGTTCGAGCAGCGCCTTCGGCTGCCCGCCGAGCCGCCGTCCGCCCCCTGCCGCAAGCACCAGTCCGGCGATCCGCCCTTCGTTTCCCGTCATACCTCCTCCATACCTGACCCGGCGTCGACCGCGCGGTTTCCGGGGGCTGAATTTCGGTCCACACGGTGGCGCCCGGCGCGCCCGGTGGCGTTTACTGGCCCGCGTCCCCGGCGCCCGACCAAGCCCGGGGCACCGGGGGGCGTACGAGCACAGCGGCGTTTCGAGGGGGATGGCTGTGGTGCGGAGCTTGGGGCAGAGGCCGGTGACCAGCAGCGAAGAGGATCCGAGGGTGGCGGAACTGCGGACCGCCGTGTCCCGGCTGCGCCGTGAACTCGCCGCACACCCCGCGGAGTTCCCCGACCGGACGGTAGCCGAGGACGAGCTGGCCGCGCTCGCCGCGATGGCCGCGGGCGGCGTTCCCGAGATCCCCCGCCTGCGTCGCTCCCTGCTGCTGATCGCGGGAGCGATCGGCTCCGTCAGCGCCTTGACGGGCGGTTTCACGGAGGTCCGCAAGGCGGTGGAACTGTTCGGTGACTCGCCGCGCGGCTCGTGATCGATACGCTCAGGACGCGGCCGTCAGCGCCCGGGACAGTTCCGCCGCCACCTGCTGGAGCACCGGCACGATCCGTTCCGTCGCCGCCTCGGTGACCCGGCCCGCCGGTCCCGAGATGGAGATCGCCGCCGCCGTCGGGGCCTGAGGCACGGACACCGCGAGGCACCGGACCCCTATCTCCTGCTCGTTGTCGTCGACCGCGTACCCGAGCCTGCGCACCTCCTCCAGTGCGGCGAGGAAAGCCTCCGGCGTGGTGATCGTCTTCTCGGTCGCGGCCGGCATGCCCGTACGGGCCAGCAGGGCGCGTACCTCGTCGTCCGGCGTGTTCGCGAGCAGCGCCTTGCCCACGCCGGTGGAGTGCGGCAGCACCCTCCGGCCCACCTCGGTGAACATCCGCATCGAGTGCTTGGAGGGCACCTGTGCCACGTACACGATCTCGTCCCCGTCGAGCAGCGCCATGTTCGCGGTCTCGCCGGTCTCCTCCACCAGGCGCGCCAGATGCGGCCGGGCCCAGGTGCCGAGCAGCCGGGACGCCGACTCGCCGAGCCGGATCAGCCGGGGGCCGAGCGCATAGCGGCGGTTGGGCTGCTGGCGTACGTACCCGCAGGCCACCAGGGTGCGCATCAGGCGGTGGATGGTGGGCAGCGGCAGCCCGCTGCTGGCGGACAGCTCGCTCAGGCCCACCTCGCCGCCTGCGTCCGCCATCCGCTCCAGCAGGTCGAAGGCGCGCTCGAGGGACTGGACACCACCGCTCGCGGCGGACTTGGCGGGGGTGTCGCTGGCGCTGGACGTCGACCTCGGCACGGCGCGTTCCTTTCGACTGTCTTCTGCTCTTCGGAATTTTAATTCCGCTACATGGAAACGTCCAGGGTTGGCCGGAACCGGTGCGCCGAGGAGTCAGGAGGCATTGTGCCCTTGACGGCGCGGGGGCGGGAGGGAAGACTCCTTCAACAGAACGTTGAATTCCGTTACGCGGATGTAAATCCCGCCATCCGGAAGGCAGTCGCGAACAGGACGACGACAGAGAGGGGCCCGGGTGTCCGACGCTGAACTGGTGCTGCGCTCCACGCGCGTCATCACCCCCGACGGCACACGCGCGGCGTCGGTCGTGGTCGCCGGGGGCACGATCACCGACGTCCTGCCCCATGACGCCCCCGTACCGGCCGGGGCCCGCCTGGAGGACCTGGGCGACGACGTCCTGCTGCCCGGCCTCGTCGACACCCACGTGCACGTCAACGACCCGGGCCGCACCGAGTGGGAGGGCTTCTGGACCGCGACCCGCGCGGCGGCGGCCGGCGGCATCACCACCCTGATCGACATGCCGCTCAACTCCGTCCCGCCGACCACGACGGTCGACCACCTGCGCACCAAGCAGAAGGTCGCGGCCGACAAGGCCCACATCGACATCGGTTTCTGGGGCGGCGCGCTGCCCGACAACACCGAGGACCTCAGGCCGCTGCACGACGCGGGCGTCTTCGGCTTCAAGGCGTTCCTGTCGCCCTCGGGCGTCGACGAGTTCCCGCACCTCCACCAGGAGCAACTGACCCGTTCCCTGGCCGAGATCGCCGGTTTCGACGGGCTGCTGATCGTGCACGCGGAAGACCCGCGCCACCTCGCCACCGCCCCGCAACAGGGCGGCCCCCGGTACGCGGACTTCCTCGCCTCCCGTCCCCGGCGCGCGGAGGACACCGCCATCGCGCACCTCATCGCCCAGGCGAAACGGTTCCACGCGCGCGTGCACGTGCTGCACCTCTCCTCCGGCGACGCGCTGCCGCTGATCGCCGCCGCCAAGGCGGAGGGCGTACGGGTCACGGTGGAGACCTGCCCGCACTACCTCACCCTGACGGCCGAGGAAGTCCCCGACGGGGCCAGCGAGTTCAAGTGCTGCCCGCCCATCCGCGAGGCAGCCAACCAGGACCTGCTGTGGCAGGCACTGGCGGACGGGACGATCGACTGCGTCGTCACCGACCACTCCCCGTCGACGGCCGACCTGAAGACCGACGACTTCGCCACCGCCTGGGGCGGCATCTCGGGCCTGCAACTGAGCCTGGCGGCGGTGTGGACCGAGGCGCGCAAGCGGGGGCACGGCCTCGAGGACGTGGTCCGCTGGATGTCCGAGCGCACGGCGGCCCTCGTGGGCCTGGACCGCAAGGGCGCCATCGAGCCCGGCCGTGACGCCGACTTCGCCGTGCTCGCGCCCGAGCGGACGTTCACCGTGGACCCGGAGGCCCTCCAGCACCGCAACCCGGTCACCGCGTACGCGGGCAGGACCCTGTACGGCGTCGTCAGGTCCACCTGGCTGCGCGGCGAACGCATCGTCTCGGACGGCGAGTTCACCGAACCCAAGGGACGACTGCTCCGCCGAGCCGACTGAACCGCATCGACTCCCGCGCCCGCAGCGGCGGCACCGAAAGGAAGAACTGATCATCGTGACGGCGCAGCATCAACCAGGTCGGTCGACCTTCACCGGCGACGCGGAGCCCTACCGGGGCGGCGACCCGTACGCGGACTACCGCACCGCCGACTTCCCCTTCACCCGGTACGCCGACCTCGCCGACCGCCGCCTCGGGGCCGGGGTCATCGCCGCCAACGACGAGTTCTTCGCCGAGCGCGAGAACCTTCTGGTGCCCGAGCGCGCCGCGTTCGACCCCGAGCACTTCGGGCACAAGGGCAAGATCATGGACGGCTGGGAGACGCGCCGCCGCCGCGGCGCCTCGGCCGGGCACCCGTGGCCCACGGAGGACGACCACGACTGGGCGCTGGTACGCCTCGGCGCGCCCGGCGTCGTACGGGGCATCGTCGTCGACACCGCCCACTTCCGGGGCAACTACCCGCAGGCGGTCTCCGTCGAGGGAACGTCGGTCGCCGGCTCCCCGTCACCGGAGGAACTGCTCGGTGGCGACGTGAAGTGGACGACGCTGGTGCCGCGCAACCCGGTCGGCGGCCACGCGGCCAACGGCTTCCCGGTGGACGTGGAGCAGCGCTTCACCCACCTGAGGCTCAAACAGCACCCCGACGGGGGCATCGCGCGCCTGCGTGTGTACGGCGAGGTGGTGCCGGACCCGGCGTGGCTGGAGGCGCTCGGCACCTTCGACGTGGTGGCCCTGGAGAACGGGGGCCAGGTGGAGGACGCCTCCGACCTCTTCTACTCGCCCGCCACCAACACCATCCGGCCGGGCCGCTCCCGGAAGATGGACGACGGCTGGGAGACACGGCGCCGTCGCGACCGGGGCCACGACTGGATCCGCTACCGACTGGCGGCGCAGGCACGGATCCGGGCGATCGAGATCGACACGGCGTATCTGAAGGGCAACGCGGCGGGCTGGGCGTCGGTCTCCGTCAAGGACGGCGAGGACGGCGACTGGCACGAGATCCTCCCGCGCACCCGCCTCCAGCCCGACACCAACCACCGCTTCGCCCTCCCGGCCCCGGCGATCGGCACGCACGCGCGCGTGGACATCTATCCGGACGGCGGCATCTCCCGCCTGCGCCTGCACGGCTCCCTGACCGAGGAGGGAGCGAACCGGCTGGCGGCACGCCACCAGGAGCTGGGCGGCTGACACCCACGCCACGCGCGGGAGAGGCGGCGAAAGGGCACCGTCCTTGCCCGGTCGGAACTCTTCGGCCGCTCCGTCGCGTTCTCCTCGCGTGACTCTTCAGCAAGAAATCGTCGGCAACGCCATGCAGATGGCGGTCGTCAACCTGCACCCGGGCCAGACCGTGTACTGCGAGGCGGGCAAGTTCCTCTTCAAGACCGCGAACGTCACCATGGAGACCCGCCTGTCCGGCCCGTCGAACGGCGCCGGCCAGCCGCAGGGCGGAGCCGGTGGCGGTGGCATGGGCGGCTTCCTGCGCCAGGCCATGGGCACCGCCATGCAGGTCGGCCAGCGCGCCCTCGCGGGCGAGTCGCTGGCGTTCCAGTACTTCACGGCGCAGGGCGGCGAGGGCACGGTCGGCTTCGCGGGCGTGCTGCCCGGCGAGATGCGGGCGCTGGAACTCGACGGCACGCGCGCCTGGTTCGCCGAGAAGGACGCCTTCGTGGCCGCCGAGTCGACCGTCGACTTCGGTATCGCCTTCGCCGGCGGGCGCACCGGCATGAGTGGCGGCGAGGGCTTCATCCTGGAGAAGTTCACGGGGCACGGCACCGTGATCATCGCCGGGGCGGGCAACTTCATCGACCTCAACCCGGCCGACTTCGGCGGCCGCATCGAGGTCGACACCGGCTGCGTCGTCGCCTTCGAGGAGGGCATCCAGTACGGCGTCCAGCGCGTCGGCGGCCTCAACCGCCAGGGGATCATGAACATGGTCTTCGGTGGCGAGGGCCTGTCCCTGGCCACCCTGGAGGGCAACGGCCGTGTGATCCTGCAGTCCCTCACCATCGAGAGCCTCGCCAACGCCCTGAAGAAGGCGCAGGGAGGCGACAAGCAGGGACCGACCGGCGGACTGTTCTCGACGCACGCGGGGTGAGCGCTCCGGGCGGACGACCGGCCGATCGCGCCCCGCAACCGCCCGGTGCCGGGCCGCCCGCACCGGGCGCGGCAGGTTAACTCGCCGAAAACAAATGGCACTTGAGCGGGAAAATCTGGCTTGTTGTCATTGACATGCCATGGTCTACGCGCGTCATCATGCCGCCATGAGAACCCCCACACGCGCCACCCGAATCGGCGCCGCAGCCGCGCTCCTGTCCGCCCTCCTCCTGGGCGGCACCGTCTCCGCCACCACGGCGGACGCCGCCGCCACCTCGGTCGGCAGCATCTGCTACAGCAACCTGCCGTCCCAGGCCTACGACACCCTGGACCTGATCGACCAGGGCGGCCCCTTCCCGTACTCGCAGGACGGCAGCGTCTTCTCCAACCGCGAAGGCGTGCTCCCCAGCCAGTCCTACGGCTACTACCACGAGTACACCGTCAAGACGCCCGGCTCCTCGACGCGCGGTGCCCGCCGCATCGTCACGGGCGAGGAGTACCAGGAGGACTACTACACCTCGGACCACTACGCCACGTTCGACCTGATCGACTTCGGCTGCTGACCGAACGCTCGCCCTCCCTCGCCCCGCGGACCCGCCCTCCCCAGCGGCCGCGGGGCGAGCCGCATCGCGCGGGCCGCCCCGACGCGCCGTGCGCGACCAGGTGGCTGCCGGGGATCCTGACGCGAGGAGTGGGAAGCCTGCCCGCTGCGGTGGCGGCGCACGGCGGCGGCGGACGTACGCCAGCCGGTGCCGCGACCGAGCCCCTGGCCCTCGGACCTTGGTCAGCCGCGGGCGCCGGGGATCTCGCCGAGATGCACCGGCCGGCGCTCCCGGCGGGACAGTTCGCAGGCCTCCGCGATGCGCAGGGCCTGCAGTGCCTCGCCGCCGTCGCAGGGGTTGGCGCGCTCGCCACGCACCACCTCGACGAACGCGGCGACCTCGGCCTCGTACGCGGGCGCGAACCGATCCAGGAACCCCGTCCACGGCTTGTCCGCGGGCGGCGGACCGGCGGGTTCGGTGGACGCGATCGGCGTACGGTCGTCCAGGCCCACCGCGACCGTGTCCAACTCCCCCGCCAGCTCCATGCGCACGTCGTAGCCGGCACCGTTCGTACGCGTCGCCGTGACCGTGGCGAGTGTGCCGTCCTCCAGTGTGAGCACGGCCGCCGCCGTGTCGGCGTCGTTCGCCTCCCGGTACATCGCCCCGCCCGCGTCGGACCCGGTCGCGTACACCTCGACCACCTCGCGGCCGGTCACCCAGCGCAGGATGTCGAAGTCGTGGATGAGGCAGTCCCGGAAGATGCCACCGGAGACCGGCAGATACGCGGCCGGCGGCGGTGCCTGGTCGGCCGTCAGCGCGCGGACCGTGTGCAGCCGTCCCAGCCGGCCCGAGCGTACGACCTCCCGCGCGGCCGTGTATCCCGCGTCGAACCGACGCTGGAAGCCCATCTGCAGCACCGTCCCGGCGGCGTCGACCTCGGCGAGCGCGGCCAGTGTGCCCGGCAGGTCCACCGCGATCGGCTTCTCGCAGAACACGGGCAGCCCGGAACGCGCCGCCCGGCCGATCAGCTCGGCGTGCGCCGCGGTCGCCGCGGTGATCACCACGGCGTCCACGCCCCAGGTGAAGATCTCGTCCACGCCGGGCGCCGCCGTCTCGCTCAGCCGGTCCGCCAGCTGACGGGCCCGGGCCGTGTCGACGTCGGTGATGATGAGCGAACCCACGTCACGGTGACGGCTCAGCGAGGTCGCATGGTATGTCCCGATACGACCCGCTCCGATGAGTCCGATGCGCATGCGACCAACGTGGGGGTGTACCCCCCGCCATGTCAATGCTTTGTCCGGACAACCGGACTACACAACTTCCCGTCAACAAGCGCCGGAGCTACGCTCGCCCCGTGCCGAAACCAGATGTGGACCCCACCGTCCCGCTCCAGCTCAGCGTCGACCGGAGCAGTCCGGTGCCGCTCTATTTCCAGCTGGCCCAGCAGCTGGAGGCCGCGATCGAGCACGGCGAGCTGACGCCGGGCAGCCTGCTGGGAAACGAGATCGAGCTGGCCGGGCGGCTCGGCCTGTCCCGGCCCACGGTCCGGCAGGCCATACAGTCCCTCGTCGACAAGGGCCTGCTCGTGCGCCGTCGCGGCGTCGGCACCCAGGTCGTGCACAGCCAGGTCAAACGCGGCCTGGAGCTGAGCAGCCTCTACGACGACCTGGAGGCGGCCGGGCAGCGCCCCGCGACCCGGGTCCTCGTCAACACCTTCGCGCCCGCCTCCGCCCAGGTCGCCGCCGCGCTCGGCGTCCCCGAGGGCATGGAGGTGCACCAGGTCGAACGGCTGCGCCTCGCGCACGGCGAGCCGATGGCCCATCTGTGCAACTACCTGCCGACCGGCCTGCTCGACCTGAACAGCGACCAGCTGGAGGCCACCGGCCTCTACCGGCTGATGCGCGCCGCCGGCATCACCCTGCACAGCGCCCGGCAGTCCATCGGGGCCCGCGCCGCAGGGCGGGTCGAGGGCGAACGTCTCGAAGAGCCCGAGGGCGCCCCCCTGCTCACGATGCAGCGCACCACGTTCGACGACACGGGCCGCGCCGTGGAGTTCGGCACACACACCTACCGCGCCTCCCGCTACTCGTTCGAGTTCCAGTTGCTCGTACGCTCCTGAACCGCCGGGCGCGCGGTGCCCCGCCTCCCCGCCCACACTCGTGCCCCTCCCTCTTCCGGGCCCCGTCCCTGCCCGTACCAGGCCCTGACCTGCGGCGTCGATCAGCGGTCGGCGATACTTGGTCGATCCAAGCAACTGCAGGAACCATGCAAGAAGGGCACGGCCACGTGGCACGGACCAGAACCTGGGCAACCATCGCGCTCGCAGGAGCGCTCGGCCTCTCGCTAGCGGGGTGCAGCAGCCACGGCGGCAAGCGTGCCGAGGACGCCCGCGAGGCCGCGGCCCAGGGCAGGGCAGCGGTGAGCACACCCCGCTGGACCTTCGCGATGATCACTCACTCGGGTGATGGCGACACCTTCTGGGACATCGTGCAGAGCGGCGCCAAGCAGGCCGCCGCCAAGGACAACATCGACTTCCTCTACTCGCACAGCGCCGAGGCGCAGCAGCAGGCGCAGCTCGTCGACGCCGCCGTCGACCAGAAAGTGGACGGCATCATCGTCACCCTGGCCAAGCCCGACGCGCTGAAGTCCGCCGTCACCCGGGCGGAGAAGGCCGGTATCCCGGTCGTCACCGTCAACTCCGGGTCCGCCGAGTCCAAGGCGTTCGGCGCGATCGCCCACATCGGCCAGGACGAGACCGTCGCGGGCGAGGCCGTCGGCGACGAGCTCAACAGGCGCGGCAGGAAGAAGGTCCTGTGCGTACTGCACGAGCAGGGCAACGTCGGCCACGAACAGCGCTGCGCGGGCGTGCGGAAGACCTTCCACGGCACCGTGGAGAACCTCTACGTCAACGGCACGAACATGCCCGACGTGCAGTCCGCCGTCGGGGCCCGGCTCCAGGCGGACCCCTCCGTCGACGCGGTCGTCACCCTTGGCGCCCCCTACGCCGACACCGCGGTGAAGGCCAAGGCCGATGCCGGCAGCCGGGCGGAGATCGACACCTTCGACCTCGACGCGAAGGTGGCGGGCGAGCTGAAGGACGGAACCCTGGGCTTCGCCGTCGACCAGCAGCCCTACCTCCAGGGCTACGAGGCGGTCGACCAGCTCTGGCTCCACAGGTACAACGCGAACGCCCTCGGCGGTGGCAAGCCGGTCCTGACCGGGCCGCAGATCGTCACCAAGGACGAGGCCGCCACCCTTGAGCAGTACACGAAGCGGGGAACCCGATGACCGCCGGCGCACCGGCCTCCGCGCCGCAGCACGACGCAGAACCGCGCCCCGACCGCCGGCGGGACGAACGGCTGCTGACGACCTCGCCGCTGAAGAAACTCCTCGGCCGGCCCGAGCTGGGCTCGGTGGTCGGCGCTCTCGCCGTCTTCCTCTTCTTCTCCATCGCGGCCGACGGTTTCCTGCGCGCCTCCAGCCTCAGCACGGTCCTGTACGCGGCCTCGACGATCGGCATCATGGCTGTCCCGGTCGCGCTGCTGATGATCGGCGGCGAGTTCGACCTGTCCGCGGGCGTCCTGGTGACGTTCTCCGCGCTGGTCTCGTCGATGTTCAGCTACCGGATGACCGCGAACGTCTGGGTCGGCGTCGGGGTGTCCCTGCTGGTCACCCTGGCGGTCGGCGCCTTCAACGGCATCATGCTGAGCCGGACGGGACTGCCGAGCTTCATCGTCACGCTCGGTACGTTCCTGATGCTCACCGGCATGAACCTCGGCTTCACCAAGCTGATCAGCGGCACGGTCTCCACCAGGTCGATCTCCGACATGGACGGCTTCACCTCGGCGCGGGCCGTGTTCGCCTCCACGCTCACCCTCGGCGGCGTCGACTTCAAGGTCACCATCCTGTGGTGGTTCGCCCTGGTCGCGCTGGCCTCCTGGATCCTGCTGCGCACCCGCGCCGGCAACTGGATCTTCGCGGTCGGCGGCAACAAGGACGCGGCCCGCGCGGTCGGTGTCCCGGTCACGAGGACGAAGACCGGCCTGTACATGGGTGTGGCGCTCGGCGCCTGGATCTCCGGGCAGCACCTGCTGTTCTCGTACGACGTCGTGCAGTCCGGGGAGGGTGTCGGCAACGAGCTGATCTACATCATCGCCGCCGTCATCGGCGGCTGCCTGATCACCGGCGGCCACGGGTCCGCGGTCGGCTCGGCGGTCGGTGCCCTCATCTTCGGCATGACCAGCAAGGGCATCGTCTTCGCCGAGTGGAACCCCGACTGGTTCAAGTTCTTCCTCGGAGCGATGCTGCTCCTCGCGACCCTGCTCAACGCCTGGGTCCGCAAGCGTGCGGAGGCCACCAAGTGACGACAAGGACCGCAACGCGTACGGCACTCGTGGAACTGTCCGGCGTCGGCAAGCGCTACGGCAACGTCCGCGCCCTCGAAGGCGTGTCCCTGGAGGTCCACGCGGGCGAGATCACCTGCGTCCTCGGGGACAACGGCGCGGGCAAGTCCACCCTGATCAAGATCATCGCCGGGCTGCACCGGCATGACGACGGTCTGCTGCGCATCGACGGCGAGGCGACCCGTCTGTCCTCGCCCCGCGAGGCCCTGGACCACGGCATCGCCACCGTCCACCAGGACCTGGCCGTCGTGGGCCTGATGCCGGTGTGGCGGAACTTCTTCCTCGGCTCCGAGCCCCGCAGGGGCAGGGGACCCTTCAAGCGCCTGGATGTCGACTTCATGCGGCGCACCACGCGCGAGGAACTGCTGCGGATGGGCATTGACCTGCGTGACGTCGACCAGCCCATCGGGACCCTGTCGGGCGGTGAACGCCAGTGCGTGGCGATCGCCCGCGCGGTGCACTTCGGTGCGAAGGTCCTCGTCCTGGACGAGCCGACGGCCGCACTGGGCGTCAAACAGTCGGGAGTGGTCCTCAAATATGTGGCCGCCGCACGGGACGCGGGTCTGGGTGTTGTCTTCATCACCCACAATCCCCACCACGCGTACCTGGTGGGCGACCGGTTCGCCCTCCTCAAGCGCGGCACGATGATCGCCCACCATGTGCGTGAGGAGATCACCCTGGAGGAGCTGACACGCCAGATGGCGGGTGGTGAGGAGCTGGACGACCTACGCCACGAGTTGGAGCGCACCCCGTAAGCGCGCCGCGTTGAACCCGCCGCGTTGAAGGCGCCGTAGGGGGCGCTCCTGTGGGGGAGGGGTCCCGGGCCCCAGGGCGGCGAAGGGGCCCACGGTGCAGGCCAACGCGCGCGTGCGGCAGAATCGGGCTGGTGAGCACCTACCGCGACTTCACCCACCGCGGCTCCGCCCGGGCCACCGTCCTGCGGACCGTCGGCACGCGCGAGCGCCGTTCCCATCTGACGGCGCCGCGCGTTCCCACGGTCGGCATCGACATCGGCGGCACGAAGGTGATGGCCGGCGTCGTGGACGCCGACGGCAACATCCTGGAGAGGCTCCGCACCGAGACGCCCGACAAGTCCAAGAGCCCCAAGGTCGTCGAGGACACCATCGTCGAGCTCGTCCTGGACCTCTCCGACCGGCACGACGTGCACGCCGTCGGCATCGGCGCGGCCGGCTGGGTGGACGCGGACCGCAACCGCGTCCTGTTCGCCCCGCACCTGTCCTGGCGCAACGAGCCCCTGCGCGACCGCCTCGCCGAGCGGCTCGCCGTCCCGGTCCTGGTCGACAACGACGCCAACGCCGCGGCCTGGGCCGAGTGGCGCTTCGGCGCCGGCCGGGGCGAGGACCACCTGGTGATGATCACCCTGGGCACCGGCATCGGCGGCGCCATCCTGGAGGACGGCCAGGTCAAGCGCGGCAAGTACGGGGTCGCGGGTGAGTTCGGCCATATGCAGGTGGTGCCCGGCGGCCACCGCTGCCCGTGCGGCAACCGCGGCTGCTGGGAGCAGTACAGCTCCGGCAACGCCCTGGTCCGCGAGGCCAAGGAGCTGGCCGCCGCCGACTCCCCGGTGGCGTACGGGCTCATCGAGCACGTCAAGGGCAACATCTCCGACATCACCGGCCCGATGATCACCGAGCTGGCCCGCGAGGGCGACGCGATGTGCGTGGAGCTGCTCCAGGACATCGGCCAGTGGCTCGGCGTCGGCATCGCCAACCTGGCGGCGGCCCTGGACCCGTCCTGCTTCGTGATCGGCGGCGGCGTCAGCGCGGCCGACGACCTGCTGATCGGCCCCGCCCGGGACGCCTTCAAGCGCCACCTCACCGGCCGCGGCTACCGCCCCGAGGCCCGTATCGCCCGTGCCCAGCTCGGCCCCGAGGCCGGCATGGTGGGCGCCGCGGACCTGGCCCGTCTTGTCGCCCGCCGCTTCCGGCGAGCCAACCGGCGCCGTGTGGAGCGGTACGAACGCTACGAGCGGTACGCGCAGTCCCGCCGCACCACCAAGGGGCTGCTGTGACGGCCGCAGCCTCACTGCCGCGCCAGTCGTCACCCCCGGGGGAGCCACCGCGCCCGCCCGAGGACCGTCGGCACACGATCCGCCGCCGGGCCCTGACCCTGCTGATCATCGTGCTGCTCATCGGCGTGCCTGCCGGATACCTGATCATCTCCGCCAACCAGTCCCGCAACAGCGGCAAGGACAAGGAGGCGAAGTACTCGGCGACCGGCCTCGTCCCCGGCTGGCCCTCGCGGGTGCAGCGCCGCCTCTACCAGGTGTGGATCCCGTGGGACGCGACGAACGTCGCCTCGTACGAGACGAACAACTGGAAGACCAGCCGGTTGTACGTGCAGTTCACCACCAGCGACGACGGACTGAACCGGTTCCTGTGGACCCTGAAGGCAGACCGGTCCTCGCTGAAGAAGGACGACATCGCCATCGGCACGCGCGACCAGCACGTCGTCGGCTGGACCTTCGCGGGACAGGGCCCCTGGTACGGCCTGACCCGCGCGCAGAAGAACCCGGCGCCCACACTGGACGTCGTCGTGAACACGTCCCGTCCCCGGTACCCGACGGTGTACGTGGTGTCGCGGACGGTCCCCTGACCGGTCCCGCCCCCGGCAGGCCCGGCCGGCGGCCGGAGCCGATTGTCAGACCCCGCCCGTAGAGTCGGAGACGACTGACACGACCGAGCGGCGGGAGGTGACCGGACGTATGGCGGAGCAGGTGGCCGAGGCGGCCGCGCCCGGGCGGGCGCCCGCATGGGAGAGCCTGGCCGCGGTCTTCCTGCCCGCGCCGCTGCCCCGCCGGGGACGGGTGGCGTTCTGGGACCCGGAGGGCGGCTCGCTGCCGTCGGACGGCACCGAGGACCTGACGGTCGTACGGCCACACGGATCCGGAGCGCGCAGGAGCACCGTGCCCGCCGTGACCCTGCCCCTCACCGAGGCGCTGCCGCTACTCGCGCGCGCCCGCCGCGCCCCCGCCGCCCACCCCGCCACCGCCTGCTGGGGCGCGGCCGCCCTGCACGCCCTGCGGCTCGTCGCGCGCGGCCGGCTGCTGCCCGGGCTCACCCCGGACGGACACGACGCCTGGCGGGCGGGACCCCTGGAGCCGGAAGACATCACCCACCTCAGGGCCGTCGCCGCCGCCCTGCCGTACGAAGGCCATGCCGTCCCGCTCCCCGGCAAGGGCCCGCTGCTGCTGCCCGAGCCCGAGGCCCTCGTCCGGTCCTTCCTGGACGCGGTCGCGGACACCCTGCCGCGCACCCCGGCCGCCGCCCACACCGCCGGCAGGCCGTTCGCCGCCCGGGAGCCGCAGCGGCTGCCCGAGGCCCACGAGTGGGCCGCCGAGGTCGCCGCGGGCATGGACGCGGGCGTGCGGATCTCGCTGCGCCTGGACCTGTCGGCGTACGACCTGTTCGACGGCGGCGAGGGAGCGGGCCGCGCCGGTGCGGCCATCGTGCAGGTGCACAGCCTCGCCGACCCGACGCTGGTCGTGGACGCGGCGGCACTGTGGGCCGGAGAGGCGGACGCGGCGTTCGGCCCCCGCGCGCGGGTGGACGCGGCTCTCGCGGTCCGCCGCGCGGCCCGGGTCTGGCCCCCGCTGGACCGCCTCGCCGAGCAGGAGGTGCCGGACGTCCTGGCGCTCTCCGAGGAGGAGTTGAGCGACCTGCTGGGCGTCGCCGCCACCCGGCTGGGCGCGGCCGGCGTCGCGGTGCACTGGCCCCGGGACCTGGCACACGACCTGACCGCGACGGCGGTCGTACGGCCCGCACCCGGCTCGGCGACCGATGGCACCGGTTTCATGGAGAGCGAGGAACTGCTGCGGTTCCGCTGGCAGTTGGCGCTCGGCGGTGATCCGCTCACCGAGGCGGAGATGGACGCCCTCGCGGAGGCCCACCGCCCGATCGTCCGGCTGCGCGACCGGTGGGTGCTGGTCGACCCGGCGCTCGTCCGCAAGGCCCGTAAGCGGGAGTTGGGCCTGCTCGACCCGGTGGACGCGCTCGCCGTCGCCCTCACCGGGACGGCGGAGGTCGACGGCGAGACCGTGGCGGCCGTGCCGGCCGGCGCGCTGGCCGCACTCCGGGACCGGCTGACGGCCGGCATCGGCCCGGTGGATCCGCCCCCGGGCCTCTCCGCCCGGCTGCGCGACTACCAACTGCGCGGACTGGCCTGGCTGGACCTCATGACCTCCCTCGGCCTCGGCGGCTGCCTCGCCGACGACATGGGGCTCGGCAAGACGGTCACCCTCATCGCCCTGCATCTGCGCCGGGCGCGCCGCGAGCCCACGCTGGTGGTCTGCCCGGCGTCCCTGCTCGGCAACTGGCAGCGGGAGATCACCCGGTTCGCGCCCGGCGTCCCGGTGCGCCGCTTCCACGGCCCGGAACGCACCCTGGACGACACGGACGGCGGATTCGTCCTGACCACCTACGGCACGATGCGGACGGCGGCAGCCCGACTGGCCGAGCAGGGCTGGGGCCTGGTCGTCGCCGACGAGGCACAGCACGTCAAGAACCCCTACTCCGCGACGGCGAAGGCGCTGCGCACCATCCCGTCCCCGGCCCGCGTCGCCCTCACCGGCACACCCGTGGAGAACAACCTCTCCGAACTGTGGGCCCTGCTGGACTGGACGACCCCCGGGCTGCTCGGGCCCCTGAAGTCCTTCCGCGCCCGGCACGCGCGGGCGGTGGAGACCGGCGAGGACCCTCAGGCGGTGGAGCGGCTGGCCCGCCTGGTCCGTCCCTTCCTGCTGCGGCGCAAGAAGTCCGACCCGGGCATCGTTCCCGAACTCCCGCCGAAGACCGAGACGGACCACCCGGTCCCGCTCACCCGCGAGCAGGCCGCGCTCTACGAGGCGGTCGTGCGGGAGTCGATGCTGGCGATCGAGACCGCGGAGGGCATCGCACGGCGAGGCCTGGTCCTGAAGCTCCTGAGCGCCCTGAAACAGATCTGCGACCACCCTGCCCTCTACTTGAAGGAGGACGCGGGGACCACAGCGGGCCTCACCGCCCGGTCCGGCAAACTCGCCCTGCTGGACGAGCTGGTGGACACCCTGCTGTCCGAGGACGGCTCGGCGCTGGTCTTCACGCAGTACGTCGGCATGGCCCGCCTGATCACCACGCACCTGGCCTCCCGCGCGGTGCCCGTCGACCTGTTGCACGGAGGGACGCCGGTGCCCGACCGCGAGCGGATGGTGGACCGCTTCCAGAGCGGCGCGACCCCGGTCCTGGTCCTGTCCCTCAAGGCGGCGGGCACCGGCCTGAACCTCACCCGCGCGGGCCATGTCATCCACTTCGACCGCTGGTGGAACCCGGCGGTGGAGGAGCAGGCCACGGACCGGGCCTACCGCATCGGCCAGACCCAGCCCGTCCAGGTCCACCGTCTGATCACGGAGGGCACGGTCGAGGACCGGATCGCGGAGATGCTCCAGGCCAAGCGCGCCCTGGCGGACGCCATCCTGGGCTCGGGCGAGTCGGCCCTCACGGAACTGACGGACCGTGAGCTGGCGGACCTGGTGTCGCTGAGGAGCACGGCATGAACGGGGCGAGGGAGGAACGCCCCGGGACGGGTGCCGAGTCGCGTCCCGCCGACGAGGTGCGCCGAGCGTTGCGGGCCGCGCGGGAGAGGGGGCGGCCCGAGGCCGGGGTCCCGGACGAGGCGCCGTCCACCACGGACCCGGACGTCGCCGCCCCCGTGGAGGACGGGCGGTCGGCGGCCCGCCCGGGGGACGCGGCGCGCGCCGCCCTGCGGCGGGCGAACGCGGAACGCAGCAGCGCCCGGCGGGTGGAGGAATCGGGGCGGGACCGGCCGGAGCCGACGGGAGCGGGGGAGCCCGAAGTGGGAGAGGCCGAAGCGGGGATGCCCGAAGCGGCCCCCCTCCCCGCGCGGCGGACCGCGCCCTCGACGCGGCCCGGCGACGCGGCCCGCGAGGCATTGAGGACCGCGCGGCAGGCCCCTCCCCAGGAGGGACCGCACCCCGGTTCCCGGACCGCCGGACCGACGCGCCGCTCCGGCACCACGGAGGCGTCCCGCAACCGGGGGCGCCGCACCGCCCGTCCCCGTACGTCCCAGGGCGGCGCCCCGGGCAGGGACGTACGGGAACTCCTCACCGGTGCCTTCGAGATGCCGCCGCCCGAGGCACCACCGACCAGGACCGCCTCCCCACCGCCGCCCGCCCCGCCCGCGGCGTCTCCCCGGTATCCGGCCTCCATGGCCGCCCCCGGTCGTGACGGCGAGCTGCGGCGCACCTTCGCCGCGCTCCCCGCGCGTCCGGTGCGTGACCGTGAGAGGTTCGCCGAGACCTGGTGGGGCAACGCCTGGGTGTCCGCGCTGGAGGAAGGGGCCCTCGACGCGGCGCGGCTGGCGCGGGGAAGGGCGTACGCGGGGCGGGGGAACGTGGACGCCATCACCGTCACCCCGGGTCTCGTGCTGGCGTACGTCCAGGGCAGCCGACCCCGGCCCTACCGCGTTCAGGTGCGGCTCAGGACGTTCTCCGACGACGAGTGGGACCGCTTCCTGGACGCCGCCGCCGAGCGGCCCGCGCACATCGCCGCCCTGCTGGACAAGCAGATGCCGCAGTCCCTCGCCGAGTGCGGAGTCCGCCTGCTCCCCGGCGCCGGCGACCTCGAACCCCACTGCAGCTGCCCCGACTTCGGCCATCCCTGCAAGCACGCGGCCGCCGTCTGCTACCAGACCGCCCGCCTGCTCGACCGCGACCCCTTCGTCCTGCTCCTGCTGCGCGGCCGCGGCGAGCGCGACCTGCTCGACGCCCTGTCCCGGCGCAACGCGGCCCGCGCGGCCCGCGCCGACCGGGAGCGCAAGCCGGCCCCTGCGCCCGGCATACGCGCCCGGGAGGCCGTGGCCCGCCGCACCCGGCCGCCGCTCCCCGCGCCCCTGCCCCCGCCCGCCCACCCGGAGCAGCCCCCGGTCTACCCGGACACCCCGGGCGGCCCCGACTCGTTCACGCTGGACCAGCTCGCCACGGACGCCGCCGCCCGCGCGCACACCCTGCTGACCACCGGCCACGACCCGGTCGCGGAACTGACGCTGTGGCAGGACGCGGTACGGCTCGCCGCCGCCCGCCCCGGCTCGGGCCTCACCGCCGCAAGCCGGGCGCTGTACGCGTCGCTGGCCGCCGCCACCGGGCGGACACCGGCCGACCTGGCGCGGGCCGTCGCCGCCTGGCGGCAGGGCGGACGGGAGGCCCTCGCCGTACTGGAGGAGCCCTGGGACCCGCCGGCCGGCCGCTTCGACCGCGCCCGCCCCCTGCTCCTGGCCGCGGACCTGCCCGCCTTCCGCCCGTGGCGCAACCGACTCACCCACCCCGACGGCCGTGTCCAGCTCCGTCTCGGCCAGGACGGCCTGTGGTACGCCTACGAGTCGGAACCGGGCCGCGACGACTGGTGGCCCCGGGGCACCCCAGACCCCGACCCGGTCGGCGCCCTGACCGGACTGGGGGCGCCGGGGGAGAAGTGATCCCGCGACCGTCGCGTCACCGGGGCAGCGGGTCTTCTGGTCCTCAGCCTCGGCAGCCGCACGGACGCGAGCATGTCGGCCCGGACCACGCCGACACGCCGCTCCGGTCTGGCGCCCGGCAGGCCGGGAAACCCGGTGCCGAGGATGCAGCCGACACGGGAGTGCCCATGCCCTCGCGCCGCGACGAACCACACGGCCGCTCCCTGCTGAGCGACGCGCTGCGGAACAAGGGCGTCGCCTTCACCCAGGAGGAACGGCAGCGCCAGGGCCTGGTGGGAAGGCTGCCGTCGGGCGTGCTCTCCCTCGACCAGCAGGCCCACCGGGCCACGACCGGTACCAGGTGAGCAACTGCGCCTTCTTCTTCGTCACCCAGACCGTGGCCAGAGCGCCGTCGTCTTCCTCGTCGGCTGTCCCGTCCTTGCTTTGACCGGCCTGCTCCCCGCCATCGCGGCGACTGCCAGTAGGCGGGGTCTTCCTCGCCTTTCCCGCCATCCTGCCGGCCAGTCTGACCCTGGTGGCCAAGGAGGAGGGCCTGCGCGGCGCCCGCGACGACGCCCGCGGCGCCGCCCTGGGAACCATCGGCCTTCTGGCGTTCGCACCGACCACCGCCGTCCTTCTGCGCCATCACTCGGCATGGCTCGCCCTGGCGGTGGCGACGGCAGCCTGGACCGTGGTGTCGCTCGGTGGGTATGCCGTCGTCCGCGCGGCAGGAGCGGGAAGTGACGAGACCGGACCCGAAGAACCTGGTGCGTAGTGCATCCCGGGCCCGCTCCGCCGGACGATCAGCGGCCGGAGCGCGTCTACACCTCGATGTGTGAGCCCATGATGACCGTGCGGTCGCGGGGGAGGCCGAAGTACTCGGCGGCGTCGGCGGTGATGTAGGAGGTGGCGGTGAACAGCCGCTTGCGCCAGGGCGCCATCGTCGGCGACCTGCCGCGCCGAAGGCGGTGCCGAAATGGCCGAAGAGAAAGCCCAGGGCGTACGTCGGTGACAAGTGCCCTGAGGATGGCCGGGTGGTCGGCGATGCCGGCGACACCGCAGGCGCCGATGGCGACGAACCAGACGATCATGACGGGGCCGAACACCTGGCCCACTGCCGCTGTTCCCCTGCGCTGGACGAGGAACAGCAGCACGATGATGACTGCGGTGATGGGCACGACCGCGCTCTCCAAAGAGGGCTGGACGACCTTCAGTCCCTCGACCGCGGACAGGACCGAGATCGCCGGGGTGATCATGCTGTCGCCGAAGAACAGCGACGCGCCGAAGATGCCCAGCGCGGCCAGTACGGCAGCGGTCCGTCCGGCCGGCCGCGAGGTGTATCGCCGTACGAGGGTGATCAGCGCCATGATGCCGCCCTCGCCGTCGTGGTCGGCGCGCATCGCCAGCAGCACATAGGTGACCAGGACGATGACCACCACCGAGCAGAACACCAGCGACACCACCCCGTACACGTTCTGTGTGGTGGCCGGGACGGGGTGGGGTCGCTCGGGTTGAACACGGTCTGGAGGGTGTAGATCGGGCTGGTCCCGATGTCGCCGAAGACCACCCCCAGGGCGCCGATCACCAGTGCGAGACGTGCCGTGTTGTGAGCGCTCGCGCGACGAGCCTCCGGTGCCCGCGATGGGAACCCGTCGTCCGGTGCGACACCCTGCCGGTGATCGGCCATCTCGACCCCCTCCTTGCGAGCCGCTGTGCGGAAGGCCCGGCGCGTCGGACGATACCGATCATCAGCGCGAATACTGGTAGATCGGGCCGGGACGCTTCGACTCAAGAGTGTCTGCGCGCTGTGGGCCTCCACGGCGGCTCGAGGTCTGGCGGTCGCATGATCGGGCCGTGCTCTCGCCTGAGGTCAGGAAAGCCCCGACGCCCGCAGCACGGCCTGCGCCGTCTCCTCGTCGATGTCGTGGCCGAGCCGTTTGAGGACCTCCGCTCCCTGGCGCAGCGTGCCACGCTCCAGCGAGCGTTGGACGCCCGTGTCGAGTTCGTGCCACAGCAGGGGGTTGGCCGTGAGGATCCGTGGGTCGAGTTGCAGACGATGGCCGTAGACGTCGCGCAGGACAAGGTGTGAGGAGGGGCCTTCGTACTGACGTACGGCTGCCAGTGCGTCCGTGCGGACCATGTGCCTACGCCAAGGTGTGTGTACCGCGAGCCAGCCGGGCCCCGCGGTCACCCGGTGGGGGAGCAGGACGGTGCCCACCGCGGACGAGAGGGTTGCCCAGAGGAGGGCGCGCAGGGGGGTCAGGCTTCCCGCGTCCCAGTCGACCAGAAGGCTCAGGACGCAGAACAGCAGAGCGCAGCTCAGTGCGAACCGGGCGCCACCACGCCAGTGGCGGTCGCCGGCCGAGCCTGCCGGTCCGCTCCGTCGCATGACGCCGACGCTAGGCGGCCGTGCGGGGCGCGACGACCGCTGCTTACGGACTCCTAGCGCCGAAGGGGTGAATCCTGACGGATTCCTGACGCGGGCGGCAGACGGGCCTGGTCCTCAGCCGGTGTGTACGCGAGGGCGTCGGGCGCGGTTCGGTTCCGCCTCGCGCAGGACCTCACGGGTGACCGGGGCGACCTCGCCCTGGCCGAACAGGAAGAAGCGCAGGAAGTTGGCGAACGGGCCGCCCTCCGTCCATTCGAAGTAGATGTGCGGGGTGCAGCCCGTCATGTCCCGGACATGCAGGAGCAGCGCGGCCAGGGCGTTCGGGATGGACGCGGACTCCAGGGTCAGTACCCGGTAACGGTTGTGCAGCACCTCGCCGCGCACGGTCAGGCCGGCCTCGAACTCGGAGGGGTCGGTGACCGTGACCTCGACGAAGACGAAGTCCTCCTGCTCGGGCATGTCGTTGTCGGCGCGGATCTGCTCGATCTTGTCGCGGTACTCCGCCTTGTCCCGGTGGCCGGGCTCGTTGGCGATGAACCGTATCTTCCGACTGGCCATGTCCCGGATGAATCGTTCCGCCATCGGGTCCAGCGTCACGCTGGTCACGCGCAGCTCGAAGGCGCGGGCCAGCCGGGACAGCAGCGACACCAGGATGATGCCGACGATGAAGCAGGCACCGATCTTCACACCGTCCGGCCGCTCGATGACGTTCACGATCGTCGTGTAGAGGAACACCGCGGCGATCACGGCGAACCCGATGGTCCACTTGCGCTGCCCGGCCTTGCGCGCCGCGATCGTCACCGCGAACGCGGCCGAACTGATCAGCACCAGCACACCGGTGGCGTAGGCCCCGCCCTGCGCGTCCACATCGGCGTCGAAGATCCAGGTCACCAGGAAAGCGATCAGCGTGAAGACGATGACCATCGGGCGTACGGCGCGGGCCCAGTGCGGGGCCATGCCGTAGCGGGGCAGGTAGCGCGGCATGAGGTTGAGCAGGCCGGCCATGGCGGAGGCGCCGGCGAACCACAGGATGGCGATGGTCGAGATGTCGTAGACCGTGCCGAAGGCGCCGCCGAGGTACTGGTGCGCCAGGTAGGCGAGGGCGCGTCCGTTGGCCTGGCCGCCGGGCTTGAACTCGTTCTCCGGAATCAGCAGCGTGGTGATGAAGCTGGACGTGATCAGGAAGGCGCTCATGATGAGCGCGGCCGTGGTGAGCAGCTTCCTCGCGTCCCGGATCCGGCCGGTCGGCTTCTCCTCCGTGTCGTCCGGGTCGCCCTGGACGTGCGGCATGACGGCGACGCCGGTCTCGAAGCCGGACAGGCCGAGCGCCAGTTTGGGGAAGACGATCAGCGCCAGGCCGATCATGACGAAGATGTTGCCGTGCTGGGCGGTCAGCGCGCCGGCCCAGTCGGTGATCACATGTCCGGCGGTGATCACGTGATAGAGGCCGACGAACACCACGACGACGTTGAGGGCCAGATAGACGCCCACCAGCGCCGTCGCGACGCCGATGGCCTCCAGGAAGCCCTTGAGGAAGACCGCTCCGAGCAGCGCCACCAGGATCAGGGTGATCAGCATCTGCCGACCGTGCAGGACCCCCGTCAGATGCGGGTTCTCCACCAGGTGGGTGGAGGCGTCGGCGGCCGACAGGGTGATGGTGATCAGGAAGTCGGTGGCGGCGAAACCGAGCAGCGTGAGCACGAACAGCTTGCCCTGCCAGAAGGACAGCAGCCGCTCCAGCATGGCGATCGACCCCTCGCCGTGCGGGCTCTCCACGGCGACCCGGCGGTACACGGGAAGCGCGCCGGCCAGGGTGACGACGACGAGGACGATGGTCGCGATCGGCCCCAGCAGGCCGGCCGCGAGCGCCGCGATGCCCGGCTGGTACCCGAGGGTGGAGAAGTAGTCGACACCCGTCAGGCACATCACCCGCCACCAGCGCTGCCCCTGGTGCGGGGGTTCGGGGACAGCGTGGGGCCCGGTGTGGCCGCCGTTCCTGCCCATGTCGGACAGGCCCTCCAGCATCCACGTCCGCAGGCGGCTGGTACTGGGAGGGTGTTCGGTGGTGGCCATCGACGCGCTCTCCTGATGTGGGGCTCAGTTGATGTGGGGCTCAGCGTGGGGTTTCGGCCATCACACGGACGGCCGCACCAGCGTAAGCGGAGAGTGACGCCTGAGCCCACGGATCATCTCGCCGGAGGGCGTCAATCTTCCGTTAAGACCAGTGGGGTGAACGCTGCCCGCACATCAAGGTCTCAGGCTTCCCCTTGCCCGGAGAGCGACTGCGCCCTACAGGGGAGGGCGCCTTACGCGCTGAGGCTGCGCCGGCTCCCCACCGGCTGCCGACGGCGTAGTGGACGTATTGGCGGACCAGCCGGAAGCCGGCGTTCCAGGCCAGGAGTCGACTGGCCCTGTTGTGGACCGAGCAGTTCCAGCTGGGGAGGTGTCCCCGGGCGCCGATGTCGACACCCAGAGCGTTGACGCGGGCCAGGGCTAGGTGGTGGCGTGTGCGGCCGGAAGCGGTGTGGACGGCCACGTCCCCGTAATGGGTGCCGCGGAAGTAGGTGCAGGCCACCGCCTGGATGCGTGCCGTACGGTCCACCGCGGCCCACGCGTGCCCGGAGGCGGCGAGACCGCGCGGTCCGCCCCAGCCGGCCGAGAGCCAGGACGCGTCCGTGCCGAGGACGCGCACAGCGTCGGCGTCCGTCCGTTCCAGGCGCCGGACGGTCATCGCGCGCGGGATACCGGCGGGCTGTGGTGCGGCCTGAAGCGTCCAGATCATGCGCTCCCACGGGGTGAGCCGGTCGAAGGCGGCCCCGAGGGCGGGCAGGAAGCGGGCCGGAGCCTCGACGCGGTTGCCGGCGAGCGGGGCGAGGAGGTCCGGCGTCAGCTTCTCCGGACTGCCCCGCAGCACGGCGTGGCCCGCGCAGGAGACGGCGACCGCCCTCGGCGAGCTGCCGGGCGGTCTCGTGACCGATGCCGGAGGTGGCGCCGGTGACCAGGACGGTACGGGAGGAAAGGGGGCAGTCGGGCGTGATCCCATCCGGGGTTGCGGGCACGCGGACGCCGCCCGGTGAGGGCGGTGGGCGTGCCGCGGTGAAAGGGAGGGCGAGGGGCGCCGGGAGCCGATCACGGCGCCCCTCGGGTCTCGGAAAGCGGCGTCGGCGGGACGCGGCTCAGCGCGGCATGGCGTCGGCGGGACGCGATGCCGGCGCGGCGTGGACGCTTCCGGTCAGCGCGGCTCGCGACGCGACGGCCGAGCGGGACTCGGCGGCCGCTCGAAGAGGAGCCAGACGCTGTTCACGAGGTCCATGGAAGCCGTCCCGCACAGCCCGGGCAAGCCGGAACCCCATCCTCTGACGGGGTTCTGACGTGCGCATACGGGACGTTGAAGGCGAGCCAGGACACCGGACGTGGCTCACGCAAGGCCGGGCACCCCCGAGATCAGCAGGTCGATCAGCTTGATGCCCACGAAGCGCAGTACGAGGCCGCCGAGGCCGTAGACGAGGAGGTTGCGGCGGAGCAGGTCGTGCTGCAGGAGGGGGCGTAGCACACGCCGCGTAGGGCGAGCGGAATCAGCGCCACGCTGATCAGGCCACCGTCAACGTGCCGTCAAACAAAGCTGATTCGCCATCAGGGAGCCGTCAAGACGAGACATGGGTGGCTGAATCCGCTCGCAGACTGATCGGCAACGGGGGACGGGCGACCGTCCGTGGCGGTGACGTTGGAGGGACCGTGGCTCTCACGGCCGGATCAGCGCAGGGTTCTCGGACCGAGCAAGGAGCACCGCCACGAAGAGTGGTCGCCCAACCCGGGGGCAGCCCCGGACTGCGAAGACGAGGGTATTCGCGGACGGCCGGACCGGGTCCGGAGCAGCGAGCCCTGGCCACGCGGGCCGCTCTGCGCCGCCGCTTGTGGGCCACCGTGCCCGCGCGGCTGCGCCTTCTGCGCGCGGCCACGCTCCTGCTCACCATCGCCGTGACCGTGCTGCTGCTCGTGGCGGGGCTCGCCGTGAACAGCACCTGGAACAGCGTCGCCGGACAGGACGCACCGCGCACCACCAGCGCCGCCGACCTCAACCTCGCCCTGAACGACATGGACGCCCAAGCCGCCGACATCCTGCTGTCCGACGGCGAAGCCGGGAAGGGGCGCCTGGGCACCCCGTACGACAAGGCGGTCGGCTTCTACGGCAGCTCCCGACGCGAGATCGGCCACGACCTGCGCACCCTCGCCGTCGCGGCCCAGGGCGACCGGTCCGACGAGGAGACCGTCGAGAACCTGACCGACGACTTCGCCGAGTACCAGGAGC
This sequence comes from Streptomyces sp. NPDC001848, assembly GCF_042891915.1. NCBI lineage: Bacteria > Bacillati > Actinomycetota > Actinomycetes > Kitasatosporales > Streptomycetaceae > Streptomyces > Streptomyces sp. NPDC001848. The sequence continues at coordinate 109,694 of NZ_JBIATP010000001.1, read as the reverse complement.
TGATCGGCCGCGCTCTGGAGAACGACGGACATGCCGGCGGCAAGCCGGCCGCCCTGGCCGACTACCGCAAGGCCACCGACCTGCTGCAAGGCAAGCTGCTGCCCGAGTCCCGCACGCTGGTGTCCGCCAACGACCGCGCCTTCGAGGCCGAGTACAGCGCCGCCCGCTGCACGCTGTCCGCACAGCTCGCCGCCACGGCCGCGCTGGGTGTGCTCCTGCTGGCCGTCGTCGGTGTCCTGCAGTGGTACCTGGCCCGGCGCTTCCACCGGATCCTGAACCCGTCCCTCCTCGCCGCGACCGTCTGCGCCCTGCTCGCAGTGATCCTCGGCACCCAGATGCTGACCTCGTCGTCAGGGAACCTGCGCGGCGCCCGCCGCGACGCCTTCGACTCCGTCGTCGCCCTCTCCCGTGCCCGCGCCATCGCCTACGACGCCAACGCCGACGAAAGCCGCTACCTCCTCGACCCGCAGCGCCGCGACCAGTACGCCCAGTCGTTCCTCACCAAGTCGCAGAAGCTGTACGGCATCCAGGACGCCACACTCGACACGTACGACGACGGGCTGACCACCAGCTGGCGGGCGTACCGGTCCGACCACCACGATCTGCGCTTCACCGGCGAGTTCCGGCGCGAGCTGGACAACGTCACCTTCCCCGGGGAGCGCGCTGCGGCCGAGCAGACCGTGGAGACGTACGCCGTCTACCAGCGCGACGACCGCAGGATCCGCGCGCTGCTGGCTGCCGGGAAGGAACGCGAGGCGGTGGAGTTCTGCATGGACTGGAAGCCGGGCACCTCCAACGCGCACTTCGGCGCCTGGATGGACGCCCTGGGCAAGGTGACGGACATCAACCGCGCCCACTTCGCCTCCTCGGTGCGAAACGGCCGCTCGGCGGTGAGCGGCCTGCTTCCCTGGGCGGGCGGCCTGCTGCTCGCGGCAATGGTCCTCACCGTGCTGGGACTGCGGCCACGGCTGGCGGAGTTCCGCTAGGCATCCGCCAGCCGTGCTTCCTCCAGATCAAGGGACCGCTGGAGCCGTCTCCGGGTCGTGTCGCTGATCCGGTGCGTGTCGTACAGGCGCTGCAGTTCCGCGGTCTCCACGGTGATCAGGTCGCGGCGCAGCTGGCGGTACACCAGGTCGGCGGACTCGGTGGCGGCAGCGGTGCCGTTGTGCTCGGCGAGGCGGTCGCGGGCGTCGTCCAGACGCGCTGTCAGGCCGCGGCGGAGCCGGTCGAGGACGATGTCGGGTACGGCTTCCAGCTCGGCGAGCTCCTCGAGGCGGGCGAGTCCGGCGTGGGCGAGGTGGGAGCGGGCCTCGACCTCCTCGCGTTCGGTGTGGGCGGGCTCCAGGGCGATACCGGAGGCGCGGACGACCGGGGCGAGAGTGAAACCCTGGACGACCAGCGTCATGACCACCACGGACGTGGTCAGGACGAGGACCAGGGGGCGGTCCGCCAGGCCGGTGCCGTCCTTGGCAACCTCGGGGATGGACAGCGCGGCTGCCAGCGGCATGACGCCGCGTGTGCCGGCCCAGGTCAGGACGACTGGCACCCGCCAGTTCATGCGGCTGATCCCGCCCTTGCGCTGCACGACCGCCGACAGGGGAGCGAGCCACAGCAGACGGACGGCGATCACCGTGGCGGCGACGGCGAGGGCATACACCGGCCAGGCCCGGTCACCGTCGGCCAGCGCCCGCACCTGCGCGGGCAGCGCCAGCCCTATCAGCGAGAACACCACGCTCTCCAGCAGGAACACCACCGTGCCGTACACCGCGTGCAGCTGGAGACGGATGCGGGCATTGGTGAGCCGGTCGCCCCGCCCGCCCAGGATCACCCCGGCCACCACACAGGACGTCACCCCGGAGGTGTGCGCCGCCTCCGCCAGCAGATAGGACGCGTACGGCGTGACCAGGGCGATCACCGTCTCCAGCACCGGTTCCTCGGTACGGCGCCGGATCAGCGCCACCACACCGGCCACGGCCGCGCCGATCACCGTGCCGCCGCCCGCCAGCAACAGGAACTCGCCCCCTGCCGCACCCCAGTTCGCCGCCGCCGACGCCACCGCGATGCCCGCCGCCACCCGGACCAGCACCAGGGAGGTGGCATCGTTGAACAGGCTCTCCGCCTGCACGAGCACCTGCACCTTCGGCGGGAGAGCGAGCCGACGGCCGAGCGCGGTGACCGCCACCGGATCGGTGCTGGCCAGTACCGCGCCCAGCACGAACGCCATCTGCCACGACAGGGGCGTGAACAGCGCCGCCACCGCGGCGACGGCCGCCGCGGAGGCGAGCACGAGGCCGATGGCGAGGATCCCGACCGGCTTCCACACCGCGCGCAGCTCCCGCCAGGGCATGTCCTCCGCGCTCGCGTACAGCAGCGGGGGCAGCACGACCAGCCCGATGATCTCCGGGCTGATCTCGATCTGCGGAGTGCCCGGCAGCAGCGCCACCGCGAGACCGGCGACCACCAGCAGCGAGGGGGCGGGCATCCGCCAGCGGCGCGCGAAGGTCGCCACCACGGTGGCCAGAATGACCAAGCCGAGAACCGTACCGACGCTCCGCATGCCGTCCCCCTGGAACTACGAGGGGAGCCACCCTGGCTCCCCTGCCGACCAGACTTCCCGGCACACCGCGGTCACTCTATCGGCCCAGCTCACGTCAAGACAGCGTCAATGTCCTCGGGACCGGCGCCAAGGATTCGCCAACGCGTCCCACCCGGCCCTCGGAAGGGCTCTCTCAGGAGCAGTCCCCCTCGACCACGGGGGAGTTGAGCCAGTGAGCGGAGCGCGTCGGCGGCGATGAGTGACGTACGGCCCGGACGACGGAAGGTCTACCTCGGGGCGGCCCCGGGGGTCGGAAAGACCTACCGGATGCTCGACGAGGGACGGCGCCGTGCCGCGCGCGGGTCCGGCGGGGACACCAACACCCTGGTGCCGATGTTCGCCATCGGGGTCTTCGTCGGCTTCACGATCGCCCAGGTGGGCATGGTCCGGCACTGGCGCCGGGAGCGGGGCCGTGGCTGGCGCGGGAAGGCGCTGTTGAACCGCTTCGGCGCGCTGCTCACCGGTGTCTCGACGGGCGTCGTCACGGCGAGCAAGTTCGCGGAGGGGGCCTGGCTGATCGTGGTGGCGCTGCCGCTGCTGATCGCCGCCTTCGCCGCCGTCCACCGTGCCTACGACCGAATCGCCGAGCGACTCGGCCTGGGCCGTGTCCCCGAGCCCCCGCACCGCGACCGCTCCCTGGTGGTCGTGCCGGTGTCCTCGCTGTCCCGGCTTACCTCCGAGGCCCTGACGGCCGCCGCCTCGCTGGGCGACGAGGTCCGTGCCGTCACCGTCTGCCACCCGGACCCGGAGGACCGCGCACAGCTGCACGCCCTGGAGCGAGCCTGGACCGAGTGGGACCCGGGCGTGCCCCTGGTGCGGCTGTCCTGCGAGAGGCGCAGCCTGGGCCGCCCGATCGCCGCGTACGTCCGTGAGGTGGCCGCCGCCGAACCGGCCACGCGGGTCACGGTGCTGATCCCGGAGGCCGAGCCGGAGCGGCTGTGGCTGGGGGTGCCCCCGCGCGAGCGAAGCCGAGCGTGGGGGAGGCTGCTGCAGAACCAGCGGGGTGCGCTCGTCGCACACGCCGTGCGGCGGGAGACGGACGCGGTGATCTGCCGGCTGCGGTTCCGGCTGTTCTGACGACAGACGCTCTGTTACTGGCGGTAGGGATCGGTGGCCGTAAGAGCCCCGTCAAAGCCGTGGGCGAGGCCGTAAGAGGGCCGTCAACGAGTGTCCGGATCCGGCCAGGGAGGCGGTTTCCTCTAACCGTCCTTGTTCCACCCCCGAACCTCTTCAGGAGTTCACGATGGCCGATCTGGCCTTCGTCGTCACCGTGCTCGCGGGCTTCGCGTTGGTGGCTCTCGTCGCCAAGGGGGTGACGAAGCTGTGACCGTCGAGAACGTCGTCGGCCTGGTTGTGGCCGTCGCCCTGCTGGGCTATCTCGTCCTCGCCCTGATCTTCCCGGAGAGGTTCTGAGCACAGACATGGGTCCAGAAGTCGCGGGCTTCCTCCAGCTGTTCGCCCTCATAGGCGCGCTGGCGCTCGCCTACCTCCCCCTTGGCACCTACATGGCCAAGGTCTACTCCTCGAAGAAGCACCTGCGGGTGGAGAAGTGGATCTACCGGGCCATCGGTGCCAACCCCGACGCCGAGATGACCTGGCCCGCGTATCTGCGCGGTGTGCTGGCCTTCTCCGCCGTCAGCGTCCTCTTCCTCTACCTGCTGCAGCGGCTGCAGGGCGTGCTGCCCGGCTCGATGCACTTCGCCGCGGTCAACCCGGCGCAGTCGTTCAACACGGCCGTGTCGTTCGTGACCAACACCAACTGGCAGTCGTACTACGGCGAACAGACCATGGGGCACGTCGTGCAGACCGCCGGTCTGGCCGTGCAGAACTTCGTCTCCGCCGCGGTCGGCATCGCCGTCGCGGTGGCGCTGGTGCGGGGCTTTGCCCGCTCGCGCACCGGTGAGCTGGGCAACTTCTGGAGCGACCTGGTCCGGGGCACGCTGCGGATCCTGCTGCCGGGCGCCGCGGTCGCCGCCGTCGTGCTGGTGGCGTGCGGTGCGATCCAGAACTTCTCCGGGATCCACGAGGTAGGCCAGTTCATGGGCGGCTCGCAGCAGTGGAACGGCGGTGCGGTCGCCTCGCAGGAGGCCATCAAGGAGCTGGGCACGAACGGTGGCGGTTACTTCAACGCCAACTCCGCCCACCCTTTCGAGAACCCGACCCCGTTCACCAACCTCTTCGAGATCTTCCTGCTCCTGGTGATCCCGTTCTCGCTGACCCGCACCTTCGGTGTGATGGTCGGGAACGTGAAGCAGGGATACGCGATCCTCGCCACGATGGTCACCATCTGGCTGGGCTTCACCGCCCTGATGATGTGGACCGAGTTCGCCCACCACGGCCCGGCGCTGCAGGCGGCCGGCGGGGCGATGGAGGGCAAGGAGACCCGGTTCGGCGTCGGCGCTTCCTCGATCTTCGCGGTGTCCACGACGCTGACGTCGACCGGCGCGGTGGACTCCTTCCACTCCTCCTTCACCGGACTCGGCGGCGGCATCACCATGCTGAGCATGATGCTGGGCGAGATCGCGCCCGGCGGTACCGGCTCCGGCCTCTACGGCATCCTGATCATGGCGGTCATCGCGGTGTTCATCGCCGGTCTGATGGTCGGCCGCACCCCCGAGTACCTGGGCAAGAAGATCGGCGGCCGCGAGATGAAGCTCGCCGCCTGCTACATCCTCATCACCCCCGCCCTGGTGCTCGTGTTCACCGCGGCCTCCATGGCGCTGCCGACCCCGCCGCACTCGATGCTCAACCCGGGCGCGCACGGGTTCTCCGAGGTGCTGTACGCCTTCACGTCCGCGTCGAACAACAACGGTTCGGCCTTCGCCGGTCTGAACGCGAACACCGACTGGTTCAACACCATGACCGGGCTCGCGATGCTGCTCGGCCGCTTCCTGCCCATGATCTTCGTCCTGGCACTGGCCGGCTCGCTCGCCGAGCAGACGCCGGTCCCGGTGACGGCGGGCACCCTGCGCACCGAGAAGCCGCTGTTCACCGGCCTGCTGGTGGGCGCAATCCTGATCATCACCGGTCTCACGTACTTCCCGGCGCTGGCGCTTGGTCCGCTGGCCGAGGGGCTGGCGTCATGACGACCCGAACGGAAAACCAAGAGGACGCCATGTCCACACCCACTCTGGCGCCCCACGAGGACGCGCCGACCGGGCACAAGCCCGCCGAGGGCCGTGTCGGAGCGGGCCTCTTCGACCCCAAGGCACTGGTGAAGTCGCTGCCGGAGGCCTTCCGCAAGCTCGACCCGCGGGTGATGGTCAAGTCGCCCGTGATGTTCGTGGTGTGGATCGGCTCCGTGCTCACCACCGTCTTCTCGTTCCAGCACCCGGGCGACTGGTTCGGCTGGACCATCAGCGCCTGGCTGTGGCTCACGGTGATCTTCGCCAACCTGGCGGAGGCCGTCGCCGAGGGCCGCGGCAAGGCGCAGGCCGACACGCTGCGCAAGGCCAAGACCGACACCGTCGCCCGCCGACTGCTCAAGGACGGCTCCGAGGAGCAGGTCCCCGGCACCGCGCTGACCATCGGTGACCTGGTGGTCTGCGAGGCCGGGGACGTCATCCCCGGCGACGGCGACGTCGTCGAGGGCGTCGCCTCGGTGGACGAGTCGGCGATCACGGGTGAGTCCGCCCCGGTCATCCGCGAATCCGGCGGCGACCGGTCGGCGGTGACAGGCGGTACGAAGGTGCTGTCCGACCGGATCGTCATCAAGATCACGACGAAGCCCGGCGAGACCTTCATCGACCGCATGATCAGCCTGGTGGAGGGCGCCGCCCGGCAGAAGACGCCCAACGAGATCGCGCTGAACATCCTGCTGGCCTCGCTGACCATCGTCTTCCTGCTGGCCTGCGCCACGCTGCCGCCGTTCGCCACGTACGCGGGCACGCACCTGACCATGGTCGTCCTCGTCGCCCTGCTGGTCTGCCTGATCCCGACCACGATCGGAGCCCTGCTCTCCGCGATCGGCATCGCGGGCATGGACCGGCTGGTGCAGCGCAACGTGCTCGCCATGTCGGGGCGTGCGGTCGAGGCCGCCGGTGACGTCTCCACGCTGCTGCTGGACAAGACCGGCACCATCACCCTCGGCAATCGCCAGGCCGCCGAGTTCGTGCCGGTGAAGGGCACCACCGAGGCGGAGGTCGCCGACGCGGCCCAGCTGTCCTCCCTCGCAGACGAGACGCCCGAGGGCCGCTCCATCGTCGTCCTGGCGAAGGAGCGGTACGGGCTGCGCGAGCGGCACCAGGGCGAGCTGGCCGGTGCCGAGTGGATCGAGTTCACCGCCCAGACCAGGATGTCGGGCGTGGACGTCGACGGCCGAAAGATCCGCAAGGGCGCCACCGCCTCGGTCATCGCCTGGGTCGAGGAGCAGGGCGGCACGGTCGCCAAGGACGCGGACGCCATGGCCAACCGCATCTCCGAGGCGGGCGGCACTCCGCTGCTGGTCGCCGTCGAGGACGCCGACGGCGCCCGCGTCCTGGGCGTCATCCACCTCAAGGACGTCGTCAAGGAGGGCATGCGGGAGCGGTTCGAGGAGCTGCGCCGCATGGGCATCAAAACGGTCATGATCACGGGTGACAACCCGCTGACCGCCAAGGCGATCGCCGAGGAGGCGGGCGTCGACGACTTCCTCGCCGAGGCCACCCCCGAGGACAAGATGGCCCTCATCAAGCGGGAGCAGGCGGGCGGCAAGCTCGTCGCGATGACCGGTGACGGCACCAACGACGCCCCGGCCCTCGCGCAGGCGGACGTCGGCGTGGCGATGAACACCGGTACGTCGGCCGCCAAGGAGGCCGGCAACATGGTCGACCTCGACTCCAACCCGACCAAGCTGATCGAGATCGTCGAGATCGGCAAGCAACTCCTCATCACCCGGGGCGCGTTGACGACGTTCTCCATCGCCAACGACGTCGCGAAGTACTTCGCGATCATCCCGGCGCTGTTCGCGGCGGTCTACCCGGGCCTGGACAAGCTCAACATCATGCACCTGTCCTCGCCCAACTCCGCGATCCTGTCGGCCGTCATCTTCAACGCGCTGATCATCATCGCCCTGGTGCCGCTGTCCCTGAAGGGCGTGCGCTACCGGCCGATGAGCGCCGACAAGATGCTCCGCCGCAACCTCGGGATCTACGGCATCGGCGGCCTGATCGCGCCCTTCATCGGCATCAAGCTCATCGACCTGCTCATCTCCCTCATCCCCGGAATCGGCTGATCGCCATGAACAACTCCGTTACGAACACCGTCCGGTTGCTCGGGGCGGGCCTCAGGGCCCTTCTCGCGCTGACCCTGGTGACGGGCGTCATCTACCCGCTGGTCGTGACCGGCATCGCCCAGGGGCTGTTCTCCAACAAGGCGAACGGCTCCGAGATCAAGGCGGACGGCAAGGTCGTCGGCTCGTCCCTGATCGGGCAGTCGTACAACCTGCCGCCGAAGAAGGGCCAGACCAGCCCGGCCCCGGACCTGAAGTGGTTCCAGGGCCGCCCGCAGAACGGGCTCGGCACCAACTCCGTCAACACCCGCTACACCCTGATCCTGTCGGGTGCCACCAACCTCTCCGCGGACAGCGGTGCGGTGAAGGGCGTCTGCCCGGACAAGCCCGCGGACAAGACGCTCTGCGCCCAGGTCCTTGCCGCCAAGGACGCCGTGGTGAAGGACAACTCGGTCCCCGGTTACACCGTCAAGCCGTCCGACGTCCCCGCGGACGCCGTGACCTCTTCCGGCTCAGGACTGGACCCGGACATCTCCCCGGCCTACGCCGAACTCCAGGTGCACCGGATCGCTGCGCGGAACGGCCTCTCGGTCGCCCAGGTCGAGAAGCTGGTCAAGGACCATACGGCCGGCCGCACCCTGGGCTTCATCGGCGAACCACGGGTGAACGTCCTGGAGCTGAACATCGCGCTCAAGGACCTCGTGGCGAAGAAGTGACCGCCTTACGCGAGCCGCGACGGGAGTCGGTACCTCGGGGTGCCGACTCCCGCGGGCATGACAGGAGAGGCACACACCCATGACCAGGGTGCTCGTGGTGGAGGACGACCCGCAGCTCGTACGGGCCCTCGTCATCAACTTGCAGGCACGGCACTACGGCGTCGACGCCGCCCCCGACGGCGCCACGGCGCTCCGGCTCGCCGCCACCCGTCAGCCCGATGTGGTGCTGCTGGACCTCGGCCTGCCCGACATGGACGGTGTCGACATCATCAAGGGCGTGCGGGGCTGGAGCCGGGTGCCGATCCTGGTCCTGTCCGCCCGGCAGGCGTCCGACGAGAAGGTGGCCGCGCTCGACGCGGGCGCAGACGACTACGTCACCAAGCCGTTCAGCATGGACGAGCTGCTCGCACGGCTGCGGGCCGCCGTCCGACGCACCGAGGACACCCCGCTGGTCCCCTCGGCGGCGCTGGTCGAGACGGAGCACTTCACCCTGGACCTGCTGGCCAAGAAGGCCGTACGGGACGGGCGGGACGTACGGCTGACCCCGACCGAGTGGCATCTGCTGGAGATACTGGTGACGAACCCCGGTCGGCTGATCACACAGAGGCAGCTGCTCCAGGAGGTGTGGGGGGTCTCCCAGAGCAACAAGACCAACTACCTGCGGGTCTACATGGCGCAATTGCGCAGGAAGTTGGAGACGGACCCCTCCCACCCCCGCTATCTGATCACCGAGCCCGGTATGGGCTATCGCTTCGAAGGATGACATGGCACGCGGCAGGCTCCGGATCTACCTCGGCGCGGCACCCGGCGTCGGCAAGACCTACGCGATGCTGTCGGAGGCACACCGACGTATCGAGCGGGGCACCGACTGCGTCGTCGCCTTCGTCGAACACCATCACCGGCCGCGTACCGAGGTGATGCTGCACGGCCTGGAGCAGGTCCCGCGCAGACAGCTGGAGTACCGAGGCGCCACGTTCGGCGAGATGGACGTCGACGCCGTACTGCGCCGCGCCCCGGCCGTCGCCCTGGTGGACGAACTGGCCCACTCGAACGTCCCCGGCTCGCGCAACGCCAAGCGCTGGCAGGACGTCGAGGAACTGCTCGTTGCGGGGATCGACGTCATCTCCACCGTCAACATCCAGCATCTGGAGTCGCTGGGCGACGTGGTCGAGTCGATCACCGGGGTGCGGCAGCGCGAGACCGTCCCCGACGAGGTGGTACGGCGGGCCGACCAGATCGAGCTGGTCGACATGTCCCCCGAGGCCCTTCGCCGCCGGATGGCGCACGGGAACGTCTACAAGCCCGACAAGGTCGACGCGGCCCTGTCCAACTACTTCCGGCCCGGCAACCTGACCGCCCTGCGCGAGCTGGCGCTGCTGTGGGTGGCGGACCGGGTCGACGAGTATCTGAACGAGTACCGCAGCGAGCACCGGGTCTCCAGGATCTGGGGCTCCCGTGAGCGGATCGTGGTCGGGCTGACCGGCGGTCCCGAGGGACGCACCCTGATCCGGCGCGCCGCGCGCCTCGCGGAGAAGGGCGCGGGCGGCGAGGTGCTGGCCGTCTACATATCCCGCAGCGACGGCCTCACCGCGGCCTCCCCGAAGGAACTGGCCGTACAGCGCACGTTGGTCGAGGACCTCGGTGGCACCTTCCACCACGTGGTCGGCGACGACATAGCGGCCGCCCTGCTCGACTTCGCCCGCGGCGTCAACGCCACCCAGATCGTGCTGGGCGTCTCGCGCCGCCGCAGCTGGCAGTACGTCTTCGGGCCCGGGGTCGGCGCCACGGTGGCCGTGGAGTCCGGTCCCGACCTGGACGTCCATCTCATCACCCACGACGAGGCGGGCAAGGGACGCGGACTGCCGGTGGCGCGCGGCGCCCGCCTCGGACGCTCCCGGGTCATCTGGGGCTGGGCCGTGGGAGTGCTCGGCCCCACCGTGCTCACCTGGCTCCTCACCAGTGCCGCGCCGGACGTCGGGCTCGCCAACGACATGCTGCTGTTCCTGACCCTGACGGTGGCAGCGGCCCTGCTGGGCGGCCTCTTCCCCGCGCTGGCCTCAGCGGTGGTCGGCTCCCTACTGCTCAACTGGTACTTCACCCCGCCCGTCCACACCCTGACGATCGCCGACCCGAAGAACATCGTCGCCATCGCGATCTTCGTCGGGGTCGCCGTCTCCGTGGCCTCGGTCGTGGACCTCGCCGCCCGCCGCACCCACCAGGCGGCCCGGCTGCGCGCCGAGTCCGAGATCCTCTCCTTCCTCGCGGGCAACGTCCTGCGCGGCGAGACCACCCTGGAAGCGCTGCTGGAGCGGGTCCGGGAAACCTTCGGCATGGAGTCGGTGGCCCTGCTCGAACGGACCGGCGAGACGGAACCCTGGACCTGCGCCGGCAGCGTGGGACCGCAGCCCGCCGAGGTTCCGGAGGACGCGGACGTCGACGTCCCCGTCGGCGACCACATGGCCCTCTCCCTGCGCGGTCGCGTCCTGCCCGCCGCCGACCGCCGCGTGCTGGCCGCGTTCGCCGCCCAGGCCGCCGTCGTCCTGGACCGCCAGCGCCTGCAGCGCGAAGCCGACCGCGCCAAGGAACTGGCCGAGGGCAACCGCATCCGCACCGCCCTGCTCGCCGCCGTCAGCCACGACCTGCGCACCCCGCTCGCCGGCATCAAGGCCGCGGTGACCTCGCTCAGGTCGGACGACGTCGAATGGTCCGAACAGGACCGGGCGGAGCTGCTGCAGGCCATCGAGGAGGGCTCCGACCGACTCGACCACCTCGTCGGCAACCTCCTCGACATGTCCCGCCTGCAGACCGGCACCGTCACCCCCATCATCCGCGAGAGCGACCTCGACGAGGTCGTGCCCATGGCGCTCGGCGGGGTGCCCGAGGACAGCGTGGACCTGGACATCCCCGAGACCCTGCCCATGGTGTGGGTCGACCGGGGCCTGCTGGAGCGGGCCGTCGCCAACGTCGTCGAGAACGCCGTCAAATACAGTCCGCCGGGGGAGAGGGTGCTGGTGTCCGCGAGCGCCCTGGCCGACCGGGTCGAACTGCGGGTCGTGGACCGCGGGCCAGGTGTTCCGGACGAGGCCAAGGACCGCATCTTCGAACCCTTCCAGCGGTACGGCGACTCGCCGCGCGGTGTCGGCGTCGGCCTCGGCCTCGCGGTCGCCCGCGGCTTCGCCGAGGCCGTGGGCGGCACCCTGCACGCCGAGGACACGCCCGGCGGTGGTCTCACCATGGTGCTCGCCGTACCGACGGCCCCGGCACGGCGTCCGGAGCAGCCGGACCTGCCGGCCACCGCTGCCCACTGAGGAGATCAGGCGCCGGGCGGCACGGTCTCGAACTCCCGCTGCAGGCGCCCCGCGTCCAGCGGCAGCCGCAAGGCGTTCCGCCGGTGCACGGTTGCCGGCGCTGCCTGCAGCGGTGACGGCGGCACCGCGAGAACGGGGCACGCGGCGTGGGCGAGACGGTAGCGGCTGACCGACGGCCACAGCACCCGGTGCAGTCGGCCACGTCCGCCTGCGCCGACCACGAGGATGTCGTCCTCCCGGCCGGCTGCCCGTACCTGCGGCCGGTCACAGGGCGAATGGTGTCAGCGGCCGGGCACGGCCAGGTCGCCCTCGGTGTACTGGGCGCGACCGAAGCCGAACGACCAGTCCTGAGGGCCGTTTTCGACGATGCCGATGAAGACGTCCTCACCGCGTGCCGGACGACGGCCGGCGGAAGGCGGATGCCTGCGGCTGTGCTCCGGGGTGCGACTGCTGCCCTTGACGGAGGACCACTCCGGACAGGCAGTGGCGCCGGAGTTCACCGGCGTTCGTCCGCCGCCGGCCGTCGGCCGCAGTCCGGGCACACCCCGGACAGCTCCACCGTGTGCCGGACGTTCGCGAACCCGGAGCTCTGGGCGACGGTGTCGGCCCATTCCTCCACCGGGCCGGAGTCGACGGGTCGGCTCAGGCCGCATTCGGTGCAGATGAGGTAGTGGCGGTGTTCCGGTCCCGGGCGGTAGCGGAAGAGGCGTTCACCGCTGGTGTCGCGCACCATGTCGGCCCGGCCGACGCCGGCCAGGCCGGCCAGCGTGCGGTAGACCGTGGAGAGGCCGACCGGTGAGCCGGCGGCGGCGAGCTGGTTGTGGAGGGCTTGGGCGCCGACGAAGCCGTCGGCCCGGATGAGCGCCTCGACCACGATGGTGCGTTGCTGGGTGAGGCGGCCGATCAGCGTGACGTCGTGCGACGGGGTGGGGGTGCGCTGGCGGTCGGGTGCCATCGGGTGCCTTCGCTCATGTGCCGGTGGGTACGGCGGTGTGCGTTCGGGGACCGGGGACCGGGCGCCGTATCAGGAAGGTGGCGGCGTATACGGCCGTGGCGGCGGCCATGATGGCGAAGCTCGGCGGCATCTTCGGCACCGCGTACGAGGCGAACAGCCCCGCCCACATCTCCAGTACCGCCAGCCCTGCGGAGAGGGCGAGCGCACGGTAGGGGCGGTCGGTGAGGCGGATCGCGGCGCCTGCCGGGGCGGCGAGCAGACCGAGCAGGAGCAGGGAACCGACCGCCTGGGTGGCCTCGGCGGCGCTGATCCCGGCCAGGGCGAGGAAGCCGTATCCGAGCAGCCGGACCGGTACCCCACGAGCGGCGGCCACGGCCTCCTCGAGCGTGGCGAACAGCAGCGGTCGGGCGATGAGGACCACCAGCAGGCCGACCCCGGCTGCCACCAGGGCGGCGACGGCCGCGCTGCCGGAGGAGATGCCGAAGATGGAGCCGAACAGCACACTCACCCCGGCGGTGCCGTCGGTGGTGCTGCGCGAGGCCGTGTAGAGGGTGATGAAGAAGGCGCCCAGGCCCAGGATCCAGGAGAAGACGCTTCCGATGACCACGTCGTCGGGTCGCGCCTTGCGGCCGAGGGTGCCGAAGAGCAGCGCCATGGCGATGGTGGCGGCGAACAGCCCGAGGCGAAGGTCGGCGCCGAAGGCGAGGGCGGCCAGCGCACCGGTGAAGGCGACGTGGCTGAGCGCGTCACCGGTGAAGACCTGGGCCCGCAGCACCAGGAAGTAGCCGACCAGCCCGCAGGCGGCGGCGATGGCGGTACCGGCGAGGAAGGCGTGCAGGAAGAACGGGTGGGACAGCGGGGAGACGGCGAGCAGGACGGTCATGCGATCACCTCCTTGGCAGTGGGCGTGGCCCCGGCCCGGGTGCGAGCGAGTACCTCGCGCAGCGAGCGTCGGCCCAGGGCGAGCAGGTATCCGGCGAAGGCGATGGTCGTCACGAAGAAGCCCAGAGGGTAGGGCGAGTAGTAGGCGGCGGTCAGTCCCAGCCAGGTCGCGGCGAAGGCCAGCAGGACGGCCAGCGCGAGGCTCAACGCCGGGCGGGCGGTGAGGACTTGCGCGGTGGCGGCCGGGATCACCATGAGGGCGAAGACCAGGAGGGTCCCGGTGATCTGGCTCGCCTCGGCGGTGGCCGCGCCGAGCAGGACGAGGAAGACCACGGACAGGGTGCGGACCGGGACACCGCGCCCGGCGGCGACCTGCGGGTCGACGGAGGCGAACAGTAGCGGCCGTCCGATCACCGCGAGCACCGCGAGCACCACCGCGCCGACCACCGTCAGCACGGTCACCTGGGAGGAGGTGATTCCCAGGAAGGTGCCGAAGAGGATGGTCTGCGGCCCCTCCAGCAGTCCTCTGTACAGGGCGGTGAACAGGAACCCGGACGCGAGCAGGAACGCCTGCACGGTCCCGGTCAGCGCCGACTCCTCGTGCTCACCGCCACCCCGCAGGGCCGCGATGACCAGCGCGGCGGCCACACACAGCGTGAAGTAGCCGTAGACCGCGCTGAACCCGAGCAGCAGCGCCCCGGCGGCGCCGGGGAAGGCGACGGCGGAGACGGTGTGCGCGGCGAACGTCTGCCGCCGCAGCACCACGAACCACCCCACGACCGCGGAGACCACGGCCACGACCGCGCCGGCGCGGAACGCGTTGACCATGAAGGGGTAGGACCACATGTCCTGGACATCGGTCAGGAGGTTCCACGACCAGGTTGGTGCCCCTGTCTCAGCCAGCAGCATGACCGCTCCCCGGGGTGTCGTGCCGGTCGGTGTGCACGGCCGGTGCCTCCGGCTGGCCCACCACGACCAGCCGGCCGTCGGAGGTCTGCAGCACCTCGACCGGTGTGCCGTACAGCCGGGTCAGGGTCTCGGAGGTGATGACCTCGGTCGGTGTGCCTGCGGCGGCGCCGCCCTCGGCCAGGTACACCACCCGGTCCAGGTGGTGGAGTATCGGGTTCACGTCATGGGCGACCATGACCACCGACACGCCCTCCTGGTGGCAGATGCGCCCGATCAGCGCGGCGACGGCGCTCTGGTTGGGCAGGTCGAGACTGTCCAACGGCTCGTCGAGCAGGAGCAGTTCGGGCCGACGGACCAGTGCCTGGGCGATCAGTAGGCGCTGCTGCTCGCCGCCGGAACACTGCCCGATGGGCCGGTGTGCGTACGCCGACGCCCCCACCAGCTCGATCACCTCGTCCACCCGCGCACGGGCGGCCCGCCGACGCGCACTCGGGAACGGCAGCGGCACCCCCCACCGGTCACCGTCCAGGCCCATGCGCACCACGTCAATGCCACGGATGCGCAGGTTGGCGTCGAAGCTGCGGCGCTGCGGCAGGTAGCCGATGCGGTCGTTGGCCTGCCCGGGCCGGGCGCCGAGCACCCGAACCTCGCCGGCCGCCGCGGGCAGAGCGCCCAGCAGAACCTTGATCATGGTGGACTTGCCGACGCCGTTGGCGCCGAGCACGGCGGTGAACTCGCCGGCCCCGATGCGAAGGTCCACCCCCGACCACAACGTACGGCCGCCGACCCGCACCGCGGCCCCGCGCAGAGCGACCACCGGATCGCCTCCCGCTCCTGTGGCCGTGTCGTGACCCCCGCTTCGGCGGCTGGGCACGGTGTGCCCGCTGGTGTGTGTGACGGCTTCGCGGGCCTTCGCTATCGGGTTCATGGCTTCAGTTCACTTCCCGGTGGCCTTGGCCAGGGCCTGCTCGATGCCCTGCAGCTGGGTGGTCTGCCATTGCTGGAAGGTGGCCCCGGCGGGGGTGAGGGTCTCGGTCACCGTGGCGACCGGGATGCCCTGGGCCTTGGCCTCCTTGACCTGCGCCTGCACGTCCGGTGTGGAGTTCTGGGAGTTGTAGACGTAGATCTTGATCTGCTTGTTCTTGATCTGCTGGTCGATGGTGGCCTTGTCCTTGGCCGTGGGGTCGGAGCCCTCGCTCATCGCGTCCAGGAACGTCTCCGGAGTGAGCATCTTCAGCCCCAGGCCCTCGGCGAGCGGCGTGACGATGGACTCGGAAGCACCGATCGGCGTGCCCGCGTACTTCGCTTTGATGTCGGCGATGAGCTTGTTGTAGCCGGCGAGCGTCTTCGTCTCGAAGGTCGTCTTCTGCTGGTCGAAGTAAGCCGCGTCGGCCGGGTCGATCTTCTTGTAGTCCGCGGTGATCTTCTCGATGACCTGGTGGACGTTGTCCGGGGAGTACCAGCGGTGCGGGTTGCCGCCCGGCCTGATGCCGACCAGGTCGCCGATCTTGAGCTGGATGCGTCCGCTGCCGGGGTTGGCGGCCAGCAGCTTGTCGGCCCATGCGTCGTAGCCGATGCCGTTGACGATCGTGTACTGGGCGCCGGCCACGGTACGGGCGTCGGCGGCGGTCGGCTCGTAGTCATGCGGGTCGGTGTCCGGGTTGCTGATGATGCTGGACACCTTCACGTGGCTGCCGCCGAGCTGGGAGGCGATGCTGCCCCAGAAGTTCTCCGCCGCCACCACCTGGATCGTCTTCCCCGAGCCGCTGCCGCTGCCGGTAGCGGCGGTGTCGGTGGTGTGCGAGGAGGAGGTCGAGCACGCGGTCGCCGTCACGGCCGTCAGGGCGGCCGTTGCCGTGACCAGGGCGATCCTCGCGGTCGGCCGGGCGGAACGGGAGGCGGGGGCGGTGGACATGCGGAGCTCCTTCGGGCGATACCGGGCGCGCGGCGCACACGCGCCGGCCGTGTGGCGACACCTTCGACGCTAGATGGAAATGATTTTCAGATCAATGGTAGATGAAAACCGTTGCCATCTTTTGACCGGGCGTACGACTGCTCGGGGGGCTGCGCAAGTAGGGGACGCGGCGGATGCCGCCGGGACAAGCGCTGGCGACCGTCGCTCACGAGGACCGGGTGTCCTGGTGGGCGACGGCCGCCGAGGGGACGAAGTGGCCGGCCGGCCCGATTGCCGAACGCCGGTTCCGGCAGTCGGCGGTCGCGACCGGCAGCGGTTCAGCAGTCGCGGAACTCCGGCGACTGGTTGAGGATCTGCGCACGCAGCGAGGTGAAGCGGGCGTGGGTGGCGCCGCCGCGCGCCTCGGGGTGGAAGGCCGCGACGCGGTGGCAGTTCTGGAAGGCGAGGGTGATGCCGAAGTGCCGTTCCAGGCTGCGCCGGATGGCGTCGCTGGACAGGGCGCGCAGCAGCTGGCCGCGCTCCTTCTCGGAAGGCGGCGGCGTCTGGTTGTCGGCGAACTCCGCCGTCCCGGAGCGCAGTTCGTCCGCCAGGCGGGCGATGAGGTCGTAGGCGTACGGCAGGGAGGTGCGCACCGTTTCCACGAAGTCCTGCTCCCGCACCTCGCCGTTCTCGGCTTCGGCGAGCAGCTGCGGGGAGACGTCGAGTGACATGAAGGGCTGTCCTGTTCTGTGGTTCTTTTGGTGGAGGGGATGGGGTCAGGCGAAGGCGGTCAGGGCTGCGGGGCCGTGCCGGAAGTCCGGGTCGACCTGGGCGGCGAGGTCATGGCCGGTGGCCTCGTTGGCCCAGGCGGCGGCGTTGCGCAGGTGGAACTCCACGGCGTGCTTCTGGAAGGCCGCCCAGTCCTTGGGGCGGGTGTCCACGGCCGCGCGCAGCAGGTCCAGGGTGCGAGTGTTGTGCGGCTCCAACTCGCCGTGGCCGCAGCCCTGTTCCTGGGCGCGTACGTAGAAGGACTGCGCGAAGTGCGCGAGCAGATCGTCGCCGACGTGCTCCTTGAGGAAGAGCAGGTCGTCCTCGCCGGTGACCTTGTTGCCGACGACGGCGACCGGGACGCCGAACTCGGCGGCGTGGTCGCGGTACTGGCGGTAGACGGAGAGGCTCTTGCGGGTCGGTTCGACGACCAGGAACGTCATGTCGAAGCGGGTGAACAGGCCGGAGGCGAAGGCGTCGGCGCCGGCGGTCATGTCGACGACGACGTACTCGCCGGGGCCGTCCACGAGGTGGTTGAGGTACAGCTCGACCGCGCCGAGCTTGGAGTGGTAGCAGGCCACTCCCAGGTCGCTCTCCTTGAAGGCGCCGGTGACCATGAGCGGTACGCCGCCGACCTCCTGGACGTGGTGGCGGTGGATCTCGTCGTCGCCGAGCAGCCGCAGCAGCCGGGACCCGCGTCCGGGCGGGGTCGTCTTCACCATAACTTCGATGGAAGGGATCCGCGGATTCGTGCCCCGCAGGTACTCCTTGATCTCACCGGTGCGGGCGCTGAGCGGCGGCGCGGCGAAGACCTCGTCCTCGTCGAGGCCGAGGGCGTACGCCAGGTGCTGGTTGATGTCGCCGTCGATCGCGACGACCGGCGCTCCGGAGTGCGCCAGGTGACGGGAGAAGAGGGCCGACAGGGTCGTCTTGCCGCTGCCGCCCTTGCCGACGAAGGCAACGCGCATGGCTAGCCACCCTGCTTAATGAAAATGGATGTCATGCGCATAGGTTGGTGGTGAGGCCGGGTGCTGTCAAATCACCAGAGCCGCAACTGGCTGGTTCCCACAGCGGGTTGGGGACCACGCGGCGGCAAAAACAGGGGATCCCTTTCACTCATACGAAGGAGACTCAGAGATGAGCGATACCGCAGGCGGCCGTCAGAGGCGCCCTTTCACCCTCGTGGTCTGCGGCTCATGCCGTGCCGCCGCGAGGGGGCGGGTGATGGACGCCCTGTGCCGTGCGGTCCGGGAGTGCCCGCACGGGGTGATGGTCTCCACCGGTTGCCTCGCGAGGGTGCTGCACTGCCGCAGGCGCCGCGGGCTGCACGCCGCCGTGCAGCCGTGCGGGGCCGACCGCAGGCCGAGTGGTGTCGCCGTACGCCTCGGTCCGCTGGTGACCGAAGTCGACGCCGAGGCGGTGGGGGCCTGGCTTCGGGCTGGAATGCCTGACGACGGCACGCTGCCCGACCGGCTGCGCGCGGCCCCGGCGCCGCAGCAGGTGGCAGACCTCAACTGACGCACCGCTCCTGGATGCTGTGCGTCAGCCGAGGTCGCGTACGCCGAGGCGCAGGTGCTCGATGTGGTGGACGGCCTGGTCGAGGAGTTGGGCGACGTGGTCGTCGTAGAGGCTGTAGACGATGCGCCGGCCGTCGCGGCGGCCGGTGACCAGGCCCAGGGCGCGAAGCAGGCGCAGTTGGTGGGAGACGGCGGACTGTTCCATGCCGATGGCGGCGGCGAGTTCGCCCGGCGCACGACCTGTCCGATGGTCTCCTCGTCGGCCAGGTCGGTCTTGTTGAGGACGACGCGGTCGGCGAAGGCGATCTGTTCGACGGCCTCGTTCTCCACGCCCTCCGGCTTGATCTCGTCCAGGTGCTGGAGCACGTGGGCCGCGTCGACGAGCGTGACGATGGCGTCCAGCGCAGCTGGGAGGCGATCTCGTCATCCATGAAGAAGGTCTGCGCGACGGGCGCGGGGTCGGCGAGGCCGGTGGTCTCGGTGAGGATGTGGTCGAACTTCTCGCGGCGCCGCATCAGCGCACCCAGGATGCGGATCAGATCTCCGCGCACGGTGCAGCAGATGCAGCCGTTGTTCATCTCGAAGATCTCTTCCTCGGCGTCGAGGACGAGGGCGTCATCGATGCCGACCTCGCCGAACTCGTTCTCGATGACCGCGATCCTCATGCCGTGGTTCTCGGTGAGGATGCGGTTGAGGAGGGTGGTCTTGCCGGAGCCAAGGAAGCCGGTCAGGACGGTGACGGGGACCCGTTCGTCGCGCGGCTCTTCGGTTACGGGGGTGGTCAAGTCGGTCTCCTGGTCGTGCTGTTCATCGGCGAGCAGGGCGGCCCGCACGTCGTCCTCGGTGATCTGGTCGGCTGGGCGGTGCGAGGTCCAGCGTCGGGCGTCGCCCTCCATCGGCAGCACGACGACGACCGTTTCCAGCGGCGGGCAGCCCGGTTCGGTGCAGACGAGCCGGCGGATCGGGACGGCGGTGTCGTCGTCGAGATCGAGCAGGGCGCGCACGGTCTCCTTCAGCTCACGCAGCTGTGGACTGGGTCCCGGAGGTCCGGGGTGAGCTCCCAGTGGCATGGCTGTTCCTCTCTTCCGTCTCCGTCCCCGGACGGCCGGCCTCCGTCGGTGTGGGGCAGACAGCCGGCGCAGACGCCGGTGAGTTCGACGGTGTGCTCCACCGCGGTGAAGCCGGTCGCGGCGGCGATCCGGCCCGCCCACTCCTCGACGACCTCGGAGTCCACCGGCCGGCTGCGGCCGCAGTCGCGGCACATCAGGTAGTGGCGGTGCCCGTCGGCCGGACGCAGCCGATAGAGCCGCCCGCCGGTCTCGTCGCGGACGACGTCCACACCGCCGTCCGCCTCCAGCTCGCGCAGGGCGCGGTAGACGGTGGTCAGGCCGATCGCGTGGTCGCCGGCCACCAGAAGGGCGTACAACTCCTGGGCCGACACGAAGTCCTGGCAGCCCGCGAGTACCCGCGTGACCGCCTTGCGTTGTCGGGTCGTCCGGCCGCCCATGGCGCATCACCCCCTGTGGCTCGTGCCCGGTCGGCACCTCTACGGTAGATGGAAATGAAATCCATATCCATATGAGCGGCTGGTCATGTGTTGCACGCGACGCCTCGCTTCGGCGGCGCTGCCGGAGCGATCGGACGGCAAGGCCCGCCGCGCCAGTGCTGGTGTGACGGGCCGTGGGGCTCGGCGGGTCAGCGGCGGCCCTCCTCGCGGGCCCGCGTCCAGGCGACCTCGCGCAACAGCCGCAGGCCGTTGAGGCCGACGATGACGGTCGAGCCCTCGTGGCCGAGGACGCCGAAAGGGAGGGGGAGGGTGGCGATGAGGTCCCAGACGACCAGGCCGGAGATGAACACGGCGGCGATGACCAGGTTCTGCACGACCAGGCGGCGGGCCCGGCGGGAGAGGACCACCACGGCGGGCACCGTGGCCAGTTCGTCGCGGACGATCACCGCGTCGGCGGTCTCCAACGCGAGGTCGGAGCCGGCCCGGCCCATGGCGATGCCGGTGTGGGCGGCGGCCAGGGCGGGCGCGTCGTTGACGCCGTCGCCCACGACCAGGACCTTGCGCTTACCTCGGATGCCTTTGACGGTGGCGCGCTGCGGCCACGCTTCTTCTGCATTTCGCCGAGGAGCGGACCGACTGGCAGGCCGCGGGGATGCCGACGCAGGCGATCGCCCGGAAGTACGCCATCGGGGCGGAGCCGGCGGACACCGGGATCGACGCCAGTGTGCTGAGCATGTCGCGCATCCGGCCGGTCGGCCGGGCACGGCATGGAACGTGTCGTTTTCGATCGGCTGGGGGACTGAGACGAGACAAGGGCTGGGCGCGCGCCGCAATAGTGCGAAGCGGGCGCAGCCCCTGTCGGCCAGAGGGCGCCGCCGTCAGAAGGCGCCAGTGCCGTTGGGCCTGCCGAGGCCGGTCGGAGCGACGGGGCCAGTACGGAGAGTTGACTGGCCCTCGCCTGTTCGCGCAGTAGGGTCTGGCGTCATTCGGCCGACGCCATCCGGTCAGCGACCGCCCCACGAGAGCCTGCGGACATGCGCGGACTGCCGCGGGCCGCCCCGGCCGCATTACGGTGTCCGGCCGACGTGTGCCGAGGAAGCGCGGTTCTCTGCGCCGCCTCGGCACACCGAGCCCGTCGGCCGGGTGGGCCGGCCGGGCGCTGTGCGGTCTGTCAGCCCATGTCCGTCAGGAGGGCGTTCAGTTCCTTTTCCTGCTGCGCGGGCGACATCGGCGGGTTCGGGTGGTCGATGCCGAAGGTCTTGAGCATCTTGTCCATCTGGGCGTCGACGGAGGTCCAGCCGGTCTGGTCCAGCGGCTGCAGCGACGCCTGGTCGGCGTCCCACAGGTCACGCAGTGACTGGGCGGCCGCGTGCGCGCCGGTCGCGTTCCCCGAGCGTGCGTCCGCGAGCGAGGTGGAGGCGAGGGTCTTCAGCGCGGCGACCTTGGCGGGCGGGAACTTCTTCACCGCCTGGCCGGGAGCCATCTGGACGGCGGAGGTGTTGTCGGTTTCCGGCGCCGGGCCGACGTGCGGCTGGCCGTGGGCCCAAACCAGCAGGCCCGCGGTGGCGACGGCCAGCAGTCCGAAGCCCGCCAGCGCGGTGCGCTCCTTGCGCGGGTTGCTGGTGGCCGGTGCGGCGTGGGTCGCCTCGTGGGTCTCGGTCACATCCGAGCGCGTCACGGTCAGGTAGACCACGGTAGCCAGGATGAGGCCGAGGAAGATCAGGCTGGTGGTGAACGTGCCCAGCGCGAGACCGGTCGGGTCGCCCGGGTTCTGGGCGACCTTGGGGGAGGCGAGCCAGTCGCCGATGTTCGCGCCCAGCGGGCGGGTCAGGATGTAGGCGAGCCAGAAGGACAGCACCGGGTTCGCGCCGAACTTCCACAACAGCGTGATCGCCGCGATGAGGCCGAGCGGGAGCAACACGGAGACGCCCGGGCTCCAGCCGGTCAGCTCCAGAGTCCAGTCACCGGTCGCGGTGCCGAGCGCGAAGGTGACGAGAACGGCGAGCCAGTAGAACGACTCACGTGGCAGCGTCGTGACCGAGTGGATCGACAGCGTGCGCTCACGCGCCCACCACACACCGAAGACCACCGCGAGCAGCACCGAGAAGACCGCGGAACTGATCCACAGCGGCACGTTCAGCTGGTCGGTCAGGATGTCGGTGTACAGGGTGCCCGTGACGCTGACAACGACGACGGTCAGCCAGTAGGGGAACGGAACGTACCGCTTCAGCCGCAGCTGGACGGCCAGGACCACCACGAACACCGCGGTGAAGATCCAGGCCGTGTTCACCAGGCCGACGCCCAGCTTCATGTTGATCCAGTCGGCGAAGCTCTCACCGACCGTCGTGCACAGGACCTTGATCACCCAGAACCAGATGGTGACCTCGGGGACCTTGTTGAGCATGAGGCGCCCGCTGCGGGTGCGTGCTTCCGTTGTCGTTGTCATGCGGGGAGGTTTACGCGGGGAATCTGCACGTAACCTGACTACGTGGTGGCACGGGCGGCTGGGAGCGTCACCTCCACGTGACCGCGGCCGTCCGCGATCGCGCGGACCTCCGCACCGGCCGAGGCGGCGATGCGCCGGACCACCGGCAGCCCGAGCCCGTACCCGTCGCCGCCGGTCACACCCGCTTCAAAGACCCGGTCGACCTCCGCGGGATCGAATCCGGGGCCGTCGTCAAGGACATCGACCACGATTGCCTCACCCTGGATGCGCGCGGTGATCCACACACGCGACCGCGCATGCCGCAGGCCGTTCTCCAGCAGGGGCGACAGCAGCGACACGGCGACGTCGGCTGCCACTGCGACCTCGACCTTCGAGGGAAAGGCGACCTCGACCGCGCGGCCGGCGATCGCCTGCCGCGCGGCGGAGCGCAGATCGCACCGGGTCCCAGCGTCTGTCCGTGCGCGCGCGGCACGCAGAATCGTCGTGATCGCCGCATCGAGGCGGTCGACCTCGCCCAGCACCGCCTCCGGCGCCACCGGCTCGCCGGACAGCTGCGCCAGCTGCGCCTCGCCCCGCAGGACCGTGAGCGGTGTCCGCAGCTCGTGGGCGATCTCATCGGTGAGCCGGCGCTCGTCCGCCAGCGCGTTGTCGACGCGCTCCAGGAGATGGTCCAGGGTCCGCCCCAGTTCCCCGAACTCGTCGCGGGGGACCCCGAGGTTGAAGCGGCGCCCGGGTTCGTGATGGCCCCATTCGTCGGCGAGGGCGGCCATCTCGTGCACGACCCGCAGCGCACGGCGCACCACGAGGTGCGCGACACCGCCGGCGAGGAGGATCGCGAGGCCGCCCAGTACCAGGGACAAGGTCAGGCTGCGCTGCTCGGATGTCTCGTAGGGCGTGAGGTCCACCCGGACGATCACCATGACGTGGTGGCCGTCGATCGGGACCTGCCGCGCGTACAGGAGGTAATCGCCGACGGCGGCGGTCTGCGATCGCCCCGAGTCCGCCAGCGCCTCGACGCGCTCGACCACGCTGGGCGGCACGTTCCCGTCGATCAGGCGGCCGTCGGCATACACCCAGGCGACCTCGTCCAGCGCCTCGCTGCCGTTCTCCGTCACTACGACACGGCCGTCCTTGGCGGTGACGTTCGCCACGACCGCCTCGGCACGAGTACGCGCCAGATCGCGCGCGTCGGCGTCCGTCACCCGGCTCAGCAGCACGTGCGAGACCACAACCAGGACCGCGACCACGGCGGTGGCGATCAGCACAGTGAGCGCGACGACCCGCTTACGGAATCCCGTCACTGCCATCGGTAGCCAACCCCGCGGACGGTCGCCAGACGCTCGGCCACACCCAGCGGACCGAGCTTGGCCCGCAGCCGGCGCACGAAGGAGTCGAGGGTGTTGTCGCTGACCTGCGCCCCGTGCGGCCAGCCGGCAGCGATGAGGGCGTGGCGGCGTACCGCGTCGCCCTGCGAGGCGATCAGGCGGCCCAGCAGCCGGAACTCGGTCGGGGTCAGGCTCATGCTCACCGAATCGTGGGTCACCACGTGCTTCGCCGGATCGAGAACGACCTCGCGCGGTGCGGGCTCCACGGTGGCCCGGCGCAGCAGCGCCCGGACGCGGACCAGCAGTTCCGGGACGTCGAAGGGTTTTGTCATGTAGTCGTCGGCGCCGGCCTCGAAGCCGCCCACCTTGTGATGCAGGCCGTCCAAGGCTGTGAGCATCAACACCGGCGCGTCGACGCCGCGAGCTCGCAGGGCCAGGCAGACGTCGCGGCCGTCGGCGTCCGGGAGCCCGAGATCCAGGACGACCAGATGAGGCGCCGGTGCGAGCTGCCGCAGCAGGCTGTCGGCCGTGGCGGCGACGGAGACGGTGTGGCCGTCGTGCTCCAGGGCGCGCTTGAGGACGCCGCGGACCGCAGCGTCGTCTTCACACACCTTGATGAAAGCCACGTCCTGACCCTAGATTCTCCCGTCCCCGTTCTCCATCTGCCCTGGTCAGCCGCCTGACGGTCGGGAGCGGGCCGCTGGTGCCGCACGGCCCTGCCCTGCCATGAAGCCGCGACGGTCGGGCTCGAGGGGCCGAGCCCGCAGCAGCGGTGTTCGCGGGAGGACCACAATGGGTCGCATGGACTGTGTGCAGGAGTACGTCGACTCCATTGCGCCAGGTCACCGTTCGCTCTTCGACCGGGTGAGCGGACTGACCTGGCGGAATTTTCCGTGGCGCCCAGCAGCAGCGGGCGTGGCCGAGCGACGAAGGGGGCGAGGGCGCCGCTGGCGTTGACGTACGTCAGGACCAGCGAGCCGGCCAGGGCTGCAGGCACGACTGAATGTATCCACCGGACCAATACTCCGGAGGCAGGGAAGTCACGCGCAACACGCGCCCCGGGGACTTGGTGCGATCAACCAAGACACGTCCGTTTGCTGACGCAAAGTCCAGCGTCTCCTGGAGCGGCTCACGAGGCCAGCCTGAAGTCGTCCTGCATAGGCTGACCCTCGCTGCGGCAGGCCCAGGGGAAGCAGCGGTTGACCACCCCGTTCTCCGGCTCCTCCGTAGCGGTTCGGGCCTCCCAGTTGCTGTCGGCGTGCGGTCGATGCGGCGGCAGTGACTCGGTCGATCGGGGCCTGGGCAGGCGGTTCCCGGGGGGCGGTGCAGGAACCCTGCCCGAGCAGCCGACCCGCCGCACGACGGCACGCCCCGGTGCGAAATACTCTCCCGATGGGTTCACGCACTTCCCCGATCAGCCAGCCGATCACGATACGGAGGGCCGTTGCGCGGGATGCCAAACGGCTCACGCGGCTCGTGCGTGGCTCAGGCGCCTACGCGGGTAAGTACGCAGCCGCAGTCGCGGGCTACCGGGTCGGGCCTGATTACATCGAGGCCCACCGCGTCTTTGTGGCCGTCGGTGCCGACGAGCATGGAGGCCGGGTCCTCGGGTTCTACTCGCTCGTCCTCGCTCCACCGGAGCTCGACCTGCTGTTCGTCGCCGACGAAGCGCAAGGACGGGGTATTGGGTCGCTGCTCGTCGCGCACATGCAGTCCGAGGCCCGTGCCGCCGGGCTCGACCGTGTCAAGGTCGTGTCGCATCTTCCCGCCGAGGACTTCTACCACCGCGCAGGTGCAGTGCGGATCGGGACCGCGCTCGCGAACCCGCCCGCCGTGCCGTGGGACCGTCCCGAATTCGAGTTTCGCGTTTCTTCGGAATGACGCGGTTTGCCGGTTTGCAGGGCACCCGGCTCCGCCTGCATGGTGGCCGGCATGCTGAGCCGCTGGACGCCGCCCGTTCCGTGTGTGCCGTCCCCTCTGCCCTGGCGGGGGAACGCCTGCGCCAGCGGTTGGGGGAGGTGGAGTATGGCCTGTACCGGGGACGGGCGAAGCGGCAGCCCGGGGACGATGACGCTCCTATTGCTCGGCAAGCGGCTCGAAGCCATTCGGGGTAGGCGTGGGTCAGGGTGTCATCGCGGCGGCTTCCTCGTCCGAGGGTGGAGATGGTGACCGGTGTTCTTCGACTGCCGCAGGGGCCGCAGGTCGGCGATGCCGGGAACAGTGACCGTGGTTGTCGGGCAGCGGAACATCTCCCGCGCGATGGCCCGTTTCAGAAGCCGGATGATCTCCTTCTTCGACCGGCCGGCGGCGGTACATCAGGTCATGTTTCGCCCGGCCGGATCCATGAGAACAAGCCCCGGCGGCCGTACAGCACAACGCCAAGACAGCCCAGCAGGACGTCAGTCGGTGCCCGGGTCACGACCACCGGAACCCGAGTATCAGCATCAATGTCAGTGCCCTGTGCAACGCTGTCAGGCCGACGGCAAGGGGGGCGGATGAACGAGCCGATCAGCGAAGAAGCCGCTGAGACGATCCGCAGAATGGCCATGGCCCGAATGCGTGCTGGTGCGATCGGGAGATTTGGCGTCGGGGTGAAGAGCGTACTGGTTGTCGACGATGCCGTCGTGCCCTCAGAGAGCAGGACGACTGATGCTTTCGGCTTGGAGAAAACGAGGGCTGCGGGAACAGCCATGGACGGACAGCACAGGCTGTCGTCGCTCGTTGAGTGGCCGGGAGTTCCGCCAACTCAGTTGCGCGGAGCGGCATCTGCTACCGGACATGATGTCCGGCCCGCCTGGCTTGAACCAGTGCCGTACGCACTTCGGCGGATGCGTGCGCGGGTCATCTCGGATGAGGCTGCCTACAACGCCGCATGCGACACACTGTTGGTGCGTGAAGCAGCGGGCAGGCACGAGGTCGTCCGTGAGACGACGACAGAGCGCCGTGAACGGGACGACGCCGCGAGACGGGCAGTTCTCAGGCGCAGCGAAGGCCGTTGTGAGAACCCGGAGTGTCTTCTGCCGGATCTGCCGTATCGCACGACGACGGGAGAACCGCTCCTCGAAGTCGATCACATCGACAACCATGCGGCAGGTGGGCGCGACTACCCGAGCGCGATGATTGCCCTCTGCCCCAATTGCCATGCCAACAAGACCCGTGGCGCAGACCAGGATGAGCTGAGGGAGCGGCTCCGGGCGGTGGCTCTGCGACGTCACCAAGCGCTGCGGGGCAACGGCCGGGACTGAAGCCGACTGCTTGAGGCCGCGTGCCTCGGGCAGCAGTAGGCGCGCCCGCTCGGGACACGTACGCCGGAAGTGCTGCGTCTACTGCTGGAACGGTCGCAGGGATCACTCGGGCTTGGCCGCCGGACATGCGTACGACGGTCCAGGTTGGCCTGGGCCCTTGTGGCTTTTCCCGCCACGGCGGCCGGCTACCGTCGGCTGCTCGCCTGGGCCCGCAAGCTGGGTAAGGTGCGCCGGGCCGGCGTGGAGGGCACCGGCACCTTCGGAGCGGGCCTGTCCCGTTACCCGCTGGCTCAGCAGGTCCAGGCGTATGAGGTGAACCGGCCCGACCGCACCGCTCGCCGTCCGCTCGGGAAGTTTGACCCGCTCGATGCGCAGGCTGCTGCGCTGGCCGTGCTCGATGGCCGCGCCCGGGCCAGGGCGGTGCGGTCGGGGAAGGTGCCGACCACGTCGGTGCGGCGGCGGATCTCCTTGTTCAGCCGTTCTTGCGGATTGTTGGACCAGATCTGCCGCCACATCTCGCGCGGAAAGGCGGTGAACGCCGGCACGTCGGCCCGCGCGGCGTCGAGATGCTCGGCGGCCTTGGGGAACTTCGCCTCCAGGGCATCGAGCACCGACCGCGCGCGCCAGGCGCGGAAGGATCTCCGCCCGCGGATGCCGTTCGCCGGAGAGGTAGAAGCTGACCGCCCTGCTGCCGGTCCCGGCCGCTCTGGCGATGGCCGACCGGCGTAGCGAGGTCGTGTCCGACCTTCAGCAAGACCGCCGTCGTCGTCATCACCGCGAAGTCCGCCGGCGCGAGGTCTTCGACCTCGCCACCGCAGACGTCCGTCTTGCTTGACCTCTTGCGCGTCAGTCCGGCAGCCAGTGCAGCTCGTGCGCCAGGGTTTTGGCGACGGCACGGATGCGGCGGTGTAGTCGCGACTGCTCGCGTGGGAGGACCAGGTGGATCGTCAGGCTGGGCGCGCCCCGCAGCGGTCGCCAGGTGAGACCGGCCGGTTGTGCCGTGACCACGGCTTCTCCGGCCGGGGCGAGGGTGACCCCGTCGCGCAGGTCGCGCTGAGACATGTCGAAAGAGACTGCGGGCGTGTGGAATCGGGGGTGTGGTCGGGTGTCTCGGAACAGTGCGGACAGCTGATCGTGGATCACGGGGTTGGCCGCACGGTCCGGGAGTCGCAGCGGATACGCGGCCGCATCGGCGATCTCGATCTCCGGGTGTTCGGCCAGCGGATGGTGCTGCGCCAGCTGGACCCCGGTGCGCTCACGCCGCAGCAGGAACCGGCGCACGCCACGGCCTGGCTGTTCACCGCGGGTGATCCCGGCATCGATGCGGCCGTCGGCGACCGCGGGGGAGATCTCCGGTGTCGCCATCGGGACCGCGCCGACCTCGAGTCCGCTGTTGCCGCGAATCAGCCCGTCCACCAGGGCCGGTGCCGTCTCGGCCCCGGCGCTGAGGCTGTATCCGATGCGCAGCGTGCCCAGTTCACCGGCCGCCGCGCTCCGGGCGGTCTCCCATGCCCGGTCCAGCGCCGCCAGCGCGGGCGGCGCGGACTCCGCCAAAGCCGCACCGGCCGTGGTCAATACGACGCTACGCGTGTTGCGGACCAGCAGGGCCGTACCGAGTTCCGCCTCCAATCGGCGCATCCGGGCGCTGAGTGCGGGCTGTGCGATACCGATCCGTGCGGCCGCGCGGGTGAAGTTCAACTCCTGCGCCAGCACCAGGAAGTACCGCAGGCTCACCGTATCCGGCGCCACGTGCCCTCACTGCCGATTGATAACGATCCGTTCTGAGTCTATCCCGTACCGGTCTTTCCCTCGACCGCACATCAAGCCCTAGCCTGCGCATATGACGATTCAACTGACGGCAGTACCCGTCGCCGGGATCGATCGATCTGAGTGTCAATTCGAAGTCGGACGTGTCCGGCCGAACACAGGAGGTTTCCATGGCCAAGGGCTACTGGGTCAGTGTCTACCGCGCCATTTCCGACCCTGAGAGGCTGACTGCCTACGGCAAGCTGGCCCGACCGGCTGTCCAGGCTGGGGGCGGGCGCATCCTGTCCCGTGAGGGTCGAGTCGTCGCCCACGAGGCCGGAATCACCCAACGCGTCGTTCTGATCGAGTTCGACAGCTTTGAACAGGCCGTCGCGGCATACGAGAGCGAGGCGTACCAGAAGGCGCTGGTGGCCCTCTCCGACGGCGTCGAGCGCGACTTCCGCATCATCGAAGGCATCGACTGACCGACGGGCCCAGCCATCGCTGAGCATCCGTCACCTGATACGCACACGGTGGTGAACGACGACTCGCGAGACGCGTTCGAAGCGATGCCCCGCGTCCCAGTTCGTCGTCGACATCCTCGACGGCCTGATCCCTGTCGGCGGCTCGCCGCGCTACCCGACGTCGAGCATGGACCCGCGGGAGCTGGAACGGCGGACCGGGTTGGCGCCGTGGCAGATCCTCGCCGCGGCGACGGCGCCGACGGCTCGGACGGGGGCGGGGACGGCGAGTCTCCGCGGCGATGACTGTGGCGGTGCGTGGCTGGAAGTCCAAAACGGCCAGCTCTCCGAGTAACTCGCCGGCGCCACGCACGGCAAGGAGCGTTCTTCCCCCGCAGTCCCCGGCAAGCGTGATCAGCGTTGACTCGGATTCCAGCACGACTGACCGTCCGCACGGCCCGGTGCCGGCTACGCGACAAGCCGTCGGCCTGAAATGAATCGAGCATGATCGACACACCCTGCGCTTCGCGTTCTCATCGGCGGCGACCGGCGAGGGAGGTGGTCCTGGGAGTGGACACGCATCGGGATGCGCATGTGGCCGCTGTGCTCTCCCTGGTGGGGGAGGTGATCGGCACCGAGGAGTTCCCGGCCAGCGCGGCCGGCTACCGCAACCTGCTGGGGTGGGCCAGGGCGTCGGGTACGGTGCGGCGGGCCGGAGTGGAGGGCACCGGTTCCTTCGGGGCTGCCCTGTCACGCTACCTGCTGGCCCAGGGCGTGGCCGTCTTCGATGTGAACCGGTTCGACCGGGCCGACCGCCGCCGGCGCGGCAAGTCGGACCCGCTCGATGCCGAGAACGCGGCCCGGACAGTGCTGAGCGGGCCGACGCGCGCCCAGGCCAAGACGGGCGATGGGCCAGTGGAGATCGCCCGGATGTACAAGCCGGCCAAGGGGACCGGCAGCAGCCTGTGTGAGTCGGCGACGAGGTATTCCTGCCAGGTGCCTGTCACCGGGGGCCCGGGTACGGCCGGGATCACGGCGGCCACGACGCGCTCACCGACCTTCAGCCCCTCGGTCTGCGGGGCCAGGTCAGCGATGCGGCCCACGCACTCCATGTAGCCCCCGACAGCGGGAAACTCCGGCGAGAAGCCGTACCGGCCGCGCAGCACGTGCAGATCACTCGCGTGAACCGGGGTCGCCTTCACCCGGATCACCGCCTGACCGGCGTCCGGCGTGGGAACAGGCCGGGATTCCAGCCGCAGGACATCGGCGGGCTCGCCGGCCGCTACGGCTACGAGCGCGCGGATGGATCGAGGCATGAGTGGCCTTTCGTCTCCCGGTCCGCGAGGAACCTGGCGGACGCTCCAGGCGGAGCGATGCTGGGGTCGGCGCCCGGGCGGGTGCCGAGGCTGTGATCGGCATTGGACTCTTCCGGACCCTTGACCGGCTCACCCGAGGTGATCATGCAAGGGCTCTGGGCTCACCGGTTTGCCGAGCCCCGTGCCCCGGACCGCTCGCTGTAGTACGAGTCCGGACAGGCACCCGTCACTTCACGCTACGCCCAGCTTCGGGAAGGTTCTCGGCGGTGGACCATGACCAGGGAGAGAATGCCCGCTGCGCCGATTCGGGACTCGGCATCAGCCGCTTGTGTCGGCGTCGCCGTCATCAGGCCGGTCCCCCTGTCTCCTGCCGCCCGGAGGGGAGCCGTCCCCGTGCTCTTCCAGCAGTTCGAGGAGCGCGGCGTCCGCTCTCCTCTGATCTTCCTTCGTCAGCTCGACCGGTGCGTTGTTGTACACGGTGTAGCGATCTGGATGGATGATGTTGGCGGCCCTCAAGCTGAACGTCAGCAGGGGGCGCCACCCCTTGCGGTGGCCGACCCGCACCTGTATCTGGGCCTTGTAGTCACGGGCCTCCGGGAGGAATCCGGAAAACGGTGCCTCGAACTCGAGGAAGAGCTGTTGCGCTTCTCTGCCGGGCACGACGAATCCGGCGGGCAGCTTCGCCTCCTCGTCCGGCCCCGGTCGGAGCCGGGACGGGGAGGACACCCACAGGAGGGGCAGATGAGAGGCGGGCTCATCGGGGAAGGTCAGGATGAGGTCCTGCACGACGATCGGTTTGGGACCGGTGTTGTGCAGGACGAGCGGCAGTCGTAGGCGTGCCGTGGAACCGTGGACGATGGCCGCGAAGGAATGAGGTTCCCACGCCTGCAGGCGACCCTGTCGGGCGTTGAGCCACCAGAACGACGCGACGGTGAAGAGCAGTGCGCAGGCTGATACCACACTGGCGCCGGTAAGCGATGAGGACGCGATCTGATCCGCCGCGACCATCAGCGGAACCACGGATTCAGTCTGCCAGCCCCGCCGTGGGCTCGCTAACAGGACGAGTGGCCGCGAACGTCTCCCGGAACGGGTCAGAGGCCGGCGAGGAGTACGCACCGGCACGAACCTCTGATCGTGCCTGCGGCACGAAGAGAGGGCGTCGCACGACACCGGTGCCGCGCGAGCTACTCCATTTCGTTTCGAAGCGGGGGTTGCGGACCGGCGCTGATCACATGGGTGCGGTGAGCCCAAAGCAAACGGAATTTTGAGTTCCGGGGACCAAGATCCCGTGCCGTGGTCGCGGGTTGACTGCTCTGTGTGGGTGGCAGGAGCCGGCCACTCGGCCCGGCCGCCGGGCCGTCACCGTGGTGCTGCGACGGTGTCTGCGCGGCCGGGCCGACGGAACTGAAGCACGGTGCGAGGCACACATGGACAGTTTGCTCGGAGCCTGGGTCCTTGAGGACTTCTCGCTGACACGACAGGGGACGGTCGTCCGTCCGCTCGGGGAACGTCCCAGGGGGGTGCTGCACTACGCCGCCGACGGCTGGATGAGCGCACTGCTGACAGTCCATCCCGATGATGCCCCGCTGGTATCCCCGTTCGAGGAGACAGCCACCGGGACCGTGGCGTACGCCGGACGCTGGGAGCGCGAGGCGGACGGGTCGGTCGTGCACCACGTTCAGACCAGTCACTACGCACCGTGGACGGGGACGGACCTGGTACGCGAGGTCCAGTTCGGCCCGGGACGGCTGGAGCTGACAGCTGCCGGGGCCGACGACTCCCAGGTGCGCATTGCCTGGCGACGGGCGGACGCCTGACGACGTAGGACGGGCCCGGTCTCCCGTCACACAGCCGGAGCAGGGACAACGCCAGTCCGACTGATCACCCGATCGTCCCGTTCCCCCTTTCCCTTTTCGCTTTCTGAACATGGAGGTGTTGTGCCATGCGGACAGCCACGCTCAACAGCCGTCTCGTGCTCGTCTTCCCCGACGGCGCCGTAGATGTGGAGAAGGCCAGCGACGGCCTGTTCTCCTCGGACCCGCAGGCGGTCTTCGACCGCTGGGCCGAGTTCCGCGACTGGGCCCAGTCTGCGGCCGCGACCGGCCACGAGCGGATCGCCGTGGTGGAGCAGCAGCTGGGCGCGCCGGTGCCGCGCCCGCGGCAGGTCTTCGCGGTCGGGCTGAACTACGCCGACCATGTGGCGGAGTCGGGGGTTGCCGTACCGGAGCGTCCCGCTGTCTTCACCAAGTACGTCACGTCCCTGACCGGGCCCTACGCCACGGTCGAGCTGCCGAGTGCCCTGGTCGACTGGGAGGTCGAGCTGGTAGCGGTGATCGGTCGTGAGGCGTACCGGGTCGCCGCTTCGGACGCGTGGCGGTACGTGGCCGGCCTCACGCTCGGCCAGGACCTGTCCGAGCGCGGCATCCAGTTGTCGGGACCGGCGCCCCAGTTCTCCCTCGGCAAGTCGTTCCCCGGCTTCAGCCCGACCGGGCCGGTGCTGGTCACCCCGGACGAGTTCGACCACCCCGACGACCTCGCGCTCGGCTGCGCGATCGACGGCGAGACCATGCAGGACTCCCGTACCTCCCAGATGATCTTCTCGGTGTCCCAGCAGATCGCCTGGATGTCGTCGATCTGCACGCTGCTGCCCGGCGACCTGATCTTCACCGGCACCCCGGCCGGCGTGGGCGGCGCCCGGAACCCGCGCCGGTTCCTGGCCCCCGGCGAGGAACTGCGCAGCTGGATCGACGGCATCGGTGAGCTGCGCAACCCCCTGGTCGCCGGCCCCACCTACCCCGAAGGCACCCAGGCCGTCTGACGCGCGGCCCCACACCTGTCTGCGTACACCACCCGCACACTGAAGCTCTTTGAGGAGACTGCCATGGCCCTGCACCGCGTGGCGCACATCACGATCGGGGTGCCCAATGTGGCCGACACCTCGGCCTACTACGCCGATTTCGGACTGACCGACCTCGGCGACGGCCGATTCGCCACTGCCGACGGTGGCGAACAGCTCAAGCTCGTTCACGCGGTGCGGCGCCGCCTGGAGGAACTCACCCTGAGCGCCGACGACCAGGACGACCTCGGGCGGATCGGCTCGGCCCTCGACCGGCTCGAGGTGCCGTTCGTCCGGGACACCCACCGCCTGCGCGCGGTCGACCCGGGCACCGAGGTGACGGTGACCGTCGAGGTGCAGCCGCGCATCGTGCAGCCCGCCGCCGCGCGGATGCCGTACAACGCTCCCGGGCGGATCGAGCGGACCGGCGAGCGTGCCCCCGGCGTGCTGCGAGAGGGTCCGGTGCGCGTCCGCCGCCTCGGACACGTCGTCCTGGGCTCCACCGACCAGGAAGCCTCCCAGCGCTTCTTCACCGAAGGGCTCGGCTTCAAGGTCAGCGACCTGGTACCGGGCGCGGCGTTCCTGCGGTGCTCCACCGACCACCACAACGTCCTCGTCCAGAAGGCCCCCATCTCCTTCCTGCACCACACCTCCTGGCAGGTGGACGACGTGGACGAGGTGGGACGCGGCGCCACCCGGATGCTGGAGGACCACCCCGAGCGCCACGTCTGGGGTCTGGGCCGCCACCAGCTGGGGTCGAACTTCTTCTGGTACCTCCGGGACCCGGCCGGCAACTTCTCCGAGTACTACTCCGACATGGACTGCATCGTCGACGACCAACTGTGGACCCCCGGGACGTGGGAGGGCGCCCGCCTCGCCCTGTACAACTGGGGCCCGCCCGTACCGCCGTCCTTCCTCCGCCCCGAGGACCTCGCCGCGATGATGACCGGCGCGCACGACGCCGGCTGAACGGACGCAAAGGAACGCACATCATGAGCACCTCGACCGAGGGTCTCGCCGTGGAGACCTACGACGTGCTGGTCGTCGGCGCTGGTCCGGTCGGGCTGGCCACGGCCATCCAGCTGGCGACCCGAGGCCGCCGCGTCGGCATCGTCGAACGGTGGCCGCAGCCCTACCCGCTGCCACGCGCGGTCGTCTTCGACCACGAGGCCGGCCGCATCCTGGCGTCGCTGGGGTTGGACATGGCCGCTGTCAGTGAACCCGCTGTCGACTACGAGTGGCGCAACGGAGAGGGTCAGCTACTCCTCCGTTTCGACTTCTCGGACGACAACCACTCCGGCTGGCCCAACATGAGCGCGTTCAACCAGCCCACCGTGGAAGCGGCCCTGAACGAGCGCGTCCAGTCGCTGCCGGGGATCGACATCCTGCGCGGCTGGGAAGCCGTGGTCGTCCAGGCGGGCCCCACGGCGGTGGAAGTCACCGTGGCGGAGAGCGCG
Organism: Streptomyces sp. NPDC001848; assembly: GCF_042891915.1. Lineage (NCBI taxonomy): Bacteria > Bacillati > Actinomycetota > Actinomycetes > Kitasatosporales > Streptomycetaceae > Streptomyces > Streptomyces sp. NPDC001848. The sequence continues at coordinate 74,601 of NZ_JBIATP010000001.1, read as the reverse complement.
GGAGACGAGCCCCTGCTCCGTGACGGGGTGCGCGCGCAGCGTACCCTCCGGGCCGCGTACGTCGTCGGCTGCGACGGCGCCAACAGCTTCATCCGCTCGTGCATGCGCACCTCGGTCACCGACCTCGGCTTCAAGTACGACTGGCTGGTCCTCGACGTCATGCCCCATGACCGGGACCGCGCATGGACGCCACGGAACCTGCAGCTCTGCGATCCGGCCCGGCCGACCACAGCGGTGGTCGGCGGCCCCGGCCGCCGTCGGTGGGAATTCATGCGCCTGCCCGGCGAGTCCATCGCCGATCTCCACCAGGCCGAGACCGCCTGGAAGCTGCTCGAGCCGTGGGACCTGCACCCGGACAACGCCACCCTGGAGCGGCAGACCGTCTACACCTTCCGGGCACGCTGGGCGGACTCCTGGCGCGACGGCCGGCTGCTGCTCGCCGGGGACGCGGCCCACCAGATGCCGCCGTTCGCCGGGCAGGGCCTGTGCTCGGGCCTCCGAGACGCCATCAACCTGAGCTGGAAGCTCGACCTGGTGCTGTCCGGGAAAGCCGACGACAGTCTGCTGGACACCTACACCACCGAGCGATGCCAGCATCTGCAGAACGCGATCGAGAAGTCCGTGATGCTGGGGAGGGTCATCTGCGAGCCGGACCCGGCCGCGGCCGCCGAGCGCGACGCCCGCATGATCGCCGACCAGCAGGCAGGCCGCGTACCACAAGGAGACCAGTTCCTGGGGACCTTCACCGGCGGACTGCTGGACCGCGACTGCACCGGTGCCACCGCGGAGCCGACCGGGCAGCTCAGCCGGCAGGGACGGGTGCGGTTCAGGGGCCGTACCGGCATGTTCGACGAAATCGTCGGCATCGGGCTCACCCTGCTCACCACCGGTGATCCGCGTGACGGGCTCGACGAGGACACCCTGGCCTGGTGCGAGCAGATCGGGCTCCGCCTGCTGAGGATCACCGACGACCGGGCGGCGAACGGCCCCGACGACGTCGTCGATCTCGACCGCACCTACCTGTCCGACCTGGCCCGTACGGGCATCGAGGCCATGCTGGTGCGCCCCGACTTCTACGTCTTCGGCGGCGCCAAGAGTACGGCCGACCTCCCGCGTCTGGTCACTGCGCTGCGCGGCGGGCTCACGGCGGCCCCCGCCCCGGAGGTCACCGCTTGAGCCACCGGCGCCACAGCCGGTGCCCATGGCAGGCCACGCCGAGCACAGCGACGCGCGGCACGGGGCGGCGCTTCACGCACCGCGCCGCGCCGCCGCGCGGGGTGAGCAACCCCTGCCGGTGAACGGTGCGACCGTGCAGGCCGGCAGCAGGACGCATCCTGCAGCCGGCCTGCACGGCGGCGCTCGTCGTCCTCAGCGGCGGGGTCCGCGGCTGCTCGACTCAGCAGGGAAGATATGGTTCCCTGACCTGGGTTGCAGCTGCGTGCGACCCGCTCGCCCACCTTCCCCGCGACGGAGGGACGAGAAGCGTGAGGGGACAGTGGCTCCAGTGGTTGCGGCCGGACCCCGGCCGCCTGACCGAGCCCGTCCTGTCACCGGCGGAACTGGCCGCGGCACGCACGGAGCTCGGCGCGGGCCCGGTCGAGTGGGCGCTCCAGAGCGCCGACGCCATCGCGGAGGAGGTCCTCAGGAAGGTGCCCGAGCACGGCGGCGGTCCCGCTGCCGCGACCACCCTGCGGCGTGTGACCCAGTCCGCGGTGCTGACGGGCCTGCACCTGATGGTCTCCGACATCGGCCGGCCCCTCCCCACCCTCACCGAGGAGGCGCTGGAAGGATGCCGGGAGTTCGCGCGCCGCGGCATCCCGCTGGAGCTCGTCCTGCGGGGGGTGCGGCTCGGGCACGCGCAGCTGGCGCGCGGCCTGGCAGCAGCAGTCGAGGAGCACGTCCCGGCCGACCAGCGCCTGGCCGAGCTGCGCCGGATCGACGACCTGATGTTCACCTACGTCGACGCCCATGCGAGCGTGATGGCCGAGGAGTACATCGCCGAACGGGACCGCTGGCGCGGCAGTGACGAAGCCGCCCGCCGCGCCGTCATCGACGAACTGCTGGGCGGCCGCCCGGTCGACCGGGAAGCCGCCGCCCTGCGTCTGCGGTACGACCTGTCAGGCACGCACGTGGCCGCGGTGCTGTGGAGCGACGACACCGCCACCGCCGCGCCCGCCGCCCAACGGCTGCACCACGCGGCCTCGACCATGGCCCGCGCCCTGGGAGCGGCCAGGACGCTCGTCATCCCGGCTCACGACAACCATGTGTGGGCATGGTTCGCCGTCAGCGGCAGGACCGACGAAGACCACGTCCGGCACCTGCGCAGCTCCCTGCCCGAGCCGGCAGGAGTGCGCGCGGCTCTCGGCCCGCCCGCACCAGGGCCCCACGGCATGCGCCGCAGCCATCTGGGGGCGTTGCAGGCACAACGGATGGCCTCGCACGCGTCGGGCTCCTGGCTCTGCGACTACCAGGACATCCGCCTGGCGGCCCTCGTCACGGCCGACCCCGAACACGCACGCTGGTTCGTGCAGGAGGTCCTCGGGCCGCTGGCCTCCGAGGGGGACCGCCTGCGTGAGCTGCGCGAAACTCTGCGCGTCTACCTCGCCGAGGAACGCAGTCCCCGCGCCGCGGCCGAACGCCTGCACGTAGCCCGCAACACCGTCACGTACCGCGTCAAACGCGCGGAGGAACTGCTGCCCGTCACCACCACGGCAATCACCTCGCTGGAAGTGCGCGTGGCGCTCGAAATCGCGGCCGCCTCGCCCCTCGGCCCATCGGTCAGGAGCTGAGCTCGAGTACAAGGTGCCGTGACGGACGGTCCGCCAGGCGGAGTCGAGGGCCGGAGCGGCTGCTGCCGCCGCAACCCTTCACCCCCGTGGTGTGACCGGACCGGTTGGCGAACCACGCCGCTGCCCTGGGCGGCACCCTGCTGTAGCTGGTGGCTCTGAGGCTGGGACGCCCCGACCTCGACGGCGACGAGGCCGCCTCCGACCTGGCCGCGATGGTCCTGCGTATGCTCGGGCTCCCGTCGGAGGACGCGCACGAGGTCACGCGGCGCCCGCTGCCCGATCTCGTCTGAGGGTCCGGATTGGCGCGCCGCCGCTGGCCAAGTCGGCTGGGCCCGTGCTACGGCAGCGTTGCCCTGCAGGCCGGGGCGTAGGAGATCCACGAGGTCGTGGACACCGATGACACGTGGCGGCCCAGGCTTGCGACCTGTGACGGTGTCATTGGCCTAGCTCCGCGGCGTGATCGCCAGTCCGACGGGACATAGCGTCGCCACAGCGAGGCTCCGGCCGTCTTGGAATGAGCGCCCGCCCCGCTCGGCGGGATGCACGGCGGTGCGGGAGCCCTCCCATGGGTGCCGGGCGGCATGGGGCCGGCGCCGCCCGAGGTGCACCCACGGGCGCTGGTGCTGGACGTGTCAGTCACCCCTGGGAGCTGCTCCAGTGCTCCTCAAGGGCGGCGGCGACCTCGGCCGGCTTCTGGATCGGCGTCCAGTGGCTGCTGTCCAGCCTCAGAAAACGGGTGGCGCGCACGGACGCGGCCATCTTCTCGCCGAATTCGACGGGGCAGACTGGGTCGAACGCCCCCCAGAACACCAGGGACGGTCCGGTCAGGTCCGCCAGATCCGGTTCCCACTCCGCACCGACCGTCAATGCGGAGCGGTACAGCTTGAGAATGCTGTCGCGCATGGTCTCGTCCACGCGGCCGGCCGTCTATTCAGCCAGCTCAGCCGGGATCTGGAGGTTGTCGGTCAGGTCCCTGGCGAACGCGCCGGGGTCGTACTCCTTGGCCCAGCGGTCGCCCGCGACCGGGTCCTGCCACAGCTTGGCCAGCGGATGCCAGACGTACTCGGCGCTGACCGGACCGTTGCTGCCGGCCCACGTGCGGATCAGGTCCGGCCGTACGGAGGCCACGCGCGCGGTGAGGAGGCAGCCCCAGTCATGGCCGACCAGGTCGACCGGCTCGCCGATTGCCTCCAACCGCTCGATGAGCCAGGAGACGTACTCCTCCTTGGTGCAGTGGAAGCCCTCGGGGCGCGGCGAACCGAAACCGGGCAGGTCCCAAGCCTCCACGTCGCTGCGGGTCAGGTGCTCGCGCACGCCGTCCCACACGTGGTGGGTGTCGGGTACGCCGTGGATCAGAATGGCAGGAATGAACGAACTCCTACAACGATGGATATTCTTATTGAGAAGCGAAGAAACAGCACAGGGCGGGTAAAGAGGCCGAAGCCTCGTGCCGCGGGCCAGGGCCTTCGCCCACGTGGACGGGACCGAGTGGCGCGGCACTTCGTGCCTGAGGCGTTTCGATCCACACTGGTCAACGAGTCGGTACAGCTGTCCCGACCGGGGTGACCACCAGTACCGCGCAGCCAGGCGGCGTTCCGGTCATGTCATGGCTGCATCTGGCTGCAGCACAGACACCACTTGGTCATGCAACACGGCTCGAACCCGGCGTGATGCGGTCTGTGGTGCTACGCCGGCGGCGACGAGGAACGCGGTCGCCGCGGCCTCACCCGTGGGGTCCGCCCAGGTGGACGTGGTGTTCTCCGCGGCGAGGGCCAGCATCAGTGCTTCCAGCGCTTGTGCGAGGACGGGCGCGGGGACGTGGTTCGCGAACACGCCTTCGCGCTGGCCACGTCGTATGGCCGCGATGGCCTCTTGGCGGGCAGGTGCCAGGGTGGCGCGGATGGCCTCCTCTCCGAGGTGGCGGCGACCGAGGGAGATGAGCATGCGGTACTGGTCGCCCACCGCCCATGCCGCCAGGGCCATCCGCGCCATCGCCTCCAGCGGATCAGCGCCCGGGATGCGTGTCATGGCGAACGCTTGGCGAAGCGCCTGGGCTGCTTCCTGCGCCAACTCGGTGATGAGCGCGTGCCGGCTGGGGAAGTGTCCGTAGAAGGTGCGCCGCGCGAGGCCGGCCGCCTGGGAGATGCTGTCGAGACTTGCGTCCGGGTCCTCCCGCAGTTTCCGTCGAGCGGTGGCGAGAATGCGTTGACGGTTCGCGCGAGCGTCGCTGCGCTGCGGTGCGCGGCCCGGGGTGTCGGTCGTCTGCATGGTTGTGTCTCTCCGCGGTTGCCGGAAAGCCGTGGGCGCCGGTGTTCCCTCACGCACCGGCGCCCACTCACCCCTGCCCAGGGTGGCTTGTCGTCCTGCTGACGGGCGTCAGGGGACGAGGATGAGGCGGATCGGGTCGCCGATCTTGTTCTCCAGTCGGTGGACGGCGTCGGCCGCGTCGACGAGCGGGATGTGGTCGGTGATGGAGGGGGCGAGGTCGAGGCGTCCGGCCGCGGTCAGCTGCACCAGCTCGGAGACGGACTCGGGCGTGCCGCCGTAATGGCCGCGCACCTGCTTCTGCAGGTAGTTGAAGGTCAGGCCCTCGGTGATGGTCAGCGGCCTGGCCGTGATGCCGACCAGGATGAGAGAGCCGCCCAGGCCGAGTACGGAGGCGGCCTGGTCGCGGACGGCCGGGACGCCGGCGCAGTCGAAGGCGAAGTCGAGGCCGCGTCCGCCGGTGGCTGCGCGGACCTGGTCGGCGAAGTCGGGGGCTGCCGGGTCGAGCGCGAGGTCCGCGCCGAAGGCCAGGGCGCGCTCGCGGGCGCTGGGCAGCGGGTCGACGGCGATGATCGGGGCGGCGCCGACCAGGCGGGCGAGGCGGACGTTGTGCGCGCCGACTCCGCCCACGCCCCAGACGCCGACGGACTGGGCGGCACGGACGCCCGCGGTGGCGACGACGGCGGCGTAGGGGGTGGAGACCGCGTCGGGGATGATCGCGGCCTGGTCGAAGGGGAGGCTGTCGGGGATGGGGATGAGGGTGTCCTCGCGGGCGATCGTGTACTGGGCCCAGCCGCCGTCGTAGTCGATGCCGGCGGTGAGCATCTGGGTGCAGGGACGGCGGCGCACGCAGCCGGCGCACTTACCGCAGGTCTTGCCGGCCTCCAGGGTGACGCGGGTGCCGACGGGCAGGCCGCGCTTGAGGTCGGGGCCGAGCGTGTGGATGACGCCGGAGACCTCGTGGCCGACGGTGATGGTGTCGGAGGTGGCGAAGAGGGGGACGAGGGAGCCGTCGAGGAGGTGGACGTCGGAGAGGCAGACGCCGGCGGCCTTGACCTCGATGAGGACCTCGCCCGGACCGGGCACGGGGATCGGGACTTCCTCCACGGCGAACTTCTTGCTGTCCAGGTGGAAGCGTCCGGCGAGCATGGTGTCCATGAAGGTCTGCTTTCTGTGACCGGCACCGCCCGATGATCCGGGACGCTGGGTGCCATGGGCTGCGTGAGGGGCTTGTGGTGGCCGGGAGGCGTACGGCCGGCAGCGGGGGTGCCGCACGCCTCCCGGCGGCTGGGGGTCGGCGCGCCTTGACGGCGTGCGGCGGTCAGGCGAAGACGTCCTGCTGGTAGCGCTGGTCCGCTTCGAGTTGGGCGAGCCACTGCTGGGCGGTCTCGTCGTCGCTGCCGGTCTGCTGGCGGTGGATGGCGGCGAGGGCCTCGCGGACGGCGGGGGCCATGCGGCGGCCGTCACCGCAGACGTAGATGTACGCGCCGTCTTCGATGGCCTGCCACACCGTGTCGGCGGCATGGGCGATGGCGTTCTGCACGAAGCGGGCCGGGTGGCCGGTCACCGCGGAGAAGGCGGTGTGGATCTGCGCGATCCCGGCCTGCTCCCAGTCCTGGATCTCCTGCTTGTAGAAGTAGTCGTGCTCCGGGTGGCGGCAGCCGACGAACACCTGCGACAGGCCGACCTGGGTGCCGTTCGCGTGCTGTGTCGCCCGCTCCTCCAGGAAGCCGCGCAGCGGCGCGATGCCGGTGCCGGGGCCGATCAGGATCAGCGGTGTGGCGGGGTCGGCGGGCGGGGCGAAGGTCGGGGAGGGCACGCGGACGTAGCCGTAGACGACGTCACCGGGCTCGAGGCCCGCGATGTAGGCGGAGCAGGTGCCGCGGTATTGGCCGTCGCCGGACAGGGCCGGGCCCTCCAGCAGGCCGACGGTCAGGCGCACATGGCGCGGGTTGGCCGACGGGGCGGAGGAGATGGAGTAGAAGCGCGGCCGGATCGGGCCCATCATCTCCAGGAACACCGCCAGCGGCAGCTCGACGGCCGGGAAGCGCTCCAGAAGCCCCAGCACCGAGACCCGCCTGGCGAGGATCTCCTTCTGGTAGCGCTCCTCGGCCTCCTGGGTGTCGGCGGTGTACGCCTGGAGCTGCGGCCGGGTCCACGGGCACTGGGTGTGCTCGGCGAGCGTCTGGATCTGGGAGCGGGTGGCCACGTCCTGCAGCTCCAGGAACTCGGTGAGCAGGATGCCGGCGGTGACCGGGGTTCCTACCGGCAGGTGGGTGCGGCCACCGGCCGGCTGGTCGAGCCGGAGCACCTGGTCGTAGTCGACGCCGAGCCGCCTCAGGGCGCGCTCCACCAGGGCGAGTTCGTTCTTGGCGAAGACGGCCAGGTGGTTGCCGGTGTCGTAGGTGACGCCGTCGGGCAGCTCGAAGGTGATGGACTTCGCGGACGGGCGCGGCGGCTCGATCTGGAAGTCCCAGAGGCCGGTCGCGTCGGCCACGAGTTCTTCGTTGGTCACCACGGTGAGCGGGTACGCCTGCTCGGAGACGACGGCCGGGCGCACGTCGGCCTCGGTGAGCAGCTGGACCTGGTAGCGGGGGCCGCTCGCCTGGGAGGTGTCGGCGGCGTACTCCTCGGCCAGGGTGGCCCACAGGTTGTCCATCCACCGCGTGGCCATGCCGTCGAAGTCACCGGCGGCGTCCGCGATGCCGCGCTCGACGACGGGCGTGGCGCCGGCCGCCAGCAGACCCTCCTCGATCCGCTTGGGGAATGCCTGGTAGGTGGCCACCCATTGGGTGTTGCCGGCGCCCAGCAGCGCGTACCGCACGTTCGACAGTGAACCCTCGGGCAGTCCGGCGGCGAGCAGGTCGTCGAAGCGCTGGGCGTTGTCGGGGGCCTTGCCGTTGTAACTGGCGGCCACGACGGCGAGCAGGCCCTCGGAGGGCAGGTTCTCACCCAGCTCGTCCAGGCTCACCAGCGTGGTGCCGAAGCCGGAGCGCTCGCCGCGGTCGGCGATCGTGCGCGCCAGGTCCTCGCACGAACCCAGGCTGGAGCCGTAGGCGACGGTCAGGTTCACCCCGACGCCGCTGACCGCTGCCTGCGCCTGCGTGTCGCCCGTCTGCACGTCCGCGGCGCCGAAGACGGTCCGCTGGTGCTCCTGACGACGGCGGACGATCAGCTCGAAGTTGCCGGGCTTGCGCGTCAGCGCCTCGCGGACGTCCATCTTGTAGTCGCTGGTGTCGGAGAACTTGAACTTCTGCAGCACCAGCGCGAGGGCCAGGCGGGCCTCGGTGAGCGCGAACTGGCGGCCGATGCAGGCGCGTACGCCGTTGCCGAACGGCTTGTAGGCGTGCGGGTGCTGCTTGGCGCGGTTCTCCGGCAGCCACCGGTCGATGTCGAACTCGTCGGGCCGCTCCCACGCCTTGGGATGGGTGTGCAGCGGGCCTTCAAGGATGCTGATCCGTGTGCCCTTCTTCAGCTCGTAGCGGCCGCCGATGACGGTGTCGTCGATGGGCGCCTTGGCGATCATCGGGATGGGAGCCCACAGCCGCAGGGTCTCCTCCAGGATCCGCGGGATGACGTCCAGCTTCATGATCGTGTCGTAGTCCGGCACGGTGTCGCCCGGCAGCAGGCGGTCCGCTTCGGCATACGCCTGGGCCAGGACATGCGGGTTGCGCATCAGCGAGTACGTGGCGAACGACAGCAGACCACTGGTGGTCTCATGCCCGGCAATCAGGAACGTCAGCACCTGGTCACGCACGTTGTCGACGTCCAGCGGCTTGCCGGTCTCCGGGTCGGTGGCCTCAAGCATCAGGCCCAGCAGGTCGTCCTCAGCGCTGCCCTTGCCCTCCTGGCGCTCCTTGATCACGCTCTCGACCAGCTCGCGCATCACCTGGATGTTCTCGCCGTACTTCTTGGCATCGGCCTTGCGCAGCTTGGTCATCATCGGCAGCTCCTGAGAGCGCCGCATCGACTCGGTCAGCGCGCCCAGCATCGCGTTGAGGAACGGGTGCAGCTCCTCCTTGTCGAAGGAGTCGAACCGGTAGCCGAACCCCGACAGGGCGATGGTGTCCAGCGTCAGGCGGGTGTAGTCGTCGGTGATGTTGACCGGCTTCCCTTCCCGGCGCTCCCACTTGCCCGCCAGGTTCTGGGCGATCTCCAGCATCTGCCCGAAGTAGTTCCTCATGGCCCGCTGGCTGAAGGCCGGCAGCAGGATCCGGTGTGCCCTGCCCCATTCCTCTTCGTGCTGGTGGGCGGTGAACAGGCCGGCGCCGGCGAAGTCCCGGATGTGGTGCAGCGGCGTCTTGTCGATCTGCTTGAAGAACCGCGTCTCGTCGCTGACCTCGGCCACCAGGTCCGGGTCGTAGACGAAGACCTGCTCGATGCCGGCGATGTCCATGCCGTAGATGCCCTCGGGGAACTGCTTGGACAGCTCACCGAAGTACTCCACCGGGTTGGTGTCGGGGATCTGCGGCGTGTGGCCGAGCAGAGGGATCCCCCGCGGGGACCGGATGGGGCGAAGGTCGTTCGCGGTGTTCGTGCTCATGGCTTGCTCCTTTGTACGGAGAGAGGGGGGAAGGGCAAGGGCGCCGGTCGATGCCGCGCTGCACGACAGAACCATACGTCGTATGGCATTAAAACCATACGTGGTACGGAAAGTGGAGTGCAACCCGGGTGGGCAGGCGGTCGCTGTGAGGAAGCTCATTTCCGTACGACGTATGAAACTGGTACCGTACGTGGTATGGAAAAGCCGAGGCGTCCCCCGCGGGGCACAAGGAAGAGAGACGTGCCTCTGACCGAGGCCGGGATCTACGCCGCCGCCCTGCGGCTCATCGACGCGGACGGGGTCGAGGCGCTCACCATGCGCAAGCTCGCGACCGTGCTCGACGCGAACCCGATGTCGCTGTACCACCATGTGGCGAACAAGGAAGCCGTGCTGCGCGGCGTGACGAGAAGGGTGGGCGCCCAGTTCCGCACCGTGACGCTGGAGGACGCCCCCTGGCAGGAGCGGATCCGCCTGCTCGCCACGGACTTCCGGACGCTGGCGCACCGGCACCCCAAGCTGATGGCCTACTCCTTCAGCCACCAGCCCGACTTCATCCAGCCCGACGACCCGTTCTGGACCGCGCTCACCGCGATCGTGGCGGCTGCCGGAGTGCCGCAGTCAGAGGTCTCGGAGATCGCCGCGCTGATGGTCGCCGTCGTAGTCGGTGTCCTCAGCGCCGAACTCAACGGCTCGCTCCACCAGTGGGCGAACCTCACACCCCCCGGCCCCGACATCGACGAAGAGGAAGCCGCGGACGCAGATCCCGGCCCTGCGGCTGCAGCGCATGAAGGCCCTGATCAGGACCACATGTTCCGCCTCGTGCTGGACACGCTGATCACGGGCCTGGAAAGCCGGCTCACCGGCGATCGTGACGGCCAGGGCACCGACCGCTGACCCGATCATCCTGAGGCGCTGTGCCCCAGGCACTCGCACCTGAGCCGCGCCCGCAGTCGGGCGACGCGGGCTGCGACACGCTGGAGCCACCCCCGTGACATCGGGGAAGACCGCCCGGGGGGGGTGGTTCCACAAATCCTGCACGGCAGCCCTATGCCGACGCTGCGTGCAAGGGCGCGTGTTCGTAAACCTTTCTGAGGCAGGAAATCGTCGGCCTCGTCGAGCTGCATAACCGCGCCTCCGTTCGAGGCGGGCAGCCGCCGACTGCTCCCGCCCGTGAGCGCGAGGTGGCGCCCCGTACCGCATGAGCCGTACCGGATCACTCCATCCGTTTTTCTCTCTTACGCCATCCCCACCGCTGTCCGGAGGGCTGCCCCCATGTCCCAGAACGCCACCGCCGCTGCTCGCGGCGCCGAGACCGCACCTGAGCATGTGCCCGACCGCTCGCATCGGCGGCGCTGGTGGATTCTGCTGGTCGTTTCGCTGTCCATGCTGATGGGCGTCCTCGACGGGACCATCGTGAACATCGCCCTGCCGTCCGCCCAGCACGACCTGGGCTTCTCCGACGCCTCTCGGCAAGGGGGCAGAAAGTGCCGACGACCTGTTGGACGCCGGCCGCCATGGCCGAAGCATCCGGTCGCGCGAGAACCCTCAGCGCAAGGGTGAGTCGGCGGTGGGCGTCAGCGCGGTCTCGGTGACGCCGACGATCTGGCTGAGGTCGAAGCCCTCCATATCGGCGCGGAATTCCGGGCTGGCCAGATACGCCAGTAGCCGCTCCTGCACGTCGTCGCCGTCCCGGTAGGAGACGAGGGCATACAGCTGGGGCGTCTCACTGCCGGGAGCCGCGGGTACCGTCCAGACACCGTGCGTGGTGATCCGGTACTTCGCCATGCCGGGAATGTGCTTGGACCATATGTTCGCGTAGGCGACGAGCGCCTTCCGGCTGCACAGCGTGTAGACACGAAGCTGGTACTGGGACATGAACAGTCGATCCTTTTCTGTCTGAGCATGGACGATCAGTGGTCAGCTTTGCGAGAGCAGGTATGCCAGTTCGGCGTCCCAGTCGATGCGTCCGGCCTCGGTGCCCCGTGGCACCACGGTCTCCGTGCGCTCAAGGAATGCCTTGACGTCGTGTGCGGGGACCTCGACAAGGGCGGTGCCCGCGCGAGACCCGAGAGCGATGTACATCGCCTGGTCGCCACGGCCGACGGCCGACCAGATCCGGACGTCCCCATGACCTGCGCAACCGTTCAGGCCGTCGGCCAGAAGGTCACGCCCCAGGACCCATTCGACCGGCTCGTCGCTGTGGACGAAAAAAGCGGCACGGACGACGTAGGGATCAGCAGGCTCGTACCGCAGCCGCATGCACAAGGGCTGTGAGTAGGTGCGCGAGACGACGAGCTGCGCGGTCACCGCCCGAACCACGGTCCTCGAAGACTCCATGGGCATTCACTCCAAGGCACCCCCCTTGCCTCGGCTGCGCCCCGGCGCTCGTGGCGACAAGCACGCATCGAATCAGGAGGTGTTCAGCGGGGCCCGGGCGCCGGACAGCATCGGCGGACCGCGCGGGTCGTGGCGTCGCGGCAGTTGGGCGACGCGGGCCTGTGGGACGAGGTGGTGCCGCAGGCGGGTTCACAGGGAGCGGGGAGCAGGCCCTCGCTGGATCACCCGCCCGGGCGGCGGGCACGGGACCGCTGGTCCGTGACCAGCGGTCGCATCCCCGCCGCCGACAGGCATCAAGGCGAGGGGTACAGCCTCCGCTCAGGGGCACAGACGGGACCCGTCCTACCGGTCACCGTGGTTCCGGCCGTAGTGGTCCCATCCGTAGGAGTCCCAGCCACCGCGGTTCCAGTCATGGTGGTCCCAGCCCCGGCCGTCGCTCTCGTAGCGGTTCCAGTCGTGCCGGTAGGACCTGTCGGACTTCCACCCGCGCCGCTCATCGTCCCAGCGGTAGCAGCGACCGTCGCGGCTGTGCCAGAGGGAGCCGGCGACATGGTCGTCGTGGTGCCAGCCATGCTCTGCGTCCCAGCAGTAGCCCTGCTCGATCAGGTAGCCCACGCCGTGGTCCCAGCGGTAGTCGGCGGGGTTGACCTCGGCCGACCGCTGGACGTGTACGGAGGCGGGAGTCGCGGCCGAAGCGGTGCCCCCGGCACCGACAACGGCGACACCCGCGACCGCCACGGAGGAAACGGCGACAGCAATCCGCTTCGTGAGCTTCTTCATGATCTTTCCTTCCGGTTGGTGCGGTCTGCACCAACGGCTGCTTTTGCAGGCGATGTGTAGCGCCTGGCGTTGTGCGGCGTTGTCCGTCAAGCAGTTCCATACGTTGTACGGAATCGCCCTGCCAGGATAACCATACGACGTATGGAAATGGGGCGGCGGTGACAGTGACTCGGGTCACTCGGACCACCTGACCGAAGGGATGTACCTGAACGCTTCTCAGCAACTGGAAGGTGGTTGCCGGGAGTTCGTCTCCTTCCCCCTCACCCTGCCGGCCCCGAATACCAGCTCTTCATCACAAGGCATGCAGGCACTCAGCTCTGGCCCCACGCTGGAGAGGAGGGGGGTGTGACAACGGAGGAAGAAGTGGTGGAGATGCGGACCGTTGTCGACCTCACACGCTGCCAGGGCTACGCACAGTGCGTGTTCCTCCCCCCGGAGGTGTTCGAGGTGCACGGCGACGAGGGGCTGCTGTACGCCACTGCGGTCCCGGACGACCAGGTGGAGCGGGTACGCCAGGCCGCGGCGGCGTGCCCGGTGCAGGCGATCCTCCTCGGGGAAGAGGTGAGCACCGGTGCCCGGTGACCTGAAAGACGGCCGCATTGTCATCGTCGGCGCGTCGCTGGCCGGGCTGAGAGCCGCGGAGGCGCTGCGCGAGGAGGGCTTCACCGCATCCCGAGCAGCTGGACCGGCTGCGCCGCGACCCCGAACTGCTGCCGCGAGCAGTGGAGGAACTGCTGCGTAACGAGCCCCCGGTCCACATGCGCGAGCGCATTCCCACCCGCGCCCGAGCCTCACTCGCCGAGGACTGCCCCGGTCCACATGCGCGAGCGCATCCCGCACGCCGACCTCGACGTCGCCGGCACCAAGATCCCGCAACACGCGTCCGTCATTCTGGTGCTGGCATCAGGCAACCGCGACCCCATGCGGTTCCACGAGCCCGACCGGTTCGACCCCACCCGCCCAGACAACCGACACCTCGGCTTCGGCAGCGGTATCCACCTCTGCTACGGCGGACCCCTGGCCCGGATCGAGGCATACATCGCGCTCAGCGCGCTGCTTCCCCACCTCGGCAGCGCCCGCCTGGTCGAGGACCCGCCCCCCTACCGCCAGAACGCCATGCTCCGCGGCCCCCGCCACCTGTCCATCCAACTGTGAGGTCGCGTCGTCGGCATTCAGCACATCGTCTTCACGCCGCAGCGGGAAGGGGCCGCCGGGCGAGGTCACGGGCCTCGTCCGCGGAGACGCCAAGCATGTGCAGGAGCATCTCGGCCATCTTTGCGGCTGCATGGTCCCTGTCGGCCTCGGGCTGATGGAACCAGAGCTGCAGGAGCGCCAGCAGGCTGCCGTTCAGCACGGTCAAGGCGATCACCGGGTCGACCACGGTGAAGCGGCCAGAAGTCATGCCCTGCTCCACGTCGTGTCTCGCGCGCGGAGCCAGTCCGCAGCCGGCGCATATGCGGCCGAGCTCGCTGTGGCAGAGAATCCGCATGATCTCCGGGTGTGAGCTGGCCATGCGTGCGCTGAGCCGCATAGCGGCGGCGAGGCGCTCGGCGGGGTCGTCGACGCCGTACAGATGTTTGTCGACGGCTCGGGCGAACTCCTCCAGTGCATCGGCCACGGCTGCGTCGAACAGGTCCGGCTTGGACGTGAAGTGGTTGTAGAACGAGCCGAAGCCCACGTCGGCGAGCTCCGCGATGGTCCGGATGCTGGCGCTCGTATCGCCCGAATCGGCCAGGAGCTGCCGCGCGGCGCGGACGAGTGCCTGCCGGGTCTCGGCCCGACGGCGTTCGAATCGATTCCTGGATGAGGCTGACATCGGCATACACCGCACACAAGGTCACCAGTTCTGATGAATTCATCATCACGCTGCCGCTTCGAATTGTCCAGCCTGAACCTCGCCGGACCCCAACTTCGCCGCCCAGGGGTCAGTGATTGCAGCGGCGACAGAGGCCGCCGCACCTTCCCCGTCGCACCGCATGGCCATATTTGATTGAACGATCAGTTTCGGTGGCCTTGACGATGAAGCGGTCGTATCTGACTATTTCATCAGAAGTGGGCAAAACGGTGCAAGGGTGGCGAATGCCGGGCTGCGGGTCACAGGGCAGCGGCGGAGGTCGCCCGCTGCACCGCAAGGCTCCCGCTACCCCCGGGGTCTCCGCCTCCTGCCCATCACCGTCCACCACGGCTACAGACCGGGCGGCCGCGCCCGCATGCCGGCACTCCCTCACCTCCGAACTGAAGGGGATCAACCACGATGACGCATACCGACCACACGCCACTCGCCAAGCCGGTGAGCCCCGGCGAGATACCGGACTCGGCGATAGCGGTGATCAATGCGGACGGGACGGTGGCGGCGTGGACCCAGGCCGCTGAGCGACTTGTCGGGTACTCGGCCGCGGAAGTGGTGGGCCGATCCGCCGCGCACGTGCTACCGCCCCCTGAGGAGGCCCGAATGGCTTCGCTGTTCGCCGAGCAGCGCCGTGCCCAAAGTGGCTGGTCCGGTACCGCCGCGGTCCGCCACCGCGACGGCCACACGCTCAAGATGTCGCTGCGGGTCTCGCTGTTGTGGGGACAGGACGCCGGCACCCGGTGGCTGGTGTCCGTGACCGACATAGGCGCCCTGTCCTCGGAGCCTGCCAACGGACCGGTGCGGGAGTCGCTCCTTGCCCATGCACCGATCGGCATCGTGGTGTATGACCCACAGTTGCGCTGTACCTGGGTGAACGACGCCATGGAGCGCCACGACGGCATTCCCCGTGACCGGCGCTTCGGACGCCGTCTGAAGGACTCGCTGCCCGCCGTGGAGGCCGAAGCGCTCGAGGTGGTGATGCAGCAGGTGCTGCAGAGCGGTACCACCATGGTCCACGAATACCGGGCGTGGCCGCTGTCGGACGGGCGCCGTGAACATGCGTTCTCGGCCTCGTTCTTCTGCCTCCAGGACGCGGACGGCACGGCAATGGGAGTGTGCTCCATGACCGTGGATGTCACCGGGAACCGGCGGGCGCGCGAACGCCTGGCCATCCTCAGCGAGGCGAGTACGCGCATCGGCAGCACCCTCGACGTCATGCAGACCGGGCAGGAACTGGCCGAGCTCGCCGTGCCCCTGCTGGCCGACCACGCCCTCGTCGATCTGGTCGAGTCGGTTCCCTTTGGCGTGGAACCCGCGGCACGGATCGGCACGACGAGCGGCCGCCCGCCGCTGCTGCGCCGTGCCGGGGTGGCCTCCATCGACCTGGGGCTCCTGGAGTTGCCGTGGGTCCGGGAAGAGGTGATCCACGCCCACCCGAGCTCATCGTTCGCCGTCGCCCTGCGCACGGGCAGGTCTCACCTGGAGCCGGTGCTCGACACCCAGACCGGTCCGTGGGTCGACCACGACCCGGTGCGGGCGCAGAAGGTGCGGGACAGCGGCGTCCACTCCTTGCTGGTCGTGCCCATCCGTGCGCGGCGCTGCGTGCTGGGACTGGCGCTGTTCGGCCGCTCCGCGGAACAGACGCCGTTCCAGGAGGACGACCTGCTCCTCGCCGAGGAGCTCGTCACCCGGACCGCGCTCAGCCTGGACAACGCCCTGCAGTATGCGCGCGAGCGCACCGCGGCCCTCACCCTGCAACGCGACCTGCTTCCCCACCGGGTGCAGGGCGGTGCCGCCGTCGAGGTCGCCTCGCGCTATGTGCCGGCGGACATGGACCACGGCGTGGGCGGTGACTGGTTCGACGTGATCGAGCTGTCCGGCGCCCGGGTGGCCCTCGTCGTGGGCGACGTGGTCGGACACGGCATCAACGCCGCGGCGACCATGGGCAGGCTGCGCACCGCCGTGCGCACGCTCGCGGACCTCGACCTGCCCCCGGACGAACTGCTGACGCACCTCGACGACACGGTCCGGCGACTGAACGACGAGGACACCGACGACACCGACCAGGCCCCCGCGGTGGTGGGCGCCACCTGTCTGTACGCCGTCTACGACCCGGTCACCCGGCGGTGCACCATGGCGCGGGCCGGGCATCCGCCGCCCCTGATCGTCGGCGCACAGGGCCGGGTCACCGTCCCCGACCTGCCCGCCGGAGCCCCGCTCGGCCTCGGCCTCGGCCTGGTCCCCTTCGAGTCCGTGGAACTGGAACTGCCCGAGGGAAGCGTGCTCGCCCTCTACTCCGACGGGCTGGTCGAGTCCCGGGACGAGGACATCGACGCCGGCCTGCGCCGCCTGGGCGCCGCCCTGGCACAGCCGGGCGCATCCCCGGAGGACATGTGCTCGCGAGTGATGGAGACCTTGCGGAGTCACACGCCGGCCGACGATGTCACCTTGCTCCTTGCCCGGACCCGCGCGCTCGAGCCCACCCAGGTCGCCTCCTGGGAC
Organism: Streptomyces sp. NPDC001848; assembly: GCF_042891915.1. Classification (NCBI taxonomy): domain Bacteria; kingdom Bacillati; phylum Actinomycetota; class Actinomycetes; order Kitasatosporales; family Streptomycetaceae; genus Streptomyces; species Streptomyces sp. NPDC001848. The sequence goes on along the minus strand of NZ_JBIATP010000001.1, from coordinate 57,536 downwards.
CTGCCGAACGAACCGGTCACCGTCACCACAGCCCGGCACCTGGCCGCCCGTCAGCTCAGGGAATGGGGGCTGGAGCCGCTCGTGACGCCCGTGGAGTCGATCGTCAGCGAACTGGTCACCAACGCCATCCGCCACGGCGGCGGACCCAGCCGCCTACGGCTCATCCAGCACCGGGTGCTGACGTGCGAGGTCTTCGACAGCAACACCGGCCAGCCACGCCCCCGCCATCCCCACACGCTCGACGAGCACGGCCGCGGCCTCCAGCTGGTCGCCCAGCTCTCGCGCCGGTGGGGCTCCCGCTGCGCAACGGACGGCAAGGTCGTCTGGGCCGAACAGGACCTGCCCTCCAGCGCCAGCGCCGGTGACCTGCCGGCGAGCCGCGCGCCCGACAGCGAACGTCCGCACATGCCGCCACAGGCGCTCTCACCCTGAGTGGCAGTCAGGTCGACCAAGTGTCACCTAACTCGAAAAGTCGCACAAAAGCCTCGGCGCCCCGGCCGGACCCCAGGTCGTGACGGGCACCGCCCGCTACACCTTCGACGTCGAGGCGCCCGGGATGCTGCACATGAAGCTGCTGCGCTCCCGGCACCCACACGCCCGCATCCTCGCCATCGACACCTCCGCCGCCCTGCGCGTCCCCGGCGTGCACGCCGTCCTCACCCACGAGGACGCCCCCGCCACGCTCTACTCCAGCGCCCGGCACGAGCACCCCACCGAGGACCCCGACGACACCCGCGTCCTGGACGACGTCGTCCGCTACGTCGGCCAGCGCGTGGCCGCCGTGAGTTCCGTGCCGTTGGTGTGATGTGTGGCACTCGGTCGGTCGCGAGGGTCGGGCGGCCCGGCGTCGTGCGGCGACCGGAGCAGGGAGTCGCGCATGCGGGCCGCCTTCGCGTTGCCCTGCGGCGGTCGGTCAGGCGATGCCGTCCAGCTTGCCTGCCTTGGCGTCCGCGACGATCGAGGAGAACTGGTCGGCGCTCATCTGCACGCGCTGACCGAAGTCGTCGGTCAGGATGATGCGGCGGTCGTCGGGGGCGCTCGGGTCGACGAAGAGTTGGGGACAGCCGCAGTTGCAGTTGCCGCAGAACGTGGCGACGGGCTCCAGCCCGTTGATGTCGGTCATGATGCTCCACCTCCGTGGACATGGGGGCGGCATTCCGGTGTCCGGACGGAACGGACGGACCGGTGGGTGGCCGCGGGGGACTGCCCCGGGGATACCCGGTGTGGATGCGGCGGACGCGCCACCCCGTCGGGTGCAGGGAGCGCGGAGGTGGCGGGCGTGCGCCCGTGCTCCCAGGAGTGCTACCGGTGCTTCGATTTCGCCAAGGTGGCTGGGAACTGAACGGCACTCTCGTCCGACTTTTAAGGGCCGCTCTCCTCCTCATGGAGCACTCGTGAGCATCAGCCATGGGCCGAGTGGGTCCAGGGCAGCGCGACCAGCTGATGCCACATCGCTCCACCTGAAGCGAAGGAGGCAGGTCGACCAGGTATGAGTCCGTGGGCGGTGATGCGTGTGCCTGGGCCGGGGGAGAGATCCTTTGGATGCGTGGCAGCATCAGGTGCCGTGAGTGTGTCCCTGGCGGTGCGGAGCGTGCGCGCGGCGGTGTTCGCCGTGCTGTGCGTGCTGCTCGCTGCCGGAGGGCATGCCATGGCCACGGGCATGGCGCCGACGGTGTGGGTGCAGGCTGCTGGGTTCGTGCCGGTCTTCGCCGCGGGCTGTCTGCTGGGTGGCCGTGAGCGGTCGCTGGCCGCCATCGGCGCGGGGACCCTGGCCGCCCAGTGCGGGTTGCACCTTGTCTTCCACGCCGCCGAGCCCCATCACGCCGCGATGGTCATGCACGGCATGCGGATGGTCCAGGCGCCCCATGCGGTGACACTGCACGCCACCGCCGCGCATGCCGGGGCGGCTCTGCTGCTGACCTGGTGGCTGCGGCGCGGTGAGGTGGCACTGTGGTCGCTGCTGCGGTGGGCGGTCGCGTTCGTGCCGGGGCTTGCCGCCTGGTGGCGGGTGGCCGGCGGGGCGTGGAGCGCACCGGCCGAGCCGGAGCTGGTGCGTCGGGCTGCCGGTGAGCCGTGGGCGGTGCGGCAGGTACGGCTGAGGTACGCCGTTCACCGGCGAGGGCCGCCGCCCGGGATGTCGTACGCGCTGTCGTACGCGATCTGACCCCCGACATCCCTTCTTCCGTACGGAGATCCCTCACCTCATGTCCAGGACCCGCATCACCCTGCGCCGCGCCGGCGCCGTCACGGCCCTGACCGCCGCCGGACTTCTCGCTGCCGCGGGCGTGGCCTCGGCGCACGTCACCGTCCACCCCGACAGCTACGCCAAGGGCGCCACCGACGGCGTCCTGACCTTCCGTGTCCCGAACGAGGAGGACACGGCCTCCACCACCAAGGTCCAGGTCTTCCTGCCCACCGACCACCCCGTCCTCGGCGTGCTGGTCCACCCGCAGGACGGCTGGACCGCCCAGGTCACCAACACCAAGCTCAAGACGCCCCTCAAGACGGACGACGGCACCATCACCGACGCCGTCTCCGAGATCACCTTCACCGGTGGCAAGATCGCACCGGGCCAGTACGAGGACTTCAACGTCGCCTTCGGGCAGCTGCCCGACGACACCGACCAGCTGACCTTCAAGGCCCTCCAGACGTACTCCGACGGCAAGACCGTCCGCTGGATCGAGACGCCCTCCGGCGGACAGGAGCCGGAGAACCCGGCTCCTGTCCTCAAGCTCACCGCCAAGGGCGCGGACGAGAGCGGCAGCACCTCGACCGGCTCGCCGGCGAACTCGAAGAGCTCCGCGAGCGCCAAGTCGACCGCTTCGAGCAGCGACTCGACCGCCCGTGGCCTCGGCATCGCCGGGCTTGTCGTGGGCGTGCTGGGCCTGGCAGCGGCCGTGTTCGCCGTCCTGCGCGGCCGCTCCACGGGATCCCGGGCCGAATAGCGCAGGTGCCCTGCCGACAGCCGGAACCCGGAAACCGTCGGCAGGGCACCCGTTCCTCGACGCGCAACGCCAGAGCACGGTTGTTCGTTATGTGACGTGTGTCATAGGTGTGCTCCGGAACTCGGGCGTCCGGCGGCCCGACTCCTGAAGCGGTACGGCTCGATCCGACCGGCGCCGTACGACTGATCTGGAGACGCGGTTGATGGACGAATCCCGGCAATCCTCCTCCGACGCGGGCGCGGTACTGCGAAAGCTGGTCCCACCGCCTGCCCTCTTCGGGTTCCTTCTCCTGCTGGCGCTGATGTTCGCGGTGTCCTACGCCGTCGGTGCCGCCGCCGGACCCGTCGCCCCCGGTATGCACGGCACAGGCGTACGGCCCGGCGGCGACGGCAGTGAAGGCGGAGGCGTCGACGACATGGGCGACATGCACGGGGGTGGCCACTGATGGGAGCGGAACCCGTGGGCACCCTCGTCACGACCGACCTGACCGTCGGCGGCATGACCTGCGCGGCCTGCGTGAGGCGGGTCGAGAAGAAGCTCGGCAAGCTGGACGGGGTCACCGCGACCGTCAACCTGGCCACCGGGCGGGCCCGGGTGAGCCATCCGGCGGAGATCAGTCCTGCGGACCTCGTCGCGGCCGTCGAGAAGGCGGGTTATACGGCTGCCCTGCCCGAGCCGCCCAAGAAAGAGAAGCGCGAGGACGACGCCGAGGGCGAGGGCACCCGGCAGGAGCGCGACCGGCTGGTGATCACCGCGCTGCTCGCGCTGCCGGTGCTGGTGCTGTCGATGGTGCCCGGCTTTCAGTTCCGCAACTGGCAGTGGCTGTGCCTCATGCTCGCGGCGCCCGTCTCGGTGTGGGGTGCCCTTCCCTTCCACGTACGGGCGGTACGCGGACTGCGGCACTCGGCGGCGACCATGGACACCCTGGTGTCGCTGGGTGTGGTGGCCTCTTTCTCCTGGTCGGTGTACGCGCTCTTTCTCGGCGGTGCCGGTGAGCCAGGGATGCGGATGCCGTTCACCCTCGTGCCCTCCGCCTCGGAGGGCGCCGCGCACATCTACCTGGAAGCGGCCGTCGGCGTGCCGCTGTTCGTTCTGGCCGGCCGCTTCCTGGAAGCGCGTGCCCGGCGCGGGACGGGGGCGGCGCTGAGGGCGCTCGCCCAGCTCGCTGCCAAGGAGGTCTCCGTACGCGAGGACGGCACCGAACGGCTGGTTCCGATCGAGCAGTTGGGTGCCGGACAGGTCTTCGTCGTACGGCCCGGGGAGCGGGTCGCCACCGACGGCGAGGTCGTGGAGGGCGCCTCGGCCGTGGACCTGTCCCTGGTCACCGGTGAGAGCGAGCCGGTTGAAGTGGGTGCGGGTTCGGCCGTGGTCGGCGGGGCCGTCAACGCCGGCGGCCTGTTGCTCGTCCGGGCCACCGCAGTCGGCGCCGACACCCAGCTCGCCCGGATCACCCGCCTGGTCACCGAGGCGCAGGCGGGCAAGGCGCGGGCGCAGCGGCTGGCCGACTTGGTGGCCGGTGTCTTCGTACCCGTCGTGCTGGCGCTGGCCGTCACCGCGCTCGGCTTCTGGCTCGGTGCGGGAGCCGATCCTCAGGCGGCCGTCACCGCGTGCGTGGCGGTCCTCGTCGTCGCCTGTCCCTGCGCACTCGGCCTGGCGACCCCGACCGCGCTGATGGCCGCGACCGGCCGGGGCGCCCAGTTGGGCGTTCTGGTCAGTGGGCCGCAGGCTCTGGAGGGGCTGCAGCACATCGACGCGGTTGTGCTGGACAAGACCGGCACCCTCACGTCCGGCCATATGAGCGTCGCCCGGGTGACCGCTGTGCCCGGCGGACTCGGGAAGGAGGCGGTGCTGCGGCTGGCGGGCGCGGTTGAGCAGGGCTCGGAGCACCCGCTTGGCCGGGCCATCGCCGCGTATGCCGGGCGGGCCGCGCAGGGACAGCCGACGCCGGACATGACCGAGTTCGGCGCCACACCGGGGCAGGGCGTGCGCGGACGGGTCGAAGGCCGCCTGGTCGAAGTCCTCGTTCCGGACGATGACTTGCCCACGATCCTCGCGGACGCCATGTCCAGGGCCGAGGCCGCCGCCCACACACCCGTCCTGGTCCGCGTCGACGGCGTGGCCGAGGCCCTTATCGAGGTAGGGGACGTCGTACGCCCCGGAAGCTACCGTGCCGTGGACCGCCTGCGGCGGCTCGGCGTCCGCCCGGTGCTCGCCACAGGTGACCGGGAAGCGCCCGCGCAGGCCGTGGCGTCGGCTCTGGGTATCGACGAGGTGCACGCCCGCTGCACCCCCGAGGGCAAGGCCGACCTCGTACGGGACCTGCAGGGGCAGGGATACCGGGTCGCGGTCATCGGCGACGGCGTCAACGACGCCGCCGCCCTCGCCGGCGCCGACCTCGGCATCGCCATGGGCAGCGGCACCGACGTGGCCATCGGAGCGGCCGACGTGACGCTGGTGCGCGGCGACATCGAGGCCCTCGCGGACGCGGTCCGGCTGGCCCGACGCACGCTCGGCACCATCCGCGCCAACCTCGTGTGGGCGTTCGGCTACAACGTCGTGACCGTGCCGCTCGCCATGGTCGGCCTGCTCAACCCGATGTTCGCCGCGGCCGCGATGTCGGCCAGCTCGCTGCTGGTCGTCGGCAACAGCCTGCGGCTGCGCGCCTGGCAGCCCTCGCCCGCCCGGAGGCGTACCCGGTGACCGAGCAGAACCCCTGGCGGCCGTCACGCCGCCGGCTGACCGACACACTGCTCGCCGCGGCCGTGCCCGTGGCCGCGTGCAGCCTCGCCCTGGGTGGCCTGACCACCTGGGTCGGGGCCGGGAAGGCGGGCAGCCCGGCGCGGATCGCCGTCACGTCCGGACGGGTCTTCCTGCCCTACGGCGACAACACGGAGACCGCCGCGTTCTTCGACGTCTCCAACCTCGGCGGCGCGGACGACCGGCTGGTGAAGGTGACGTCCACCGACACGCGCGGAGAGACCACCCTCAGCCGTCACCGCACCACCGCCGGCGGGGCCGCGTACAAGGCCGACGTGGACTCTGTCACCGTCCCTGCCGGTGGCGAGCTGTCCATGTCCCCGCACGGCGTCGACCTGACCCTGCGGGCGCGGACTGGGTGGCAGGAGGGTGACCTCGTCTCGTTCACACTGCACTTCGAGCGCAGCGCGCCGGTCAAGTCGATCGCAGTGGTGATCCGTTCCGCCGACGGAGCCTCCTGATCAGCAGCCCCTCCGGGGGGCCACTCGGCCTCGACGGGGTCACTGTCGCCGAAAACCTTCGCCCGGGAAGTGCTTCCCGAGGAGAAGTCGGGTAGGAACCCTCGCCAGTTCCGGCGTGGCGTCGTGGTATGGATCACGCGCTGGGTATTGAGTGTGGTGCCCGGTGGATTTCCGTACCCACGCATGACGGCCGAAGCCCGGATGCGAGGATGAGGCGCCATGACAGCAGGGTGGTGTGCTCGCACGATACGGGCCGCGGTGTTCGCGGCCATGTGCGTGCTGCTCGCCGCCCTGGGCCACGTCCTGATGTCCGGGAGCGACGTACCCGCGTGGGCGATGGCCGCAGGCGGGGCCGTGACCGGTGCCGTCGGCTGGTGTCTGGCGGGGCGTGAACGCGGCCTGCCGTTGATCGTGACGGCCGTGGTTGCCGCCCAAGCCGTGCTGCACGAGGCGTTCTCCTACGCGCAATCGGCATCCGGCGGTTCGGCCCCCGCGGACGTGAGCGGCATGGGCTCCATGGACATGGGGCATCTGGGCATGAGTCACATGAACCACGTGACCCAGATGGGGCACATGGGGCACTCCATGGGCGGCGGCTCGTCGTCGTTCGGCATGCTCGCCGCTCACCTGCTCGCCGCGCTGCTGTGCGGGCTGTGGCTGGCTTACGGCGAGAGGGCCACCTTCCGGATCCTGCGGGCGGTGGCCGGATGGCTGGCGGCACCGCTGCGGCTCCTGTTCGCCTCGCCCCTCACCCCGGACCGCCCGCGCGTCCGCCTGCGGCGCCGACGCTCGGACCGGGCGCCGCGTCTCCTCCTTCTCGTCCACGCGATCACTTCTCGGGGTCCGCCGGTGGGAACGGCTGTCGTCTGAAGACAGCTGGTTTCCCGAGGCTGCCGGGCTGCCCGTGTGTGCTTCGGGCCACGGCCGTACGACCGCACAGGTGCTGTCGCGCCACAGCGACGTCGTAGGGCCGTCTCTCTCACTTTCACCGGACCGCGCGCTGTGACGCGCCCTGGTCCGGATCACGGTTGACCCGAGAAGGACACCAGGTGATTACCACTGCCCTGCCCACGTCGCGCGCCAGGAGCTACCAGCCGGCAGCGCCCGACGAATCGATCACCGCATGGGCGTTGGCCGCCCGAGGCGGTGACGCGGACGCGGTCGAGCTGTTCGTGGGCGCCCTGCACCGCGACGTCCAGCGCTACGTCGCCCACCTTTGCGGCGATCCCCAGGCTGCGGACGATCTGGCCCAGGACACGTTCCTGCGGGCGCTCGGCAGCCTGCACCGGTTCGAGGGGCGTTCCTCGGCCCGGGCCTGGCTGCTGTCCATCGCCCGCCGCGCGGTGATCGACAGCTACCGGTACGCCGCAGCCCGGCCGCGTCAGTCGGACGTACCGGACTGGCGTGCAGCCATTGAGCTGGCTCAGCCGTGCGACCTGCCCGGTTTCGACGACGGCATCGCACTGCTCGATCTGCTGGCTTCGCTGCCCGATGACCGTCGGGAGGCGTTCATCCTCACGCAGCTGCTCGGCCTGCCCTACGCGGAGGCCGCGGAGGTCAGCGACTGCCCGGTCGGCACGGTCCGCTCCCGCGTGGCCCGCGCCCGGGCGGCCCTGATGGACCTGCTCGACGAGGCGGAGAGGCCCGCCGCACTGGCGGCCTGACGCCCCGGGAGGGTGTCGGTGCCGACTGCGGAAATCCCGGCACCGACACCCTCGTCAGCACCTGGGAACAGTTCTCCTGAGTCGTGTCGCCAACTTTCCGGGAACTCACGGGAACTCGCGTGGTGTTCGCTCCGACTTCTGGAGCGGGTGACGGAGGTTCGCCCGCGTACCGAGTGGATCCGGGAGTTTTTCGATGCGTTCTCGTGTGTGGGGCTCTGCGGCGGCCGTCGTGCTCGGCGGCCTGCTGGCGGCTGGCTGCGGCGGCGGGGAGAAGGACACGGGGAGCGAGCGCGCGGGGAAGGCCAAGGACTCCGTCTCGGGCGCCTACCCGGTGTCCGTCACCGACTGCATGGGCGCCAAGACCACCTTCTCCGCCGCCCCGAAGAAGATCGTCACCAGCAACGCCACCAGCCTGGAGTTGCTACTTCGCCTCGGTGCCGGCGACAAGGTGATCGGCACCGGCTTCCCGCCCGGCAAGGGCACCCTGCCCGGCACGCTCGACGCGCAGGCGCAGCAGGTGAAGGTACTCAGCCAGACCGTCATCCCCAAGGAGAAGCTGCTCGGCTCCGGCGCCGACCTGTACATCGACACCTTCGCCTCCATGGGGAGCATGGGCGGCGGAGGGATGGGGGACGCGCCGACGGCGGAGGAGTTCCAGGCCGCCGGAATCAAGCACATCTACCTGAAGTCCACCGCCTGCGCGGCACAGAGCAAGACCCCGCTGACCGACCTGTCCGCGGTGGAGGCCGACATCACCTCTCTCGGCGCGGTCACCGGCACGAGCGCACGGGCGAAGGAACTCGTCGCCGGGATGAAGGGGAAGGTGGACGCCGTCCAGAAGGCGGTCGGCGGCACGGCGGAGAGCACGCGGCCGACGTACTTCTTCTTCGACTACGACGCCGGCACCAAGCAGCCCACCGTCACCTGCAACCGCCAGGTCGCCAACGCCGTGATCACCCTGGCCGGCGCCCGCAACGTCTTCGCCGACTGCGACGGCGACTACAAGCAGGTCGGCTGGGAGGACGTGATCGCCAAGAACCCGGACTGGATCCAGCTCGGGGTCCGCAACCGGGGTAGCGAGGCGGCGAACAAGAAGGCGTTCGACGAGGTCGAACAGTGGCTGAAGTCCAATCCGGCGACCAAGGGCCTCAAGGCAGTGAAGGAAGGCCACCTCCTGCGCGTCGGCTCCGAGCAGACGACCATCGCGGGAGTCGAGAACGCCGACACGGTCGAGGAGATCGCCAAGGCCCTCTACCCGGGCAAGGTCGGCTGACCATGTCCTCCACGCTGGTGCGCCGGAAAGCCTCAGCTTCGGAAGAGCGCAGTCTGCCCGCGACACCGCTGGCAGTGGTCCTCGCAGTGGTGTTGCTGGCCGCGCTGACGGCCGCGGTGGCCTGGGGCTCGACGTCCATCCCGCCCGGCGAGGTGTGGGGCGTGGTGTGGCGGAGACTGTCCGGTGAGGCGCCGCGCCCGGGCACGAACGACCTGATCGTGTGGCAACTTCGCGTTCCGCGCGCCCTGCTCGCCGCTCTCGTCGGCGCCGGGCTCGGTGTCGTCGGTACGGCCGTACAGGCGCTGGTGCGCAACCCGCTGGCCGACCCGTACCTGCTGGGCATCTCCAACGGGGCCTCCCTCGGTGCGGTCGCCGCGATCGTGCTCGGGGTCGGGGCGGGCGGGGCGCTGGGGCTGGGGCTGGGCCTGTCCGGAGCGGCCTTCGCCGGTGCGCTGGCCACCTTTGCACTGGTGTGGGCGGTGGCCCGGCGCAGCGGGGGCTTCGCACCGCTGCGCCTGGTGCTCGCCGGAGTGGCGATCGGCCAGTTCCTCTCCGGCTTCACCAGCTACCTGGTGCTGCAGGCCGGGGACGAGCAGCAGACCCACAGCGTGCTGTTCTGGCTCATGGGCAGCCTCAGCGGAGCGAACTGGCAGATGCTCGCGGTCCCCGCCCTCGCCGTACCCATCGCTCTGCTCTGGCTGCAGGCGCGCGCCCGCGGACTGAACGCCCTGCTGATGGGCGACGAGACGGCGGCCGGCCTCGGCATCGACGTCACCCGCCTGCGCCGCGAACTCTTCACCGTCACCAGCATGCTGACCGGCGTCCTGGTCGCCGTCTCCGGCGCGATCGCCTTCGTCGCCCTGATGGTGCCGCACGTCTGCCGCCTGGTCGTCGGCGGCGACCACCGGCGCCTGCTGCCGCTCTCGGCCCTGTTCGGGGCGGTGCTGCTGGTGGTGGTCGACATCGTCTGCCGTACGGCCATGGACACACAGGAGCTGCCGGTGGGCGTGGTCACTTCGCTGCTCGGGGCTCCGGCCCTGCTGTATCTGCTGGACCGGCGCCTGGGGAGCGGCAGTTGAGGATCGACATCGAGGACCTGCACGTCGCCTACGCCGGCCGTACGGTCGTCGCGGGCGCCCACCTGATCGCCGCCGAGGGTGAGATCACCGGCCTGGTCGGGCCGAACGGCAGCGGCAAGTCCACGCTCTTGCGCACCGTCTACCGGCACCTGAAGCCCACCGCCGGGCGCGTACTTCTGGCCGGCACCGATCTGCGCGAGCTGAGCCCGGTCGAGTCGGCGCGGCACGTGGCCGCTCTCCCGCAGGAGCGGGGGAGCGACTTCGAGCTGAGCGTGCGCGAGGTTGTCGCCATGGGCCGCACCCCCTACAAGCGGGCCTTCGCCGGTGAGGACGCCGCCGACCGGGACATCGTCGCCCGTGCCTTGGCCGATGTCGGCATGGACGAACAGGCGGGTCGCCGGTTCACGGCTCTGTCCGGCGGCGAGCGCCAACGCGTCCTGCTGGCCCGTGCCTTCGCCCAGAGCCCTGACGTCCTGGTCCTCGACGAGCCGACGAATCATCTCGACATCCGCCACCAGGTCGAACTGCTCGCCCTGCTGCGTGCCCAGCGCCGTACGACGCTGGTGTCGCTGCACGACCTCAACGCGGCTGCTTCCGTCTGCGACCGCCTCCACGTCCTGCACGCCGGCTCGGTCGTCGCCTCCGGCCCGCCCCGCGAGGTGCTCACGCCCGCCCTGATGGCGGAGGTGTTCGGGGTGCGGGCGGCCGTGGTCGACCACCCCCTCACCGGGGATCCCTTGATCGCCTTCGACCACCGGGCACCCGCCGACGCGGAGCCGGCTGTGGCAGTGGAGACGCACACCGACGCCTGAACACGGTGGGGAAGGACGGCGGGGGTGGTGCCGTCCTTCCTGGTCTGCGGGTTCCGGTCAGGCGGCGGCCGGGTCCGCGATGCCGTACCCGGCCTCGACGATCGCGGCGCGCAGCCGTTCGTCTTCGAGTTCCGTGCCGTGCACGGTGACGGCGTTGGCGGAGAGGTCGACCACGACCTCGCTCACCCCGGGCACCTCGCAGACCTCTTCCCTGATGCTCGCCGCGCAGTGCTCGCAGCTCATTCCGGTGACGTTGTACTGCTTCTGGGCCATGGCGCAACTCCTGGAAGGTGATGGGGGGTTCGGCGTGACGTACGTTCGCGTGAACGCGGATGTTCAGGCTGTCGCCGTCACCTCAGTAGTCGGATGAGCCGAGCCTGAAGTTCCGCCGTGAGCAAGCTGATTCCGATGCTCCTCGTGGGACTCAACTGGCCGACGGGGCTACTTCCAGCCTTCCCGCCACGATTTTTGGGACAGGTCCGGGAACTCACGCGCGATCCCTCCCGACTTGTGGGACGAGGCTGCCTTCCGGCAGCCCGCCCACGAAGGTGAGGGGCGGAAAGGTGACAGACCACAGACCCGGTTCGGAACAGCCGGGGCACATACCCGACGGCTCTGCCGGCGAGGACCGCTGGCTGCTGGTGGCCGTGGCGGGCATGCTCTCGTTCGTGGCGATGCTCGACATGAACATCGTCAACGTGGCTCTCGCGGACATCGCCGACGGCCTGCACGTCTCCGCCGCGACCGCCCAGTGGGCCGTGCTCGGCTACCAGCTTCCCGTCGTCGCACTGCTGTTGCCCGTCGGCCGCTGGCTGGACGGCGTGGGAATGCGCTTGGCCGTACTCGTGGCGACCGCCGGCTTCGCCCTGTGCAGCGCGCTGGCGGCCGCCGCTCCCTGGGCTGCCTGGCTGATCGCCGCCCGCATCGCGCAGGGCGCGTTCGGTGCGGTGCTGTTCGTGCTGATGCCAGTCCTCGCGATCCGCTCCGTACGGCCCGAGAGGCGAGGGCGGGCGATGAGCGTGCCCGCGACCCTGGGCCCGCTGGGGGCGGTGACCGGGCCGGCCGTGGGCGGGCTGCTCCTGGATCATCTGGGCTGGCACGCCGTCTTCCTCGTCAAGATCCCCTTCTGTGCGCTCGCCCTGGTCGTGGCCTGGCGCGCGATGCCGCCGGACGGCGCCCTGCGCCGGCCCGATCGGCGCTCGGCAGCAGACGCCCTCCTGGTGGCCACCGGTGTGGCGGCCCTGCTGCTGGCGCTGACCCTGGCCTCGGACCGTCCGGCGTGGCTGGTACTTGCGCTCGTGGCAGTCCCGCCGCTGTGGTGGTGGCTGCGCGGTCCGGGCGGGCGTCCGGTGACCGGCGTGCTGCGCGTCTCGGGACTCTTCCGGGCACACGGGGCGGTACTGGCGCTGGCGGCCGGCTTCGCGGCCATGCACTACGTCGTCGCCCTGCACCTCCAGCGCGACGACGGCGTCAGCGCCACGACCACCGGGCTCACCGTGCTCGCCTTCCCGCTCGGTATGGGCCTGGCCGGACCGCTCGGCGGACGCCTCGCCGACCTCCCCCACTCTCGGCTCCGCTCAAGTGGGGGGACCCCCATCGGCGCCCGGCCGACAGCGGTCACCGGCGTCGCCTTCACCGCCGCCGGGTTGGTTCTCCTCGTTCCGCTGGACGGTGACTGGTCACCGCTGGACGTCGCCTGGCGGCTGGCGCTGGCCGGCATCGGCATGGGCCTGAACGGCGGCCCGACCCAGGCCCTGGTCATGGGTGCCGCCCCGCCGGAGTGGACCGCGACCGTCGGCTCGACCGTCCAGTTCGCCCGCAGCCTCGGTTTCACCCTGGGCCCGGCCCTGGCCACCACCGCCTGGGGCCTTGCCGGACCTTCCAGCGGCGTGCACGCCGCCCTCGCCGTGGCCGCCACCGCCGCCTGCCTCGCCCTACCTCTGCTGGCACTGCCCGCCCGACGCCCGGCCACCGGGCCGGAGAAGACCACCGACGCGGCGTCCGCCGCCCATCGTTGAGCAAGGAGTCACCCGTATGTGCGGAATCACCGGCTGGGCGAGCTTCCACCACGACGCCCGCACCCAGGTCCCGGTCATCGAGGCCATGACCGCCACCCTCACGCGCCGCGGCCCCGATGCCGGAGGCGTCTGGTTGGGCGAGCGTGCCGCGATCGGCCATCGCCGCCTGGCCGTCATCGACCTCGAAGGCGGCGTGCAGCCGATGGCCGACCGTCCCGAGCAGCCGGACATCGTGCTCACCTACAGCGGCGAGGTCTACAACCACCACGAACTCCGGGCCGAGCTACGTGGCCGGGGCCATGTCTTCCGCACCCGCAGTGACACCGAGGTGGTGCTGCGCGCCTACGCGGAGTGGGGCGAGGACGCCGCCGACCACCTGGAGGGCATGTTCGCCTTCGCCGTCTGGGACGAGCGGACACAGCGGCTGCTGCTGGTGCGTGACCGGCTCGGCGTGAAGCCGCTGTTCTGGGCGGCCGTCGCCGGCGGTGTGGCCTTCGCCTCCGAACCCAAGGCCCTGTTCGCCCACCCCGAGATCCAGCCTCGGGTGGATGCCGACGGGCTGCGGGAGGCGTACAGCCTGCTGTTCAACACCGGGCCGACGGTGTGGTCCGGGGTACGGGAGGTGGAGCCCGGCGGGCTGCTGGTCCTTGACCGGGACGGCGTCCGCGAGCGCCGCTACTGGCAGCTTGAGGCCAGGGACCACGCCGACGACCAGGACGCGACGGTGGAGCGGGTCCGTTCGCTGGTAAGCGCGGCGGCCCGCAGCCAGCTCGAGGCCGACGTCCCGCTGTGCAGCCTGCTCTCCGGCGGCATCGACTCCACCGTCCTGACCGCGCTGCTCGCCGACGAACTACGGCTGCGGGAGGGCGCGGAGGCGAGGATCCGCTCGTACGCCGTCGACTACAGCGACCAGGCGGAACAGTTCAGGGGCGACGTCCTGCGCACCGGCCACGACACCCCGTACGCCACTGAAGCGGGCGCCTTCATAGGCACGGAGCACAGCACCGTCGTCCTGGACCCGCGTGCTCTGCTCGACCCCGAGCACCGCAAGGCGGTCGTCGTGGCACGCGACTCGCCGATCGGCGTGGGCGACATGGACACCTCGCTGTACCTGCTGTTCGGCGAGATACGGCAGCACTCCACTGTCGCCCTGTCCGGCGAGGCTGCCGACGAGGTCTTCGGCGGCTACCCCTGGTTCCACAACCCGAAGGCCCTCGCCGCGCAGACTTTCCCGTGGCTGTTGGTAACCGGCGACGAGGCCGCCATGCCTCTCAACCCCGAACTCAACCTCCGCATCGGGGAGTTCCGCGATGACACGTACCGCAGCGCGCTGGCCGCCGTACCGCACCTCGACGGTGAGAGTCCCGCCGAGCACCGGCAGCGCGAGATGCAGCACCTGTCCCTGACCCGTTGGCTGCGCCAGCTCCTGCACCGCAAGGACCGGCTGAGCATGGCTCAGGGGTTGGAGGTGCGGGTACCGTACTGCGATCACCGGCTCGTCGAGTACGCCTTCTCCACGCCCTGGGCGCTGAAGAGCTTCGACGGCCGTGAGAAGAGCCTGCTCCGCGCCATCGGCACGGGCCTCGCCCCGGACTCGGTGCTGTACCGGCCCAAGAACCACTACCCGGCGACCCACCACCCCGACTACAACCGCGGCCTGCAGGACATGGCCCGCGACGCGCTCGCCACCGAACCGGTCCGCGCCCTGGCCGACGAGACCCGGATCAAGCCCTGCCTCGACACCCCGCCCGACCGGCTGGAGTGGGGCCACCGCCTGCGCCTCGAACGCGTCGTCGACCTTGCCCTGTGGCTGGACCACCACCGCCCCGAACTCGCCCTCTGAGGAGCCTCCGCATGACCATCCAGGAGCCGATGCCCGGCACCGATCCGGACGTCCTGCCCGACCCGGTCCCGCTGATGGGCTGCCCCTACAAGGCCGACCCCTACCCCCTGTACGAGCAGATGCGCGAGGCCGGCCCGGTCCACCGCGTCCTCTTCCCCAGCGGAGTGCAAGCCTGGCTCGTCACCGGCTATGACGCCGCCCACGCCGCGCTGAACGACGAGCGCCTGGGCAAGAACCACGACCGCGGCAACGACCGCTGGCGCGCCCGCGCCTCGATCATGCCCGAGCCCCAGCACTCCCAGCTCCAGGTCCACCTCCTCCACCAGGACCCGCCCAAGCACACGCGCATGCGCCGCTTCGTCACCGACGCCTTCACCCCACGTCGGATCGAGAGCCTGCGCCTCCGCTTCCAGGAACTCGCGGATGCGCTGATCGATGCTCTGCCCGAGTCCGGGCCCGCCGACCTGGTCACCGGCTTCGCCGCCCACTTCCCCTTCCAGGTCCTGGCCGAAGTCATCGGTCTCCCTCAGGAGCTGGCGGCCCGCTTCGACCGCGATTGGGGCAAGGTCGTCCAGCCGGTCGGCCCCACCGACCCGGGACGCCCGCTGTATGAGGCGCGTCTGCACGGCCTGCAGAGCTACATCGCCGACGTCGTCGCCCACAAGCGCGAGCAATGGGACGACGACCTGCTCAGCCGCCTCGTCGTGGCCCGCGACCGCCGTGAGCTGTGCCAGGAAGAGCTGGACTCGATGATCTTCCAGCTCCTCGTCGCGGGCCAGGAACCGGTCACCAACCAGATCACCACGGCCCTGATCGCTCTCTTCCGCAACCCGGACCAGCTGGCGCGCCTGCGCGACGAACCGGACGTACTGCCCCGCGCGGTGGAGGAACTCCTGCGCTACGACAGCGCCTTCGAGCTGACCACCTGGCGCTTCTTCGACAAGGACAGCGATCTGCACGGCACCGAGGTCCCGGCCGGTGACTCCGTGATCGTCTCCCTGTGCGCCGCCAACCGCGACCCGCGCCGTTTCCCCGACCCCGACGTCCTCGACTTCGACCGCCGCCCCAACCCCCACCTCGCCTTCGGCCACGGTATTCACTTCTGCCCCGGCGCGGCCCTCGCTCGCGCCGAACTCCAGATCGCCCTGGGCGCCCTGCTCACCCGGCTGCCCGGCCTGCATCTCGCCATCAAAGTCGAGGACATCGAGTGGATCCCCGCCGTCCTCGGTCGCGGCACCAACAGCCTGCCCGTCGGCTACGACCGGCGCCTCTGACACCGACACCGACGTACCGCTGACCGTGTCCGGCCACACCGGCCGGACCGGTCTCGGCTGACCCAAACCCGCTGCCCACTGGCGCCTGGCGTGCATTCCCGCCACGGCGCCATGTCGACATGCCCTCGTACTCCAGGAGGAACGACATGCCCCTGACGACCGCGTCAGACGCCCTCCCCACCCGCATCGGCACCGAGATCCTCAACCTGCTCCTGCCACATCACCGCACGGCCGACCGCGCTCCCGTTGCCGCCCCTGCGGAAGCGTTCCCTCATCAGTTGCGCCGCATCGCCGACTTCGTACACGAGGGCGCCCCGGTCGTCTTCACCCTGCCCGGCTTCCCCTGCAAGTCCCCCAACCCCGCCAAGGTCCTCGGCCACCTCCCCGACCAGGGTGAACGCCTCTCCCTGACGTTCCTGAACACCCTGTGCACCGAGATCGAGCGGATCTACGCGCCCGGCGCCCGGGTGATCATCTGTTCCGACGGCCACGTCTTCGGTGACCTCATCCACGTCCCCGACCACCACATCGACGCGTACGCCGACGACCTGCGAATACAGATAGCCCGACTGGGCCTGGACAGACTGTCCGTCTTCGACCTCCGCGACATCCTTGGCGACCTCCCGCACGACACGAAACGCGCCCGCGTCCACGACCGCTACGCCCCCACCCTGGACGCTCTGCGTGCCGAGGTCCGTGCCGACGACCAGGCCCTCGCCCTCTACCGGGGCATCACGCGCTTCCTCGTCGAGGACACCGCCGACTGGACCGGCACCCGCTCCGCCCTGCAGCGCGCATGCCGGCAACGGGCCTACGGCGTCATCCAGCGCAGCCGCGCCTGGGGCGACCTGATCGCCGAGCACCACCCCCACGCCGTACGCCTCTCGATCCACCCGCAACCCGTCGGCGCCCCGAAGTTCGGCATCCGCCTCCTCGACGCCTCCGACGCCTGGACCACTCCCTGGCACTTCGCCGCACTCCACCGCGCCGACGGCACCTGGACGCTCGTGCCCCGGGCGACGGCGGCCCGGCTGGGCCGTCTGATCCAACAGGACGGCAGGCCCAGCCACTTCGTGCACAACTGATCAGGCCGGGGTTACGGCGACGGCCACAGTGCCGTCAACCGGTGTCCGCGGCGCGGGCGCTGCAGCGCTCCTCGACCTTGGCCAGGCGCCAGTGGGCGATGGCTACGGCCCAGACGACCACGAACAGACCGATGATGACGTAGCCGACGTTGTCCAGGTCCAGGCCCGAGATCCAGCCGGTGACGTCATCGTCGAGGCCGAGCCTGTCGTGCAGGACGCCGACCAGTTCGATCGTGCCGATGAAGAAGGCCACCGCGATGGACAGGCCGGTGATGGTGAGGTTGCAGAACACCTTGCGCACCGGATTGGAGAACGCCCAGTGATAGGCGAAGTTCATGAACGTGCCGTCGAGTGTGTCGAACAGGCTCATACCGCCGCGAAGAGCAGGGGCAGGCACAGAACCGCGCACCAGGGCAGGCCGGCGGCGCCGTTTCCGGCCAGGGCGAGGAGCAGAACCTCGGACGAGGTGTCGAAGCCGATGCCGAAGACGAAGCCAAGAGGGAACATCTGCCCCGGTCGGAGGATCGGCTTGGTGAACCGGCCCAGGAGGCGGTTCATCAAGCCGCCCGAGTCCAGGTGTGCTTCCAGCTCCGCCTTGTCGCAGCGTCCGGCCCCGCACGGCCCGCCGGTTGCTCAGCAAGTCGGACCCGATCGACGCACAGGCCGCCGCGCGGGCCGTGCTGAGCGGTCGCGCCGGGGCGGGGGCGACATCCGGCGAAGGTCCGGTGCACAGTGCCCGGATGTTCAAACGCGGAGGACAAATGCTGCCCGGACGCGGACAGCAGCCTCAAGGTGCACAGCCTGCTCGCGGTGCAGCGCAGGCCGTAGCGTCGCAGCAGTGCCGAGTGGTCCGGTGTCGCCGCGCCGTGCTGTGCCGCCGGCGGGGTCATGGTCGCGTGTCTGCCTTACTTGCCGCCGCCGAGAAGTCCGGATCGCGGACTGCCAGCCACCCGGCCGGGGGCGCGACATGGGGGAGGGGGGTCCTAGGTCCAACGCATGATCGCAAGGTACCGTTCTTACTTCTAGCTTGCACCTGCATACGACTTGCAATAACGTCGGAGGATGTTGGACATGGCGCTTTACACGCTCCCGGAACTTCCGTACGACTACGCGGCGCTCGCCCCGGTCATCAGCCCGGAGATCATCGAGCTGCACCACGACAAGCACCACGCGGCGTACGTCAAGGGTGCGAACGACACCCTGGAGCAGCTGGCCGAGGCGCGGGACAAGGAGTCGTGGGGCTCGATCAACGGCCTGGAGAAAAATCTGGCCTTCCACCTCTCCGGCCACATCCTGCACAGCATCTACTGGCAGAACATGACCGGCCCGAAGGACGGCGGCGGCGAGCCGCTGGCCCAGGACGGTGTCGGCGACCTCGCGGACGCGATCACCGAGTCCTTCGGTTCCTTCGCAGGCTTCAAGGCCCAGCTGACCAAGGCCGCCGCCACCACGCAGGGCTCCGGCTGGGGCGTCCTGGCGTACGAGCCGCTGAGCGGCCGGCTGATCGTGGAGCAGGTCTACGACCACCAGGGCAACGTCGGCCAGGGCTCCACCCCGATCCTGGTCTTCGACGCCTGGGAGCACGCCTTCTACCTCCAGTACAAGAACCAGAAGGTCGACTTCATCGACGCGATGTGGGCCGTCGTCAACTGGCAGGACGTGGCCAAGCGCTACGCCGCCGCCAAGGAGCGCGGCGACAGCCTGCTGCTCAAGCCCTGAGGCCGTAGGCACACAGATGTCCTGCTCGTGATCGTCTTCTCACCTTTCACCGGGCAGGCGCACACAGAAGGGCCCTCGCGAGCGCAGCGCTTGCGGGGGCCCTTCTGGGCCGTGTCGGGATGAGGGTCGGCAACCGTTTCAACAGAGTATCTGTGGGCAGTGCGGACCCGGCACGGCGCCGACCGGAGAGCTACGCCGCCGCTCGGGGCCCGTCGCGAATCGTCAAGCACGCCAGTGCATCGGTGCCGTCCCCGTCGTCGATGCCACAAGAGGGCCGGGGACCGCTGACGCTCGTTTGACGATCCGGCTACCCAGAGATCACTCCGAGCGGCGTGAAATCTTGACAGGGCATCACCTGACTGGTCGCGCAGCTTATGCCAGGTTGAGGGCCGCACCCCGGCAGGCTGACCACCCACGTGACCCTGGGTCTCCTTGCCCGGCGCATCGGGCAGCTCAGCGAAGAGGTCCAGGACCTGGAAGGCCGCCTGACCCGGCTGGTGGAGCGCCACGCTCCGCAGTTGCTCGCGGTGGTGGGCATCGGTCCGGACACGGCCGTCACTTTGCTGATCACGGTGGGGGAACCCGGAACGCCTGGGCACTGAGGCGTCGTTCGCGGCGCTGTGCGGGGTCAGCCCGGTCGAGCGTTCCTCGGGCAGTCGGCAGTACCGTCGCCTCAACCGCGGCGGCGACCGGCAAGCGAACGCGGCCCTGCACCGGATCGTGCAGACCCGCCTCCGCGTCGACCCGCGTACCCAGGAGTACGACGAACGCCGCAGCAGGGAGGGGAAGACCCGGCGCGAGATAGTCCGCAGCCTCAACCGCTACGCGGCCCGGGAGGTCTTCCACCTGATCAGACCTGTGCAGTCGCAACCCCCGTCATAGGGGCAGTCGTGAGACGTGAGAGGGTCTGGGGCGTGAGTGAGACACCACCGAACACCCTGCAATACCGCTTTGACGGGCCAGAAGACGCTCCGGTCCTGATCTTGGGTCCCTCACTGGGTACCACATGGCACAGGTTGTAGAGACCGTCCGTGGGCGTCTAGGCCAGTCCAAGATGAGAGCGTAATGCCAGGTCAGGGCATTCTGGTTCGAGGGAGTCGACGCAGTCGGTGATAGGCATGTGAGAGCGGCGTGCGACGAGAAGCCCCGCGGGCGCGGCCTGGTGGGGTTTCCGCACATGTGGGTTACAATGTCGGCGCCGTTGCTCTCGGTTGTCCTCTTGGGAGCCACCCGAAGCAAGCACACAGCGACGGCACGCGTTACGGCCGATGCGCAACGCACGACCAGGGACTTGATGCGATCAACCAGAACACATCCGCTTGCTGGCGCAAAGTCCGACGTCTCCTGATGCGGTTCACGAGGCCAGCCTGAAGTTGTCCTGCACAGGCTGGCCCTCGCTGCGGCAGGCCCAGGGGAAGCCGCGGTTGACCACCTCGTTCTCCGGCTCCTCCGCAGGAGACCGGGTCCTCGGGTTCTACTCGCTCGTCCTTGCTCCACCGGAGCTCGACCTGCTGTTCGTGGCTCGCCCGTGGGGTGGGGCCGTTCTCCAAGGGAACGGTTGTTCCAGGCCGACCCGCTGCCAGCCCCGTACACAGGGGCGATCGGTATCAGCGGCGCGAGGTTATGCCGTGTGCTAGTCTCACGCGTTTGCGTGGTCGTCGCGGTGGGCGATTCTGTCTGTTCCGTTCGGCTTGTGCGTGGGCTGTCCAAACCTGCCGGGCCTTCCTCGGTACGTTCCCTTGCGGAAGGCTGTTTATGAAGCATCCCAATGACTCCGGTATCGCTCACGGCAGTCCTGCCCAGTCTGGGGCAATGACCCCGGCGCTGCTCCCGGCCGTCACCTTCGCCGGTCTGGAACTGCCGACGGAGGTGCTGCGGACACTGAGCGAACTCGGGGTGCGCGAACCCTTTCCGATCCAGGCCGCCACACTGCCCGATGCTCTGGAGGGGTGCGACATCCTGGGACGCGGGCGCACCGGATCAGGCAAGACGCTCGCTTTCGGCCTGCCGCTGCTCGCACGGACGGCCGGGCGGCACGCGGAGCCGAAGCAGCCCCTTGCGCTGATCCTGGTGCCTACCCGGGAGCTGGCCCAACAGGTCGCCCAGGCGCTGGCGCCGTACGCCCAGGCACTGCGGCTGCGGATCGCCACGGTCGTCGGCGGAACGTCGATCGGCCGGCAGGTCGCCGCGCTGCGCCAGGGAGCCGAGGTGGTCGTCGCCACCCCCGGACGCCTGCACGACCTGATCGAGCGCAACGCCTGCCGCCTGGGACGGGTGAGAATCACCGTGCTGGACGAGGCCGACCAGATGTGCGACTTGGGATTCCTGCCGCAGGTTGCCGACGTGCTCGACCAGGTGCACCCCGACGGTCAGCGGATGCTTTTCTCGGCCACTCTCGATCGCGACGTCGATCAACTGGTCCGCCGCTACCTCCACGACCCCGTCGTCCACTCGGTCGACCCGGCCGCGGGCACGGTCACGACGATGGAGCACCACGTTCTGGTCGTCCGCGGCCCTGACCGCTATGCCGTCATCACGGAAATCGCCGCCCGCGACGGCCGCGTACTGCTGTTCCTCGACACCAAGCACGCCGTCGACCAGCTCACCCGGCATCTGCGGGCCAGCGGGGTGCACGCCGGGGCCCTGCACAGCGGCAAGTCCCAGCCACAGCGCGCACGGACCCTGGCGCAGTTCAAGAACGGCCAGATCACCGTTCTGGTGGCGACCAATGTCGCGGCCCGTGGCCTGCACGTCGACGACCTCGATCTCGTGGTCAACGTCGACCCGCCCACCGATGCCAAGGACTATGTGCACCGGGCGGGCCGCACCGCCCGCGCCGGTGAGTCCGGCAGCGTGGTCACGCTCGTGCTGGCGGGCCAGCGCCGTGAGACGAGCCGCATGATGGCCGGGGCCGGCATCGAGTCGACCGTCACCAAGGTGCGCTCGGGCGAGGCGGAGCTGAGCCGGATCACCGGCGCCAAGACTCCCTCCGGGATCCCGCTCGACGGCGGGCCCACCGTCCCCCGACCCAAGAACACCAACGCTCCCTTCCGCGGCCTCGGCACCAGCAAGGGCACCTCCCTCGGCGCCGGCGGCAAGTCCCGAAAGGCGGGCGAGGCCCGCAAGCTCGCCGAGGCCCGCAGGGCCGCCCTCGTGCGTCGCAACGGCTGAGAGCCGTTGCCCTGGCAGCCTGGCCACGGGATCGACAACCCTCGGCCCGGCCCGAAGCCGTCCTGTGCGCCTCACCTACGAAGTCAACGCCTTTGGCCGCGGGAGGGATGCCCGCCGAAACGGAGCAGGATGATGTTGCCGGCGCCTCGCACTGCGCCCGGCATGACAAGCTGTGCTTGCCCACCCCCCGAACCCAGGAGGTCACCGTGACCGCAGAGCCCGTATCTACGGAAGGTTCGGAGCCGGCTGCCCCCGAGACGTCCCCTCTGGAGCCGGACAGCGACGGCAACTACGACCTCAAGCGCAAGTTCCGCGAAGCCCTGGCGCGCAAGCGCGGTGCGCAGGCGGATGCCGCTGATGTTGCCGCCAAGTCCGATGCATCGAAGGTCCGTTCGGCGCATGGCCCGGCTGCGAGCCAGCGGTCGTTCAGGCGCAAGAGCGGCGGCTGAGTCGATGAGTCCCGCGATCTAACCGCTTCACCGGCACTCGCGCTATCCACTCGCGCGTCCTGTGCAGTGGCCCGCGACGTGCGCATGCCCGTGCGCGCGTTGCGGGCGGGGCGTAGCCGGGGACTCGCCTGTGGGAATGGCCCAGATGCGGTTGGCTCGGGTCGGTGGCGCCGCCGAACTGGAATTCCGGGATGAGGGCATGATCGGTGGGGCTCACCCGGAGAACAGCCGGCCGCGGGGAGAGGCCATGCCTCGCCGCAGCCTTGTGCAGAAAAAGGGGCGCGAAGCTGCTTGATCACCATCGGCCGAGCCTCACGGGCGATCCAGCCCTTCGTTCCGGGCCGGATGCTGGCGCGTTTTCGCTAGCGGCTTCCGTCATGCCGTTATAGCGTTGTGATCAGCAGTCGTGGTTCCGAAGTTCCGTTCGCCCGTGATCGCCTCACGGGCGTTCTTGCTGTTCAGCGCCTCTCCGGACCAGGGCGATCACCTCCCGGTCGCGCAGCGTGCGTGCCCGGTTTCCCTCAAAGGAGACAGTCATGGCCAAGGGCACAGTGAAGTGGTTCAACAGCGAGAAGGGCTTCGGCTTCATCGAGCAGGAGGGCGGCGGCCCCGACGTCTTCGCCCACTACTCCAACATCGCCAGCCAGGGCTACCGCGAGCTGCAGGAGGGCCAGAAGGTCGAGTTCGACGTCACGCAGGGCCAGAAGGGCCCGCAGGCTGAGAACATACGCCCCGCCTGATCGCGCCCCGGTAAGGGGGCCCGGCATCCCGGCTTCGGGACGCCGGGCCCTTACCGTCGCACGACGGTTCATCTGACTACGGGGTGCGGCCGGGCGCTGGCCTGGGACGGGCAAAATGGACACCCGTTGTTTGACACTCAGGTCGCCCGACGCATCAGTACGGCCCCTTGGTCGCTGGCGACGCCGTCTACATCGCCGCATTCGACCCAGGGCGGCTTGTAGCCCTCGATCCGCTCTCTGGCAGAGAGCTGTGACGCAAGAGCGCAGGCGGCGCCTTCACCACCACGCCGTTCATGCCGGGCGATCGGATCTGGGCCAGTGACCGTACTGGGGTCCTGCACGCGTGGGATCCGCGCACCCGCCGGTGTACGGCCCAGCTGCCAGCGCGGTGGAGCGAAGAAGGCCGCGGACAACCCGCCGTTGAGAGCCGCATGATGTTCGTCTCCACCAGCGGCGGTTGGCTGCAAGCGTGGGAACTGCTGTGAGATCCGATGCCTCAAGCGGTATGCCGCCCGAGAGGTCTTCAACCTGGTCAGACCGGTTTCCCGCGCCCCTGCGTTATAGGGGCGTCCTTGACGACGCTGGATTTGCGATCGCACCCACAGGGATGGGATCTATGAGACGACGCGGCCTCACGGGAAAACCGGGCGGGCTCTGCACGACCGGATCACCGCGGAGGTGCACATCTCCGTCTCGGACTCCGAGGAGGAAGACACGGCCATGAGGCTGCTCCGGCTCTCGGAGGTCGAGGAGGAGGAGCAGAAGCGGCGATTCCTCGCTCCGGATGACCCGCTAGGCTTCCTGCTGGTGACTTCGAAGCTGATAACGGGGTTCGACGCCCCCAACGAGGGCGTTCTCTACCTGGACAAGCCGCCGAAAGCCCACAACTTGTTCCAGACGATCACCCGCCCGAAACCGCACCTGGGTGTCCCCGACCGGATTCGTGAAAACGTCCGGCGTGATCGCGGACTACATCGGCCTGGCCGAAGAAGTTCAGCGTGCCGTAGCCGACCCCAGCTCAAAGGACGCAGGCAAGGAGGGCGGATTCGTCACCGACCTGTCCGCGTTGGTCACCGAGTTCCGCAACACCTTCGCCCGCATCGAAGACCTCCTGGCGGAGGTGGACGGCCTGGACCTCACGGTCCACGGATACGAGTCCGTGCGAGCCATCAACGCATACCTGGACGCCAACCCTGGCGCAGCCGAGGTTTTCAGCAAGGACTACCGGCCCCTGGCAAGCCTGTACCCGCTGGTCAACAGCGACAAGCGGATCACCATACCGAGATGGATTTGGTCTGTTCGTGTCCGTCTACACGACCCTGTTCAACAAGTCCTCCGACGAGGAAGAAAAGGCTGACCGAGTTGGGACCCATGGTCCTGGACATCATCAACGCCCATGTCCACTCCTTCACCGTAGTCACTTCCCAGGAGGAACCCCTCGTCCTGGATGCCCAAGGCATCGCCACACTCAAGGAGTTGCTGGCACTCGTCCGCCCCAAATCCGGCAAGGGCGACAGCGAGGACAGGACGCTCCCGCTCGCGGCGGAGATCCTGGACCACATCAAGTCCGCCTTCGAAAAGGGTGTCGAACCGGAGTCGGCGAAGTACACCGTCCTGGCAGAGCGGATCAAGCGATTGCGGGACTGGCTGATCCAGGACTCCTAGGAGTTCCTGTCCGAAGCGCTTCGGATCGCCCGTGCCATCGTGGACGCCGAGAAGCACTCCGACGAAGCCGTCGTCGTGCTGGACGACGACCACGTGGGCGTCCTGTCGCGGATCCTGTTCACCTTGGAAGGCCCGTGAGGGTGAACCCGGACATGAGCTGGTTGATTTCACCTACGTGTGTGTCGCACTCAAGAGACGTGGCCCCGTGCGATGCTATACACGGCCTTGTGGTAAATGAGGGTGGATTGCGCCCGGTTTTTGATGGCTGATCCGGACTGGCAGTGGCAGCGCTCAGGGCCGTCCATGGCGGTCGCGCATTCCCCTGTCCCACCTCTGGGCGCAAGGCGGGGCTCTGGTCAGCACTGATCATCAGCCCTGACCAGAGGAAGAGATCTTCCGGGGCTGGGTGAGGTACGAGTAAGGCGGGGCGAGATGTGGCCACGCCTCAATCGCTTACTTGTGTCGAATACTTGACCGGATCTGTTGGGTCATACGCAAACCGTGATATCACGCATGGCTCACCTGTTCTCACTCTGATGGGGTGATCTTCCCGTTCGCGAGATGGGAGAACACCCACGATGCATAAGAGACGCTTAACCGCCGTAGCTCTCGGTATCGGCAGCCTCGCCGCGATGCTCACCGGGACCACTGCGCACGCTTCCTCCAGTGTGGACAGCGATCAGGGACAGGTCATCTGGCTGCGCTCCAGCAAGCCCATCGACCTGCCGCTGGGCACCAAGTACCAAAGCGCCCTGGCCAAGCAACGCTCGTCTGTCTCCGCTCAAAGGCTGCAGACCAGCGAGAGACCGCAAGCCCCACAACCGTCCAGCGAGGCCCAGGAGCAGAAGATCGCTCAGGAGGGCGGCCAGAAGTACGTTGCCGAGTCCGGCAACGCCGCCGCTGAGAAGCGAATACTCAACGCTGCGGCCCTCACCAAGGAACAGTGCCGAGCGATGCCGGACGCACACACAACCGCCGGCAAGGTGATCAATCACTTCAGCTTCTGCCGCTGGGGCTACAACACGGCCATCAAGCTCAATGGCCAGGGTGAGGTCGAAGGCATGGTCCGGTTCCGCGAGACGGAAATCGGCACGGGTTCCGACAACATGCGGGACGCGACCATCGAAGACCACACCGACCAGCTCACGTCGTCCGGCGTGTTCAACGACTCGGCGCTGATGAGCTTCGAGGTGACACAGGCCGGCTGGCCGTCGGCCAGCTCCTGCAAGGTCACCGACATCTCCTCGAACCCCTTCACCGAGACGGTCGGCGCCTGGCGCGATGAGTACATCGCCTATGGCCTGGTGTCTGCCAAGGGCACCGGCACAGGCCCCGACGACATAGCCACCTGCGTGTACCAGCACAACTGGAAGGTCACCGGCGACGGCGCTACCACGCCCTGGAGCAGCGGCCCCGAGAACGGGCTGCGTTTCGACTCCTCGAAGTCTCTCGGCAGCAAGTTCTACGACGAGGGAGTGATCTTCGATCGGGTCATACCGGTGTTCTCCTACGACCGCGCCAAGAGCGACACCAAGGGCGTCGCGAACCATGTATACGACGCGCTGTACAGGCCGCAGACCACCTACCCGCAAAAGGCCAACAAGGTGATCCCGGGCGACATCTGGAACGGCCGACCGCCCCTGCACCGCAACTGGGCCAACTACGACGCTGCCGCAGCCGAAACGGCCCGCAAGAACCGGAATGCAAAGGACGCCGCGTGCCGGGGCCTGAGTCGTCCCAACGACAGCTACCAGTGCGACGAATTCCCCTTCGCCTCGACCATGGAAGGCGCCGGCCTGGGTGACGGGAACTTCTCCGTGCGCTACGTGCCGGGCGCCGAGAACAGCAAGGCGGGATCGGAGCTGTCCGACTGGTACGGCAGTGACCGGATCCTGCACAACAACGCATACGGCATCTTCGTGAAGTAACCGGCCTACGCCGGAACGGGGGGCGGCCCTCGGGCCGTCCCCGACCTGCCAAATGGATCAGCGCATGTTCAGGGGAGGCTTCCCACTCGTACGGGCCATGCGCTCTCGTCGGCTCCCGGCTTCGGAGGGAGCCGGCGGTTCTTGCGTTCCGGAGGGAACGAAGACAATCACATACGCCTCGAAACCTTCATGAACACCCCATTCTGTGCGCTCGATGGCAGCGTTGAACCGTTCGCGGGAGTCACTCCGACCTTGTGACCACACCTGCGCGCGATAGGTACGAGACGGGTCCAAGGCCATAAACGGCTCAGCCGGCTCGACTCGCTGACCGAACACCTCAACCGATGCACGGGCAGGCTGAGCCGGGCCGTTCATCGTGTCAAAGGCTGCCATGCGGCCCTTGTAGACCGGCTGGTAGTCCACAGAAGCAACCAGCGTCCAGGCCGGCCCCGGTGCCTCGTCCAGTTGGTCGTTGACAGCCAAAACGACCGGCGCAGTATGCTCCTGAACCCGCGACGTCACGACGATCTGGCCGGGCACGACGATTACCTCTTCATCGGTCTGGAAATTCGGCTCGCTCTCCCTGCGCTCGAAGCCTCGCTCCCAATGCTCGCCTACTGAGAAGTGGCTGTACTCGATACTGACGGCACCAACCCCGCTGACCTCTCGCATGCCTTGAAGCCTTTCAGGAATGGAGCAGCCACGCAGCATCTGTGTCGGCCAGAGTGAAGCTGCGGCAGCGAGCCGGGGGCGAGGGAGCCGAGGCGAGGGCGAGCTGGTCGATGCGCTCGCCGAGCGCGGAGCCCCGGTCGGTCCATGCGAACCGGATGCAGGCGCCGCCGCCCGGCCGGTGGAAGACGATCCACAGGAACATCTCGGGCCGTGTTCGTCGGCGATGTCGTCAACGATGGCCAGTTCGACGGGTGTCGGGCCGGCGGCGGTGACGAGTCGCGCGGGCGCCTGTATGGTCATGCGGTCCTGCCGCTGGCCGGGGAGGTCTATTCGGCGCGTTCGCGGGGTTTTGAGTACGCCGGGGAGGCGACGACCCGGCGGGCCGGCATTACAGCGACTAACAGGGAAGCGTGCAGGGCTGCGGTACGCGATGGCCGCGATCCTGGCCCGAACGGGGCGCGCGGCGCGAATCGAGCCTGCTGTGGGCCGGCTCCGGGCCCGTGACCGGCGCCGGACCTTCCCAACGCCGGTCACGGCCCAGTCTGTCCTAGATCTAGCGCCCGGTCTCGGATCGGTGCGCCACCTGGTACACGTGCCACTGGTCGGGGCAAGTATCCGCTCCCCGGACGCATGGTCGACGGGGTGGCCACCGTATGCACCTCCTGGGCGAGGGAGAGTCCGGACCGCGGCCCACCGTGGTCCGGATGCCAGGTGGTCACGCCGGCGGATGCCAGGGGCAGCCGGTAGGGCCACGCGGCCGTCCGTCAATGCCGGTCACGCATGCCCGAAAGTTGACTCTGTGACAGCCTGACCGGGCCAAGTCGAGCATAGGTTCGTTCCGAGGCGTCCGGCAGTGATCGAGTCATGCCGCGGTACCGGGATCGATGGGACGGTTGTGCAGTGCCGTCCCGTGCGGGGGTCTGACTCGTGAGATCTATGACCGAAGTGTCCAGTCGCAGACCTGTCGACTGCCGTTGCGGAATGCTGCCTGCCACCGACCCACAGGGTGTGTCCCTATAGGGGCCTTGCCGAGTTTCAGGCGCCATCACGGTTCAGACCGCCCGAGCGGGCCGGTGCCATCCACCCTGCACCTCACATAGCGGGAGGCGAACCATCATGACGACCAGACAGCGCAGTACTTCCTCCAGTACGGATCCTCCCGTTCGGCGCGAGGTCGTCCTAGGCGTGGACACGCACGGCGAGGTGCATGTCGCCGCCGTGATCTCCCCGCTCGGGAAGGTCCTGGGAATCGAGTCCTTTCCGGCGACGGCGGCCGGTTACCGACAACTGCTTGTCTGGGCCCGTAAGCGGGGGACGGTGCGCCGGGCCGGTGTGGAGGGCACGGGTACCTTCGGCGCGGGGCTGTCCCGTTATCTGCTGGCCCAGCAGATCCAGGTGTTCGAAGTGAACCGGCCCGACCGGTCGGCCCGCCGGCTGCTCGGGAAGTCGGACCCGCTCGACGCGCAGGCCGCCGCGCGAGCCGTGCTCAGCGGTCGCGCTCGGGCCCAGGCGAAATCCGGCGACGGTCCGGTGCACAGCGCCCGGATCTACAAACTCGCCAAGGACTCCGCGGTCAAGGCCCGCACCCAGGCGATCAACCAGCTCAAGGCCGTCCTAGTGATCGCCGACCCCGCCCTGCGGGAACGGTTGTCAAGCTTGGGCAATGCCGAGCTCTTCCGCACCTGCGCGACCCTCAGCCCACCCGATGGTGGGGGAGACGAGGACGCGGTGGCCCAGGCCACCCACATGACGCTACGCATGCTCGGCGAGCGCATCGAACAGCTCACCGGACAGATCAATGAGCTGAACCAACGCCTGACCCGGCTCGTCGAGCGTCACGCCCCACAGTTGCTCGTACCGGTGGGCATCGGTCCGGACAGCGCCATCACTCTCCTGATCACCATGGGGGACAATCCCGAGCGGCTGAACACCGAGGCGTCCTTTGCTGCCCTTTGCGGAGTCAGCCCCATCGAGTACTCCTCCGGCCGGCGGAGCACGCGCCGGCTCAACCACGGCGGCAACCGGCAGGCGAACGCGGCCCTGCACCGCATCGTGTTCACCCGGCTGCGCCACGACCCCCGTACCCAGGCGTACTACGAACGCCGTACGAAGGAGGGCAAGACGCGACCGGAGATCATCCGATGCCTCAAGCGGTATGCCGCCCGCGAGGTCTTTAACCTGGTCAGACCGGTGCCCAGCACCCCCGCATTATAGGGGCGTCCGTGAGACGTGAGAGGGTCTGGGGCGTGAGTGAGACACCCCCGAACACCCTGCAATACCGCTTTGACGGGCCAGAAGACGCTCCGGTCCTGATCTTGGGTCCCTCACTGGGTACCACATGGCACATGTGGGACCGTCAGGTCCCTGAGCTCGCCAAGCAGTGGCGGGTCTTCCGCTTCGATCTGCCCGGCCATGGGGGCGCACCCGCGCACCCGTCGGGTTCCGTCGCCGACCTCACCGACCGCCTGCTCGCCACCCTCGACGCGCTCGGGGTGCAGCGCTTCGGTTACGCGGGCTGCGCCCTCGGCGGCGCGGTGGGGATCGAGCTGGCGCTGCGCCACCCCGAACGCCTCGCCTCGCTCGCGCTGATCGCCGCCTCACCCCGCTTCGGCACGGCCGACGAGTTCCGCCAGCGCGGTGTGATCGTGCGGACGAACGGACTGGACCCGATCGCCCGCACATCCCCGGAGCGCTGGTTCACCTCGGGCTTCGCCGCCGCGCAGCCCGCGATCACCGAGTGGGCCGTGCAGATGGTCCGCACCACCGACCCCGGCTGCTACATCGCGGCCTGCGAGGCGCTCGCCGCCTTCGACGTACGGGCCGAGCTGGGCCGGATCGGCGTACCCACCCTGGTCCTCGTCGGCTCCGAGGACCAGGTCACCGGACCCGCCGAGGCACGCACCCTGGTCGCGGGGATCCCCGACGCCCGACTCGCGGTCGTCCCCGGCGCCTCGCACCTGGTGCCCGTGGAACAGCCGGCGGCCGTCACCGATCTGCTCGTCCACCACTTCGCGACCGCGTGGCAGCCCGCCTTCGACGCGACCACCGGCCAGATGACGGCGATCGCGGGGCCCGCGCCGAAGCCGGTGCCGGTCGCGCCGCCGCCGGTGGCACCCGTGGCCGAGATCGCCCCGGCCGCCGTCCCGCCCCAGCCCTCGGCCCGGCCCGACCCGTACGAGACCGGGATCAAGATCCGCCGTGAGGTGCTCGGCGACGCGCACGTCGACCGGGAGCTGGCCTCCGCGGACGACTTCTCAGGGGACTTCCAGGAGTTCCTCACCCGCTACACCTGGGGCGAGATCTGGGACCGGCCCGGCCTCGACCGGCGCACCCGCAGCTGTGTCGCCCTCACCGCGCTGGTCGCGGGCGGCCACCTGGACGACCTCGCGGCGCACACCCGGGCGGCCCTGCGCAACGGTCTCACCCCCGCCGAGATCGGGGAAGTGCTGCTCCAGTCCGCGCTCTACTGCGGGGTACCGGCCGCGAACAGCGCGTTCAAGGTGGCGCAGCAGGTCATCCGGGAGGAGACGACCCCGCAGGAGTGATCGCCAGCCGGGTAGCAGGGCCACCACGCTGTGCAGGCCGGGCAGGGGCAGGATGGATCCATGAAGCTCACGAAGAAGTCGCACGCCTGCATCCGGCTCGAGAAGGACGGGCGGACGCTCGTCATCGACCCCGGCACCTTCAGCGAGGAGGACGCCGCAGTCGGCGCGGACGCCGTCCTGGTCACGCACGAGCACCTCGACCACTTCAACGAGGACCGGCTGCGGGCCGGCCTGGAGGCCAACCCGGAGGCGGAG
Organism: Streptomyces sp. NPDC001848; assembly: GCF_042891915.1. Classification (NCBI taxonomy): domain Bacteria; kingdom Bacillati; phylum Actinomycetota; class Actinomycetes; order Kitasatosporales; family Streptomycetaceae; genus Streptomyces; species Streptomyces sp. NPDC001848. The sequence continues at coordinate 26,181 of NZ_JBIATP010000001.1, read as the reverse complement.
ATCTGGACCCTGAAGTCGGTCGCCGAGCAGATCTCGGCGGCCTTCCCGGGCCGCGTGCACACCGTCGGCCACGGTGACACCTTCACCGCCGCGGGCTTCGACGTCCAGGTGCACGGCGAACTCCACGCCGTGATCCACCCCGACATCCCGCGCATCACGAACGTCGGCTACCTGATCGACGGCGGGAAGGTCTTCCACCCCGGCGACGCCCTCACCGTCCCCGACCACCCCGTCGAGACGCTGATGCTCCCGGTGATGGCGCCCTGGAACAAGATCGCCGAGGTGATCGACTACGTCCGGGAGGTCAAGCCGCAGCGCGCGTACGACATCCACGACGCCCTCCTGACGGACCTGGCCCGCCCGATCTACGACAACCAGATCGGCGCCCTGGGCGGAGCCGAGCACCTGCGACTGGCGCCGGGCGCGTCGGCGCAGCTCTGAGGGCCGGCGGGAGGCCGGGAGGACAGGGCCGGGACCGGTTGTCGTACCCGCCGGGTAGGTTGTGAGGCATGCGCATCGCGACCTGGAACGTGAACTCGATCACCGCCCGCCTCCCGAGGCTCCTGGCCTGGCTGGAGAGCAGCGGCACGGACGTGCTCTGCCTCCAGGAGGCCAAGATCGCCGAGAAGCAGTTCCCGTACGACCAGCTGCGCGAGCTGGGCTACGAGGCGGCGGTCCACGCGGACGGCCGGTGGAACGGCGTCGCGGTGCTCTCCCGCGTCGGCCTGGCGGACGTGGTCAAGGGCCTGCCCGGCGACCCCGGCTACGACGGCGTCGAGGAGCCCCGCGCCATCTCGGCGACCTGCGGCCCGGTCCGCGTCTGGTCGGTGTACGTGCCGAACGGCCGTGAGGTGGACCACCCGCACTACGCGTACAAGCTGCAGTGGTTCGAGGCGCTGAAGGCGGCCGTCGCGGGCGACGCCGCGGGCAGCCGCCCGTTCGCGGTGCTGGGCGACTACAACGTGGCACCGACGGACGACGACGTCTACGACATCACGGCGTTCGAGGGCTCGACCCATGTCACCCCGGCCGAGCGCGCCGCCCTGGCCTCCCTGCGCGAGGCGGGCCTGGAGGACGTGGTGCCGCGCCCGCTGAAGTACGACCACCCGTTCACGTACTGGGACTACCGCCAGCTCTGCTTCCCCAAGAACCGCGGAATGCGCATCGACCTGGTGTACGGCAACAGGCCGTTCGCGAAGGCGGTCAAGGACGCCTACGTGGACCGCGAGGAACGCAAGGGCAAGGGCGCCTCGGACCATGCGCCCGTCGTGGTGGACCTGGAACCGTAGCCGCCCTGGCCAGGAGGGGGCGTGACGGTGACCTCTGCGCGCCTGTGGTGTCTCACAGCGCGCCGGTGTCACGCTGGGCGTATGAACATCTCCTTCCTGGGCAACTGGCGTAAGAAACGCGGCCCCGCCTTGGGCGTCGCGGTGTTCTCCGACGGTGACGCCGACACGGCCGCTGTGACCGGACTCCTGTCCGAATGCGAGCTGTTGCGTTCCCACGCCGAGCAGGCGGGCGTCGAACTCGACGACTCCACGGCCTCGTTGGAGGCGCTCGACCAGCTCCTGCCGCGCTGGCGCGACGACGAGGAGATCCTGCCCTGGCTCGGGAACGACGCGGGCCTCTATCTGGGCACGGTCATCGTGCGCACGGTCCCGGGCGCCGGGTGGGAGATCTGGCCGAACGGCCACCCCGTGGTCCGGCTGGCCTCCGGCCGCGAGATCGACGTGGTCACCGACGGCCACACCTGGGCCGCCACGGGCGCCCCCGAGCTGTCCCAGGTGTATGCAGCGGTGGCCGAGGTCTAGCCGGAGACGTCGGCGGCCACGTGGGCGCCCACCGTGGCCAGCAGCGCCCGTGGCGCGGGCTCGGCCTGGAGGCCCGGAAGGAGCAGCAGCCACAGGTCGGCCAGGCGGTCCTCGATCAGCAGCCGGTCGTCGAGGGCGTCGGAGAGCGTGTGCAGTCCGAAGAACGCGGCGACCAGGGTGGGGGCGTCGCGGCTGGGCTCCGCCCAGGGAGCGAGATCGCCGTCGGCGTGTGCCTGGGTGAGCATCCGTTCGACCGTGGCGATCCAGTCCACGAAGGGCGGAGGCATCTCGACGTCGATGGACTTCCGCTCGGCCCACAGCCGCGCGCCCGCGCGGACGAGGACGTCGTCCCGGAACGCCCGGGCGACCGCGAAGCTCAGCCGGACGAGCTTGTGCAGGGCCGGCTCGGCAACCGCGTCATGGCGCGCGATCACGGCGGGCCAGGTCGCGAAATGCGCCCGTACCACGGCAAGGGCGAGCTGTTCCTTGTTGGAGTAGTGGAAATAGATGGCTCCGCTGGTGCGGCCGGACCGTTCACTGATGTCGTTGATACTGGTGCCCGCGTACCCCCGTTCGAAGAACAGGTGAGCCGCTGCCAGTAATACGGCTCTGCGGGTTTCCTCCGCCCGATCCTGCACGCGATGTCCCTTGTCCGTCGATGGTCGCGAGGAGTAGCGAGGAGGAATGTAGCCGTCCCGACACAAAGGCAGGAGGCCCGGGCATGCGAAAGCAGCAATAGTCTTATTAGCTTTTCTCATGGATTTCCGCGCCTGCTGTTCGTCCCTGAACCGCTCCAGGACCCTCGAACGCGAGGCGGTGCACCGGATCTCGGTGGCCGAGGTGCTGCTGACGGACGTCCGCCCCTGCGGGCCGCTCACCTTCTGCGCCGCCGCCGCGTGGACGCGCTCGCATCCCACGTTCCCCCGGGGCCGTGACGACCGGCACAGCCCCTGGATGGTCGTCGAGACGCTGCGTCAGCTCGGCATCTGCGTTCCGCTGCGCTACTTCGGCGTGCCGGCCACGGCGCACTTCCTGATCGATGACGTCTCCTTCCGGCTCGACCCCGCCATGGAGCCCACGACACCGCACGGCGCCACCGAGGTCACCTGCCGGGTGTCGGTCGGTGACCTCCGCACCGACCGGAGCGGGAAAAGGGTGACGGGGCTGCGGATGCGGGCCGAATTCCTCGTCGATGGACGCATGTTCGCACAGGCGGCGGGCGGCGCACGTGTTCTCGACGCCCGGCGGTACGCGGACCTCCGCGCCGCCTCCGCGGCGGCGGCCCCGGCGCCGAGCCGGCGCCCCCGGCCGGAACCGGCCCTGCTGGGACTCGATTCGAGGGCCGATGTCCTCATCTCCCGGCAGGGCGACGGCATTCTGGTGGACCCGGCCGATCCCCGTCACCCCTACTACTTCGACCACGGCACCGACCATGTGCCCGGCATGGCCCTGCTGGAGGCGGCGCGTCAGGCAATCGCTCTCGGCAGCGCAGGACTGCTTGTCCGGCCGGTTTCCGGTCGTATGACGGCACTGAGGTTCACCGAGCACACGCCGCCCGCCGTCATTCACCGTTCCCTGTACGGCCGTACCGGTTTCTTCTCCTTTCGGCAGGGCGGTGAGCGCACGGTCAAGGGTGTGCTGCGTTATCGATAGGCGTCACCCACACGTGGGTATTGCGGTGGCAAATCTTTACGACTGCTCCGAATGAGCGTAGCGTTCATTATGTTTCTGGTTCCGGATGCGGGCATGACCACCGCGGACCGCGATTTGTGACCCATGCATGCGTGAACCAGTCATCTCCGCCTGCGATGTCGCGCTTTCCCAAAGTGAAGAAGCGCAGCAGGCGCACACCGACATCCTCACCGGCGGATCGTGCCGCCTTCCGGCCGATCCGTCCTGCGCCAAGAACGGCACACACATGACGACCCATCGTATTTTCGACTGGACTCCACAGGCCGTCGTCTTCGACTGTGACGGCACACTGGTGGACTCCGAACGGCACTGGCAGCAAGCGCGCGACACCGTCCTGCGCGACCACGGCGTCGTACCCGACGCGGAGTTCAGCCATCGCAGCAAAGGCCTGCACCACACCGAGTGCGGGGCCCTCATGGCCGACCTCGCCGGCAGACCGGACGAAGCCGAGGAGATGACCCGGCAACTCCTCGCGGCCTTCCGTGCCCTCGTCGCCGGGGATCCCGTGCCGATGCCCGGGGCGCAGGCCCTGGTGACCGCCCTGAGCCGGGTGGCACCGCTGGCCGTGGCCAGCAACTGCCCCGCGGACGTCGTGGAGTTCTCCCTGGAATCCGTGGGGCTGCGGCGCCACTTCCGGCACATCGTCGTCCCGGGCGCGGGAGTACGCCCCAAACCGCACCCGGACGCCTACGCCGAGGCCGCGCGGCGCCTGGGCGTGGAGTGCGGCAGAGCCCTGGCCGTAGAGGACTCGGTCAACGGACTCAAGGCCGCCGGCGCGGCGGGCCTGCGGGCCATCGGAGTGGGGCGGAGGCCGGGCGGGGAGGCCGTGGCCCTGGCCGACCTGTGGGTGGACACGCTGGACGACCCGGGGCTGCTGGCCTGGGCGCGCAGCAGGCCCACCGCACCGCGGGACGAGGTCGGCACCGCACGCCCCGTCGAGCCCCGGCCGACGGTCCCCGGCCCCAGACAAGGGGGACAGGCCCCGTCCGGCACCAGGGCGGTGCCCCGGCAGCAGGCGCGGGACGGATCGGCCGACCTTCGATGACGGTGGCGGACCCCGTATGCGGACACGGACGGGCCCCGCCGTCAGGGGCCGGGGCCCGTGACGGCGGGGCCCGCCGGATGCCGCCGGTCGCGGCGGCGCCCATCGACCAACCGGCACTACCAGTAGTGCCGTCGTCCGAAGACCGCGTGTCCGAGGGAGCCGAGCAGGAACAGAACCGCTCCGATGACGACCAGGATGATCCCGATCGTCCAGAGAATGGCGATCTTCGCGACGAACCCGATGATGAGCAGAATGATCCCCAGGATGACCATGACGCCTCCCGACGAGGGCTGCCGCCGGGCCGTGACCCCTTGAGCCGTGTTCGATAAATCGAGTCGTGTCCGATAAATACTATTTTCGGAGTTCCCTGCGTTCCAGGCTCCAAACCCCACGGCGGGAGACGGCGCGACGGGAGACGGCGCGGTGCCAGGGCTCGGGCGGCCCGAGAGCTGCCGTCTGCCCGACGCGTCCCCCCGGGTCTCGACTACGATGTGCCGTTCATCCCCATGGTGTTGGCGGCCGTGGGGGTCCCCCGCGGTCCGTCGACCGCGAGGGGAAGGGGAGCAGCAGCTCAGAGGGCCGGGCCCGGGCGGCGGCAGCCGAAGATCACTGCTCGCGCAGCGGAATCGACACGTAGGACGGGTCGTCCGCCGGCGAGGAGAAGGTCAGCTGTGCGCCGGACGGGTTGTGCTCGATGTACAGCGGGTCCACCGTGTCGACGACCAGTGCGAGGCGGTGTCCGGCCGGGACGTCGTAGGCCGTGGAGTACAGCTCCAGGTCGACGCCGAACGGTGTGCCCGGCGTCCGCCCGTGCCAGGTGTACGGCGCGTTGCTGACCAGCTTGCCGAGGCCGAGCGGGCCCACGTCGTACAGGTATGCGACGAGGGTCCCGCTCTCCTTGGTGGGCGTGAGCGTGGTGTGCAGTTTCGCCGTGCCGCGCACGTGCTGGGCGCTCGCGTACTTCTCCGACTTCCACACGGCGGCCCAGCGGCGCGGCAGGAGCGGAATCGACGCGACGGGCGGAAGGTGGGCCACCTGGTCGAGGATGCTGGAGAGGAAGACGATCCCGCCGTCCGCGCCGGAGTCCACGTTCGCATGGATCGTGGTGGTTCCCGCAAGGTCGATCTTCTTCCGGGTCGCGCCCACCGACTTCCAGTCCGGGTAGCCCTCGTAGCCGCCCGAGGAGCGGGGCTTCAGCTCGACCGGCTGCTCACGGTCGATGCCGTTGTCCGCGCCCTTGAGGTAGTGGTCGAACCAGCGCCCGGTGTCGGTCCACACGTCGTTGGGCAGCCCGAACAGGCCGGTCAGCTCCGGGGTGGCGTGGTCGCCGGGGCGCAGTTCCAGTCTCTTCGGGACCGTCAGCTTCTCGTAGAAGTCGGCGTATTGGTTGGGCGCGAAGACCGTGTCGCCCCAGGCGTTGGCGAGCAGTACCGCGGCGCCGTTCCTGTTGAGCTGGTCGACGTAGGTGGCGGGGGAGCGCTTCTTGCCCCAGGCGATCAGCTCCGGTTCCTTGGCGAGGTTGGAGGCGTAGAAGTCGTCGAACGTCTGCCGCACTTCGGGGCTCTCGCGGCCGGTGAGCGTCGCCGCGCCGTCCAGTACGGCGGCGGCCTGGACATGCTGGGTGCGGCCCGAGTAGATCGAGTCGATCAGGTCCGCCCAGCCGCTGAGCGAGGCGACCGCCTTGATGCGCTTGTCGTGTGCGGCGGCGAGCAGGCTGATGCCGGCGCCGTAGGAGACGCCCGCCATGCCGATGTGCCGTGCGTCGGCCGGGGTGTGGGCGAGCGCCCAGTCGATCACCTTCGAGGCGTCGGCTATGTCGGGTGGCCCCGCGACTTCTATCTCGCCGCCGGACTGCCAGAAGCCGCGCACGTTGTAGGTCAGCACCACATAACCGGAGTCCGCGAGCTTCTGGGCCTGCGCCAGGTACTCGGCCTGCGGCAGGCCCCAGCTCGTCGGGAGCACGATGAGCGGATAGCGGCGCGAACCGTCCGCGTCCGCGGGCGTGACGACGTTCGCCTTGAGCACGGTGCCGCCGTCGCCGGTGATGTCGACGAACCGGATGCCGTTCGCGGCGGCCTGCGCGGTGGGGCTGAGTCCGAGGGCGCTGCCGGCGATCAAGGTCGCCGAGACGGCACCGACGGCGGTCGTACGCAGGGCCTTGCGATCGAGTCCCACTGGTCACTCCTCACTCGTGTCAGTGCAAAGTGACCTGACGGTAACCTCGGCCCCTTACCAGAAGTAACCCGTCGGTAAGTTACGTGCCAGTAAAGATTGTTGGAATGTGCTGTTCCCTAGGAGGCGCGGTGGGAGGTGCGTGCAGCCGGCGCGGCTGCCGGGGTCTGCGCGGCGCGCGTGACGTCTCCCACCAGCTCCACCACATCAGGGCCGTAGGCCTGCGAGTTGACGACCTTCAGGAGCAGCACGAAGGAGTTGTTGCCGTACTTGCGGTACAGCCGTTCGTGGTTGCGGGCGAGATAACGGGTCGCGGCCTGGTTGGTGATCGCACGCTGGCCGCTGAAGAGGAACACCGGCCTCGACAGGCCCGCGGTGACCCGGGCCAGCAGGACGTACTCGGTGACGCCGCGTTCCATGGGGTAGCGTTCGCCGCCGATCTCGAACGCGCCCTGGTCAGGACCCCGTTCCGGGTCGAGGTTGACCCGGACGCCCGGCAGCAGGGCCGACAGGTGGGCGAGCATCCGCCGGTTCGATCCGGGTCCGCCCACACAGAACTCGGTCCGCTCGCCGAAGCCCTGTCGCGCCTCGTCCTGCGTGACGACCTGGACGTTCGCCCCGCAGTCCTTGATGAGGGCGGACAGTTCCAGGAGGGCGAACACGTCGTAGCGGTGCACCGCCAGATCCGGGCTCCCGGCGTCGCGGTTCACCACGAGCAGCGATTCGGAGTTGTCGGGCAGCCCGAAGAACGCCTGCTTGCGCCGGAGCTTGCGCTTCCACAGGTAGGTTCGGGCCACCCAGCCGATGGCGGCGCTGATCCCCGCCGCGATCACGCCCAGGACGATGTTGCGCACGTCGTCGTTCATGGCCGCGCATGCTAGTCGCCCATTCGGACCAGTACTCGGGGCGGTGCTGACGGGGCCATGGCAATGTGGTTACCCTGCGTGGACGCACGTCACTGGAGGTACGAATGCGTCGCCCTGTCGCGCGGAAACTGGCGGTTTCGGCGGTCTCGGCCGCCCTGGTGTCGATAGGAGCGGCGGCGCCCCCGCACGCCGCCCCGGCACCGCAGAAATCGACCCCCGAGAAAGTGCCCGTGGCCGTCGGCTACGGCGGGGCCGTGGCGAGCGTCGACGCGGACGCGTCCGCCGCCGGTATCGAAGTCCTGAAGAAGGGCGGCAACGCGGTCGACGCGGCCGTCGCCACCGCCGCCGCGCTCGGCGTCACCGAGCCCTACTCCGCGGGCATCGGCGGAGGCGGCTACTTCGTCTACTACGACGCCAAGTCCCGCACGGTGCACACGATCGACGGCCGCGAGACGGCACCGCTGACCGCCGACTCGAACCTGTTCGTGGAGAACGGCAAGCCGCTCGCCTTCGCCGACGCCGTCAGCAGCGGCCTGAGCGTCGGCACCCCGGGCACGCCCGCCACCTGGCAGAAGGCGCTGGACCAGTGGGGCACCAGGCGGCTCGGCACCGTTCTGAAGCCGGCCGAGCGCATAGCCCGCGACGGCTTCACCGTCGACGACACCTTCCGGTCCCAGACAGCGTCCAACGAGACCCGCTTCCGGTACTTCCCGGACACGGCCAAGCTGTTCCTGCCGGGCGGGCAGCTCCCCGTCGTCGGCTCCACCTTCAAGAACCCCGACCTCGCCCGCACCTACGAGGAGCTGGGCCGCGAGGGCACAGGCGCGATCTACCACGGCGACCTCGGCAAGGACATCGTCGCCACCGTCGACAAGCCCCCGGTGGACCCGGCCTCGGGCTGGAACGCCCGCCCGGGCAAGCTGTCCGAGAAGGACCTCGCGGCCTACGCCGCGAAACTCCAGGCGCCCACGAAAACCTCGTACCGCGGTCTCGACGTCTACTCCATCGCGCCCTCCTCCTCCGGCGGCACGACCGTCGGTGAAGCGCTCAACATCCTGGAGAGGACGGACCTTTCGAAGGCGAGCGAGGTGCAGTACCTGCACCACTTCATCGAGGCGAGCCGTATCGCGTTCGCGGACCGCGGGCGCTGGGTCGGCGACCCCGCCTTCGAGGACGTGCCGACGAAGGAACTCCTCTCCCAGGAGTACGCCGACTCACGCGCGTGCCTCATCAAGGACGACGCGGTACTCACCAGCCCGCTCGCGCCCGGCGACCCGCGCCACCCGGCGCCGTGCGCGACCGGCGGCACGGCGGCCCCGACGACGTACGAGGGTGAGAACACCACGCACCTCACGGTCGCCGACAGGTGGGGCAACGTCGTCTCCTACACCCTCACCATCGAGCAGACCGGCGGCAGCGGCATCACCGTCCCGCACCGCGGCTTCCTGCTCAACAACGAGCTGACCGACTTCTCCTTCACGCCCGCCAACCCGGCCGTGCACGACCCGAACCTGCCCGGCCCGGGCAAGCGCCCGCGCTCCTCGATCTCCCCGACGATCGTCCTCGACCAGCAGGGCCGTCCGGTCGTCGCGCTCGGCTCGCCCGGCGGCGCGACCATCATCACGACCGTGCTGCAGACCCTGACCGAGTTCCTCGACCGTCATCTGCCGCTCGTCGACGCGATCGCCGCGCCGCGCGCCAGCCAGCGCAACGCGGCCCAGACGGAACTCGAACCGGCCCTCTACAACAGCGACCTGCGGGCGCAACTGGAGGCCATCGGGCACTCCTTCAAGCTGAACCCGGAGATCGGCGCGGCGACCGGCGTACAGCGCCTGCCCGGCGGCAAGTGGCTGGCCGCCGCGGAGAAGGTGCGACGCGGTGGCGGCTCGGCGATGGTGGTGACCCCGGCGCCGTGACCAGGGGATGCCGGGCCGCCGTGCGGTTCACCAGGGTGCGGTCCCGCCCTCCGGGGCGCGGGCCGCACCGCCACCCGGCTCCCGGCCGGCGGCACTCCCCGCCGAGGCCCGCGGCCGCGGGTGGAAGGCGAGTTGGCCGTTCTCCACGTCGACCTCGACCCGGCTGCCGCGTTCGATCCGGCCGTCCAGGAGCAGACGGGACAGCCGGTTGTCCAGCTCCCGCTGGATGGTGCGGCGCAGTGGGCGCGCGCCGTACTCCGGCTGGTAGCCGCGCTGGGCCAGCCACTGAACGGCCCGGTCGCTGAACGTCACGTCGATGTCCTGCGCCTGCAGCCGACGCCGGGTCTTGTCGAGCAACAGATCGGTGATCCGCCGCAGTTGCTCGGCCGTCAGCTGGCGGAAGACGACGATCTCGTCGATGCGGTTGAGGAATTCAGGGCGGAAGTGCTCGCGCAGCGGACGCAGGATCTGCTCCCGCCGCGCCTCCTCGTCCGCCTCGGCACCACCCGCACCGAACCCGATGCCCGCACCGCGCCGGGTGATGGCCTCGGAGCCCAGGTTGCTCGTCATCACGATGACCGTGTTGGTGAAGTCCACCGTCCGGCCCTGGGAGTCGGTCAGCCGCCCGTCGTCGAGGACCTGCAGCAGGATGTTGAAGACGTCCGGGTGCGCCTTCTCGACCTCGTCGAGCAGCAGCAGCGAGTACGGGTGCCGCCGTACGACCTCGGTGAGCTGCCCGGCCTCCTCGTGGCCCACGTACCCGGGCGGGGCGCCCACCAGCCGACTGACGGTGTGCCGCTCCTGGTACTCGCTCATGTCGAGCCGGACCATGCGCTCCTCGCTGCCGAACAGCGCCTCCGCGAGCGCCCGGGCCAGTTCCGTCTTGCCGACACCGGTCGGGCCGAGGAACAGGAAGCTGCCGATCGGCCGGTCGGGGCTGGCGAGCCCGGCCCGGGAGCGCAGCACCGCGTCGGCGACCACGGCGACCGCCTCGTCCTGCCCGACGACCCGCTGGTGCAGGTGCTCCTCCAGGCCGAGCAGCCGCTTCTTCTCCTCCTCGGTGAGCCGGCTCACCGGGATACCGGTCTGCCGGGACACCACCTCGGCGATGGCCTCGGTGGTGACCTGCAGGTGCTGCCCCTCGTCGGCCTCGGGTTCGCCGCTCGCCTCACCGATCCGCTGCTTCAGCTCGGTGATGCGGTCACGCAGCCGGGTGGCCTGCTCGTACTGTTCGTCGGCCACCGCCTGGTCCTTGTCCCGGGTCAGCCGCTCGACCTCGCGCTCCAGGGCCCGTACGTCCGTGCCCTTGGTCTTGGCACGCAGCCGCACCCGGGCACCGGCCTGGTCGATCAGGTCGATCGCCTTGTCCGGCAGATGCCGGTCGGTGAGATACCGGTCGGACAGCTCCACGGCGGCCACCAGCGCCTCGTCGGTGTAGCGGACCTGGTGGTGGGCCTCGTAGCGGTCGCGCAGCCCGCGCAGGATCTCGATGGCGTCCGCGGCGGACGGCTCGGGCACCAGGATCGGCTGGAACCGGCGGGCCAGCGCCGCGTCCTTCTCGATCCTGCGGTACTCCTCCAGCGTGGTGGCGCCCACGACGTGCAGTTCGCCGCGGGCCAGGGCGGGCTTGAGGATGTTGCCCGCGTCCATGGAGCCGCCCTCCGCGCCGCCGCCACCGGCGCCGACCACGGTGTGCAGCTCGTCGATGAAGACGATCAGCTCGTCGGAGTGCGCGCGGATCTCGCCGACGATGTTGTTCAGCCGCTCCTCGAAGTCGCCCCGGTAGCGGGTGCCCGCCACCACGCCGGTCAGGTCCAGGGCGATGACCCGGCGGCTGAGCAGGACGTCCGGCACGTCGCCGTCGGCGATGCGCTGCGCGAGCCCCTCCACGATGGCCGTCTTGCCGACGCCCGCGTCACCGATGAGGACCGGGTTGTTCTTGCCGCGGCGGGAGAGCACCTCGATGGTCTGCTCGATCTCCTCCTCCCGCCCGATCACCGGGTCGATACGGCCCTGCCGCGCGAGGTCGGTGAGATCGCGGCCATACTTGTCCAGGGTCGGCGTCGAGGTGGGGCGCGGCCGTTCGGGACGCTGCGCCACGTGGTCCCCGGCCTCCGGAGGCAGGGGAGAGGGGGCGAAGCGGTGGGAGTGGAGGATGTGCCCCGCGGCGGAGTCGGGGTTCGCGGCGAGCGCGCTGAGCACATGCTCCGGACCGATGTAGCCGGTGCCGCTGGCCCGGGCCAGTTCGTGCGCGTCCAGCAGGGCGCGCTTGACGGCGGGCGTCAGGGAGAGCGAGGTGGGCGGCGGCGCGTCGCCCGAACTCTGCTGGACCGGGCCGGAGCGTTCGTCGATCTCCGAGGCCAGCGAGTCGGGGTCCGCGCCGGCGCGGCTGAGGAGACTCCGGGTCGGTTCGGTGGCGAGCGCGGCGCGCAGCAGGTGCTGGGTGTCCAGGTCGCGGCTGCCGTGTTCGGCGGCGTAGCGGGCGGCGCCGGCGACCAGTTGCCGGGCCGGCTCGCTCAGCAGCCGTCCGAGGTCGATCTGCCGGGGACCGGGACGCTGTCCACCGAAGATGCGTGCGAAGAACTCTGCGAAGGGGTCCGAGCCGTAGCCCTGCGGACCCGTGAATCCGCTGGTCATGGCCTTCCGTTCCGCTGATGTACATGCCGGTCCGTCGCGGGTGCCCTGGGTTGTCCGAGCTACACCCGCGGTGCGTGCGTTTGCACCTCCGGTGCGTGCGGGTGCACCTGCGGTGCGCGCCCTGGCGCTTAGAACACCATCGCACGATCGCTGTTCGGGGGCATGTCCAGTCCGCGGGGTGTTCCCCTAACGGGGCGCCGTCAGGATCCGCGGTCCCGTCTTCGTGATCGCCACCGTGTGTTCCGCATGCGCCGCCCGGGAGCCGTCGTTCGTGCGGAGGGTCCAGCCGTCGGGGGAGACGTGGTAACCGTCCGTGCCGCCGGCGATGAGCATGGGCTCGATCGCCAGGACCATGCCGTGGCGCAGCGGGAGACCGCGGCCTGGGCGGCCCTCGTTCGGCACGGGCGGGTCCTCGTGCATGCGGCGGCCCACCCCGTGTCCGCCGAAGCCGTCCAGGATGCCGTATCCGGCGGCGCGGCACACGGAGCCGACCGCGTGGGCGATGTCCCCGATGCGGTTGCCGACGACCGCTGCCTCGATGCCCGCCATGAGCGCCCGTTCGGCCGTCTCGATCAGTCGCAGGTCCTCGGCCCGCGGCCGGCCGACCACGAAGCTGATCGCCGAGTCGCCGACCCAGCCGTCCAGTTCGGCGCCGCAGTCGATGGAGACCAGGTCGCCGTCGCGCAGCCGGTACCCGTTCGGGACGCCGTGGACGATCGCGTCGTTGACGGAGGCGCAGATGACCGCCGGGAAGGGGGTCGGGGCGAAGGAGGGGCGGTAGCCGAGGAACGGGGAGCGGGCGCCCGCCTCGCGCAGGACCCGGCGTGCCACCTCGTCCAGGTCCAGCAGGGAGACGCCCACCTCGGCGGCGTCCCGTACCGCGCTGAGGGCGCGGCCGACGATCTGGCCCGCCGCCTCCATGGCGTCGATCGATGTGTCTGTCTTCAGTTCCACCATGCCAATTACTATACCGCTCGCCGCCAATTGGAATACCGGTCGGCTCGGTGGGAGCCGGTATTAGAATGGGCGCATGGTGCGTACCCCGCTGACCCCCGAAGAGCGCGAACGCGGCGAGCGGCTCGGCCGGTTGCTGCGTGAGGCCCGCGGCGACCGCACCATGGCGGAGGTGGCCGCGAGCGCCGGGATCTCCGCCGAGACCCTCCGCAAGATCGAAACGGGGCGGGCGCCGACCCCGGCGTTCTTCACGGTCGTGGCGCTGGCGCGGGTGCTCGGCCTGTCCCTGGACGTAGTCGCCGGGCTGTGTGCGCCGGTCGCGGTGTGAGCCGTCGACGTCCTCGGGCGGACGGCAGCCTCGGGCGCGGCGCCCGGGGCGCGGGCGGAGCCGCCGCGCACAGGGCGCGGATGCCGCAGGGGAGTGCACCGCGTCCGCTCTGAAAACCGCCTGTAGCCAGTCCGTAACACGACTGGTGTTTTCTACCGGACCGGAGTACTCCACTCGGGCGGGAGCTGAACGATGGCGGTGGATCAACTCCCGGGAGCGGTGCGGGAGTTCGCGAGCTACCTGAACGGGCTGCTGGCGCGGCTCGACCAGGGCGGCGGCTGGTGCGGAGTCTTCTGGCAGCGCGACCCCGACGGTATGCGGGCCTGCCTGCAGGGCCGGGAGGTGCCGCCCTGGGACGTCGTGGAGTCGCTGCTGCAGGACCTCGCCGCCGCATACGGGCCCGCGGTCGCCGCGCGGGAGGCCGAGCGGGCGCGAGCACTGCACGGTGCCTCGCTCGCCGCGTACGACGCCCGGCCAGGGGCCCGGGAGGCGCTCGGAGACCGGCTCGACGTGATGCTCCGCGAGAAACGCTTCGCGGAGCAGCGCAGGGCGGACCTCGAACGCCGGCTGGAGTCGGCCGCCACCCAGGAGGAGGCCGCGTCGCTCCGGCTCGACCTGGCCTGGTCCCGGGACGACCACGACCGCGCCACGGCCCGCTGCGCGGAGCTGCGTCGCCGCTTGGAGGCCCTGGACCACCGTGCCCTGCCCGCACAGGGCGCTCGGTCTTCAGGAGCGGCCGGGGACGTGTTCCGCCCGGAGGAAGCGGCCACGGAAGCCCGCGCGCCCGAGGAGAGGACCGACAGGGGGACGCCGACGCCGCCGGGCAGCCGCGCGGAGCCCCGGTGGGCGGAGGCGGCCGGAGCGCGCCTGGCGCAGTGGCGGCAGGGCCCGGACGCGGTGTCCGACCGGTCTCATGGGGACATCGAGGCCCCGGACACGGGATCGGCCGACGACACTTCCGTCTGGCACCGTGCCCGGTCCGGTGACGCCCCCGGACGCGGTTCCGAACGCGGTTCCGAGGGGCCGGGCGGCCCGTCCCCGGAATCCGTGGGCCGCGAGCCCGGCCCCGCCCCCGCCGCCGCGGAGGCCCCCGCCAAGCCGCGCTCCAAGCGCCGCCCCCGCGGCAGTGCCCGTTTCGCCGGGGTGATGGACGTGCAGGAGTCGGCCACGGGTGCCGTTCCCCCCGTGGCCGCGCCCGCGCCGGGGCGTCGTGGCCCCAGGGGCGCCCGGTTCGCCGGAGCCGCCGCAGCCGAGACACCCGAGACTCCCGGGACACCCGAGTCGCGTACCCCGCCCCCCGACGAGGCCGACCGGCAGCTCACCGCCGACACCGTCGCAACGCTCGTCCGGCTGCGCGCAGAGGGCCGCAGCGGCGAGGCACACGCGCTGCTCGTCGAAGCCGCCCACTGGCCCGCCTCCCGCTATCCCCTGCTCGCCGCCGAGCTGCACCGAGCGGATCTCGCCGCCGACTGGGCCACCCTGCTCTGGGAGGCCGCCTCACTGCCCGCCGACCGGCTCGTCGCCGCCGCGGACGCCCTCACTGCGGCCGGGCGCGGCGCGGACGGCGAGGAGATGCTGCGGCAGGGCGTCGCACGGCCCGCGAAGGAGATCGGCGAGGCCGTCCTCGGGCTCCACGCCGACGACCGACACCGCGAGGTCGGCGCCCTCCTCGACGCGTACGTACGCGTCCGCACGCCTCAAGAGGCCGCCCGCAGTGTCGCCGCGGACCCGCAGCTGCTCGTACCGTTGCTCCTGGAGGCCGCCCGGGGTGTCTCCGCCGAGCGTCACTGGGACCTGGTCCACGCCCTCAGGGTCGCCGGATTCACCGCCTGACCGGCCCGCCGACAATCCGACCACTCACCCGCAGGAGTGCGAAACACGATCGACACCGCGGGTTGACGACGATGGTCTTGGCAAGGCCGCCGTGGGGGCTTACGTTCGACCCTCTACAGCCTGGCTCTACGGGCGTAGAGGCTCTCTGACGTCCCTCGCGGACCATCAGGCAAAGGAGCGGCACCATGGCCCACGTCGTACGCGCCGCACTGGTCCAGGCGACCTGGACCGGCGACACCGAATCCATGATCGCCAAGCATGTGGAGCACGCCCATGAGGCGGCCCGGCAGGGTGCCGAGGTCATCGGTTTCCAGGAAATCTTCAACGCCCCGTACTTCTGCCAGGTCCAGGAGCCCGAGCACTACCGCTGGGCCGAGCCGGTGCCGGACGGCCCGACGGTGCGCCGTATGCGGGACCTCGCCCGCGAGACCGGCATGGTGATCGTCGCCCCCGTCTTCGAGGTCGAGCAGTCCGGCTTCTACTACAACACCGCCGCCGTGATCGACGCCGACGGCACCTACCTCGGCAAGTACCGCAAGCACCACATCCCCCAGGTCAAGGGCTTCTGGGAGAAGTACTACTTCAAACCCGGCAACCTCGGCTGGCCCGTCTTCGACACCGCCGTGGGCAGGGTCGGCGTCTACATCTGCTACGACCGCCACTTCCCGGAGGGCTGGCGCCAGCTCGGCCTGAACGGCGCCCAGCTCGTCTACAACCCGTCCGCCACCCACCGCGGCCTGTCCTCCTACCTCTGGCAGCTCGAACAGCCCGCGGCGGCCGTCGCCAACGAGTACTTCGTCGCCGCGATCAACCGCGTGGGCCGCGAGGAGTACGGCGACAACGACTTCTACGGGACGAGCTACTTCGTCGATCCCCGTGGGCAGTTTGTGGGCGAGGTCGCGAGCGACAAGGTGGAGGAGCTCGTCGTGCGGGACCTCGACTTCGACCTCATCGAAGAAGTGCGGCAGCAGTGGGCGTTCTACCGTGACCGCCGCCCCGACGCGTACGAAGGACTGGTGAAGCCGTGAGTGACCTGCACGACCGCCACAAGGCCGTCCTGCCCGAGTGGCTGGCCCTCTACTACAAGGACCCTCTGGAGATCACCCACGGCGAGGGCCGGCACGTCTGGGACGCCGACGGGAAGAAGTACCTGGACTTCTTCGGCGGCATCCTCACCACCATGACCGCGCACGCCCTGCCCGAGGTGACCAAGGCGGTGAGCGAGCAGGCCGGGCGGATCATCCACTCGTCCACGCTCTACCTCAACCGCCCGATGGTGGAGCTCGCCGAGCGCATCGCCCAGCTCAGCGGCATCCCGGACGCCCGGGTCTTCTTCACCACGTCCGGCACCGAGGCCAACGACACCGCGCTGCTGCTCGCGACGACGTACCGGCGCAGCAACCAGATCCTCGCGATGCGCAACAGCTACCACGGCCGCTCGTTCAGCGCGATCGGCATCACCGGCAACCGCGGCTGGTCCCCGACCTCGCTGTCCCCGCTCCAGACGCTCTACGTCCACGGCGGCGTCCGCACCCGCGGCCCGTTCGCGCACCTGAGCGACGCCGAGTTCATCGCGGCCTGCGTCGAGGACCTGAAGGACCTGCTCGGGCACACCCGCCCGCCCGCCGCGCTGATCGCCGAGCCCA
Source organism: Streptomyces sp. NPDC001848 (assembly GCF_042891915.1). Classification (NCBI taxonomy): domain Bacteria; kingdom Bacillati; phylum Actinomycetota; class Actinomycetes; order Kitasatosporales; family Streptomycetaceae; genus Streptomyces; species Streptomyces sp. NPDC001848. Next base: position 9,281 of record NZ_JBIATP010000001.1, on the reverse strand, counting down.
TCCAGGGCGTCGGTGGCTTCACCTCGCCGCCCGACGGGCTGTACGCGGCCTTCCGCGACGTGCTCCAGGAGCACGGCATTCTGTGGATCGCGGACGAGGTGCAGACCGGCTGGGGCCGCACCGGCGACCACTTCTGGGGCTGGCAGGCGCACGGGCAGAGCGGCCCGCCGGACATCCTCACCTTCGCCAAGGGCATCGGCAACGGCATGTCCATCGGCGGCGTCGTCGCCCGCGCGGAGATCATGAACTGCCTCGACGCCAACAGCATCTCCACCTTCGGCGGCACGCAGATCACGATGGCCGCGGGCCTCGCCAACCTCACGTACCTGCTGGAGCACGACCTCCAGGGCAACGCCCGGCGCGTCGGCGGACTGCTCATCGAGCGGCTGCGGGCCGTCGCCGCCCAGCTCCCCCACGTACGGGAGGTGCGCGGGCGCGGCCTGATGATCGGCGTCGAGCTGGTGCGGCCCGGCACCGACCAGGCCGACCCGGACGCGGCGGCCGCCGTGCTGGAGGCGGCCCGCGACGGCGGCCTGCTGATCGGCAAGGGCGGCGGCCACAACACCAGCGTGCTGCGCGTCGCCCCGCCGCTCTCGCTCACCGTCGAGGAGGCCGAGGAGGGCGCGGCGATCCTCGAGCAGGCCCTCAGGAGCGTGCGCTGATGTCCTGTCCCCTCGACAGCGCCTTCATGAGGTGTCTTCAGTAAGACCGGAGCAAGGGGAAGTGAGCCATGCCCACCGCCTTGGAACCCGCCCTGTCGGTACGCCAGGTCCTCACCCTGGACCGGGTGCTGGCCGGAGAGCCCGAGGTGGTGGCCGGCGCCGGGCACCTGGACCGGCCGGTGCGCTGGGTGCACGTCGCCGAGGCGCCCGACGTCGGGGTGATGCTCAGCGGCGGCGAGATGGTCCTCACCACCGGGGTGCTGCTCGCCGGCGACGTGGAGAAGCAGGCGGAGTACATCCGCTCCCTGCACCGCGCGGAGGCCGCGGCCGTCGTCCTCGGACTCGGCCGGGCCTTCCCGGCGCCCCCGGACGTGATGCGCCGTGCCGCCGAGCGCTGCGGGCTGCCCATGGTGGTCCTGCACCGGCCCTTCCCGTTCGCCGAACTGACCGAGGAGGTCCAGTCCCGCCTGGTACGGCGCAAGTTCGCGGCCGTGAGCCTGTCGGAGGCCGTCCGCACGGCCCTGACCGGGCTCATCACCGCGGGCGCCCCGCTGCAGCGGCTGCTGGACGAGATCGCCGTGCACGCGGGCTGCCCGGTCGTCCTCACCAACCTCGCGCACCGCGTGCTCGCCACGGCGGGGGAGCGGCCCGCGGTCGACGACGTGCTGCGCGACTGGGAGCGCATCGCCCGGCAGGCGGGCGGCAGCGAGGGCGACGGCTGGGTCCGCGCCGAGCTGGGCGGACGCGGCGAGCGCTGGGGCCGGATCGTGCTGTGCGGCTACCGCGGCGACAGCCCCGTCGGGCGCCTGCTCGCCGAGCGCGCGGCCGAGGCCCTGGTCCTGCACCGGATGCTCCACGGCTCGGTGCACACCTGGGAGGAGCAGTCCGCGCAGAGCCTGCTGACCGATCTCGTCTCCGGTGCCGTACCGCCCGGACGGCTGCTGCCCCGGGCACGCGCGGCCGGCCTGCCCGTCAACCGCCGTACCTTCGTCCCCCTCGTCGTACGCGACGGCGATCCCGCCCAGCTCGATCGCGTCCTGCGGCTGCTCGGCCTGCCCGGACTCGTCGCCGAGCTGGCCGACGGCGCCACCGCCGTACTGCTCAGCCTCGCCCGCGACCAGGACGCGGAAGCCCTGACCGCGCACTTCGCCACCCGGCTGCGCACGGAGTCCCCGGCGGTGCGCGGAACGGTCATCGCAGCCGCCGACCCGCGCACCGCCTGGGAGGACGTGCCCGCCGGGCTGCGCGAGGCCCAGCACGTCGCGGACGCCGTCGCCGGCCACTCCGCCGCGCAGGACCTCCCGGCCGTCGTACGCCTCCGGGACGTCCATCTGCGCGGCCTGATCCGGCTGCTGCGGGACGACCCGCACGTGCAGGCCTTCGCCGAGCGGGAGCTGGACGGCCTGCTGTGCGGGCGCCACGCCGAGCAGGACCTGCTGCCTGTACTGCGCACCTACCTCGCCACCGGCCGCAACAAGTCCCGCACCGCCCAGCTGCACCACGTCAGCCGCCCGGCCCTCTACCGCAGGCTGGAGGCCATACAGAGCCGCCTCGGGGTTGACCTCGACGACTTCGAACAGGCCGCCTCCGTGCACATCGCGCTGCTCGCGCACGACGCCCAACAAGGGTGAAACGCCATGGAAAAGAGCGGGAAACAGGCGTGTACGGGCGGGTATGACACGGTGCAACGCCGGACGCGGGCAGACGTGACACGGTGCAACTCAAACCGCATCGCCGGACTTCCTAGCCTTGCCGCACACCGAGCGACCGGAGGTCCCGATGAGCAGAGTGATCCGTGCCGCCGTCTTCCAGACCGCCTGGACGGGCGACAAGGAATCGATGATCCAGGTCCACGAGCAGGCGGCCCGCGACGCGGCCGCGCAGGGCGCCCAGGTCCTGTGCTTCCAGGAGCTGTTCTACGGGCCGTACTTCTGCCAGGTCCAGGACCCCGCGTTCTACGAGTACGCCGAGCGGATCCCGGACGGCCCGATCGTCAAGCGCTTCCAGGCCCTCGCCGAGGAGCTGGGCATCGTCCTCGTCCTGCCCATGTACGAGGAGGAACAGCCCGGCGTCCTGTACAACACCGCCGCGGTGATCGACGCGGACGGCTCCTACCTCGGCAAGTACCGCAAGACCCACATCCCGCAGGTCAGGGGTTTCTGGGAGAAGTTCTACTTCCGGCCCGGCAACTCCGGCTGGCCCGTCTTCGACACCAAGGTCGGGAAGATCGGCGTCTACATCTGCTACGACCGCCACTTCCCGGAGGGCTGGCGGGCTCTCGGCCTCGCGGGCGCCGAGATCGTGTTCAACCCGTCGGCGACCTCGCGCGGCCTGTCGGGCTACCTGTGGCAGCTGGAGCAGCCGGCGGCGGCCGTGGCCAACGAGTACTTCGTGGGCGCGATCAACCGGGTGGGCGTCGAGGAACTGGGCGACAACGACTTCTACGGGACCTCGTACTTCGTGGACCCGGAGGCGCAGTTCGTCGGCGAGGTGGCGAGCGACAAGGAGACCGAACTGGTCGTCCGCGACCTGGACCTGGCCAAGCTGCGCGAGGTCCGCGACCGCTGGCAGTTCTACCGCGACCGGGCGCCGGGGGCGTACGGCCCGCTGACGGCTCCGTAACAGGCGAAGGCACCCGCGCCCTTGACAGGGGCGCGGGGCTGTGCCCGATATGCGGCTACCGCCGCGGCGGCTCGACCAGCCACACACCACCCACACTGTCCGATCGCACCCAGCGGGGCACTTACGGAGGAGAGGGAGCATGACTCGTACCGTCATCCGCGGTGGCCTCGTCATCACCGCGTCCGACGAGATCCACGCCGACGTCCTGATCGAGGACGGCCGCATCGCCGCCCTCGCCGCGTCCGGCACCCCGGCCGCCCTGGCCTTCACAGCCGAGCGGGCCATCGACGCCACCGGCAAGTACGTGATCCCGGGCGGTGTCGACGCCCACACCCACATGGAGCTGCCGTTCGGCGGCACCTTCGCCTCCGACACCTTCGAGACCGGTACCCGGGCCGCCGCCTGGGGAGGCACCACGACCATCATCGACTTCGCGGTGCAGAGCGTGGGCCACTCGCTGCGCGAGGGCCTGGACGCGTGGCACGCGAAGGCCGAGGGCAACTGCGCCATCGACTACGGCTTCCACATGATCGTCTCCGATGTGAACCAGGAGACGCTCAAGGAGATGGACCTGCTGGTCGAGGAAGGCGTGACCAGCTTCAAGCAGTTCATGGCCTACCCGGGGGTCTTCTACTCAGACGACGGCCAGATCCTGCGTGCCATGCAGCGCTCCGCCGAGAACGGCGGGCTGATCATGATGCACGCCGAGAACGGCATCGCGATCGACGTACTCGTCGAACAGGCCCTGGCCCGCGGCGAAACCGACCCGCGCTACCACGGCGAGGTCCGCAAGGCCCTGCTGGAGGCCGAGGCCACCCACCGCGCCATCAAGCTCGCGCAGGTCGCCGGGGCCCCGCTGTACGTGGTGCACGTCTCGGCGATGGAGGCGGTCGCCGAGCTGGCCCGCGCGCGTGACGAAGGGCTGAACGTCTTCGGCGAGACCTGTCCGCAGTACCTGTTCCTGTCCACCGACAACCTCGCCGAGCCCGACTTCGAGGGCGCGAAGTACGTGTGCAGCACCCCTCTTCGTCCCAAGGAGCACCAGGCCAAGCTGTGGCAGGGCCTGCGCACCAACGACCTCCAGGTGGTTTCCACCGACCACTGCCCCTTCTGCTTCGTGGGCCAGAAGGAACTGGGCCGGGGCGACTTCTCCAAGATCCCCAACGGCCTGCCGGGTGTCGAGAACCGCATGGACCTGCTCCACCAGGCCGTCGTCGACGGGCACATCTCGCGCCGCCGCTGGATCGAGATCGCCTGCGCCACCCCGGCCCGGATGTTCGGCCTCTACCCGAAGAAGGGCACCATCGCCCCCGGCGCCGACGCCGACGTCGTCATCTACGACCCGCACGCCGAGCAGGTCATGTCGGCCGAGACGCACCACATGAACGTCGACTACTCGGCGTACGAGGGGAAGCGCACGACCGGCCGGGTCGAGACCGTCCTCTCGCGCGGCGAGCCCGTGATCACCGAGCGGGAGTTCACCGGACGCGCGGGACACGGCGTCTACACCCCCCGCTCCACCTGTCAGTACCTCAACTAGGAGCGGTGCACCATGGACTTCGGACTCGTCCTGCAGACCGACCCGCCGGCCTCGCGGGTCGTCAGCCTGATGAAGAGAGCGGAGCGCAACGGCTTCCGCTACGGCTGGACCTTCGACTCGGCCGTGCTGTGGCAGGAACCGTTCGTGATCTACAGCCAGATCCTGGCGAACACTCAGAAGCTGACGGTCGGCCCGATGGTGACGAACCCGGGCACCCGCACCTGGGAGGTCACCGCCTCCACGTTCGCCACCCTCAACGACATGTTCGGCAACCGCACCGTGTGCGGCATCGGCCGCGGCGACTCGGCGATGCGCGTCGCCGGCCGCAAGCCCAACACCCTGGCCCGCATCAGCGAGGCCATGAAGGTGATCCGGGCGCTGGGCAGCGGCCGGGAGGCCGACCTCGGCGGCGGCACGGTCGTCAAGTTCCCCTGGATCAAACCGGGGGCCCGACTGCCCGTGTGGATGGCGGCGTACGGCCCCAAGGCGCTGAAGATGACCGGAGAGGAGGCCGACGGGTTCATCCTCCAGCTCGCCGACCTGTATCTGACCGAGTACATGGTCAAGGCGGTCAAGGACGCTGCCGTGGCCGCCGGGCGCGACCCGTCCGAGGTGACGATCTGCGTCGCCGCCCCCGCCTACGTCACCGAGGACGACTCGCCCGAGGCGCTGGCCCACGCCCGTGAGCAGTGCCGCTGGTTCGGCGGCATGGTCGGCAACCACGTCGCCGACCTCGTCGCCAAGTACGGCGAGCACTCCTCCGCCGTCCCCGAGGAGCTCACCGACTACATCAAGGCCCGGCAGAGCTACGACTACGCCCACCACGGGCGCAGCGGAAACCCGGACACCCAGTTCGTGCCCGACGAGATCGTCGACCGGTTCTGCGTCATCGGCCCGGTCGAGAAGCACATCGAGAAGCTGAAGGCACTGCGCGAGCTGGGCGTCGACCAGTTCGCCGTCTACGACATGCACGACGCGCAGGAGGCCGTCATCGACGCGTACGGGAGCCAGGTCATCCCGGCCGTCAACGGCTGAACCACCACCGGGTCCCCGGACCCTTCCCTCTCCCCGCTCGTCCCCTTCCCGCTCTCCCGGGAAGGGGGCCCAGGACGCTCCGGTCGATCCGTCCACCGGGCGCACCCCCCATCGGCGCCGCCACCCGCACGGCCTTTCCCGTCCCACCTCCTGATTGGCCTGCCCCATGACCGACACCGCTCCCACGGCCATACCGCCGTCCGCCCAAGTCACCCTCTCCGACGGGCGCGTGGAGATCGCCCCGGGCTCCCCGCAGCCGAGCGGTGCGTACGCCAACGAGGACCTGCTGCCGGTCCCCGTCGCCAAGCGCACCTGGACCACGTACAACTTCTCCGCGCTGTGGGTCGGCATGGCCCACAACACGGCGTCCTGGACCCTGGCCTCCGGTCTGATCGCGGTCGGCATGGACTGGAAGCAGGCGGTGTTCACCATCGCCCTGGCCAATGTGATCGTGCTCATCCCGATGCTGCTCACCGGGCACGCGGGACCCAAGTACGGCATCCCCTTCCCGGTCTTCGCCCGGGCCTCCTTCGGCGTGCGCGGCGCCAACCTCCCCGCGGTCGTGCGGGCGTTGGTCGCGTGCGGCTGGTTCGGCATCCAGACCTGGATCGGCGGCGAGGCGATCTACTTCCTCGCCGGGAAGCTCATCGGCGACAGCTGGTCCAACGCCTCCCACGTGGGCGGCTACGCCTGGACCATGTGGCTGTCGTTCGCGCTCTTCTGGGTGCTCCAGGTCGCCATCATTTACCGGGGCATGGAGACGATCCGCCGCTTCGAGAACTGGGCGGCGCCCTTCGTGATCGTCGGCGCCCTGGTGATGCTGTGGTGGATGAGCAGCAAGGCGGGCGGCTTCGGCCCGCTGTTCGACCAGCCCTCGAAGCTGGGCTGGGGAGCGGACTTCTGGAAGCTGTTCGCGCCCTCCCTCATGGGCATGATCGGCTTCTGGTCCACGCTGTCGCTGAACATCCCGGACTTCACCCGGTACGGCCGCAGCCAGAAGGCCCAGACCTGGGGTCAGGCGCTCGGCCTGCCGACCACGATGACGCTGTTCGCGTTCCTGTCGGTGCTGGTCACCTCCGGCTCGCAGGCGGTGTACGGCAAGCCCGTCTGGGACCCGGTGCAGCTGGCGGCGAAGACGGACAACGTGGTCGGGCTGCTCTACGCCCTGGTCACCGTGCTGGTGGCGACCCTGTCGGTGAACATCGCGGCCAACCTGGTCTCCCCGGCGTTCGACTTCTCCAACGTGGCGCCGCGGAAGGTGAGTTTCCGCACCGGCGCCCTGATCACCTCGGTCCTCGCGGTGCTGATCTTCCCGTGGAAGCTGTACTCCGACCCGCAGGGCTACATCTTCACCTGGCTCGGCCTGGTCGGCGGACTGCTCGGCACGGTCGCCGGCATCCTCATCGCCGACTACTGGATCCTGCGCCGCACCCGGCTCGACCTCACCGACCTGTACCGCTCCGGGGGCCGCTACTGGTACGGGGGCGGCTGGAACTGGCGGGCCGTGCTGGCCTTCGCCGTCGGCGGGGTGCTGGCGATCGGCGGCGCGGACTTCCATCCGCTGATCGACGGCCGCCCCGTCCCGGCCCTGAAGCCGCTCGCCGACTACGGCTGGGCCGTCGGCCTCGGCACGTCGTTGGTGCTGTACCTGCTGCTGATGCTCGCGCGAGGGCGGGACGACGCCGCGGTCTGACGTCCGGCCGGTCGTGCGGCCGGTCGTGCGGCCGGTCGTCCGGGGGCGGTCAGCTCTTCTGCTGGCCGCCCCCCAGTGCGGCCACCGCCTCCCTGGCGGCCTTGATGGCTCCCTTGTTGATCTCGTCCGTACCGGGCGCCTTCTTCGTCTCGAAGTCACTGCCGTTGTAGTCGACGGAGACGAGCGCGTTGGACACGCGTACCAGCACCAGCCCCTCGCGGGTCTGCTGCTTGTCCTCGGTGGTGAGGTTCACGACCGAGTACGCCGTCTCGCCGAGACCCGGGACCGCGCCGCCGCCGCTCTTGTCCGTGGTCCGCTCGGTGTACGACTTCTGCGCCTGCGCCTGCGAGTCCATGATCTCGAAGGTGACGTCGAGCCAGCGGTAGTCGTAGCCCTTGAGCGCGTTCCAGGAGCAGGTGCGGCGCACCGAACGGTCCGTGGAGGGGATCTCCTTGCCCGCCGTCTTGGCGCCCGGGACCAGCGACGTGATCGTATTTCCGGACAGGGCCGCGCATGGTGCGGGTGCGGTGGTGTACGCCTTCGCCGCGGCCGACGGCCCGGCAGCGGAGGCGGTCCCCGCGTCCTGGGGGCTCCGGGCGTCCTGGCTCCGCTGCGACGACTTGTGCTCGGTGGCCGAGGAGGCGGCCGGACCGGCGGTCAACGCCCAGCCCGCACAGGCGAGCACGAGGACCGGACTCAGCCGCGCGGTGAGGGCGAGCGGCAGGGGAAGATCACGCACGGGCGCACTTCTCGTGGGGGACGGACGGTGCGGAGGGTGGTCCACACTGCGGACGGGACGACAGTTTCACATGAGTGCCTGTGAGGCGGAAGGGCCAACTCGCTCTGTGCCCACGCGATGACGCAGGCCGAACGCCCACGGGTGTGTGTGTCCCCATATGCCCGGACCGAGCCGTGCGGGGCCTGAGCCGGCCCCGGCTTCCGACACGAGCGAGCCCGGGAGCGGGGCTCCGGGGCGGCGGCCTCGGGTCTGGTCGTTCTCGGCACTCGGCACTCGGTCCTCGGCACTCGGTCCTCGCTCCTCGGTCCTCGCTCCTCGCTCCTCGCTCCTCGCTCCTCGCTTCTCGCTTCTCGTTTCTCGGTGCTCGGTCCTCGCTTCTCGTTTCTCGGTTCTCGCTGCTCGCTGCTCGCTTCTCGCTTCTCGTTTCTCGGTTCTCGCTTCTCGGTCCTCGCTTCTCGCTGCTCGCTTCTCGTTTCTCGGTTCTCGTTTCTCGGTGCTCGGTCCTCGCTTCTCGTTTCTCGGTCCTCGCTTCTCGCTGCTCGCTTCTCGTTTCTCGTTTCTCGTTTCTCGTTTCTCGGTTCTCGCTCCTCGGTCCTCGCTTCTCGGTCCTCGGTCCTCGCTCCTCGGTTGTCGGTTGTCGGTTGTCGGTCGTCGGTTTCTCGGGCCTCGCCCTCAGCCCGAGCTGCCCGCGAACAGGACGGATGCCGATGGGGAGTCGAGGGCGGGCCGGATCTGCCGGCTCAGGGCTCCCTCGGTCGCCTCGTCGGCGACCTCGATCACACAGCGCGCCTCGTACTGTGCCTTCGGGTAGCTGCGGTGGGCGCGCATCGCCACCCGCTCGAAGAAGTCGGGCGGGTGGCCACCGTCCCCGCGCCCCGGAACGGCCGCCCGGCCGCCCCCGTTATGTTCTTCGCGGTCCTGCAAGAGGGCCGCTGGCCTCCGGGCCCGGCATGGCTGTTCCCCCCTGTCGAACGGATGACCTGGGGGGTG